>JAGRCP010000128.1 GCA_020433455.1 Caldilineaceae bacterium | reverse complement strand
ATTTCTCGCACAAAGTTGTCTCAAAGTTCTTGACACATACCGTTTCACGCGTATCAAGATGCTGAACAGCATCGGTTAGATTTCCTCTCCGCGAAGTATGGCAATGACATTTATGTTCCTTGGGATGAGCCGCAACCATGCGGTGATATCTGGGATTGCCAGGCGATTGGCTACGATTTGGCTGCTCTCGGCGGGAATGCTCTTGCTACCGCTTCGCTCGCCGGTGCGCTTCCCAGTGGAGGGGCTACCTTAGCTGGTACTGCCGGAGGTGTCATCATCAATCAGACGGCCACAGCAGCGGCGGTAGTGCATACGGCCCAGGCTTATGAGAATGGCGATGCATCACAACTGGATGTCTGGGTTGTCAGCATAACTGCGGTGGCTAATCCGTTTCCTGTTATTGGTATCATTAGTGGGATAGGTCAACTTACCTATGACGTAATCATTGATCCTCTCTCGCCTCAGTGAGTTTGGTCGGAAAGTATGGAATAAAGTCATGACGGAAGAGATGTTATGGGGAGTCCTAACAGTAGTCATGCTAATCCTAGTGTATGCCTACGGCTTTGAATATTTTCGTTATAAGACCGTAAAGCCAAAATTCAAACGTCGGTTTAATTATCTTCTATTTGGGTGGATGAGCTTGATTGTGATTATAGCTATGACGCGTAACCTATTGTTGGGCATTCTTGGACTATTTATTGTTGCAGCAGGATATGCCTTTGATCAATACATTGTCGACAAAATGCCCGGCAATAATTAACTCTTGACCTGCCAAACAAATTCTCCTGGCTTCAAGGTGTAAACGCGGGGTCAACAGCGGACGTATAATTGACCTCAAAAACCGGACCACGAGCTAAGGTGATAAAACCAACCCAGTCACGGCCCTGTGATCCGGCGTTTGGGGTATTTCTCAAACAATACCCGTAGATGTACAGGGCGTTTACTTCAATGATGGCCCAAGCCCACGTCCCCGGCACGGATTACACGAACATTTTTGACGACCCAATCAGTAATCCGTGCCGGGGACGTTTGCGGCAACAATCACGGCAACCCTCCGATCTCGAATCGGCTACTTCCTCTCTCCGGGCACGCTTATACCGGAGCGGAACGAACAACCGCGTGGACGAATCCGTTTCACCACAACGTGTTTCAGCGACGCCCGGCTCGGCTCAGCGGCAGCGGCTGAAACCGCCGCCTGCTACGGGAAACCGGCTCAAGCCGGGCCGGGTGATTGCCGGAGGGCTTAGGCTCGACAGCAGTCGGCATCGGCTCTCCCGGCACGGGGACCACCCTGCGGCAAGCTCAGGGCAGGCTTGAGCAGTACGGCGATCGTTAAACCAGATTCAGCAACCGGCGCCTTAGCTCCCGGCGGGCATAGGCTCGGTTATGGGGATGGGGAAAGCGCAGGTCATGCCAAATCAGGCCAAAGGTCTCCCGGCGCGTCAGGGGCGATGTCACGCGCCATCCATCCATCTCCGCGTCCGCCAGAGGACGCTTCAGCACCAGGCACTCCATGTTGATGCTGGGCTGACCGGCGTCGGGCAATTGCGCGGCCAGGCGTCGCCCCAAAACGTGATAGGTCTGATAACCGGCATTCACCAGCAGATTCGTCGCTTCCTGGGGCGTGTGGCCCAACAGGCCCAGCGTATGCGCGTTGGACTCGTAGAGGATAATCGGCGCTTCCTCCCCGGCCAACAGATCGCCCATGCCCGTCAGCGCGGCAATTTCGGAGCCCTCGATATCCATTTTGATAAAGTCAACACTCTCCCACTCCCGCGCCGCCAGCAGTTGCGGGACTGTCCTGGCGGGTACGCTAACCGTGACGCCGTCAATGTAAGGATTGTCCACGATTCCGTAGGGGCCGGAGGAAATAAAGTCCAGGGAGCCGGAAACGTCGCTCACCGCACAATGCTCGATCTGCAAATTGGTGAAGCCGTTGGCTTCCCGGCTGACCGTCAAAAGCGCGGCGTTCCTCGGCGACGCCTCCACGGCCAGAACCTCATAGCCCAGAGCCGCGGCAAACAGGGCGAAGGTGCCCAGATGCGCGCCCAGGTCCAGCACCCGCCCGCCCGGCGGCAGGAGCGCGGGCAGTAAGTAATAATGGTCGGGAAAGGCAAAGGTTCCGGCGCAAATCGCCCGGACAATATCATCCTGATCGCCTGCATCCACGGCAATTTGCACGGCAATTTCATTTTGCACAATGGAAAAAAGACGCTGCCCTGCTGGTTGGTTCAAGCCGGAATCGCTGCTCATGCACTCCCCCCATGGCGGATAACCCGCCGGTACAGATTCTCTACAATATCGCCCTGGCGCGCCAAGGTATAGCGGGCCAGCAATTCTGCATGTCCCTGGGCCCCCATTGCCGCAGCCAATGGGGGGTCGTCAGCCAATTGCGCCAGACGCGCCGCCAGCGCCGCCGGCCGGGTCGGATCAATAATAAAGCCGTTCACGCCGTCGTTGATGAGCGCGGCCACGGCCTGAATATCGGCCCCGATGACCGGCTTGCCATAGGCCCACGCCTCCAGGTAGACGATGCCGAATGCCTCGCCCGTAGAGGGCATGGCCAGCACATCGCACGCGGCCAGCGCGGCCAGACGCTCTGCGTTGCTGACTGCATCCCGCACGATTACGCCGGGCAGCGCACCCTGCTCCGCCCACAGGCGGCGGGATTCGTCCGTCTCCGCGCCTACGGCCAGCAAATAAACATTCTCCCGCAGCCCATACAGCGTACGAAACGCGGTCAATACCTTATCCAGCCCCTTGTAGCCGGTCTTGCGTCCCAGAAAGAGGACGACAAAGGCGTCCTCAGGCAGGCCGAACGCGTGACGGGCAGCACGACCATCCTGCAGGGGAAACTCGCTGAGCTGTAGGCTGTTGCCGCCCACGATCACCCGGGCGGACAACTTCTGGCGCTGGATAAACGCCTTTTCCGCCCGGGTCACGGCAATGACCGCATCGCTGCCGCGCAAAATGTTGCGCATATAGCCCACATCATAGGTTTCCCGCTGTTCGGCGTGGAGATGGGGCGTCATGACGATAGGCAATCCCGCTGATTTGGCCGCGCGAAAGGCGGGCCAGGCGTGGGCGTAATGAAGCTGGCTGATATGAACCAGGTCGAATTCCTGCGCGTGGCGGCGAATCGACGGATAAAGTCCCGGCATGACCGGCCCGTTACCGTACCAGATCAGCGGCTCCCAGAGCCAGGCCGGTCCGGCGTCATAATTGCGCAGGCCCATGTCCAGCATGCGCCACGTGGCGCCGCGCCGGGGCAGAGCGGTAAAGCGGGTAATGCTCACGCCGTTGCGCACTTCATGCCGCGGCAGCGTGTCGGCCCAGGTGCGGTAATCGACGGAACGACTGGTGAAGACGCTCACCGTATGACCGCGGCGGGCCATTTCCTCGGAAAGCTGAGTGATGTACTGCTCGCTGCCGCCGATGGCAGGCGCGTACTGGTGGGTGACGTGGAGAATGCGCATCAGGCCGCCACCTCAGCGTAGACGGCTTGTAACGCGTCCAGATGTTGATCCAGCGAAAATTCCGTGCGCACCGTCTCCAGGCAGGCGCGACGCATGCGGCGGCGCACGACCGCAGGTCGGGTAAAATGCTCCACAACGGCATCAGCCAGCGCGGCCGGATCACCATAAGGTGTGAGATAGCCGGTGCGTCCGTGATCGATGAGTTCGGGAATGCCGCCGATGCGGCTGCCCGCTACCGGCGTGCCCGCCTGATAATTCTCGAAGATGGTCACCGGCGAATTCTCGGGCCAGATGGAGGGCAGCAAAGAGAGGTCGGCCAGAGCGAAAAGCGAACGCATGGCGACAAAGGGCAGACGCCCCAGCACATAAGCGTTGGGCTGCTGCTGAAACGCGGCCGTCGTGGAAAAGTCCATGCTGCCGGCCAGGGCGACCCGCACCTCGGGCAACCGCTGGTAGAGGAGAGGCAACATTTCCAACATCACCTGACTGCCCTTGATGCCCACGCCACCGCCCGTATAGGCCACAAGGGGTCTCGTCCGGGCCGCATCCCGCATGCGCGCGACGGCCGGATGACGGCTCGCCTGGACGGGCGTTTCAGCGAAACCCAGGCGCACCAGGCGGAAGCGGTCCGGGTCGTAGCCCGCGGCCACGTGATAATCGATGAGGGCCTGGCTGGGCGAGAGGAAAAGTGCGCCCCGCGTCAGGCGCTGAAAGAGACGGCGGCGATGAGGTACGTCAGCCCAGTAGTCGTACCCCCGCAGGCAGTCGGCGCAACCCTGGGGATGAACGGCCGGGTCGCAGATGGTGTAATCCTCGCGTAAGAGCATGTTGTTGGGGCAGAGGAGCCAATGGTCATGCAGGGTGTTGACCAAAGGCGCGCCCGCGTGTCGGGCTGCAGCGTGGGGAGCCAATGACGCGCCCGATGCATTGTGCACGTGAACAATATCCGGCGCCAATGCGGCGATCTCCCGCCGCACGGATCGATAAATGCGCGGATCGAAAATCTCACCGCCGGGCAGGGATGAGCCAAACCGCACGCGATGCACGTGGAGGCCGTCCAGGTCGTACCAGTGATCGGCCGTTTCCGGCATGCGCATGTTAATAGTCAGGATGGAGACCTGAACGCCCCGCTGCATGAGCCCCCGGGCCGAATGGTAAAGGGAGACCTCCGCGCCGCCGGTGTAATCGGGCGGAAAGAAAGGCGTAACGAAGAGGACGCGCATGGTCACTCCTCCTCCGGCAGCAGGGCCAGAACCGTCACGCCGTCCTGGGCGTAGATGACCGCCACCCGGGGCGACTGACGCAATAACTCAGCATCCAGACCCGGGCCGGAAAAATCGCCCGCCGCTCCGATGTAAAGATAGCGGATGCCCAAATCGTAGACCTCGCCGACGGCTTCCGGTCCCGCTTCCAACTTTTCCACCGCGGCCGATTCAGCCATAAATTGCTCCGTCAGCGCAGCATCCGCCTCGCCGTAGAGGAGCATGGTCGCGGCATTGGTAGGATTGCCGGTCAGGTAGGGCAGCCAGTAGCCCGCGTCCACGCCGTGGGGCGCCCGGGGCAGCCAAAAGTAGGTGTTGATGCCGAACTTGGCGTCCGCAGGGATATTCTCTTTGATCCAGGCGATTGCCGTCAGGTCAGCAGGCGTAACGAAGTGACGATAGGCCTCCACCGTCTGCGCGCGGGCCGGCACGCCCCACACACCCAGCAGGAGGACCACGACGCTCGCCGCGACCCCTGCACGCGATTGGAAGGCAGCGGGCAGCACGGCCAGAAGCTCCTGCACGCCCGCGCCGATGATGAGGGCGATGGGCAGATAGAGCATGATGAGAATCGCGCCCATATTCGTCAGGCTGACCATGAGTATGCCGGTGAGATAAGCGTTGCCGATGAGGAGCAGCGCGCCGATCCAGAGCAGGGCAATCACGATGACGCGATTGCGCCGCAGCAGCCCCCACACCGCGGCCAGGCCCGTAATCCAGAGCAACCAGCGGGGCGCGACCAGATAAGGCACGCTGGCCCAGGGAAAGACGTAGTAATTTTGCTCGGTGGTCGCGCTCTCCGCTTCGGTGATGATATCGCCTGCCGCCGCGACCTTGCCCGCAAAGGATTGATAAGCTTCCCAGAAGGTAGGCAGCACCAGGAAGAGCGCGGCAATGCCCATGAGGACGAAGCCGATAAAAACCGCCCCTGCTTTGCCCGTGGCGCGCGCCCGCCACAGCAGCCAAATGAAGAGAATCAACAACAGGGGCAGGTAGAAGAGCGCCACCCGAAAATGAAGCAAAAAGACCGCGGCCGACAGCATGGCAGCAAAAAAAACATCGACCAGCCGGCCGCGTCTGGTCCGGGCAGTCACGGCCCAACCCTGAGCGGCTTCCGCCAAAGCCGCGGCCGCGATGAGGAGAATGGCCTGGCCGGCGAGTTGGGTAAAGCGCCCCCAGTTGGCATAGAGCGCGGGTTGAACCGAAAAAAGGCCGGCCACAGCCGCACCCACGATCGCGCCCGGACGCCCGGCATAGCGGTCCAAAACCAGGTAAACGCCCAGCCCGCAGGCCGCGTTGAGAAACTGGGCCGTCCACAACAGGGCATCCGGCGCAGGAACCCGGGCCAGCTGCATGGCCGCGGCGCTCAGCGCGTAGAGCCCCATGTGGTACATGCTGATGTCCACCGGGTAATAAGGCTCCAGCGAAACGGGCAGCCGTCCCTGCTGCGCGGTTATTTCCGTCAGCATGACGTGATGGAGCGAATCGGACCAGGCGGGGAAAGGATAATCTAGGGCGAACCAGAAGCGGGAAAGCGCGGTCAGGGCAAAGACGCCCAGCGCGATCCACTCCAGGCCGTGCACGGCAAAGAGCGCTACGCCGTACTGCTGCATGCCCCACGCAACCGCGAACGCGGCGGCAAGCAACAAGGCCGCCAACACGCCGCCATGAATAGCCGCGCCGGGCAGCCAAAAGCGTACGCTGTAAAAGAAGACCGGGTAAAAGGCGATGCTCAGGCCCACAGCCATGATCCCGCGCTGAAGCCCTTTCCAGCGTCGCCACGCGCCGGTGAGCGTCAAGAGAGCCGCGCCGGGCAGAAAGAACATGGCGCTGAGGACCAGGATCAGGCGAAATTCCATCATGGCGCGGCGCTACTCCTCCGGCTGCCGACGCGCCATGAGCGTACGCACCTCGGCCAGAAGCAGGGCGGTCTCCCGTGCGTTGACCTGGGCATAGGCCACAGAGAGATCGGCCAGGCGGCGTTGCTCGGCTTCCAGTTCCGCCAGGGCATTGCGCAGGGTCGCGTTCATGCGTCGGGCCCGGGCCAGTTCGGCATAGACCGCGGGATCGGCCGCCAGGCGCGACCAAATCCGGCGCAGTCCGTCAATCCCGGGCCCCAGCAGCGGGACGGTCGAACGGGGCCAGTGAAGCGGCGCGGCGGCCTCCGCGTCCAGTTCGCGCAGCAATTGGGTGACGCGCGTGGCGGTATGCGCCCCGTCATCCGGCAGGCCGCCTACCGGCGGGAATGCGGGCCCGGTGGTGTACGTCAAACGCAGCGTTACGAGCAGATCGGCCGCTTCGGGCAATGTGCCCGCCCGATCGCCCAGAAAACTCTCTCGCCACGCCATCATCTCGTCCAGGTGGAAGAGGTGGTAGCTGTAGGCGCTCTGTACCGCGCTGACGAAGGTAGCCGACAGTTGCCGGCCCAGCCACGCCTGCTCAGCGGGCAGGAAATCGTCCCGCAGCCGCGCCATGGACCAATGTTTGAGGAGCAGGCGCAGGCGATTGCGCTGATAGCGGAAAATGGCGTCAAAAGACTCCTCGTGGGCCCGACTCTCTTCGTGATGCACCAGAACCGAATCCGGCGCATAAGCCAGGCGAAAGCCCGCGGCGCGCACCCGGTAGCACCAGTCCACATCTTCAAAATAGGCCCCGACAAACCCTTCGTCCAACTCGCCCGCGGCGGCATAGGCGGCGGGCGTAATTGCCAGGGAGACGCCCGAGAGGAAATCGGGCTCGCCCGGCGCATCAAAGCGACCGTCGTCGGCTTCGTGCACGCCGATATGCCGACCGCCCACGTGGGGATCCAGGGTTGCGCCCGCATGCTGAATCGTACCGTCGGGATAGAGGGCCTTGCTGCCCGCGAGCCCTGCGTCCTCCGCAGAAAGCGCGTCCGCCAGGGCCTGAAGCCAACCGGGACGCACTTCCGTGTCCTGGTTGAGGATGACGCGGAGAGCGTCCGCTTCTGCCGCGCGCATGCCCGCATTGCACGCGCCGGCAAAGCCCAGATTCTGACCCTGGCGCAGGAGCGTCACGCCGGGATAACGTTGCGCAATGAGATCCGCCGAACCGTCGTCAGAGGCGTTGTCCACGGCAATGACGGTCATGGGCGCGTAGGTCTGGGCCAGGAGCGCATCCAGGCAGCGCGGCAGGTAGTCGCGTCCGTTCCAGACGGGGATGATGACGACAGCCGGTCGATTACTCATGACGCCCTCCCTGCAGGCGTTGCTGCCAATACGCAATCCGGTTAAGGAGACGCATGACCCGCCCATTAGCATACCCTTCCACCAGCGCGTTCAACTCATCGATGCGGGCGTCAGCCTCGGCCAGGCGCGCGGTTACGTGCGTCTGCTCCTGGCGGCAATAGGGCGCCAAGGGAGCCGGACCCTGGGGTCGATCCGGCGCACGGCTGGGCGCGCGGCAAAATTCAACCAGGGAAGCCGCGGCGCTGGACCAGGATAACGCCCGGCGCGCGTCGTCAAAAGAAGCAATATCGTCTTGCGCCAGCAGGTCCAAAACGGCGGCCGCCACAGCCGCGTCATCTTCATAATCCACCACCCGCCCCAGTCCGTATTGACGCACCAGATCGCTGGTGGCGTCGCCCGTGGTCGCGACCGTGGGCAGGCCCGCCCAGATATAGTCAAAGAGGCGGCTGCGGAAGGCGAGCTGGGTCTCAACCGTGTCGTAATGAAGCGTGAGCGCGACGTCGCACTCCAGCAGCAGGCTGGGCCACAATTCATAGTCCACCCAATCGCCAAAAAAGACGGTCGTGCCGCGCAGGGCCAGTTCCTCGGCGCAGGCCATGGCGGCCGCGTTTCGGGTGGGCATCCCCGCCATCGCGGGATTGGGATGGCGGGTGCCGGGAAAAATGAGCTTCACGTCCGGCCGCTGCCTGCGGATGCGGCCCGCGGCGCGGATGGCCGTCACGGGATCCAGCCAGGGCCAAAGACCGCCGCCCCAGAGCACGAGCTTATCGTTCGGGCCGATGCCGGGCCAGACGCCGCGCACAACGGGTTCCCGATGAACAGGCGGGGTACTGCGCAGGCCGTAGGGCGTCACCATGACCAGGTTATGGAGCCCGGGGTCCGCAGCAAAGGCGGCGGGGTGCAGGCGGCCTGCGGCTTCAAGCTGGCCCAGCCACCAGTAGCGCTGACGTTCGCTGGCGCAGAGGAAGCGATCGCCCATGCGATACTGGACGTGCAGCTCGGCCATACGCTTATCCCATGCCGCGCTGCGCTGGGGCTCGGGCAGGTCGCTGAAGAGGGCCAGCCATTCGGCCATGAGGGGATCGTAGCCGTCGATGACCAGGGCCGCGGGCAAATCGGCCAGTTGGGGGAACTCGGTCGCGGTATCCGTGGGCAGGATGATGACATCGGCAGCCGCAGCCGCGGGCTGAAGCGAAGGCCAGTCGCCTCGGCTGTAGCCCGTCACCGGGACGGATTGGCCTTCCGCCTGGAGCAGCGGGGGCGGCGGGCCGTCATCGGCGCGCACGGCCAAAGTCAGATCGACGTGACGGGCCAACTCAGCGGCCAAATGGTAGTAGCGGATGCCCGGACCGGCCATGGTTTTGCCAATCACATCGTGGCTGATGAGCAGAACCCGGCTGCGTCCGGTTGCCGCGGGCGTTTCAGTCATGGTTGGGAAGGGAAACCGGCTGAGCGTCTGACGGGGCGGCCGACGGCGAAGCCTCATCAGACGACCGAGGCGGCGACCAGTGTCCGCCCAGCGCGATGAGGCCGTGACTCTCCAGAGAGCGGCCCTGATAGACCCGGAAGGGGTACGCCCGATCGTGATAGTCGTACATGATGGAGTCGTTGCCGTTGGTCAGGGATACGGAAAGTGCGTATCCGCCCTCGATCAGCGGCAAATTATCCACCCGGTAGACGATCTCGCCCTCGCCGGCCAGGTCGGGAATAGTAAGGCCGTCAGTCCGCGTGTTGGGGCCCGTAACGTGGGTTCCGTGCTGGGCATGGAGCGCCAGGCCGAAGATGACGTTTTGCAGGGGATGGGAGGCGGCATAACGCAGCCGTACGATAAAGGGCTCGCCGGTGTAGAAAATGCTGCGCTCTTCGCCCGCTTCGTTGGTCAGCTTGACGTCGGTGATAAGGGCCGCGCCCGTTCCCCAGCGTCGGCTGCTGTCCAGCTCGTGGGAAAAGCCGGCGCCGCTCTCATTTTCCCGCTCGGCCACAAAATTCTTGTACTGCATAATCACGTCCACCGGGTGACCATCGGCCTGAATGTGGCCGCCCTCAAACCAGAGCGCGCGGTTACAGATGGTCTGAACGGTGCTGAGATCGTGGGAAACCAGCAAGAGGGTACCGCCCCGATCCCGGAAGAGCTGAATCGCGTCCATGCACTTGTTCTGAAAATGGGTATCGCCTACGGTGAGCACTTCATCCACAATCAGCACGTCCGGGTTGGTGTGGATGGCCACGGAGAAGCCCAGGCGCACATACATGCCCGACGAATAGTGCTTGACGGGCGTGTTCATAAAGTCGCCCAACTCGGCAAAACTGATGATGCTGGAGAGCTGCTCGTCGATCTCCTCCCGACTCAGACCGTAGATGGAGCCGTTGAGGTAAATATTTTCCAGGCCCGTCAGCTCGGGATGAAAGCCCGCGCCCAGCTCCAGCAGCGAGGCTACCCGCCCCCGCACGGTGATGGAGCCTGCCGTAGGCGTAAGGATTCCGGCAATCAGCTTGAGCAGCGTGCTCTTGCCCGACCCGTTGGGACCGAGCACGCCCACCGCGTCGCCCTGCCGGATGGTAAAGCTGACATCACGCAGGGGCCAGAAATAGTCACTGGGGTCCCGTTGGCGGCGGCTCAGGTGAAGAAAGAGATCGCGCCAGGAGCGTTGCGCCTCCTGAATACGAAAGCGCTTGGACAGGTTATGCAGTTCAATCAGCGGCTGGGCCGCGGCATCATTCTGATCTGGCATAGGGTTTCGACATGGCTAAACAAATTGATCGCAGACCATTTTACCATCAACCGGGGCTGGGGCGATGATTTTGGGTCGGCGGATGCAATTTAACCCGGCCGAAAGACCATCCCGCAGGTTCCCAACTCGCGGCGTCCGCCCGACCGGCAAACGATCAATCTCCGCGCCCCACCGCACCATCACCGCATCGCTACTCCGCCCCTATCGCCACTCCGCATCCTCGCTCCATTCAGCGTAAATTTGTGCCAATTTTATCCGCCGAGTATTATGCCAGGATGATCCTCACCGCCCGCATGCAGTTGCGCCGTTTTGGCCTGGACGACGGCCACAATCTCTTTGCTCTGGACGACGATCCCGCGGTCATGCGCTATCTGACCGGCGGGCCGGGAACGCCGCGTGCGGTCATCGATAGCGAGATGCTGCCCCGCTTTATTGACGCTGGGCGAGAGGAGCCGCCCATGGGCTTTTGGGCCGCGGAAAGCCGCGTCACGCGCGCGTTCCTCGGCTGGTTTAGCCTGCGTCGGGCGGATGCAAAGACGCAGGCCGTGCTGGGCTACCGCCTGCGCCGGGCCGTATGGGGACAGGGCTACGCCACAGAAGGCGTGGAAGCGCTCATCCGCCGGGGCTTTACGCAAGCCGGGCTGGAGCGCATCACCGCATCCGCGTATGAAGAGAATCTGGCCTCACGGCGGGTTATGGAAAAGGCAGGACTCCGCTTCACGCGGCGCTTCCGCCTGACGTCGGCAGACCTGGCCGCGGCCGATACGTCGTTCCAGGAGGGCGACGTGTGGGAAGGCGATGATGTGGAATACGCGATTACGCGCGCAGAATGGGAGAGAAGGGCGACATGAAAACCATTGGCCTGATTGGCGGCATGAGTTGGGAAAGTACCGCGCTCTATTATCGCCTCATCAACGAGGGCGTAAAGACGCGGCTCGGCGGCCTGCACTCGGCGCGCATCGCCCTGATCAGCGTGGATTTCCAGGCCATCGAAGTCATGCAGCATGCGGGCGATTGGGCCGCCGCGGGCAATGCCCTGGCCCAGGCCGGGCGGCAGGCCCAAGCCGCGGGCGCGGACTTCCTGCTCCTGTGCACCAACACCATGCATAAGGTGGCCCCGGCCATTGAAGAAGCCGTAACGATTCCCCTGCTCCACATCGCCGACGCCACGGGCTACGCCATTCGGGCCGCGGGCATGGACGCGGTCGGCCTGCTGGGCACACGCTTCACCATGGAAGAAGAGTTTTACAAAGGCCGGCTTCGCGACAAGTTCGGCCTCGACGTTCTGATTCCGCCGCCGGCTGACCGGGAGATCATCCACCGGGTCATCTATGACGAGCTGTGCCTGGGCGTGGTAGAGGACGGCTCGCGCCGGGAATATCTCCGCATCATGGATGATTTGCGTGCGCGCGGCGCCCAGGGCATCATCGAGGGCTGCACGGAGATCGTCATGCTGGTGCAGCAAGAGCACACGGACGTCCCCCTCTTCGACACCACGTCGCTGCATGCCCGGCGCGCGGTCGAACAGGCGCTGGAATAAACGCATAGATCGCGCGGAGCTTGCCGCGCTTATACAAGAATTTACAGGAGAACAAGATATCCATCATGCGCCAAATTACTACCCTCAGCCGGGCCGATGCGCGTCTGGCCCTGGACACGATTGAAGCCGAAATTCAGCGCCGGGGCAAGGCCGCGGTCATCGTTGTAGCCGATGCCCACGGCGAACTGATCGCCCTCCTGCGGATGGACGGCGCGCCCCTGCCGTCCATCCGCATTGCGGCCAACAAAGCATGGACCGCGGCCCGGGAAGGCAAAACTTCCTACGAACTGGGCCAGGCGGCCCGGGACCCCGCGGCCGGCTTCGATATGGCCTACTTCGGCGACTCCCGCTATATCGGCTGGGGCGGCGGCGTGCCGGTTCGGGCCGACGGCGTAGTCGTAGGCGCGGTGGCGGTGAGCGGACTGCCCGAACACGAAGATATGGAGGTGGTGCAAATGGGCGTTGCTGCCATTTCCGCTGCTATGTCAGAGGTGGGGGCAAGTTGATTCTGGCGCTTCTGGGCAGTGGTGAGTACCTGCCGCAAATGGAAATAGTGGACCGGTATCTGCTGGCCCAATTGGCAGCGCCGGCCAGAGTCGTTTGCCTGGCGACGGCTGCAGCGCATAAAGGCCCCCAGCGGGTCGCGTACTGGTCAGAGCGGGGCGAAGAATACTTCACGCGTCTGGGCGCTGAGGTCAGCTCGCCGCCGGTAGTTGACCGGGCAAGCGCCAACGATCCCCAGCTGGCCGCGCAGATCGAGGCTGCCAACTTCGTCTACCTCTCCGGCGGCCGTCCCGACTATCTTCACAGAACGCTGAAAGGGAGCCTGGCCCGGCAGGCTATTTTGCGCGTGGGGGAGGCGGGCGGCGTTATTGCCGGGTGCAGCGCGGGAGCCATGATTCTGGGTGATAAGTTTGTGAGCTACACGGGCTGGCATTCGGGCTTCAACTTGCTTCCCGGCGTAACCGTCGTACCCCACTTTGACAGGGTCCCCCCGACCGTACGCTCTGCAGGCCGGCGGCTCATTCCCAATCGTGTCACCATCATCGGCATTGACAGCCTCACCGCTCTGGTTAGAAACGGAAGCGGAGAATGGAGCGTGTTAGGCGAGGGCAGCGTAACGATTTGGAAGGAGAAAGCGCAAAAATTAAAGATTGAGGAGCAAAGATTAGTATTTGAACGATAGTAACTTCAAATTGCCAATCTTCAATCTTCAATCTTCAATCTTCAATCTTCAATCTTCAGTCGTCAACCGCCGAGAATCTCCGCTGCAAAACTTACGCCCTGGGCAGGGGCCTTTACCTCCAGCAGTTCGGCAATGGTGGCGGCCAGGTCGGCAAAGGTGGCGCGCACGCCGATGTTGACGCCGCGGGGCAAGGCAGGACCGACCAGCAGAATCGGCACGTACTCCCGGGAGTGATCGGTACTGGGCGTGGTGGGGTCGTTGCCGTGATCGGCGGTGATGACCAACAGATCATCTTCCCGCAGAGCCGTCACGAGCTCAGGCAGGCGTGCGTCAAACTCGGCCAGGCAATCGGCGTAGCCCTGGGGATTGTTGCGGTGGCCGAATTTGGCGTCAAAATCGACCAGATTGGTGAAGATGAGGCCGGGTTCCGTCTGCTCGCGCATGGCGATGAGGGTCTGATCCACGCCGTCCATATTATCCTGCGTGTGGACCGCGTGGGTGATGCCCTGCCCTGCGAAGATATCCTCAATTTTGCCCACGGCGTAGACCATCATGCCCGCGTCCTTGAGGATGTCCAACAGCGTCGGCTCGGGCGGTTCAACCGAGAAGTCCCGACGATTGGCCGTGCGGGTAAAGTTACCCGGCTCGCCCACAAAAGGCCGGGCAATGACCCGGCTCACCTCATGTTCGCCGCGTAAAATTTCACGGGCGATTTCGCAGATGCGGTAGAGTTCGTCAACAGGGATAATCTCCTCGTGGGCGGCAATCTGGAAGACGCTGTCACCGGACGTGTAGACGATGGTCTTGCCCGTGGCCATGTGCTCAGCGCCCAGTTCCTCGATGATAACCGTGCCGGAAGCAGGATAATTGCCCAGCCAGCCGCGCCCCGTTTCGGCGGCGTAACGGTCCATAACCTCGGACGGGAAACCCTGGGGATAAAGCGGAAACGGTTGGACGAGATGAATGCCCATCAGCTCCCAGTGGCCGGTTGTGGTATCCTTGCCGGGCGAGACTTCGGCCATTTTCCCATAGACGGCGCTGGGTACGGACTGGGGCGTCAGGCCGGGCAGGATGGCGATATTGGCCAGCCCCATCTTTTCCAGGTTGGCCAGATGCAGCCCGCCCGTGACGCGCCCGATGTTGCCCAGGGTGTTGCTGCCCACGTCGCCAAAGGAGGCGGCATCGGGCGTCTCGCCGATGCCGACGCTATCCAGTACAGTGACGATCACTCGCTTGATTGGCATGGGTATCTCCTCCAAAACAGGCCGCGCATGACGCGGGAATAGCGGATTACAGCAGATTCAGTTGCCTGATTTTACCATGTTCCGTATCGTTATCCATGCACCATTCATCATTATGCATTAGCAGGAGCGCCATTATGACTAACCAACACATGCGTCAACTCCGCCTCCTGGGCGTGCCCATGGACTTCGGACAGCAGCGCCGGGGCGTGGACATGGGGCCCAGCGCGCTCCGCTATGCCGGGCTATATGAGCGGCTTCAGCGCATCGGTCACCAAGTGGAAGATGCAGGGAACGTCGCCGTGCCCAGCCGGGACGAACGCGCGGTCCGCGCGCATGAATGGGTGGCCGCGGACGGCGGCGGCCTGCGTCATCTGCCCGAAGTCGTCGCGGCCTGTCGAGCCATCTATACCGTGGCCGCGGAGTGCGCTGCCACGCCGGAGATGCCTATCTTTCTGGGCGGCGATCACTCGATTGCCATCGGGACGGTGGGCGGCACGGCCGCGGCCGGTCCCGTGGGGCTCATCTGGGTGGACGCGCATGGGGATTACAACACGGCCGAGACCACGCCGTCGGGCAACATCCACGGCATGCCCATAGCCGTCCTCACCGGCAAGGGCCATAAGGAACTGGTCGATCTGGGCCACGCCGGTCCCAAAATCCGTCCCCACGACATCGTCATGGTCGGCATTCGGGACCTGGACGGTGCGGAGCGCACGCACCTGGCCGACAGCGGCATCACCGTCTACACCATGCGCGATGTGGACGAGTTGGGCATGGCCACGGTGGCCCGGCGCGCGCTCACCCACCTCAACCATCTGGAGCGGGTTCACCTTTCGTTTGACATGGACGTCATGGAGCCCACCCTTGCACCCGGTGTAGGCACGCCCGTGAGCGGCGGCCTCAGCTTCCGGGAGGCGCATCTGCTTATGGAAATTCTGGCCGAGTCACACAAGCTCTGTTCCATGGACGTGGTGGAGATCAACCCGATTCTGGATGACCGCAACCGCACGGCCGAGCTGGCGGTCGATCTGATCGCGTCGGCATTGGGACAGAGAATTTTGTAAGCGAGGCCTATGCTAGAATAGGGGAAGGATAATTGTCTGTAGGTCGATGAATTCATCACCACCAATTAACAATCACTGAACCAAACTAATTATGTTACAAACATTACGCAGTCTCATTCACAAAAAAGCTCCAGCCGCATCCCAGTCCGTCATCATTGTCTCCGGCCTGCCGCGCTCGGGCACGTCTATGATGATGAAGATGCTGGAGGCGGGCGGTCTTCCCGTCTCTATTGACGGCATCCGTACGGCAGACAGCGATAACCCCAAGGGATATTATGAGTTGGAGCGGGTAAAGCAGCTCGACAAGGGCGACACCGCGTGGGTGGCGGATGCACGGGGTAAAGTCGTCAAGGTTATTTCGGCGCTGCTTACATATTTGCCTCCCGAACATGAATATTACATCCTTTTTATGCGCCGCGACCTCAATGAGATACTGGCATCGCAAAAGAAAATGCTGCATAATCGCGGTGAGAAAAAAGGCGCCGACGATGAAGAAATTGCGGCGCTCTTCCAACAGCATCTCACCGCAACCATGGATTGGCTGGCCGACCAGCCGAACATGCACCTGCTGGAAGTAGACTACAATGCACTGCTGCAAGATCCGGAACCGTGGCTCGACCAAGTCGTTGCCTTCGTGCCCGCCGCATTGGACGCGAACGCCATGCGCGCGATCACGGAGCCGGGCCTATATCGTAATCGCAGCGGGCAAAACGTCTCCCCATGATGAATGCCATCTCATTGCTGACCGACCGATTGCGTAAGGGTTTACGCCAGGCGCCCTATCTGCTGCGCGCCCTGGGCCTGGTCTGGGAAGCCGCGCCGCACACAACGGTCGGCTGGCTCATACTGCTCCTGATTCAGGGCCTGCTGCCCGTGGCAACTGTCTACCTGACGCGCGCCCTGGTAAATCGCCTGGTTGCGGCTACTGACGGAAACATTTCGGCCGGATCGCTATGGATCACGGTTCAACCCGTTTTAGGCCTTGTACTGGCGCTGATCGCGATCATGGTGGTATCGGAGGCGACCCGCTCGCTGCTGAGCTATTTGCGCACCATACAGGCTGAAGCCGTGCGCGACCATATCGCTGCGCTGGTCCAACGCCAGTCCATGCGGGTGGATATCGCTTTCTACGATTCCCCCGCCTATTTTGATCAGCTGCATCGGGCGCGCTACGAAGCATTGAGCAAGCCGACCGCACTGTTGGAAAACATGGGCAGCCTGCTGCAAAACGGCCTGACCCTGATCGCGATGGCGCTGGTCCTGATTCCCTACGGCTGGTGGCTGCCCCTGGCGCTGATCGCCAGCAGCTTGCCCGCGTTCTATATCGTTTTCTCTCAACGGCTTGCCCTTCATCGCTGGCGCATGCGCACGACGGAACGCGAGCGTCAAGCCAGTTACTTCTTCTGGCTGCAGACCGCGCGCGAGAGTGCGTCGGAAATGCGTCTCTTTGCCTTAGGCGACCACTTTCGCACGCGATATGCCCAATTACGCACGCAATTGCGCGGCGAACGCGCGCAGCTGGCCAAACAGCAGGCGCTGGGCGAACTGGCCGCGGGAGCCGGTGCACTGGCCATCACCGCAGGCGTTATGGTATGGATGATCCGCCAGGCCATCCGTGGCATGATCACGCTGGGTGATGTGGCGCTCTTTTACCAGGCGTTCAGCCAGGGCCAACGCCTGGTACGCACGTTGCTCACCAGCATGGGCGAAATCTATACCAACAGCCTTTTCCTTACCGATCTGTTCGCTTTTCTGGAATTGGAGCCTACGGTCAAGGCCCCGGCGCATCCCCAGGAAATCAAAGCGGAATCCGCCCTTACGCTGCAACTCGATCATGTGACGTTCCGCTATCCGGACAGCAGCCGCCTGGCGCTTGACGACTTTACCCTCACCATTCCCGGCGGCAAGATTACGGCAATCGTGGGCATGAACGGAGCCGGAAAAAGCACCCTGGCTAAACTCCTTTGCCGTTTCTATGACGTGGAAGAAGGCCGGATCATGTTGGACGGAACCGACCTGCACGATCTATCGCCCGCAGAATTAAGAAATCATATTACCGTTCTCTTCCAACAGCCCTTGCAATATAACGCCTCCGTCGCAGAAAATATTGCGCTTGGCGACCTTACCAGCGCGGCAAGCCGTGCAGATATCGAAGCAGCTGCGTTTGCGGCCAATGCGGTCGAGCCGATCGAACGGCTGCCCGCGGGCTATGATACGTTGCTGGGCAAATGGTTTGCAGGCGGCACGGACTTAAGCGTGGGTGAATGGCAGCGCATTGCCCTGTCCCGCGCGTATTTGCGCCAGACGCCAATCATGATTCTGGACGAGCCTACCAGCGCCATGGATCCCTGGGCTGAAGCGGATTGGCTTGAACGCTTCAGGTTGCTTGCCTCGGGCCGCACCGCCGTCATCATCACCCATCGCTTTACGACGGCCCGCTATGCCGACATCATTCATGTAATGGAGGTCGGGCGCATTGTGGAATCCGGCTCCCACGAAGAACTCCTCGCACACGGCGGCCGCTATGCCCAATCCTGGCGCACGCAGATGCGCCATCGTAGCTTCAAAGAGAACAATTTCCCATAACCTTTTTCACGCATTCTACGTCTCTCTTGACAGAGTTGGATATAGCGTGCACAATGTCAGATACACCCAGCAGCAGGCCTGTGTCATATCTCCCGAAGGTACAGCTTGTTCATTCTCGTCTCATCTTACCTCGCTGACGCACTGCACCCACAACATTGCACTCACGCCTTGCAACAATTCGCGCAGCCTGCATGAATTGTTTTGTAATGACGCATGCAACATAGAGCCTGTATTTTGTCTATAAATCTTCGCGTCACGTTTGACGCGGGTTGTTCGTGATGGCGGACGCAGAAAATTTTAGTCCGCATACCGGTGCGGCGGAGCGAGTAAAAATTAATGAAGGCAAAAAGTACTTTTCCGATACATTCTATCCGGCGCCTGGTTAAGCGCGTATCTTGGGCTGAGCGGCAGACAGAGCGGAGAGCTGCGCCTGCGATCCGCGCATGGCGCGCTGTCCTCTATCTGGCGGTCGCTATTGGCCTGCTTGGCGGCGTGCGACAAAGCTTTAACCTGTACGCCGCTCCCAATGCAACGCCCATCGCCGTAGACGATAGCCGCCTTGATCAGCCCCTCGGCTCCCAGGTGACCATCAACGTCGTCAGCAATGACATTGACGCCGACGGCAATCTGCAGCCATCTTCGGTGCGCTTGCTGAATCCCAGCAACCTCAGCCAGAAGCTGACCAGGGTCGTCATGCCCGACGAGGGCGTTTGGCAAGTCAATACGAGTACCGGCAACGTAACGTTTTCGCCCTGCACGGCCGCGGGCCAGCCCGACGCATCCTGCACGCAATTGCTGCGCGACGATCCGTTCCCGATTGAATATACGGTCAAAGATCAGACGGGCGCTGAATCCAACCCCGCCATCATCACCATCACGTTTGATCCCAACGCAACAATCCCTCCCTCGATCCAAAATGACAGCGCCACGACGACCCAAGGGCAGGCCGTTACCATCAACGTGCTGGCCAACGACACCGATCCCGACGGGACGATCAACAGCAGCAGCGTCACCATTGTCGCGCAGCCGAGTCACGGCAGCGTTCAGGTCAACAGCAACGGCACGATTCGCTATACGCCGACCGCCTCCTACACGGGCTCGGACGAGTTTACCTACCGCGTCTGCAACACCGATTCTCCCCCCCAATGCGGTACCGCAACGGTCAGCATTACCGTCACGCCGCCGGCCGCCAATCAGCCGCCCATCGCCGGGAATGACGGCCCGATTACCGTCACCTATGGGCAGGCCAAGACGATCAATGTCCTGGCCAACGACAGCGATCCGGAAAACGCGCTGGACACAACCTCCGTCCAGGTTACCCTACAGCCGGGCCACGGCAGCGCCCAGGCGAACGCCAATGGCACGATTACCTATACGCCCGCATCAGGCTACAGCGGCAATGATCAATTTACCTACAAAGTTTGCGATAGCGGATCACCGGTCAAATGCGATACCGCGATCGTCTATCTTAACGTCCTGGCGCCGGACAACCAGGCGCCCACAGCGACGAATGACAGCACAACTACGCAACGCGATCGGGCCGTCACCATTGCGATTCTCGCCAACGATCTGGATCCTGAAGGCGCGCTGAACCCCGCGTCCGTCACGATTACCGCGAATCCCGCTCACGGCAGCGTCACCGTCAATACCACCAACGGCCGGGTTACGTACACCCCTGCCGCCGGCTATACCGGCACGGACCAATTCAAATACACGGTGTGCGATCAGGGGACGCCCGTTCTGTGCAGTAATGCCGCGACGGTCAACATTACCGTTTCGCCGCCCGCCAATCAGCCGCCTACAGCAGTGAACGATAACGCTTCAACCCCGGCCGGACAGGCCAAGGCCATCAACGTTCTGAGCAACGACAGCGATCCGGAAGGGGCCTTAAACCCGGCCTCCGTTGCGGTCCAGACAGGACCGAGTAACGGCTCGACCAGCGTGAACACGACCAACGGCGTCATCACCTATACGCCGAACCCAGGTTTTGCGGGCACGGATACCTTCACCTACAAAGTCTGCGACAGCGCCGCCCCCCCGCTTTGCGCTACGGCCACGGTCACAATTACGGTGGTTGCACTGGTCAACCAGCCGCCTACCGTCGTGGATGATAATGTAGTAACCACGCGCGATACGGCCAAGGTCATCAACGTTCTCAGCAATGACAGCGATTTCGACGGCACGCTCAATCCCGCCTCAGTCAGAGTAACCGCGGGGCCGACCAGCGGGACGACCGCGGTCAATGCAGGCACGGGCGCGATTACCTACACGCCCAATGCAGGCTTTACCGGGACCGATTCCTTTACCTATGAGGTCTGCGACGACGATAACGCCTGCGACACGGCTGTTGTCAATATCACCGTCAATGCGCCGGCCAATCAAGCGCCTACCGCGGTCAACGACAACGCTGTTACCCAACAGAACACGGCCAAGGTTATCAACGTACTCAGCAACGACAACGATCCGGACGGCGCGCTCAACCCCGCTTCCGTAACGGTGACCGGCGGGCCGGCCAATGGCTCCGCCAGCGTCAACGCGGGGACCGGCGCCGTCACCTACACGCCCAATACAGGCTTCACCGGAAGCGATTCCTTTACCTATGAGGTCTGCGACAACGGTTCGCCGGCCAAGTGTGACGCGGCGACCGTAAGCATCAGCATCCTGGCGCCTGTTAATCAACCGCCCACAGTCGTAAACGACAACGCAGCCACCACGCAGGATACGGCCAAAATCATCAACGTGCTGGGCAACGATGACGATCAGGACGGGACGCTCAACCCCGCTTCCGTAACGGTGACCGGCGGACCGGCCAATGGCTCCGCCAGCGTCAACGCCGGCACAGGGGCCGTCACCTACACGCCCGCTGCGGGTTTCACCGGAAGCGACTCTTTCACCTATCAGGTCTGTGATGACGACGGCGCGTGCAACAGCGCTACCGTCTCCATTACGGTCAGTCCGCCGCCCAATCATCCCCCGGTGGCAGTCAATGACAGCGCGGCGACCCAGCAGGACACGGCCGTAATTGTCAATGCATTGGGTAACGACAGCGACTCCGACGGCACGCTCAATCCCGCTTCCGTAATGGTAACCGGCGGGCCGGCCGGCGGCTCAACTACCGTTAACGCAAGCACCGGGGCGATCACTTACACGCCCAATACGGGCTTTACCGGGACCGATTCCTTTACCTATAAAGTCTGTGATGACGATAGCGCCTGCGACACGGCAGTCGTTACCATTAGCGTCAATGCCGTAACGGGCGGCAACAGCATTTTGGTTGTGGATGACCAATATTCCGGCTTCGTCAATCAGACGATCAGCGGCAACGTGCTGGACAACGACTCGGATCCCGACGGCGATACGCTGCAAGCGCCCACCGTGCTGACCCCGCCCGCAAGCGGAACGCTCACCGGGCCTGACGCAACCGGCGCGTTCAGCTATGCCCCGGCGACCAATTTCATCGGAAATATCACGTTCACCTATGAGCTCTGCGATGACGCAACGCCCACGCCGGCTTGTGATACGGCCGGCGTCACCATCACCGTTAGTGCGTCGCCGAATCTCGCGCCCACAGCCGTAGATGACGAGGTGAACACGCTTATCAACCAAGGCGTAACGATCGCCGTGCTGGATAATGATGATGACCAGGACGGAACGTTAGTTGTCGGTTCGCTCACTATCCTCACGGGCGCTCAGCACGGCACGGCGACCGTTAACAGCGGCCGGATCGACTATACGCCCGGCGTCGATTATGTGGGGTCAGACAGCCTGACCTATCAAATTTGCGACGACGGCACGCCCCAATTGTGTGCAGATGCAACCGTCAACATCACCGTGTCCGCACTGACCAACCAATCGCCTATGGCCGTTGCCGATACGTTTGTGGTGCAGCCCGATGATGCGGCGCTTCTCGACGTGTTGGCAAACGATGTTGATCCCGACGGCGCCCTGGTCGCCGCTACGCTGGCCATCAGCGTCATGCCGACAAACGGGAGCGCTGTAATCGTCGGCGGTCAAATCCAATATACGCCTGCTGCCGGCTACACGGGAGCGGACAGCTTAACCTATCAGATATGCGACGACGGTACGCCCCAGGCCTGCGACACAGCCCAGGTGACAATTTCGGTAACGGCGGGGGCCAACATCGCACCCATTGCCGTAGACGACGCGGCTGTGGTGCGCGCCGGCCAAACCGTTACAATCGATGTGCTCAGCAATGATGTGGATCCGGACGGCAGCCTGGTTGTCGCCACACTGCGCATCACCGGCACGGCGCCGGCGGGCAATGCCGTTGTCTCCGACGGCAAAATCGAGTATACGGCCGCGCCGACGCAAACGGGCAGCATCACCTTTAACTACGAAATTTGCGACGACGGCACGCCCCAGGCCTGCGACACTGCTGTCGTCACCGTCACTATCGGCACGGTAGCCAACAGCGCGCCGGTTGCCATAGACGACAACGCGGCCACGCTGCCCAATCGCCCGGTCACGATTTTCGTGTTGGCGAATGATCTGGACCCGGACGGCGCCTTGGTTCCGGCCACGCTGCAAATCATCACGCCGCCGGACAGCGGGACGGCGGAAATCACTGACAGTCAAATCACCTTTACGCCGGCCACGGACGCCACGGGAGTCGAGACATTTGTCTACCAGATCTGCGACGACGGCGAGCCCCAGGCCTGCGACACCGCGACCGTCACCGTCACCATTATCACCACATCGGAAGAGAACGAAGCCTATGCGTTTGACGACGCCGCCTACGTGCGCGCCGGCCGGTCCGTCACCGGCAATGTTCTGACCAATGACCTGGACCCCGAGGAAGACGGTTGGCAGGCGCCCACGGTCCAAACCCAGCCGACCCAGGGATCGGTCACCCTCGCGGCCGACGGAACCTTTACCTACACCGCAAATATCGATTTCACGGGCAGTGACAGTTGGACCTACGAAGTCTGCGACCTGGGCGCGCCGCCGGTCTGCTCCAACGCAACGGTTTTCATCACCGTTGCGCCGCCCAACACGGCCCCGCAAGCAGTGAACGACAGCGTCGTCACCCGAGTTGACACCCCAGTCAACGGCAACGTGCTCAGCAACGATCTGGACGCCGACGGCGATGCGCTTAGCGCGGAGGTCACGCCGGTTACGCCGCCGGCATCAGGCGACGTAACGCTGACGGGAGACGGTCAGTTCGCCTATGCGCCCCATAGCGGCTACACGGGCCGCGACAGCTTCGAGTACCGCGTCTGCGATCTGGACGGCTTGTGCGATACCGCTACGGTTACTATCAACGTCCGTGCAGCGGATATGGCTAATAGTTCACCCTATGCAGTGGACGATCGGGCCGTCACGTACGGCGATACGCCGGTCAATATTGTCGTATTGGCAAACGACGGCGATCTGGACGGGAGCCTGAATCCGGCTACTGTTTCCATTGTTGAAGAGGCTGAACAGGGAACAACGACGATTACTCCTGACGGACGAATACGCTACACGCCCGCGGTCGGCAATACGGATCCGGCCATATTCCAATATCGGATATGTGACAATGGCGATCCGATCCTTTGCGCCACAGCTTACGTAACGGTGGAAATTATCAACCCGGGCGATAATACAACCTATGCCTTTGACGATACGGTCTGGGGACGCGCGGCCGAGCCGATCCCGGGCAACGTGCTGGAAAACGATCTGGATCTGGAAGGCGATACCCAGTCGGTTAACACGGCTCCCAGCCTGGAACCGAATCACGGCACGCTGACCCTAAACGCGGACGGAAGCTTCACCTATAACGCAGACGCCGGTTATGTCGGCACCGACCAATTCACGTATGAGGTCTGCGATAGCGGCACGCCCCAAGCCTGCACCATGGCCATGGTCTACATTCACGTCTTCCCGCCCAATCTCGGCTGGGATTTCGGCGACGCGTTCGGTTTCCCGACCGGGCTGACGGCTGACGGACCGCGTCACGCCATTGTGGAAGGACTAAGTCTGGGTGACGTCGTTGATGCCGAAGCGGACGGCATCGGCAACAGCGACGCCACAACGGACGACGTGACAAACCTGAACGATGAAGCCGTTATCAGCGTCTATCCCACCTATGACGGCAGCGGCCGCTACGCGCTGGACGTGCCGGTGCAGAATGCAACAGCCTATCCGGCCCAACTGGTCGGTTGGATCGACTGGAACGTCAACTTCAGCTTTGACGATCCGGGTGAGCGCTCGCTCGCCGAGCTGATCAATTATCAGGTCAATGCAGCCGAAACCGCGGACAACACCTTCGTCACGGGGAACGTTCCGGCCGGCTATACCGGCGTTGTTACGCTGGTCTGGGAAGGTTTCGCCATTCCCGCGCCGCGCAGTCCGGCCAAGTTGATTCGCCTGCGCCTGGCCGGGAATGTGCCCGGCTCGGCTCCCTTCTTCACGGATGAGGGCCCGTCGATTACCGGTCCGGCCACCGGCGGCGCGGTAATCGACGCCATGGCGCCCATCGTCACCCAGCGCGTCATCGTTACCTCCTTTACCGCCCTATCGGGTGAGGAAGAGGGAAACGTCAACTTTGCCTGGGTCACAGCGTTGGAGACGCAGGTTGCCGGCTTCAACATTTTGGTTGAGCGGGGGGCTGATCTGGTACAAGTAAACGGAACGCTGATTCCGTCTAAAGTGACCAACTCGACAACCGACACAAGCTATACGTATCAAGCGCCGGTGGAAGGTAATGTGTTTTACCTGCAAGTAGTTATGCTCTCAGGCGAGACTTTCCTCTATGGGCCGGTACGGCTAAATGCCCTGCCGCCGGTTGCCGCAGGGCCGGAAATCTATCTGCCGCTCATCCGCCGCCAAACGGACTCGACAGTTCACTTGCCGATCATCAACTAAAGAGTAAGCTTCATTACAGAATTCACTTGTTGTAAGCCTGTACTTTGGGTGGTCATACGAGCGTCCGCATAACGAAAATTGAGAAAACGGGGCCTTAATAGGTTCTGTAACAATGGCATGCAGAATAGGAAGCGAAGCTCGGTTGTTACTTGCAGATAATATTCAGATCAGAACAGGGCAATTGTTCAATTTCACTCATTCTTACAATATTGTGATAATTTTTTGTACCGTAAGCGTGTAAAATTAGAGGAATTTATGAGCGCCTACTCCCCTGAGGCAACGTTCCCCCGAATAAATTCTTACCCCCGAACCAGTCCGTGCGCAAAAGATCGTTCAAAAATAGCCGGCATACTTTTGTATGACATGTCGGACAGCCATGCAATAAACGGAGAGCGTGAACGAGAGTATCGTCGCTTTTGTTGTGCCAGCACAGTGAATCAGAATTTTGGATCAGAAAATCTAAAGAGTCATGAAAAAGTCCAGCCGCATGAATCAATATGTAAAAGCTAGCGATAGGCGCTTGATAAATAAGGAGAATCAACCTATGCGAATTTTAAGTCTTCTCTTGGCACTGGCGATGGTCCTTCCGGCCATGCAGCCCCGCGTTGCTGTTGCCCAGAGCAATGAAGGCGACAATCCGGTTCCAGCCGCAATTGCAGAGCAGGATCCTGATGTGGGGCGTTACACTACGTACGCTCAGGTCAGTTCTGCCGCAACTGATGAAGGGGTTGTTTCAATTGAGTGGACCACGGCGTATGAGACCAGCAATGCTGGCTTTAACATTGCCGTCGCAGACGGTGATAGTCTAGCCGTTATTAACGAAGGGCTGATTCCCTCGACCGTCATCGATTCCCTGGAGTCCCAAAATTATGCGACCACTGTGCCCCTGACCGGCAGTGAATTCTATATTGAGCACGTTACGGTTGACGGCGAACACTATTTTACCGGCCCCTATACCGTCGGTGAAACAGTCGGTGAGGTAGATGAGCCGGTAGAGACAGATTGGGCCGCAATTCGCGCCGAAAGTGATGCGCTGACAAAGGAGCGGGAGGCAGTACGCGTAGCGGAAATCAACAAGATGCTGGACGTTGTGCGCGGACCGGCCCCCTCGCCGGACGAGCCGCTAGTTGAGCAATCGGCCGGCGTGCTGGGCGAGCGCAGCGTTTTCATGCCCCTGGTTGTGGGCGGGAACAGCAACGTACAAGCGGCGGAAGCGGATGCGATTGATGCTGTGCCCGGAGCCACTATCAATCTCCTTGTTAAGGAAGACGGCGTCTACCGCGTCACATATGCAGACCTGGCAGCGACAGGCATTGACTTGGAAGGCGTACCCTCCGCGTACCTAGCCGTGACCAATAAAGGTATTCCCGTAAGACTACGAATGGTCGCTACCCAAAATTGGGGGGTAGGCTCATATTTTGAATTTGTCGGCGAGAGCCTCGAGACGCTCTATACGGATGAGAATGTCTATGTATTGCAAGTTGATCGCAGCAAGGCATTCCGTACCTACAACAACCTACGCGAGCCGGACCTAAGTAAAACGGCGCCTAATTATTATCGGGAAACTATTCGGTTTGAGGAGAATACCAGATGGCTGGCTCCTTCTATTACCGATGATCCATGGGTTTGGGTATATGAAAATTCGACGGCAGCGCTCCCTATCTCTCACACCTTTCCCGTAGCAGGAATTGACAAAATCTCGACTGCCGGCCCGGCGCCTACAATCACAACTGAGGTTTGGGGGGACACGTCCTATCAGCATCATGTGGTCATGTCACTCAACGGCGCCCAGGTCCAGGATATCCAATTTACGGGCAACATTGCCCAGACAGCAACGGCGCAATTCAGTCATGGCGTACTCCAGGATGGGACAAATAATCTTACATGGGCTTTACCTGGAGATACGGGCGCATCTTCAGACACCGTAGCTTTAGAAGCAGCCACCGTTGAATACTCGAGGAAGTTTTTTGCCCAGAACGGTGAACTGCTTTTTGAGAGTAATGCCGGATTACTGAAGGTGGATGGTCTTCCCAGCGGACAGGTCACGGTCTTCAGTTCCTATCGCAACCGCTTATGGGTTATAAACCAGGTTTCCACAGCGTCCTCTGCCAATGGGTATATTGCAACCTTCCCGGGATGGGACGATACTGCTGAATATTTTGTAGTAGCCAATAATACAGTTGCAACGCCGGATATTGTAGCAGGACAGCTTTCTACGACCGATATCACCAGTGGCACATATGATTATGTAATCATTTCCCACCCTGATTTCATAACCGGGTTACAACCTCTGGTTTCTGCGAGAATTGCAGATGGGTTCACGGTCAAAGTCGTCAACGTATTAGACGTTTATGCACAGTTCAATAACAGCATTTTTGGGGCAGAGGCAATTAAGAATTACATCCAGTACGCGATGGATGATGGGCATATGGGCGCCGATTATTTTCTGCTAGTCGGTGATGACTCATCAGACTATCATCACTATCTGGACCCAAATGCCATTAGCTTTGTTCCGACTCTATATGCAACTGGATATGTGGGACAGAATTATATGCCCGTTGATCCCATCTATACCGATATTGACGGAGATATGGTCATGGATGCGCCTATTGGACGCTTCCCGGTAAAGACGACCCAAGAGCTAGCCGTTATTGTGCAAAAAACCCTCAATTATTCAAATCACGAACGCACGGCACTCTTCTCGGCGGATTATGATGATGGGCCTGATTATGCTGAAAAAAGCGACACATTTGCATCTAAATTTCCGCAGGCGCCTAATCCTACCTGGACGATTACCACCGCCTATCTTGACGGCAGCACCATTGCTGCCGAACGCACAGTCATTATGAATACGGTCAATTCGGGCGTAGGGCTGGTCAATTATTTGGGCCATTCTGCTATCAAATTCTGGGCAAAGGAAAAAGTACTCACCCGGAATAATGTTCTGAGCCTTACCAACCTGAGCGACCCAACGTTTGTGGTTCAATATGGGTGTTGGAGTTCTATGTATGCGACGATTAACTTCAATTCCATATCCCATGACTGGGTGACCTCTACTTCTGGAGGAGCCGCGGCAGCAGTCGGCGCTGTTGGGCTGACCTCTGTTAATTCTGATGTGGCGATAGGCAATGCGTTTTCCAGTCGGGTGGCGTTGCCCGGGACAACGATAGGAGAAGCGTTCTACGAAGCAAAGCAGGCTGTAGGATCATCCACTTCAGTAGCGGATGTCGTTCGAGGATGGGTACTGTTCGGGGATCCTACTCTAAAGCTCGCCCCCTAATCACTCAGCGGCACGCCAGCATGCGAGGATAATCCAGCCTATCCTCGCATGCTGTTACCAGCCAGAACAAGTTTCAATAACGAAAAAAAATCCAATAGCAATGTTCCTATCCGCTGCCATTCCGCAATAGTATGTAAGTTGGAGCACAAAATGCAGGGAGCATTTTCTATCTCGGATTACCCGTCTTCTATAGGATTATGGATCAGCAAAGTGAGGCTATTCCAAAATGAATCTTTACATACGCAGGGCGTTTCAGATCGGATTACTGGTAGCGATGTTGTTGATAACAAGTCCATCGCTGTATGCACAAACGGATCCGGAAGCAGTTGATGATGAGGCCCTGCTACAGACGGCAAACAGTGCCGTCGTTATTCCCGTTCTCGACAACGATTTACCCGACAGCTCAGCCTGGAACCCTTCGACTGTGCGCATTATTGATCCGACCGATTTTGTAACGCAGCTGACAAAATACGTAGAGCCGGATCAAGGTATCTGGGAGGTTAACACCACAGGTGGCTCAATCAGTTTTACACCCTGCACCGGCAATGGAACACCCGATCCTGAATGTACATCGGCGCTTAGCATCAAAGACCCTTTTGCAATCGACTATGTCGTTCAGGATACAAATGGTACCTTATCAAACCCAGCCATCGTCACCGTTACATATGCAGACCCCCCGTTAAGCGCCTCACTTGGCTATTTTTTCAGCAGCCTCACGGGCGATATGACTACATTTGTCTGGGTAATGGAAATTGAAAGCAATACGAAAGGCTTCAACTTATTCTCTGAAGTCGACGGAGAGCTGACGCTGATTAATAATCAATTGATTGTAGCAACAGGCGGAAACACATTCATTCCGCAGCGGTATGAGTATGCTACCCAGGTAGAAGGCGAACAATTCTACCTGTACGAAATATCGCTATCCGATTCAACGGCATCAATTAACGGTCCGTTTGATCTGGGCGTATCTTACGGAGAGGATCCGCTCAATGAGGGGGGCGAAGACTATCGCATCTTCCTACCTTTCATAAATGCTCCCGCACAATAATACGTGTGTCGAAAGATAGACAAAAGCAGGTAGTCTTATCCTTGCCTGCTCACGCATAAAGTACTGTAAAAAATCCGGCGAC
>JAGRCP010000127.1 GCA_020433455.1 Caldilineaceae bacterium | reverse complement strand
ACGGCGATCTCCGTCTGGGACAGGGACGGGAAAACGCCAAGACCTTCCTTGCCGAAAATTCCGCTGTCGCCGCCGAAATCGACCAACGCGTGCGCAACGAGGTCGGCTTGCCGCCGCACCCCGGTCGGCCGCAACTTGAGTTGGACGAAGCCGGCGATGAAGCTGTGGCCGCCAAAACTTAGCTCATTGCCGTAAGGCGGTACTTTCCCCCTTTTTGTGTCATTTTTGCGCTGGAGCACATGCTGCAGCGCTTTTTGCATTGGGACCCGATCAACAAGCCCCCGGCAGGAAGCGTGCAATTCATTGCAAGCCTGAGCGGCCCCTTCCTATCCTCTGTTTGAAGGAGCCAATTGTTTATAAACCATCATAGTGAGAGGTTAGTTAACGAACATGAGCGGCAGTACGATTATACTGTTGGCGATTGTTCTGATTATCCTGTTTTCGTTACTGAGCGGCGGTATTGCCGGTATTCTTGCTTATCGACGCGGGCGTACAGCCGGCGTTGAAGCGGAAAGCCGACGTCGTGAACAACTGCGTCAAGGTGCGATGGATGAGGCCGGCCGCATTGTGGCTGAGGCTGAAACTAAAGCCAACCAGCAGTTATTAAACGCTAAAGAAGAAGAAATGCGGCGGCGTAACGAGATGGATGCAGAACAGAACAAGCGCCGGAGAGAGATTGAGCGCACCGAGGAGCGCTTGCAAAATCGGTTAGACACAGTCGAACAAAAACTGGAGCAGATCGATAACCGGGAGCGAAAGCTCAATCGACGTTCAAGCAGTCTGGATGAAAAGGAGACGCGCCTCAACTCCCTGGAGGAGGAGCATAACGCCGAGATCCAACGCATCGCCCAGATGAGTCAGGATGAGGCGCGTGAGACTCTGTTGGCCACGGTCGAGAAAAGCTCGCGTACGGATATGGCCCGCGTCGTGCGTGAAGTGGAAGCCGAGGTCATGGAGGATGCGGATCGTCGCGCGCGGGAGATTGTGACGCTGGCTATCGAGCGAATTGCCAGCGACCATGTCTCTGAATATGCGATCAGCAGCGTCTCTTTGCCGTCGGACGATATGAAGGGACGCATCATTGGCCGTCAGGGGCGCAATATCCGCGCAATTGAGCAGGCCATTGGCGTGGACCTGGTCGTAGATGATACGCCGGAGGCGATTCTCATCAGCAGCTTTGACCCCGTGCGGCGCGAGATTGCCCGCATGGCGCTGAGCAAGCTGGTGGCCGATGGCCGCATTCACCCCACGCGGATTGAGAAGGAAGTCGAGAAGGCCCGTCAGGAGATCGATCAGGTCATTGCCGAAGCGGGCGAACAGGCCATGATTGAGACCTCGAATCAGGGGCTGCACCAGGAGATTCGGAAGCTGCTGGGACGACTCAAGTTCCGGACGAGCTTTGGCCAGAATCAACTGGATCATGCTACGGAAACCGCGCATATTGCGGCCATGATTGCGGCGGAATTGGGCGCTAACGTCAAGGTGGCCCGGCTGGGCGGCCTGCTGCATGATTTGGGGAAGGCCGTTAGTCATGAGGTGGAAGGTCCTCACGCGATTGTCGGCGCGGAAATCGCTAAACGCTACGGCATCAGCGAGCCGGTCGTCAACTGTATAGCCAGTCATCACGGCGAGGTGGAGCCGCAGTCCGTAGAGGCGGTCATTGTGGCGGCGGCTGACGCCATTAGCGGCGCGCGTCCCGGCGCGCGGCGGGAGTCGCTGGAGACGTACATCAAGCGTGTGACGGAGTTGGAGGATATCGGCAAGAGCTTTGACGGCGTTGAGCAGACTTTTGCCATCCAGGCCGGCCGCGAAATTCGGGTTCTGGTCAAGCCGGATACGATTGACGATTTGGCGGCGATTGAACTGAGCAGGGAGATTGCCAAAAAGATCGAGGATAACCTTCAGTATCCGGGACAGATCCGCGTGACCGTTGTGCGTGAGACCCGAGCGGTTGAGTACGCCAAGTAACATTCCGGATTGTAGCCTTTAAAAGGCCGCCACGACGTTCATCGTCGTGGCGGCCTTTTTGATTTTTGAGTGTAGGCGTGTCCGGCATAAGTTGGGCGGTCGGTGAAGCCGGCCCCTTCGGAGGCAAAACTAAAATTCCTTTGGCGTGGTCTCCACGTAATTTACTCGTCATAAATTTTGTTCCGGCGAATTCTTACAGGCGCGCGAAGGATTGTTTGAGCCGGTCCGATTAACGGTGTAGACCGTGAGCTGCATGACATATTTCGCTTCCGAGGCATGTCAGTTCGTCACTCACATAGTTGGATATAACTGTGACGGGTAGATCTTCGTCATGATAGCTGCAAAGTAAGCTTTGGCGGCTTCATTCACCCGGCAAATTCCTGCAGATAATCGTATCAAAAAGGAGGAAGGTGTTTTATGGCTGAGCTGATTAAGGTCTCTGCCCAATCTCGTTCGACAGCTGTTGCAGGCGCAATTGCCGGAGTCATGCGCGAGCACGGCTATGCTGAAATGCAGGCTATCGGCGCCAGCGCCGTCAATCAAGCAATTAAGGCGATCGCCATTGCCCGGGGGTACCTGGAGCAGGATCATATGGACCTTGCCGTTATCCCTAAATTTACCGAGGTTCAGATTGACGGCAATGAGCGGACCGCTGTGCGTCTGGCTATTTTCCAACGCCCTAACTCGATTTTGACCCCTCCTCCGGCCTTGTCGCAGGTTAACGGCCTTTCGGTCGAAGCGGTTTTATAGCAGCCGCTTATCTCCCTCATGCCGGATTGGGTTTTTCTTTTGCCCCTATTTTAAACTTCCCCTGTTATAAAAGTCAGGTAACAAAAAGGATGGAGTATCTTCACTCCATCCTTTTTGTTCTTGTCTATTATTTGTCGGCGCAAGCGGTCTCAACCATTGCGTTTGTTTGAATTGCGTCGTCGTCGGCGACGTTTGCGTCTGTTGGAGTCGTCACCGTCCGTCTCATCAGCGTTCTGTTTGCGGGAGCTGCTCGATTTTCGGCGATTTTTTGGGGACTGCTCGGACCGTCGCCGTACTTTCTCATTGTCTTGATGAGCCGAAGCGCGTCGTTTGGCCGTGCAGCCGCCGCATGTGCCGCAGCTTCCGCCGCCCGAGCCTTTTGTGCTGATGAGTTCATCTATCATAAACTCGGTATAGACGCCGCTTTCCAGCATAACGGTGACGGCCGACTTGAGGGGATGAAGGTGACGCACCCGGCCCAGGCCCTGAGGCGTTACGACTTCCGACCCCAGCTTGGGCATTTTTTTGTTCTGCTCTTTGTAATGCGCGTCTTCGTAGGAAAGACAGCAGAGCAGACGGCCGCACACCCCGCTGATTTCGTCGGGGTTCAGGGGAAGCTGTTGGTTCTTGGCCATGCGGATGCTGACCGGCGAAAATTCGCGTAGCCAGCTTGTGCAGCAGAGCTGACGCCCGCATTTACCGACACCATCCAACAGTTTTGCTTCATCCCGGACGCCAATCTGGCGCATTTCAATCCGCGTCTGGAAGATTCTGGCTAAATTCCGCACCAGTGCACGAAAATCAACCCGCTTCTCAGACGAGAAGTAGACCATCAATCGACCGCCGTTATAATTGTACGTGCAGCGGACGACCTTGATATTGAGACCGTGTTCTTGCGCTTTTGTGCGACAGATGGCCAGGGCTTCCTGCTCCTTTCGCTCCCACCGATCTTTCTGAATCATGTCCCAGGCGTTGGCGCGCCGGACAATGTTCTTCATTTCGCCAATGACATCGTCTGATGAAATTGTGTGGGGCGGCAGGACGACCTGACCGACTTCTTGTCCTTTGGCCGTATTAACGATGACGTATTCCTTCTGCGTCAGGTCAAGCAGGCCATTGGGGTCGAAGTGGTAAACCTTGGTAACAGGGGTGAATTGGACCCCGACAACCGTGGGCATAACAATTCTCCTTCATTGCCCGGCGAAAGTGCCTCTCTGTCGGGCAGTAGCTTATGAAAAACAGGGCGGTCGCATATGAAAAAGCGAAAGCGCGCCCTGATAGGCCGCAAAGCGCATTGTCAATCTGGCATGACGGCTTGTGCGCACGGCACGACAGTCATGCATTTGTTAATGTGCAGGGTAGGGCGTGCGTATCCTGGCGGCTGGATTCAGTGATGGCCGATCCCGATCATAGGCATCTGGAGCACTAATACCTCCAGCGCGAGGCGCGTATTCACCGTATGTTGCAGATAGCCGCCGATGCGGCGCAGCGTCGTTAGATAATCGCTGACACGGGCGGCGGATATCTGTCCGGCCACTCTTTCCACGTCTGTTAACAGATCGACGTTGCTGCATCCTTCCGGACAGCCGGACTGTATGAGCAACACATCACGCCACCAGATGGTCCAAATTTCCAGCAAGCCGAAAAGGTGCTGATTGTCTCGCTTGCGCGCCAGCGTCTCTGCATAGAGCAGCCGCCCTACCCGGTCCGCCTCCACCAGATGCAGAAGCGTGGCGAGCGTTTCTACGCGCTGTTCGCGCATGCTCTCTTCCTGGAGTTGCTCGACGGCCCAACCCAGGCGTCCGCCGCTGAGCCGAGCCAGCAGGCGTGCTTGTTCGGGTTCAACCGCCCAGCGTTCCGCCAGCGCCGTCTCAATAGTGGCTGTGTCCAATGGCCGCAGCTCCAGAATTTGGCAGCGGCTGCGGATAGTCGGCAGGACATTGCCGCGATCCGTCGCTGTCAGGCAATAGATAACGTAGTCCGGCGGTTCTTCGATGGACTTGAGCAGCTTATTGGCGAAACTCTCGTTGGCGCGCTGAATATCCTGGATGAGGAATATTTTATACGCGCTCTCCAACGGGCGGATTGAGGCATCGCGGATAATGTCGCTTGCCTGTTCAGCCCGCAGGAGACCGCCTTCCCGATCCGGCTTTCCTTCCCTGGAGAGCGGCTGGATGAGGCGGAAGTCAGGGTGGTTGCCCTGGGCCATGAGCCGGCAGGCTCGACACTTGCCGCAGGGCGCCGAGTCGCTTTCTGTGCAGAGGAGCGTGTGCGCCAGGGCCCGGGCCAGCGTGCTTTTGCCCGCATGGCGCGCCCCCAGTATAAGGTATGCGTGGCTGAGCCGGCTGTCATACGGAATTGTTGCTGCGGCAGGCAGCGCTCGCTGCAGCAAGCGTACAGCCCATTCATGGCCGATAACCGGCCACTCCTCAGACTGAGTAGTGCGACTGTTGGGTGACATTCGCGGGATTGTAGCATACTCTGGGGCTGTGCGCCAATTAATTTGAAATTTTATTAACGGACGTGGTTTTTTATGTCGCACATTCCGTAGCGCGCTTATTTTGTGTGCTATAATTTTGAGCGCATTCAAAATGAATTGGGGGCCTTTTCAGCTATGTTCCACATTTTTTTGCAAAAATTTCGCATCTCTATATTCAGCGCGTGGCGCCTGTTGTTTTTTGTCGCGCTGGGCTTCTGCCTGACCGGCTGTCAATCCGGTCCACGGGGGGAGCCCGTCCCGCCGGCCATCGATCCGGTCGCGGAGCAGACGCAAAGCGCTGATCCGGTCTCCGTCTCTTCACCTTCTCCCGCTGGGATCACCGGCGAAGCACGCCATCTGGTAATCTGGGCGCCGGAATTTTTCACGCGTAGCGGTGATGGCTCGGCGGGTCAGACAATCGATGCGGCTCTTACCCAGTTTGAACAGAACCGGGCCAATCTGAGCGTGGAGATTCAAACCCGGGCCGCTACCGGCGAATCCGGTACGTTTGCCTACCTTCAGAGCGCGCAGCAGGTTGCGCCTGATATTCTGCCGGACATCGCGCTTGTGCGCACCAGCGATCTGTGGCAATTGGCCGATCTGGGCGTTTTTCCGCCCTTTACTGCCCAGGAGTCAGCCGCTTTTGGCGAGTTTTATCCTTTTGCCGAGGCCGCCATCACCTACAGCGGCGAGCCGTGGGGAGTTCCTTATACTGCCGATGTGGTCCATCTTGTCTATCACCCGGAGCGGGTGCAGTCGCCGCCCGTTACGTGGGCCAATCTCCTGGAAGCGAATTATCGCTATCTTTTTCCCGCGGGCAGCCGCGATGGGTATGCCGGGGAGTCAATTTTGTTGCAGTACGTGGGTGCGGGCGGTGAATTGCTGGAAGACGGTACGGTGACTAATCCTGAAGCATTAGAGGCGGTTTTCGATTTCTATGGCGAGGCAAAGGGGGCCGGTATTTTCCCTGAAGAGGTGGAGCAATATGCGGGGTTTTCTTCTGTATGGGATGACTTCAGACAGCGCCCGGTCGATCTTGCCGACGTGACCGCCAGCTCGCTGCTTTTGGGGAATGCTGCGGTTACGGAGATCGGTTATCAGTTTGCGCCGACGCTGAGCGGCGTTCAGGTTACGCCGGCTGAGACATGGGCTTTTGCCGTGCTGACTAAGGAGCCCGAGCAGCGTGCGGTTGCCATGGACTTACTGGCCGTCTTGTTGCAGCCGGCTGTCCAGGGCGAGTGGAGCCAACTGGCCGGACGCTTGCCGACGCGACCTGCTGCATTTGCCGTGTGGCCGGAAAATAATGGGTACTATAACTTTTTGCGCGATGAGGCGGTCCCGATTGCTTTTTCCCAGCCCAATGGTCGGCTATACCTTCAATTTTCCGCACGCGTTCAGGAAGCGTTGCGAGGAGTGCTGGCGGGAACGCTCACGCCGGCTGAGGCCGTTCTTCAAGTGCGGGGAAGCCCATAGCAGTCGAGAACAAAGCGGAATAAAAAAGAGGCGCTTATGCGCCTCTTTTTTATTCCGCTTGTCGCGCCGGATCGACGAATTACTTAATTTCGACCGTCGCGCCTTCGGCTTCAAGCTGCTTCTTGGCATCTTCAGCCGCTTCCTTGCCAACGCCCTGAAGTACGGCAGCGGGAGCGCCCTCAACCACTTCTTTGGCCTCCTTAAGGCCCAAGCTGGTCAGTGCACGCACTGCCTTAATCACGTTGATCTTCTTGGCGCCTACATCCTTGAGCACAACATCAAACTCAGTTTGCTCTTCAACTTCTTCGGCTGCGGCGGCTGCGCCGGGAACCATGCCGGCCATTGCCACCGGTGCGGCGGCGCTGACGCCCCACGCTTCTTCGAGCACTTTTACCAACTCAGCCGCCTCGACGAGGGTAAGGCTGTCCAGCTGTTCTTTGATTGCCTGAATATCGGCCATGGAAATATATCTCCTTATTTACAATTCAAAATTCTGAAATAATCGACAGATGCACGCGCTCTTGCATTGTCTCGTTAGAGCGCGGAGCGCCTATGCAGCTTCCTGCTGCTTTTCGACATGCGCATTGAGTACGCGTACCAAACTGGAGCCGGGGGCATTGATGACGCCGGCAATACCGCGGGCCGGACCGCTGATCGCGCCGAGGATCATGGCCAGCGTCTGTTCCTTGGTCGGCAGATCGGCCAGATTTTCGGCGGCGGCGGCATTCAGCACGGAACCTTCCATTAGCGCGCCGCGGATTTCTACTACCTTCTCCGCTTTGATCCAATCTTTTAGCGCAGTGACGCTACGACCAATATCTTCACCGGAAAAAACGATTGCGTTCGGGCCTTCCAGCAATTCATCGGATGCGACTTGCCCGCTTTCTTCCAATGCACGGCGCAGCAGCGTGTTTTTCACCACAGCATAGGTGGCTTCGGTTTCGTTGAGCTTGGCGCGCAGCGACTGGATTTTTGACACGGAAATGCCGCGATAATCGGTAAAGACCAATGCCGGCGCATTCTCGATCAGCGTCTTGTACTCGGCCACCAACTCTTCTTTCCTTGCACGTGAAATAGCCAAGTTGCTTTCCTCCTTTCCTTCGGATTTTGTTACATCCCTATGGCTTTGGTGCGAGCCCGGGAAATACAAAAAAGCGTCTTCCCCTGTGTGAGAAGACGCGCGTGGCAGACAAAATAATCGGCAGGCACACATGTGCTGCTGAATAGTCCGTTTTACCTCGGTAGGCCGCCGGAATTGCTCCGCCAATTAAGCATTGCGCCTACTGTCTTCAGTACATTGGGCAAGATTTTTTAATTGTTAACAAGCGCCAAGTATACCGTGCGCCAAACGTGCAGACAAATTTTCAGCCCGACAGCTTGGCAATTGTCGCTGCCGGGCTGAATTTATTCGTGGTTAATTGGACGGCGTCATGGAGGTTGCGCTGTTGGCGTCTACCCTGATACCAGGTCCCATGGTGCTGGTCAGCGTTACCCGACGGACATAAATGCTCTTCAGGCCCGTGGGTTTGGCAGCCATAATTGCTTCCATAAAGGCGCCCATATTCTCCATAAGCGCTTCCTGGTTGAAGCTCGCCTTACCGATGGGCACATGAATGTTTGACGTCTTGTCTACCCGGAATTCAATGCGCCCCAAGCGTGACTCGTTGATGACTCGGGGCAGATCTTCTGCGGGAATAATGGTTCCCGTCTTCGGGCTGGGCATGAGGCCGCGCGGACCCAGCACCCGACCCAGCTTACCGACCACGCGCATCATATCGGGCGTGGCCAGGACGATATCGAAATCCGTCCAGCCTTTTTGCACTTTTTCGGCCAGATCGTCGCCGCCTACAAAGTCGGCGCCGGCTTCATTTGCAATCGCCTGTCCGTCCGGCCCGGCGAAGACGAGGATAGTCACCTCGCGACCGGTGCCGTTGGGCAGCGTTACGACGCCGCGTACCTGCTGGTCGGCGTGACGGGGATCGACGCCCATGCGCAGATGGACTTCCACCGTCTCGTCAAACTTGGCGTTGGCCGTCTCTTTGACCAGGGCTACCGCCTCTTCAGGCTCGTACTGCTTGTTTCGATCGACTTTACTGTTGGCTTCCAGATATCGTTTGCTGTGCTTTGCCATGAAAATTTCCTCCGTGGTTCCGGCGGGACGAATCCCTCCCACTGATTGATAACAAGATAAAATTAGCGTGCGATGGTTACGCCCATGCTGCGGGCCGTGCCTTCCACCATCTTCATTGCACTCTCCACGCTGACGCCGGTCAGGTCTTTAAGCTTGATCTCCGCGATCTCCCGCACCTGGCTCTCCGTCAGGCTGCCGACCTTATCCTTATTCGGCTCAGAGCTGCCTCTGTTGATTTTGGCGGCCTTGCGAATGAGGTCGGCGACGGGCGGCGTCTTGGTAATGAATGTAAAGGAACCATCGGTGAAAATGGAGATTTCCGCCGGGATAATCTGCCCAATCTGCTGCTGCGTCCGGGCATTATATTCCTTGCAGAACCCCATGATGTTGATGCCCTGGGGGCCCAAGGCCGTACCGACCGGCGGAGCGGGGTTCGCCTTTCCGGCGGGGATTTGCAGTTTGACAATCGCTTTCAGTTTCTTTGCCATGATTTTGCTCCTTCCGGGTTTGGTGAACGCTTGACGCAAGAAGGTTGGCGGCCTCCTTCAAGCTCCCAATTTCCCAGCGCTATGCTACGATTATGTATCTCGCTCTAACTGTAGAAAATCAACTTCAACCGGCGTCTCGCGGTTGAAGAAGCTCACTAAAACTTTTGCCTTGCCCTTATCGGGATAAATTTCATCTACGATGCCGCTGAATTCGGCAAAGGGGCCGCTCATGATGCGGACATGCTCGCCGATTTGGAAATTTACCTTGAGTCGCGGTTCATCGGACTCAATGCGCCGCATGATTTTATTCACTTCGTCATCATTCAGCGGAGTCGGCTTGTTGCCTAATCCCACAAAACCGGTAACGCCCGGAGAATTGCGCACGACGTACCAGCTATCCTCATCCATTACCATGTGGACCAGAATATAGCCGGGAAAGACCCGTTTTTCCACTTCCTTGCGTACGCCGCTGCGAATTTCGATTTCAGTTTCCGTCGGCACAACAACTTCCAGAATGCGGTCCGTCATGCCCATGGATTCAGCGCGATGTTCGATATTGCGCTTTACTTTGTTTTCCATGCCCGAGTAGCTGTGCACCACAAACCACTGGGCCGGAATAACGCCGCTCTCCTCGGCATCTAACTGTGCGGCAATTTCCGCGTCAAGCGCCGCCAGCTCTTCTTCGCTCAATTCGCTGCTGCTGTTTGTTGACTCGTCGCTCACATTTCTCTCCTCTTCTCCTTCTCCGTGCGCCATAATATTCCGGTCCAATATTCCGGCCCACGCCCGCTACTCTGCTATGCCCCGACGCCTTTTTGCTTTATCCGGTTAACCGATACGCAAAAGCGCGCCGATCAGTGCGCTGAATACGGAGTCAATGCCGAAGAGGAAGATGGCCGAAATGACGGTCACCAACGACACGATCCAGGTGAGGCGGATTAACTCCTCACGCGTCGGCCAAGTGACCTTGGCAATTTCTGCACGCGTCTCACGCAGATAGCGAGTCAGGGCATTACCCGATTTGGATTTCGGCTGAATTGCAGGACTCATGATATACCCTTTGGCTTCTGAGGTCTTCGCCGAATATTTCGGCTCCCTCGCTTGATGCTACCCGACAATTACGGAACTTCTGGGCTCAAAATGACCACCGGTTGGTAACCGGTGGTCATTCGGGCAGGCAGGCGTGGCAGGACTTGAACCCGCAACCTACGGTTTTGGAGACCGTCGCTCTGCCAGTTGAGCTACACGCCTGTGTTAACAAGCGAAGAAGCGGACCAAAGCCGGGAGACGATTGTTTCTCCGGCTTTGGTCCACTCTTCGCATTACGTACTACTCGATAATTTTGGTGATAACGCCGGCACCGACGGTGCGGCCGCCCTCGCGGAT
>JAGRCP010000019.1 GCA_020433455.1 Caldilineaceae bacterium | reverse complement strand
ACCTTCTTCAACTGGTATCACCAGGAGCATCACCACACGGCATTGGCTCTGCTCACGCCGACCGACGTCCATTATGGCCGGACTGATGAAAGGTTGGCTCAGCGGCAGGTCGTTTTGCAGCAGGCCTTTCAGGCGCATCCCGAGCGCTTTGTGCAAGGGGAGCCGACACCGGCGCAGCTTCCGAATGCCGTCTGGATCAACCGGCCGGTCCCGGAATTCTTGTTGAATGAATAGCCGCTCCCGGCTATACTCCTATCCGCCGCTACAGAGGATAGGGCAATGCTGGGGAGCAACCCGAGCGCTGTCGCGGTGAACGGTGTAACGCGGGGCAGGGTCCGTACTCTGCCCAGGCCCGCCGCTTGAACGTTACATTGTTCCGGAAAGCGATAAACCCATCCGTTCTTTTCGGCGTATCTCGCATGTGAATCACGAGGGCCGCCGTCAACCGTACGATCTACACTAATTTCTCGCACAAAGTTGTCTCAAAATTCTTGACACATACCGGGCTGTGCTCGACCAGTTGGCATATCAATCGCCCGTTGTGCAGAACGTGAGCGGCTTCACGCTTATGGCAGCTGGTTATCGGACTTGCCTGTAGATGAGATGATTGAACTGAAGTGGATCCGTGGATTCGGTGATCCAGTGCTGCAGGTTGAAGAAGCGCTGAATTATTCTGCGGTAGCATCGCCCGCCCAATGGAACGATGTATGGCTAAACCCTGCGGTTTCATTCCGTAAATCACCGCGGTATTCAAGCTCGCCCGGCGCTCTTGCTGCATGGCTTCGGAAAGGTGAAATAGAAGTGCAATCCATTCATTGTTCGTCTTACGAGCCTAAGATATTTGAAGGTGCACTGAAAGAAATACGGGAACTGACATCTGAGCCTCCAAATGTTTTTGAACCGCAAATGAAAACTCTTTGCGCTAAAGCAGGTGTTGCTGTTGTGCTTGTTCCTCAGTTATCACAGACGAAAGTAAGCGGTGAGATGAAGCTAAAGAGAAAGAGGCAAACGAATTTGCTGCGGACTTTATGATTGATCCGGGCAGCTATTCTCGCTTTGTTAACTAGCGCAAGGTGTTTAGTAAAGCGGCGATTAGAGAGTTTTTCTTGAGTCAGAATGTTGCACCCGGGATTGTAGTAGGTCGTTTGCAACATGATAAATATTTGCCTTACACTCACTGCAACGATTTAAAACAAACTTTCGCATGGGCCTGAGAGTAAATTGATTGCGTGAAAGGGTTAAATGATTTAGAGGCGCTCTTATCAGCCATGGCCGTGACCGATAATGAAAGCCGTTCAAATCAATAGGGTGTGTTCAAAATGAGTTGGACCGGTAGGGGCGTACCCTTGCGGTCGCCCGTGTTTCGCCAACCGAGTTTGAATGCACCCAAATCAATAAGTGCGCTGGACGACGAAATCGCACAGGCCGAGCATGGACGTTTTGTAGACGCTGGGCGGCATCTCGCCCAGGGAGCGGCGGGCCAGGTCCAGGAAATAGCGGGCTTCTTCCTGCGCATCCTGAATGGCGCGGCCGGCACGTACGGCCGCTACTACGTCGCGAACCGTGTCGTCCCAATATCCGTCATCCCCCTGGTCGCGCAAATCGATCTTTTCTTCCATCTCGGCAATCAGGCGCGCGGGCTCGGGATGTTCGTTGAGGTAGTAAAAGAAGGGCAGGGTCAGCGTGCCCTGGCGCAAGTCGCCGCCGGCAGGCTTGCCCAGAGTCTGCTCGTTGCCCGTAAAGTCGAGGATGTCATCTACAATCTGGAAGGCCATGCCGAAGTTGTAGCCGAAATCGCGCAGGGAGCGGATGTCGTGCTCCCTCATCTCCGCCAGCACCGCCGCGCCTTCGGTGGCCGCGCAGAAGAGGCTGGCCGTCTTGGCGTAGATGCGCTGGTAGTAGCGCTCTTTTTCCTGGTGAAATGCGTCCCGGGCCAAGAGCTGGTGCAGCTCGCCGTTGACGATGATATCCAGCGTGTCGCTGAAAAGGCGGATGACGCGCATGTTGCCCGTCTCGGCCGAAAACTGGGCCGCGCGGCCGAACATGTAGTTCCCCGCGATGACGGTGGAGCCCTTGCTCCAGTCGGCATTCAATGTGGGGGCGCCCCGGCGCAGAAGCGCATCGTCAATCACATCGTCGTGAACCAGCGTAGCGGTATGAAGCATCTCCACCGACGCTGCCAGAGAGAGCGCACGCGTATAGGCGGGCGTACCGGCCAGGGGGCCGGTCAGTTCCGCGGTCATGAGCGCGAGCGCAGGGCGCAGGCGCTTGCCGCCCCGACCGATGAGGTCCACAAAGGCTGTGGCCAGCGGGGCAAAGAGCGCGGAATCGACCGCCTTCATCTTTTCTTCCACGCGCCGCAATCCCGGCTTGACCGGGGCCAGCAGCACATGAATATCGGCCGGGGACGGATTATGGCCGTTTACGGCGGTTTTCGTGACCACTGGGCGTACGTCCTGGCTAGCAAGCGGGCGTCTGGTGCGAGGCTGGGCGCCTAACACGATAGGTCTCCTCTAAACCAAAAAACTGCAAAGCTAACGTGCTGGAGGCATGGGCCAGTTGGTCGGGCGTCTGCTCCAGTAATTCAGCTAAACGGGCCAAAATGAGCGGTATGTAGGCCGGTTCGTTACGCTTTCCCCGATAGGGATGAGGCGTCAAATAAGGTGCATCCGTCTCCAGCATCAGGCGCATGGGATCAAGCTGCGTTACCTGCTCATGCAGCGCTTTGGCATTCTTAAATGTTACCGGACCACCCAGACTTAGCACAAACCCCCATTCATACGCCCGGCGCGCCAGCTTCAGATCCCCGCTGAATGCGTGGAGGACGCCGGCATAGGCGCGTCGGGCCAGGGGCGATTGGGCGTATGCGTCGCTTGCCACCCAGGTCTCCAGCGTGGCCGCCACGTCGTCATGGGCGTCCCGATCGTGGATGATGACCGGCAGGCCCAAATCCGCGGCCAGTTCAAGCTGGGCCTGGAATGCGCGGGCCTGCTGCGCGGGCGGCACGTTTTCCCAGTAGTAATCCAGGCCAATCTCGCCGATGGCCACGACTTTGGGATGGGCGGCCAGGTCGCGTAAACGGGCCACGGTCGTCGCGTCAAACTCTCCGCTGCTGGTGGGATGAACGCCCACGGCCGCATAGACGGCGGGAAATTCCTCGGCCAGGGCGATTGCGGCTTCGCTGTGCGCAATATCGATGCCCGGATTGACCACAAGGTCCACGCCTGCTTCCATAGCCCGCGCGACCACGGCCCTGCGGTCAGTATCAAATTGTTCCAAATCCAGATGACAATGGGTGTCAACGGCGTAAATTTCAGGTGTGAAAATTTCAGCGGCGCTCATGCACCCCTCACGCAATCATACGGTCGCAATACACTTGTTCATTTTATCACAGGCAGCTTCGCATCAACGTAACGCCACTTGCAATGGAGCGGGGCGGCGGGGTGGCGCAATAGCGAAGTGATTACCCCGCAACGCCGCCGCCCCGCCCCAATATTGTCAATCCCCGCATCGCGAAGTAAGCTGTAGCGAGTCGGCGTGTACGTTATCTGCGGAGTAGAACGATGGACAAAATAATCCGATGGGTGCGCTTACTTTCTCTGACGCTGCTTCTCCTGGGCCTGGTCGGCAGCGCTACGTCCGCCTTGGCAGCGCCTGCCGTTCAGAACAACGGAGCGGCCATAGTCGTTGTGCTTACCTATGACGGCGCGGTGACGCCCGTGCTGGATCAGTATCTGGCTGACGGAATCGCCACGGCCACGGAACGCAATGCCGCAGCCGTGGTGCTGCAACTGGACACGCCGGGCGGCAGCGTGGAGGTGACCAATGCCATCACCCAGCGTATGTTGAGTGCGCCCGTGCCGGTCATCGTTTACGTTGCGCCTTCGGGTGCGCGTGCCGGCAGTGCAGGCACTTTCATCACCCTGGCCGGTCATGTCGCGGCCATGGCGCCGGGCACCAGCATCGGCGCGGCCAGCCCCGTCAATGCCGACGGCGGGGATATTGACGAGACGCTCCAGGCCAAGATCGAGAACATCCTCAGCGCCGACATCGAAAATCTGGCGGAGCGCCGGGGTGAAGACGCGGTTGAGTGGGCGCTGGCCGCGGTGCAGGATGCCCAGGCGGCTACGGCCAAAGAGGCGCTGGAACTGGGCGTTATCGACGTAATCGCTGCGGATCTGGACGATCTCTACGCCCAGCTTGACGGATTTTCCGTCTCCGTGCAGGGGGAAGAACGCACCCTGATGCTGGATGATGCCGTCACCCATACGTTGGAACTGACGCCGCTGCAGCAGTTCTTCAACTTTATCAGCAACCCCAGCGTGGCGTCGATTTTGCTGACACTGGGCACGCTGGGGCTCATTGTGGAGATGCGCGCGCCCGGCTTTGGCGCAGCGGGTATTGTGGGACTTATCTGTTTGCTCCTGGCCTTCTACGCGCTGGGCCAGTTGGACGCCAGTCTGGCCGGATTGGCTCTGTTGGTGGTGGGATTGGGGCTTTTTGTTGCGGAGATCTTTACGCCCACCTTTGGCGTACTGGCCGTGGGCGGGGCCATCGCCTTCATTCTGGGCGCCGTTCTCCTCTTCGATGAGCCGGGATTGAGCGTGCCCTGGCCGACGCTCCTGCTGACCGCGGGGCTGCTTTTGGCGTTTACGCTCTTTGCGGGCAGCAAAGGGCTTTTGGCCCAGAATCGCCGCCCGGTAACCGGCGCGGAGGGACTGATTGGACAGCGCGCCACGGTTAAAACCGACTTCGCCGCAGGAGAGACGGGCAGCGTTTTTGTCGCTGGCGAATGGTGGAATGCGCGCCTGGAGCAGGGCGCGGTAGAGAAAGGGAATCAGGTGAAGGTGGCGGGGAAGGATGGGTATACGCTGGTGGTGGAAAAGACGGAAAATAATGGGTAATTGTGAATAGATAATGGGTAATTTTTAATGGCGTAATAGTACGCATTAAGACAAGGACGCAGGGGTTTTATGACTACGCCGAATACGTGGCGCCGCTATTTGACCGACTATAACGAGGGTCTGGGGTTGGTGTATGAGCGTTTTGTGCTGAATGATTTTTTGGATAATTTGCGCCGCCGATACGGCATTCGTTCTGTACTGGAGGCGCCCCTCTACGGCATGGCGGGCGTGAGCGGAATCAACGACGTGGTTTTTGCCCGCAACAATGCGGCCGTGACCATGGTGGATGATAACACGGAGCGCATTCGGGGCGTGGCGCGCATCTGGGAAGAGGATCTGAAGTTACCCGTGGATCTGGTCCATATCGAACCCCGGAATTGGGGGCGCTTGCCCTTTGCCGACAATAGTTTTGACTTCACCTGGGAGTGGGCCGGCTTGTGGTATATTGGCGATCCGGCCGGGCTCCTGCGGGAACTCGTGCGCACGAGCCGGGATCTGGTCTTTGTCGCCATGCCCAACAATATCCAGGTCGGGTACTGGATGCGCAAGCTGGTGATCGACCAAGAATTTTTTGCGCAGCATGATGAGCGCTGGACCAACATCGGCCTCTTGCGGCGCATCCTGGAAGAAGCAGGCTTGGAAATCATCCAGGAGGGGGTGCTGGATGTGCCGCCGTGGCCGGACACGGTCATGCCCGCCAATGAGGTCTTGCAGCGCCTGGGCATTCGCAGCGCCAGGCTGGAGGAACAGTTCACCGGCGATGATTGGCAATGGAGCACCATGGCCTATTATCTGGGCCAGGAACCGGATCTGTACGATCGGGTTATGCGCTACGCCTGGCTGGATCAGGCCAATCTGCCGTGGCAGGTCAAGGCGATTTGGGCCCATCATCGCTATTTGTTAGGGAGGAAAGTATGAGGAAGGACCTGGCCTATGCCGTGGCCCAGCTGAATCAGAACGCCGTGGCTATTCAGGGATTGGTGACGGTGAGCGTCGAGCAGGCGCGCTGGAAGCCGGCGCCCGCTGAGTGGTCGATCTTGGAGGTGCTGGGTCATCTGGCGGATGAGGAGCGGGAGGACTTCCGTCGGCGGGTAGACTATACGCTGAATCGCCCCGGCGAAGCCTGGCCCGCCATCCATCCGGGCGCCTGGGTGACCGAGCGGCGCTACAACGAGCAGGACCCGGATCAGACGCTGGCCGACTTTTTGACGGAGCGGGGCGCGTCCCTGGCCTGGCTTCGGCAACAGGCGGACGCTGACTGGAGCCGGAGCTACGATCATCCTGCCGGGGTGACGCTGACGGCTACGGATTTGCTGGCCGCGTGGCTCGCGCATGACGGTTTGCATCTGCGCCAGTTGGTTGAACTGCACCGGGCCTATCTGCACGTGGTCTGGCCCGGCGCGGACATCGGATATGCCGGAGACTGGTAATTTACAAGGAGAAACCTTATGGAGCGCGATTTGTTGCTCTACAAAATGGACGCCTGTCCGTACTGCATTCGCGTCATGAATTTCATGCAGGCTAACCAAATTGAAATTCCGCAACGCAGCACCGATACCGATCCCGCGGCCCGGGCTGACCTCATCGAGGCCGGCGGCAAGGCCCAGGTGCCGGCGCTGCAGATTGACGGCGAGATTCTCTACGAGTCCGGGGATATTATCGCGTGGATGGAAGAGCATTTATTGGAATAGGGGATCGCCCGATCTCCCCTTCTACTGACTGGCGTCTGCCGACATCAGTTCTTCAGCATGCTGGGTTTTTCTCCTTGAGGCGTTCTGGAAATCAAAAAGTAACGGACGGTTTTACACGATCGCGCCTTCTGTATGCCCGCTCGCCTACGGGCAATATCCCGCCCGGCAGCCGTTGAGCGGGCTGCATCAACGGCTGCATTGTCTGTGATTTTACCGACGGAGAGCGTTTTCCCGCAACGCAGAGAATTGTCTGGAGCGACCCTTCCTCTGTTTTGTCCGCGGGTTCAAATTCGTCGTCAATTTGGAATAGCGGGGCAATGACCCGATGAGACGATTGTTGCGGCTGCCCGCCTGGGAACGCCAATCTCCAGTTTGGCAAGGTTTGCCGGACTGGAGTCCGGCGCTCCCAGAGAAGCCTGCAACTGACGTGAATTAGCGTATCAATATTTTCTTGCGTTGGCCCAATGCCTTTGCAGGGAGAGGAGGATTATGAACAGCGTGTTACAACAACTAAAAGAAATCGGCATTATCCCGGTCGTTGCCGTCGATGAGGCGGAAACAGCCGTTCCCCTGGGACAGGCTTTGCTCACGGGCGGGCTGCCCTGTGCGGAAATCACTTTTCGTACAGCCGCGGCCGCAGACGCTATTCGCAATATGCGCGCCGCGTTTCCGGAAATGTTGGTGGGCGCGGGGACTGTCTTGACCGTTGCGCAAGCCGAACAGGCCAAAACAGCCGGGGCAAAATTTATCGTTACGCCCGGCTTTGACGCTGCGGTAGTGGATTGGTGCCTGGCCAATGCGATCCCCGTCACGCCCGGCGTGATGACCCCCACGGATATTAATCTGGCTCTGACCAGGGGATTGCGCCTGCTCAAGTTTTTTCCCGCCGAAGTTGCCGGCGGCATTAAGGCGCTCAAGGCAATTGGCGCGCCCTATGGTGACGTCAGGTTCATTCCCACCGGCGGGATTACGGCCGATAATTTGGCAGATTATCTGCGTTTGCCCATGGTGCATGCCTGCGGCGGCAGCTTTATGGTGAAAAAGGCCTTGATTGCAGCGGGTCAATTTGACGAGATTGCGCGCCGAACGGAGCAGGCCGTGGCCATTGTTCAGTCGGCTCGCACAGGATAGCGTTCTGACGCCTGCCAATGTACAGCCGCACAAGCACATAGGAGACCGATTATGCATAAACGCGTGGTTACGTTAGGCGAGATCATGCTGCGCCTAAAGGCGCCCGGATTTGAACGCTTTTTCCAATCCCCGCTATTAGAGGCGACCTTCGGCGGCGGAGAAGGCAACGTGGCCGTTTCGCTCGCCAATTTTGGGCTGGATGTTTCATTCGTGTCCGCACTGCCCGACAACCCGATCGCGGATGCGGCCGTGCGCTTTTTACGCGCCTATGGCGTGGACGCCGGCCACATTCAGCGCAGCGGGGAACGGATGGGGATCTACTTTCTGGAAGGAGGCGCAAACCAGCGGCCATCCAACGTTGTGTACGATCGCGCCCACTCGGCCATTGCCGTTGCCCGTGCCGACAGCTTTGATTGGGACGCCATTTTTGAGGACGCAGGCTGGTTCCATATTACCGGCATTACGCCGGCCCTGAGTGAGTCGGCCGCGGCGCTTTCCCTCACGGCCGTCCAGGCGGCGCAGGCGCGGGGCGTCACCGTCTCCTGTGACTATAATTTCCGTAAAAAACTTTGGCAATACGGTAAGCGCGCGCCGGAGGTCATGACTGAGCTGGTGAAGTACGTTGACGTAGGCATTGCCAATGAAGAAGATTGTCAAAAATCTTTGGGGATCGCTCTGGATGAAGGCGATTATGAACACGCCGTCGCCACGGGCGAGCTGGATACGGCTCGCTATGAAGCGCTAGCCGGGAAAATGTTTGCCGCATTTCCCAATCTGAAATACCAGGCCATTACCCTGCGCGAGAGCTTCAGCGCCAGCTACAACGGCTGGTCGGCGTGCCTGTACGACGGCGCCAATTTCATGCTTAGCCGGCGCTATGCCATTACAGATATCGTTGATCGGGTGGGCGGCGGCGACTCTTTTGCGGCCGGGCTCATCTATGGCCTGCACACGGGTATGGCCGATGAGGATGCCTTAAACTATGCCGTCGCCGCTTCTTGCCTCAAGCACAGCATCCCGGGCGACGCCAACCTGGTGTCAGTTTCCGAAGTTGAACGCCTTATGCAGGGGGATGCTTCCGGCCGCGTGCAGCGGTAAATTTCGCCCGTGTTCGGTGAAGGGTGTTTGCTCTGAGCCGCGGGCGTACCGTCACGCATCACGCACTTGACAACCCTGCAAGATTCGCTTGACTCAATATGCCAATAGATTCCGGAGTATTTTAATGACGCGTACGCGCTGCGCCTGGACCACCGACGACCCGCTCTACCAGGCCTATCATGATAAAGAGTGGGGCGTGCCCGCGCACGATGATGCGCGCCTTTTCGAGATGCTGCTGCTGGAAGGCGCACAGGCCGGGTTGAGCTGGATTACGATTCTACGCAAGCGGGAGAATTATCGGGCCGCGTTCGATTACTTTTCCGCTGAGGTCATCGCTGCCTATGACGAGGAAAAATTTGCCGCGCTGGGGGAAAATCCGGGCATCGTGCGTAACCGGCTGAAGATACGCGCCTTTACGCAGAATGCCCGGGCTTTCCTGCGCGTGCAGGAAGAATTTGGGAGTTTTGATCGCTATATCTGGCAGTTTGTGGACGGCGCGCCCATTCAAAATAGTTGGGCCACAGTGGCCGATGCGCCCGCCGAGACTGCCCTATCCCGCCGCATGAGCAAGGAACTCAAGCGCCGGGACTTTACTTTTGTCGGTCCCACCATCTGCTATGCTTTTATGCAGGCGTGCGGCATGGTCAATGACCATACGGTTGACTGCTTCCGCCATGCCGAGTGCCGGGCGCTCGCGGGGAAATGACGCCTCACGTCAACTGACGCCACGATTCGCCCATCTCATCAAAACGCGCGTGCAAATCGGCTACGGTGGCAGGCGAGATGGGGAGATCTGAGTCGAGCCAGGTAATATTCGCCTTGAGGTGATTGGGGTTTTTGGTCCCCACAATGGCCACGTCGACCGCTTCGTGGGCCAGCGTAAACCCCAGAGCGGTAATAATCGGATTGTCCGGCTCATCAGTCAGGGGGCCGGGTCGCTCCATTTCCTGGGCGCGCTCCCAATATTGACGCGCGTATCCGCTGGCGGTTGTCGCTCGCCGCCAGACGGCATTGGCAATGGGGCGTTTGGCAATCACGCCCATTTCCTGGGTTTTGGCCGCGGTCAGCAGCTCATAACGCGCCTGCTGGTCGGTCAGGTTGAAGCTGGTTTGCAACGTATCAAAATAGCCGCTTTGCACTGCCCAGAGGGCCGCCTCGTTGTCGCCGCTGTAGCCGATAAAGCGGGTTTTCCCTGCCTGACGAGCTGCCTGAAGCGCCTCAATGACTTCGCCCCGTTCCAGCGTCGCCACATCGCACGAGTGAAGCTGAACGATGTCCAGGTAATCGGTGCGCATGCGGGTTAAGCTGCGATCGATGCTATGGCGGATGGTGGCAGCCGTCCAGGATTCGCCCTGATAGCCGCCGGCCACATGGCCCGCCTTGGTGGCCAGGATGAATTCGTCGCGCCGCGTCGCCACCGTCGCGCCCAGCAGTTCCTCGCTGATAGCGTAGCAGGCCGCCGTGTCCAGCAGGTTGACGCCCCAATCCAGGGCGTTGTTGAGCACCTTCCCCGCCTGGGCCACGTCATCCTGCGTCAGCTCATAGCCAATCTCGGACATGCCCACGCCCAGGCGGCTGACTGTGAGGCCGGTCTTGCCGAAAGTTCGGTAATTCATGCGAAAAACGTTCTCCTGTGATTAGGTGACGCCATACAACCCCATAAGGCAATCCGAATATACAACAAATGTACAATAAAAGAGCGCCGCTCGTCTTTGAGCGGCGCTCTTCTCTGGTAGCGCATACGGGATTCGAACCCGTGTCTCTGCCTTGAGAGGGCAGTATCCTAGACCCCTAGACGAATGCGCCACAGGTCCTGCCAAAACAGCGGTCTAGTGAGCAACAAAGGTACAATAGGGGGCCGGAATTGTCAAATTTTTTCGCCTACTTCAACACAAATTCCGCACACCGCTCGCCGATCATCATGACGGTCAGGCACGGGTTGACGGCAATCATGCTGGGAAAGACGGATGCATCCGCAATGCGCAGCCCCGCCAGCCCGTGGACGCGCAGTTCGCCGTCCACCACAGCCAGGGGATCAGCGGCCGCGCCCATCTTGCACGTACCCGCAGGGTGGTAGACGGTGTTGGCCGTAGCGCGCACGTAGTCCGAGAGGGCTTCGTCATCCGTCACGTCAGGGCCGGGCGCCAGCTCCCACTTGATCCATGGTTCCAGCGGGGCCTGGCGGACGATCTCCCGGGCAATCTTCAGCCCTGTGGTCATGACCCGCTCATCGTGGCCGTCGGGATCCGTGAAGTAGCGAAAATCGATGAACGGCGGTACAACCGGATCGGCGCTGCGCAGGCGCACCACGCCCTGGCTCCTGGCCCGGGTCACGTTGGGCGTGAGGGAAAAGCCGTGAGCCGCCGTGGGGTAGCCGCTGGGCGCGGTGTGCATGTCGAAGACCTGATAGCCCAGATGAAACATGAGATCGGGCGAAGCCAACCCTGCCCGGGTCATTTCAAAGAGAACGATCTCCCAATAGTTGGCGGTCTCCGGCGGTAAGGGACGAGTCGTCTCCCAGGTGATAACGCCTTCGGGATGGTCCAGCAGGTGTTCGCCCACGCCGGGGATATCCCGGACCACATCGAGACCTAGTCCGCGCAGATGCTCGGCCGGGCCAATGCCGGAACGCATGAGCAGCGTCGGCGAGTCAAATGCGCCGCAGCTGAGGATGACGTCGCCGGCGCAGCGTAAGGGCCCGTCAGCGCTCTCCACGCCCGTCACCCGCCCCTGTTCCACCAATAGGCGCGGAATGTACTGGCCGGTGTAGATGGTCAGGCGGTCATCCCACTGCCTGAGGGGATGCAGGTAGGCCACAGAGCTGGACTGGCGCAGATTGCCCCGCTTGTTCAGGTCGGTCCAGTTGACGCCCCGGCGCAGCACGCCGTCTACGATCAGCGCGCCCGCGGGCAGGCCGTACGCCTGGGCCGCGGCAATGAAGTCACGGCCAAAGGCATTATCGCTGCCCGGCGGCTCGACATGAACCTCTTCCCGCACCCTGGCGAAGAACGGGCGCACCTCGTCCGCGGTCCATCCCGCTGCGCCTGCGGCTGCCCAGGCGTCTAAATCTTCATCGGGCGCGTCAAAGGCGATACACGAATTGTGGGAGCTGCATCCGCCCAATACCTTGCCCCGCGCGTGGCGAATGCGTCCGTTGCCCCGGGCTTGGGGCGCAATGCGGTAATCAAAATCCAGATCGCTCTCCAATAGCGCCTGCCAGGCCCGCAGCTCCAGGACGCGCGGCGTCTCCTCATCGCTGGGGCCGGCCTCGAAGAGCGCGATCCGTCGTCCGGCTTGCGCCAATCGGGCCGCTACAATCGCGCCCGCGGTGCCGCCGCCGATGATGATGTGATCAAATTGCTGGGCGGTACTCAAGGTCGTCCTCTTCTTTCCCGGCAACGTTGCGCCGTTCTGTTCAGATATTCGTTACGATTACCCTGGCTGCTCCGGCTGCCAGCAGCGCTTCGCTTACCGGCGCGGCGGCGTCTTCATCCACCAGGGCAATGACGTTTCCGCCCCGACCGCCGCCGCTGAGTTTCGCCCCCAGCGCGCCCGCGTGGCGCGCGGCGGCCAGCAGAAGTTCTAATTTGGGCGAGCTGACGCCCAGGCGGGCCAGATAGGTTTGATTCTCATCAAAAAGACGCCCCAATGCGGCTGCATTGCCCGCCTCCAGCGCGTTTTTGGCCTGGCGGGCGATCCGGGCAATGGCGTCGAACCAGCCTTCGTAGCGGAGGGGATCGGCCTCCCATCCCGCACGTACTGCGGCGACCGTCTCACGCGTGGGGGCGGGAATGCCGCTGTCCCCAATCACCAGGGTGATGCGCGCGCCCGGCGTAAAGCGCTCCAGCGCTGCATCCTTAATGAACCAGACCGGCTCGCCGTAGGCAATGACCGTGTTGTCAATGCCGCTGGGCGTGCCGTGATGCAGCTGCTCGCCGGCGTAGACCAGGCGCGAGACAGTCGCATCATTGACCAACCCGCTGGCATAGGCGAAGAGCGCGCGCACCAGCGCCGCGTTGACCGCGGCGCCGCTGCCCAGTCCCCCTGCAATGGGAATGGTGCTGGTGAGCTGGATCTGCCAATTCGGGTCATCCAGCCCCAGCTCGTCCAGGGTGAGGCGGGTCACCCTGGCCAGGGGATGGTCATCGGGCAGGTGAACCAGTTGCCCGCTCAGCCCAATCTGGGGGGCGACCAGCAGAACGCCCGTCCCGTTTCGTTGGCTAACTGTCGCTGTGGCCCGCACCTGTCGCACGGGCGCGGCAATGGCCGGACGGCCGTACACCACGGCATGCTCGCCCACGAGGATAATTTTTCCGGGCGCCGTCGCGGTGGCGGGCGGGATGATACGTGATGTGGTCATAGGAATAGTGGCGATAGGTACGGATTACGCAGCACTGCCCAAACAGCGCATCATCTCATCCGGCGCGTCGCTCATGATGACATCGACGCCCAACGTGCGCAGATGAAGGGCGTCGGCGCATTCGTTGACCGTCCAAACGTTGACCCGGCAGCCGTAGGCGCGCGCCCACGCCATATACGTTTCATCGACCAGCGTATACAGCGGGTGAAGTGCGTCAGGGCGCACCAGCTCGTTCATGAGCCGGGGACGCAGATCGTCGGGTATGGGCGCGTAGTGGAGCAGCCCCAGGCGTATGGCAGGGTTCAGCGTCCGCACGCGCATGAGGGAGATGAAGTTGAAGCTGGAAACGATCACCTGATCCAGCAATCCCCGGGCGCGAATGAGACGGGCCAGGGGCTCTGTCGCCGGGCCGCCCATGGGATCGGCGGTCTTGAGTTCGATGTTGACGACGCAGCGGTCGCCAATCAGGTCCAGCGTATCATCCAGCGTGGGGACGCCTATGCCGGCAAAGGCGGGGTCAAAGCGGCTGCCCGCATCCAACCCGGCTAATTCTGCCGCGGTAAAATCGCGCACCCTGCCCGTGCCGGTGGTCGTGGCGTCCACCGTCTCGTCGTGAATGACGACCAGGCGTTCGTCCCGGCTGAGGTGGACGTCAAGTTCGATGCCGGCCACCCCCATTTCCAGCGCGGCAGCAAAAGCGGGCAACGTATTTTCGGGAGCCACGCGTCGGGCTCCCCGGTGGGCGTAAACAGCGGTCATAGTCGTTTCTCAGGCTGAAAAGGGACGGTAGAGCGGGCGATAGCGGCTTTGTAGATAAGTCGGATCCGCATTGGTCTGGGAGAGACGCGCAATAAGCTTGCCGTCCAGCAGGCCGATAGGCTTGCCTTGCGCCCATGCCCGGGCGTCGGCGCTGATGGCTCCGCTGGCGGCCAGATAGCCGTAATCGGCGTTATCATGCAGCATGGTTCCGTAGAGGTCGCGTACCGCGCCTACGCCGACCGTGCCCGCGTAGCGCTTGCACTGGACGATGGCCTGATAGCCCAGGGAATCTGTGAGGCGGATATCGATGCCGCCGTCTTTGGTATCCGCCGTGTTGACGACCGCATAGCCCTGGCGGGCAAAGATGCGTTGGGCGACATAGGCTTCAAACTCGGAGGGCGTCAGCGTTTGCAGCTCGTTTTGGCTGCGCGCGGACCAGGGGGAACGCGCCCTGCGGGCCGTCCACCCCAGGCGCAGGGCCGGCCAATGGCGCTTCCAGCCCATGAAGACGACGACGCCCAGGACGATAAGGAACGCGGCCAGGAGCGCGTTAATGTGCGTAAAAAGCTGCGCGCTTCCCGCCCAGATGCGCCAGCCTAATCCCGCGTAGAGGAGCAGCCACAGCAGCGTGGCCGTCACCAGCACGCCCAAACGCGTGGGCGCGCGTTTGAGCATTTTCCAGTTTGGCTGTTGAAAGGCAAGGGTGCGCTGGGACATAGGTTGGACAGGAGTTGGACAGGGAAAATGTCTTTTATCCGCCGCAGACTATCCGCCGAAGAGGCGTGCGAAAAGGCCCTTTTTCCTGGGAGCGGGCGGCGGAGGCGGCGGCAGCTCCACGACCGGCTCCGGCTCCTCTTCCAGAATCCCCAACTTGCGCTTGAGATCGTCGGTCATGGCGTCGGGCGTCCACATGGGTTGCCAGACGATGTTCACGTTGACGTCCCGGGCGCCATGCGCCTGGAGCGTCCTCTCCACATCGGCGATGATTTGGGGACCCAGCGGGCACTGGGGCGTGGTCAGGGTCATCTCTACATCGACCGCCTCATCGGGCTGAACCGTGACATTGTAGACGAGACCGAGATCGATGATATTTTCGTAAATTTCCGGGTCGATTACCTTGCGCAATTCGTCCCAGCAGCTTTCCTGGCTAATCATAACCTGCGTGCTCACTTGTGATGGGCATCCTTTTCCAGCAGTTCAATCATGGAGCCGTGGGTTGCCTTAGGATGCACGAAGGCGACCCGGCCGTGAACGCCCCGGCGGGGCGTCTCGTCAATCAACTGTACGCCTTGTTGGGCCAGTTCCGCCAGCGTGACTTCGATATCGTCAACCTCGTAGCAAACGTGATGGGGGCCTTCGCCCCGCTTTTCCAGATAGCGAGCCGTGCCGCTGGCGGTATCCGTGGGCGCAATCAGCTCGATGGTGCTGTTGTTGGCTTCGAGGAACGCGGCCTCTACCAGTTGCTCGGGGATTTCGATTCGCTCCAGCAACGTAAAGCCCAGCCGATCCCGGTAGGTCTGTAACGCCGTATCAAGATCCGCGACGACGATGCCAATATGATCCAGACGCGTGAACATTGGTTGAGGGTCTCTCTTTCTCAGTAGGGCTTTCCGTTAATAACCTCAGTGTAGTCGATTGTCCGCAGATCAACAATCCCCCGCTGTTGTAGTTGATTGGCGAATCACCATCACTCCATGTATCATAGGAAGTGCAGTAGGCTGGACTCCATCGATAATCAGTTATCTTTAACAAATGTTGAAAGTGGAGGAGAAATTATGCGAAGACGCACGGGCGTGGTTGTTTTTCTTGCTATTTTGGCCGTGATTGCCGGCATCATGAATCTTTTGGACGCGGCGCGCTACATGGGGTGGCTGCCGGTCTCCATCACGACGATTTTGGGCGAGTACCAATTTGTGTTGCCCCAGGCCTACTGGCTCGGCGCGATCATGGCGGTTATCGTCGGCCTGATCTGGTTCTCCGTGGCCAATCAGCTTTGGAACTTAAATCCTCAGGGCTGGATCTTTGTGGTTGCGATTGCCGTGGTCAACCTGGTCTTCCTGTTTGTGGCCCTCATCGGCGCCACTCCTTTTATGGCGATTCTCTGGCCGTTGATCATCAACGTCCTTGCGCTTGTGCTGGCCATGTTGCCCAGCACGCGGACTGCTTTTGGACAGCCGTAACCGGCATCTGAACGGTATTTGAAAAGGGGGCGGATCAACCATTGATCCGCCCCCTTTTTTAGATTGACTTTTTGGGGTTCTCTGCGGGATTTGCTCATCCCGATTCTGTCCACGCCCCTACATTTCGCTGCGGCCCGCCAGCGCGCGTCCCAACGTCACTTCATCAGCATATTCCAGATCGCCGCCTACAGGCAGTCCTCGGGCCAGACGCGTTACGCGGATGCCCAGCGGTTTGATGAGGCGCGCGATGTACATAGCCGTAGCCTCGCCTTCCAAATTGGGATTGGTAGCCAGGAGTATTTCCTTGACCGGCGCGGTGGGACGGTCCGCCACGCTGTCGCTTTCGGCCTCACGGATACGCTGGAGCAGCTCAGCGATCTTGAGATCGTCAGGACCCACGCCGTCTACGGGCGAGATGGACCCATGGAGCACGTGATAGACGCCCTGGTATTCCCGGGTTCGCTCGATGGCCTGTACGTCCAGCGGCTCTTCCACCACGCACAGCGTCCCATGATCGCGCTGGTCGCTGGTGCAAATGGGGCAGGGATCCCGGTCCGCGATGTTGTGGCAGACGCTGCAGAAAAGCGTGTTGGCTTTTAGCGCTTCCAGCGCATGGGCCAGATTAAGCGCCACCGCATCATCGGCGCGCAGCAGGTAATAGGCCAGGCGACTGGCCGTTTTGGGACCTATGCCCGGTAATTGGCTAAATGCATCAATGAGTTGGCTGACAGGCTCGGCCAGGGGTTGCATGGGTTAGAATCCCAGTCCGGGCGGCAAGCCCATCCCGCCGGTCAGCGCGCCCATGCGTTCTTCCTCCAGCGCGCGGGACTTGTCCAGCGCTTCATTGACCGCAGCCAGGACCAGATCCTGCAACATCTCGACGTCATCGGGGTCCACGGCCTCGGGCTTGATCCCGATGCTCCGCAGCACCTGCGCGCCGGTGACCGTCACCGTCACCATGCCGCCGCCGGAGCTGACGCTTACTTCTTCCTCGGCCAGGGCTTCCTGGGTTTTTTCCATTTCTTCCTGAAGCTTGGCCATCTGGTTCATGATATTGCCCATGCCGCCGCCGCCCATACCGCCGCCGAAGCCGCCGCCAAACCCGCCGCGCCCGCGTTTCTTTTTTGCCATGTCGGTTACTCCTTCTCGTTAGGAAAATCGCTTCAATCGTATAATCGCCGCCACTCTCTGCTGCGGCGATTAAGCGATCGGCTTGTTTACTTCGCTACTTACTCCGCAACGGACGCGCGGAGATTCTCAACCGCGTATTCTACCAGGGGATCGGGCCCCTCCTGGCCGGCGGCCTGCTGTACGGCAAGCCGGCCGGTTAATTTTGCCGTGTCGCCCATCTGACATTCCAGGCGCACCGAGCGGCCCAGATAGCCGGAGAGCAGATCCACAATTTTGCTCATGGTCTCCGGCGCGCTCACCATGTCGTGGGAAAATTGATTCGTGCCGAAGGCAAACGCCACCCGATTTTCGCTCACGGCGATATCGCGTACCGCGCGCAGGGAGGCCTGCACCTTATGGCCCAGCCGCTCGCGCACCGTGTTCTGGAACTGATCCCAGCCCGGGCCTGATAACTTGCGAATGGCCGCTTCATCCAGCGGCAGATCCGCTTCTTCACTTGCCTCAGCCTTGCCTGTTTCAGCATCGCCCGCCTCCGTCGGTTTGTCAACCGCGGCAGGCGTTTGGGCCCGGGACACCGGGGCGGAGCGCGAAGCGGTCGCCGCGGCGCTTGCTTCTTTGGCCGACGTGGCGACCGCCTGGGCCGATGGCTCCGAATCAACCGAGGCAGGGCGAATCTCGCCGCGAATAGATTCGATGAGCGCCAATTCCAGAGGCAACTGGGGCTGATAGCCGCCCTTCAGTTCGGGCAGCGCCTCGCTCAGTCGCTTGATGGCGTGGAGGGTCATGGGCAGGGTTATGCGCGTGGCCTGGCCCTGCATCCGGCGGATCGTCTCGTCGGGCAGGTCGTCCAGCAGGTCCGGCGCGTTCGTCATCTGCAGGAGCATGAGCGCGCGCAAATATTCGATGAGCTGGCCGGTAAATTCGGCCAATCCCGCGCCCTGGCCGACGAGCTGTTGCACCACCCGCAGCACGGCCGCCACATCCCGCTCGGCAAGGCCGTCAACCAAGACGGCTACGGTTTCGCTGCTCACCGCGCCCAAAACCTCCTGCACCTGGGCCAAGGTGACCGTCTCGACGCCGTAGCTCAACATCTGGTCCAGCAGGCTGATGGCGTCGCGCATGCAGCCCTGTGCGCTGCGGGCAATGGCCGTGAGCGCTTCATCCTCGGCCTGGAACCCCTCGGCCGTGGTAATTTCCTGCAAATGGCCGGCTATTTCGGGCACAGGAATGCGGCGAAAATCGAAGCGCTGGCAGCGACTCATGACCGTGGCCGGAATTTTGTGGGGTTCGGTCGTGGCCAGGACGAAGCGGGCGTGGGGCGGCGGCTCTTCCAGCGTCTTGAGCAGGGCGTTGAACGCGCTGGAGCTGAGCATGTGAACTTCGTCGATGATGTAGATCTTGAATTGTCCCTCGCCGGGCCGAAAGCCGATCTTTTCCCGCAGATCGCGGATATCGTCCACGCTGTTATTGCTGGCCGCGTCGATTTCAATCAGGTCCAACATGCGGCCTTCATTGATCGCCGTGCAGGTCGGACATTTATTGCAGGGGCGCTCGCCTTCGGGTCCGGTACAGTTGAGCGCCTTGGCCAAAATGCGCGCCGTGCTGGTCTTGCCCGTGCCCCGCGGGCCCGAGAAGAGATAGGCGTGCGCGATGCGCCCGTCGCGCAGGGCGTTGCGCAACGTCTGGGTCACATGTTCCTGGCCGATGACCTCATCAAAGGTCTGGCTGCGCCACTTGCGATAGAGAGCTTGGGACATGGTGTAGAAGGCGAAAATAGCACCGATCAAAGCGAATCAGAAAATCGGTTCTAGTGTAGCATCTGGGAAGGTGAAAGGGAAATTAAAGATTAAAGATTTAAGATTGGTAAGCGAGGATGTGAAGGCTTGTGCTGCCGGGCGAATGACAGGCATGGTCGGGCGGCGGAGAGAATTGAGAGGTTCGCGCGTCAATTCTCGCGCCGACCTGCGTACCGGCTTGCCTAAAATGCTTTGGTCGTAAAAAATGGCTCTTATGAACGCCGAGGCCATCAATTCCGGCACAATTGACTACCTGCTTTCAGAGCCGGCCGCGGCTGAACTGGCCGGGCTACGCACGCGCGACCTGAGCGAAGGGCAGACGCTGGCGCTGCTGCATGAACTACGCACACGCGTCACCGGTGAGGAGGCGGGGGCGCTGTTGGCATTGGCACGCCTGCGTCAACGTGCAGCGGTTAAGTTTCCGGCTGCAGATTCCCTTTTCTTTACGGCTGAAGCGCTGGAGCAGGCCACGGCCGCGCCCATTGCCGCTCATCATGCCGCGTGGCTGGATCGCCACGCGCCGCCCGGCCCCCTGCTGGAGTTGGGTTGCGGCATCGGCGGGGATACATTGGCGCTGGCCGTGCGCCGGCCGGTCATTGCCTACGAGACGGATCCGGTGCGCCTGCAACTGGCTCGGGCCAATGCGGCGGCCCGCGGCTTGAGCGACCGCGTGACCTTCGTGCTCGAAGATTGGACCGCTGCCCTGGACAATGGAACGCTGCCCGACGCAGCCGGCGCGTTTGCGGACCCGGCCCGGCGCGTCAACGGTCGGCGCGTCTTCCGGCTGGGAGCAATGCAGCCGCCCATCAGCGCGCTGCTGCGCTTGCAGCGGCGCGTGCCGCTGCTGGGCGTAAAGGTCATGCCCGGCGTGGAGGATGACGACGTGCCGCCCGCTTGCGGCGTGGAGTTTATCGGCCATGAGCGGGCGTGCAAAGAAGCCGTGCTTTGGTTCGGCGCTGCGGCCGTCCGACCGCGCTGGGCGTCCATCCATGAGGGGAATATCTGGTTCACCTACGCGGCGGATAGGGTAGGTCCGCCGGTCGGTCCCCTGGCTCCGGGCATGACGCTCTACGAGCCTCACCCTGCTCTCATCCGCGCGGGGGCGTTGCGCGACCTGGCCGATGAATTACGCGCGCATCTTTTTGATGACCAGATCGCCTATCTGGCGGCCAGGGAGAGGCAAAAACATCCATTGGCCCAATCGTTCGTTATCGATTATGTGGAGCCCTTTAGCCTGAAGGTCCTTAACCGACTGCTGGTGCGTGAGGAGATTGGGCAGATAGAGTTGAAGAAACGCGGATTTCCCACCGAACCCGAGAGCCTACGCAAGCGGCTCAAGCTGACGCCCGGCGGACGGGACGCGACCGTCTTCTTCACCCGGCGCGGGGATGAGCGCCTGATGTTGGTGGGGCGGCGTCTGTAGAGAGACAAGGGGCAGGAGCAGCGTCTCGCTTTCTGCGCCCGCTGCGTACCTCAATGAGTCCAAGTCTAACCGCAAAGCTACTCCGCGGCTGGATTAACCGCTTCCTCTCGTTCGGCCTCGGCTTGCGCCTGGCTGAAATCGCGCCAGTGAAGTTGCGCACGCCAGAAGTACCAGCCGCCTACCAGCGTCACCGGCAGCCAGAGCGCGGCATGGAGCGTAAAGGTATAACTTGCCGCCACGTTACGATCTACGCCAAACGCGACCAGGGTTTCAATGCCCGGCGTATCGAAGGTGCCCACATACCCGGGCGCAGACGGCAGGGTCGTGGCCAGGTTGACCAGCCCGTTCATGAGCATGAGCACCAGGAAGCTGACCTGGAAGTCGAAGGCGTGCATGACAAACCAGTACTTCACCGTTTCCAACAGCCAGATGACCACGCTTGTGCCGAAGATAAGCAGCACGTCGCGCCCGCTGTCCAGACATTGCAGCCCTTCCATAAAGCGGGCATAGAGGTTGTCCGTGCGCATGCGAAAGCGTTCGGGAACCAGGAAATTCGCCATCCAGCCGTAGACTGCCTCTACCCGGGTCGGACTGGCCGCCATCCACATGAAGAGCCCGGTCGCACCCACCAGTAAGACGGTAAGCAGGATCACCAGGTTGCGGTAGACGGAGGGCATGGCCGGAACGAAGGGCAGGGCAAGAAAAACGAAAAAGAGCATGACCAGCCCGTCAAAGATGCGCTCCACAAAGACGGTGGCCAGGCTGGAGACAAAGGCAATCCCTTCGTTACGCTTGAGCACGTAGGAGCGGATCAGTTCGCCGGCCCGGAACGGATAGACGTTATTGCCGAAGTAGCCGATGCAGATAAGGGGAAAGAGGCGGCCCAGCGGCACGGATTTGATGGGGCGCAGCATGTAGTGCCAACGCCAGGTGCGTGCGCCCAATCCCAAAAAATAGACGGCCACGCCGGGGAGAATCCACCAGTAGTTGGCCGTGCGCAGCGATGCCATGACGTCGGCCAGATGCAGGCCCGGCAGCGCGAGATAGATGAAAAAAGCGCTGATGGCCAGGCCGATCAGCAGTTGCCAATAGCGTTTCAAGGGAATTTCGGCTTCTCCACAATACAAGTGCAGCGGCAAGCATAGCACAGCCGCCGATGATGACCCAAAGCAGGGGGTGAAATGGGCGGGATGGCAGGTCGTATGTGGTCGGGGAGGGCCTCCGTGCCCTCCCGCTGCGTTGCTGCGCTGGAGGCAGGCAACGCGGGATTCTTCACTGGCCCATCATTACGCCCGCTCTCGCCGCGTTGATCCGTTCAGAATGACAGGGCGAGGTCATCTGTCATTCTGAACGGATCAACATGCCAACGTGCGATGAGCGACAGGCCAGTGAAGAATCCCGACTATAACTATAACGCCCAGTGTTTACTTTCCCTCACGATTAGGTTCCTAGGGATAGTGCGACTCCAAACCGCATCTGCTACTCTCGCGCCTGCCTTCGATTGCGCGTTTAACCGTGAGCATTGTCCCTCAAGCGGGTTCGGCTTCTCTCTTCTCCACGATCAGCCCATACGACGTAGCGACGTAGCGGCCCAGTTGCAGCTTGAGGTGGGGATCGTGGGTGTAGGGCGGGCGATCCACGGCCTGGTCACCGGGACCGTCGCCCGGATCAAAGGCGAGGGTGAGCGCATAGCCCTGCCCGCGCAGTTGACGGGCCAGGCGCTCCAGGTCCCGGCGGCGATAGATGACCGCGTCGCCCCGAATGCGGGTGAAGAGGTTGGAGGAGAGGTTGTATTCCGTGGTATGAACGGCCACGCCGCCGGGCTTGAGCAGAGCCAGGGACGCGCGCACAAAATCCAGCCCGGCGCGCAGGGAGCCTAGATGCTCCAGCGCGCACGAGGACCAGACGAAGTCGAAGCGACCCAGATCCGGGGGGAGGGCGCGCATGTCGGCGAAGCGAAAGTCAACGTTTTGGCGAAAGCGATCGTCGGGGCAGAGCCCCCGATCGTTGAGGCGCTCCGGCGTTGCCGCGTGCTGGTTGGTCTCTACCCAGCCGCCCCGGGCCGCTTCTTCAGTGGCCAGGTCCGTGGCCAAAATGGTGCAGCCGCGTGCCGCAAAGGCGGCGACCAGCGGTTCTCGGCCCACGGCCAAGCCCAGCCCGCTGCGTCCCGGCTCCAACATGCCCCGCTCTTCCAGCGCCTGGGCGATGAAGCACCACTCCCATATCTTGCGGTGAAGATGACCGGGCCGTTCGCCCAGGGCCGCGGCCCACGCGCGGAAAGAAGGCGATTCGAGTTGGGCCTGGGTGCAGGGTGTGGAGATGAGCATGGGTTAAGGGAATTAGAAATCAGGGATCAGAAATCAGGAATCAGAAAGGTCATATGGTCCGCCGTATTACGTGTCCGTGCAGTACGCTCAGGTCGATATTGATTCGGCGGCTTGACCCCGCAAAAGTCCCGAGAGCTTTATTTGCTTGGTGGGTGGCACGCTTGCCTGCTTACCGGTCTCATTGCCGGTTTGACAGTTGATCTGCGCCTTCGTATACTGATCGCATCACGTTTCGCATAGATCACACGTACAGGAGCGCCAACGCCATGGCTGAACTCGTCAATCAGGCGGCTGAACCGGCCGCAGAAAATACAGGCAAGGAAAATACAAGTACAGAGCACGATCTTGCTTTGGCGCCGCCTTTGCGGGCCGACAGCACGCTGGCCGCCGCGGTAGAGGCCTTTGATGAGTATATGGTGCGCAAGGGCTTTAGCGAAAATACCATCAAGGCCTTTCGGAACGACCTCAAGATCACCACGGAATATTTAGGCCCGGATACGCCTCTGCTGCGCATTCGCACCGAAGATCTGGAGGGCTATCTCCACTGGCTGCAACATGAGCGGGGCAAGCCGTGCAGCGCCAAGACCCTGGCGCGGCGCATCACCACGCTCAAAGTCTTCTTCGGCTGGATTCACGGCATCGGCGTTCTGGGCACGGATCCGGCCGAGCCCGTGGTGCAGCAGACGGCCAAGCCGCCTCTGCCCACCATCCTGCGTGAGGATGATATCGCCAGGTTGGGGCGAGTGGTGCAGGGCCGCCTGCTGAATCATAAAAACAGTGATGCGCGTCCCTACCTACTGGTCAACCTGCTGCTGCAAACGGGCATGAAGAAAGCCGAATGCGCCCGCCTCCTCGTGACCGATATCGATGTCTCCAACCCCCAGTCGCCCATGGTGAGCATTCGTTATCCCGATGAGCGCCACGCGCATAAGAACCGCACCATCTCCCTCACCCCCAGCATAGCTCCTGCCCTGGCCCAATATCTGGAGCAATATAAGCCCGAAAATCACCTCTTTGAGTGTACGCCCCGCAATCTGGAATATATCCTGGACGAAGTCGGCGGCGAAGCAGGCGTGAAGCACGTGCAGGTAGGGTTCGAGACCCTGCGCTGGACATCCGCGGTGCGCGATTACCGCACGGGCACGCCCGAAGAGCGTCTGCGCCAGAAAATGGGCCTGAGCAAAATTTCCTGGCGCGAAACCCGGGAGAAGATTTTCCAGCTCGCCGGGCGATGAGGGACGGATTGAGGAATGAGAAATAAGAAATGCTGTGCCTGCTGGTCGGCTCATTCCTCATTTCTCTCACGGTATCCCATACTCCAACTGCATAAACCCGTCATAGGCCGCGCCGTGGAGGTTGACTTCCCGGTCCACGATGACGTAGACGGGAATCTTGTTGAGGAAGCTGTTGAAGCGCCCTTTCTGGCTCATGGCGGCCAGGAAATCGGGCTGCTGCAAGCGGGGCAGAATGCGGGGCGGAATGCCGCCGCCCAGATAGATGCCGCCCGTGGCCAGCACCTTCAGGGCCATGTTGCCCATCTCCCCTGCCAGAATGCGCACGAAGAGGTCCAGCGTGGCTACGCACAGGTTCGAGCGCTTCTCCAGCGCCGCGCCAACGATCACCGGATTGGGATCATCCACCTCGGCCAACTCCCTGCGCAGCCACTCTTCTTCTTCATAGTCGCCGCGCAGGCGCAGGAACTCGTACAGGCCGGCAATCGCAGACCCGGAGCAGACCCGCTCAAAGCTTAAGTGGCCGTAGCGGGGATAGAGGTAGGCCAGCATATCCACCTCAATGGGCGAACTGGGCGCAAAGGACGCGTGTCCTCCCTCGCTGGGATAGGCCTGGTAGCGCGTGCCGTTCCACGTCAGGAAAGACTCGCCCAGTCCCGTGCCCGGCGCGATGATGCCGATGGCGCCCGTAGGATCCCGGACATCCTCACGCAGGACCGCCACGTCATGTTCGTCCAGTGCGGGCACGGCCGCTGCCGTCGCCTCCACGTCGTTCATGAGGTGCACCTGGGGAATCTTGAAGGTCTCGGAGATGGTGTCGGCCGCGATGATCCAGGGAAGATTGGTGATCTCCGAGCGACCGCGCACCACAGGGCCGGCCACCGCAAAGCTGGCGGCATGGGGCGCCTCATCGCCCTCGGCCAGAAACTCGGCGATGATATCCTCCAGGCTGGAATAGCGCTGGCTGGGGTAGGAAGCCTGACGCAGCGGTTGCTTGATGCTTTCTGTGCGTTCATAGAGGCCGATGAGGGTTTTGGTGCCACCGATATCGCCGGCAAGAATCATGGTTCGCTCCTTTCCGGCTTAGGCTCGCCAGGCCGTGACGGCCAACAGCACCCAACCGACGATGAAGGCTACGCCGCCGATGGGCGTAATCGCGCCCAACCAGCGCTGGCCCGTGAAGGTAAGCAGATAGAGGCTGCCGGAGAAAATGACGATGCCGGCCACAAAGAGCCAACCCGCGGTAACGGGCAGCCCGCTTCCCGGCCAACGGCTGATGGCGAAAGCCACGGCCAACAGTGCGATCACGTGGTAGAAGTGGTAGCGCACGCTCGTTTCGTAGGTGGAGAGCAAATTGGCCGCCACCCGCCCCTCCAGCGCATGGGCTCCAAAGGCGCCTAATCCGACGGCCAGCGCGCCGAAAATTGCCGCCAGCGCAAAAAATAACCGCTCCATAAATTATCTATCCTTTCGGTGATGGTTGTTCCGGTCCCGCGTCCATTCTCAAATCGGCCAGAATTTCGGGAATAGCGGTTTCGGCCGCGGTTCGTCCCGCCTCCAGCAGTTCATCCCGGCGACTGAAATCGGCCATGCTAATGTGGGCGATTTCGGGACGAATCATCACGTTGGCCGAGTTCCCGCCCTGATTGCCGCGCACGAGAGAGTAGAGAGAAGTGAGCATCAGGTCCATCATGTTTTGGGGCTCGGTAAAGTCCGTGCCTTCCGGCGGCAGCAGATCCACGGCAATGATGTAATCAGCGCCCATCTGGCGGGCGATTTGGGTAGGCATATTATTGACGGCTCCGCCGTCTACCAGCAGCCGTCCGTCCCGATACTCGGGCGAGAAGATGCCCGGCACGCTGCTGCTGATGCGGATGGCTTCGGCTATGTCGCCGTCGTTGAGGACAATCAGCTCATCCCGGCTGACGTCGCTCGCGACCGCCGCAAAGGGGATTTTTAATTGGCTGAAATCCACAGGACCGTCGGTAATCGTATGGATAAACTCGATCAGTTTGTCCATGCGAAAGACGCCCTTGGGCGGATCTATGGGGGAGATACGCCGACCTGGCCAGTGCAAGGTCGGTCGTTCGATGGAGGTGACTGTTGACCAACTCATGTCACCTACCGTATTGCGCATCTGCGCAGGCGTTACGCCCGCAGCATAGAGCCCACCCACAATGGCGCCCGCACTGACGCCCACGATTCTGTGGATGGGAATATTGTGCTCCTCCAGCACCTCCAGCACGCCCACGTGGGCGACGCCGCGAATCGCGCCCCCGCTGAGCACCAGCCCGACGCGGCGGGGAGTGGGTGCATGCTCCCACAGAATTTTTTTGTCGGCATAGGGTTGATAGGTGTCCATCGCCATGTTGATTTACTCCTTGAGGTTGGCATAATTTGACGCAACGCCGCCTGCTCTATTTTAGCTCATAACGGCGCACTTCCGCACCATGAAACGCCTGTTGTTCCGTCATGTCGGCATTCTGTTCCAGCCACTCATTCATGAGATGGCGCTGGTCCCACATTTCTACTTCGCTGCTCAGCACCCATATGGTTCCCGCCCCCGCGGTGATGCGGCGCATTTCCGCGTCCGCGGCCACGCGTTTTTCCTCATCGGGGGCGTCATAGTTGGTCCAGAGTCCTTTGGCCCACCATCCCAATCGGGCATCGCTGCCGGCAAAGGGGTCCGGTCCCTGATCGCTGCTGTAGTAGCGATAGGCATATTCCATGTAGGGAATTTGGAGAATCAGCAGCTCATCGGCGGGATCGCGCTGCCCGGCCACGCTCGTCACCGCGCCCCGCAGATCGTACTTGAGCGTTTCGTCCTTCTGTCGCAGGCCCATGGCGCCCCAAAAGCCCACAACATAGAGTAAGAGCAGAATCGTCAAGGGACGGCGCAACAGTCCGCCGTTCTTCCAGACCAACTGGAGCCCCAGCGCCATGAGCATGACGGCGGCCGGGAGAATCCAGATGAGGTAGCGTGCGGTAAAGATGGGTTCGCGCAGGCTCATGGCGTAGATGAAGGCGATGGGCGCAAGCAGCCAGACGACGATTAGCAGATAACGGCGTATCGGCCCCAGGCGCGCCGGATCATCCTCTTCCCCCTGTTCCATTTCCAGCCAGCCGAAGAGCAGTCCGGCCAGACCCAGAAAATAGATGGGCGCAAGCCAGAGCCCTTCCTCCACGGGCGCAAAGCCTCGGGTAAAGCCCTCCAATAACCGTTCGAGCATGGTTGTAAGCGGCGTAAATGAGAATCCCGTCTGCTGCACCGGTTGGACAAGCATGTCCCACTGCCAGACGACCATAGGCAGATAGGGCAGGGTCAACCCGGCCAGGGCCAGGCCGTAGCCCCGCCAATGGCGCTTGCTCCGGGGCCAGGCAATGACGAACCAGAACAGATGCAGGGGAATGATCAGGATCATGAGCAGGTGGGTGTACATGGCCAGCGTAACCGTGATCCAGTAGCCGGTCCAGGGTCGCCATCCGCCTTTCTCCATGCCCTGGAGCCAGCACCAGGCGGCCAGCAGGGCCAGCGCGGTGATGATGGCGTACATCTTGCCCTCCTGACTGTACCAGAGGTGATAGGGGTTGAGCATGAGGAAGAGCGCTGCCGTGATGGGCGGGAGCTTCTGCCCGGGGATAAGCCGCCGCGTCACCTGCCAGATGAGGGGAATGGCCAGCGCGCCGAAGAGGACCGATGGGAAGCGCAAGGCGAATTCACTGCTGCCGACCATGCGCAACCAAGGGCGCAGCATCAGAAAGTAGAGGACGCCGTTCTGGCCCGGCTGTACGGCCATGAGCAATGTTTCGCTCAGATTGCGCAGCGCAAAGTAGACGGCATCCACTTCGTCGCGCCAGAGGCTCTGGTTGCCCAGACCCTGGACGCGCCAGCCGAATCCCGCCAGCGTGACGGAGAGTACGAGCAGGCGTTGCGTGGGGAGAATTTTTTTTACGGCAGGGAAGATGGCCAATTTTCGTCAAACTCGTCTGGGGTGGCATCGGGCGGCGGCGCGACGGGCGGTGGAGAGGCGACCATCTGCTCCAGCCGCTCCAGTTCTTCTTCCTCGCCTTCTCCATAGAGGGCATAGGGGTCATTTGCCCGGCGCAGCAGGAACACGCTTATCGCCATGCCCGCGACGAGCAGGAAGAGCAGCAGGCCCGCTACCAACCAGACCCATAATGCCGCCTGGGTGGAGAATCTGAGCATGTTGCCCAGAAAAGAGCCGGATGATGCGGGCGTCGGCGCGGGGATCGGACGCTGGGTGGCAGTGGGCGTATTGGTCACCACCAGGATGCGCACTTCTTCGGTGGCGGCAGGCGTGACGTTATTCGGCGCGCCCGGCGCTATGCCGGTATCGTCGGGTAGCATTGGGGACGGCGGCGGCATGGTGGCCTGCGCAACCGACTGGGGCGTAGGTGTTGCCTGCTGCATGACGGCCAGCGCTGTGGCGGTCTGCTGATCCAGGGAAAATTGGGCAGTCAGGGTCGCCTGCTGCATGAGCCGCATCTCTTCCTCGCTGGTGGCCATGGCCGCCACGGCGGTCCCCGTCAGTTGGAGGATGGAGGGCGAGGGCGGCGGCGGCGTGGCGATAATCATGGTCTGGGTAGCAGTGGGCAGCGCTGCCCCGGGCGGAATGATGATGGGCGTCTGGGTATTGGTCGGCGATGCCGGCGGCCCCGTGTTGGTCGGCGTCGCTGAGCCGGGCGTGACCGTGTAGGTGGGCGTCGGCGTCCTGGTCGGCTCAGCGGTTGACGTCTGGGTGGGGGTCTGGGTGACGGGCCTTGTTGTGTTTGTAGGCGTGGCCGTGGGCAGATTCTCTTCAGTGATGATCACCTCTGCATCGGTGAAGCGAACCCGGCCCTGAGAGGCGAAGACCCCCACATAGGGTTGGAGATGACGGCTCTCCGGTTCCAGGAATTCATTTTCGACAATTAGTTCGTCATCAATCCAGAGCGAATATTGTTCGCTGGTTACGCTGATTGTAAAGCGATAGGCATGGCTCTTAATCTCATTCGGCCGGGGAGCGACCTGGCTGTTGACGAGGCGGAAGGCCCCGCCGCTGTAGTATCCCCACTCTAACCGGGGTACAGTCGAGTCCGGTACAAACCGCACCATGTAGGAGCGATCCAGGCTGTTTTCCTCCGGGCTGTTGAAGAAAATGCCCGCGCCCATTTCACCGTCCAGATAGGCGGCCGTAACGGAGTATGTGTAGTCTCCGCCCTCGGGAATCCTGCCCAAGGGAAAGCGGTAGACGGCAAAGTACTCTTCCGCCGCCGTCCCCTGGATGATGTAGCCGTTGTTGTACGTCCATTCGCCCTGGACCGCGAGCCAGTTGTTAACGGAATCCTGTTGTCCGCTGCCCGCGGGCGAATAGCCGATGCGCAGGGGATCGCCGCCGGTCTGGGGCAAGGCGCTGGGATAGGGCGTGGGCGTGGGCCCCCGGGTGGGAGTCGGCGGCAGGGTCGGCGTGGGCGTGGGCGTGGGCTCGGCATAAGTCAACACCTGAACGGTAACGTTTTTGAAGTAGATGGTTCCGTTTGAGGAGTAAAGGCCGATGTAGGCTTCATCAACCCGGCCGGGAGGCGGTTCCGGCGTTGGGGTAGGCGTGTTGTCTCCGTATGTGCTGGTGAACGGGCTGCCATCGACAATCGCGGTTCCATTGAGCCAGACCGAAAATTTTCCGCCCTCGACCTTGATCTTGATCGTGCTGACTTCGTTTTTGTTTAAGTGCTGCGGACTGCTGCTGATGCCGTATTGGCTAATCCGTCGGAAGACGCCGCTGCTGAAGAAGCCCCATGCCAGGTTGCTGATCCCCCTGGATTGGTCGCCTGCGCTTTGGTCGGGATCGCGCTTGTAGGCGACGATGAATGAATCATTGATGTTTTGACTGGATGCGTTGAAGATGACGCCGGCCCCCACATCAGCGGAGATCTCCTCTCCGCCGCCATAGAGAAATTCAGCCGTTATCTCATAATCGCCATAGACTTTGAAATTATAAAAGATCATGGCATCAGAATCGGCCGAGCGTGAATTCAGCCCGTTTCCGTCAAACGCCCAATCCCCCCGGTGGGTCCTCCACCTTGTCCGTTCCTCGTCACTCATGTTGGTAAGGTTAAAAGTATAGGTGTTTGCAGGGAGGAGGCTGCCGGGCAGAGGCGTTTCCGTTGCCGTCGCGGTGGGGACCGCGCTCGGCGTCTCGGTCAAGGCTGCGGTTGCGGTCGCATCGATGTCCGCCGAGCTGGTGACGGTGACGTTCGCGGCCAGGAAATTAACGCTGGAATCGGTGGCATAAAAGCCGAAATAGGATTGGGCGACGCGGCCTGTCGCCTCGGGCAGGGGCAAATCCGCCTGAATCTGTGCGCCATCCACAGAGAGGGTGTACTGATCGTTGGTAAGCGCGACGGTCAGCGTGCGCAAGTCCGTCAACTGGGTGGGCGCGTCTACGTCCGCCCTGCCCAGCTCCTGGAAGACTTCCGCATCGTCAAAATAGCCCCAGTAAACGGCGGCCCCGTTTGTTGCGGCCGCTGGATCAAAGGCCAGGAGCATGGCGTTCCTCAATACGCTTTGGGTCGGCGCGTTAAACAGGACGCCGCCGCCCATATTGCCTTCCAGCAGACTCAGCGAGACGTCAAGCGTAAAATTGCCGTTGATGCGCCCGCCGTAGAAGCTGAAGTTGTCTTCCTCATCCTGGGTGGTCTGGGCGTAGCCCGGATCGCTGAATGTCCAGACGCCTCGTCCCGGAGCCCAATCCGCTAAATCGTCGCTATTGGAAAAGGCGAACGCATAGGGGTCCGCCTGGGGGTTCAGATCGATGTCGGTTGCGTTATCAATGCCGACTTCTACCGTTACGTCGGCGAAGTTGAAGCTGCCCAGATTGGTGTAGACGCCCACGTAGGCCGGGACGGGGCGATTGGTCAGGGCGTAGGTCCCCAGCAAATTTCCTTCAAAATATACGTTGAAAGACGACTCGCCTGCTTCCACGCGTAAGATCATGTTGCCTGGGTCGCTTGTCGCAACCGAAACGGCCCCAATGACCTGGAATGAACCATCGCCGTCAATGGAGCCAACCTCCACACGTCCTTCCTGCGCGTCGTAGCGCACGACATTGGCCAGGACCAGCGAATTGTCCGACGCGGCATTGATGACCACGCCGCCAAAGCGGCCGGTAACCCGGCCCAGCACGAGATTGACGCTGTACGTGGCGTTGATGCCCAGGCGATAAAGCGCCGCGGCATTGACCGCGCTTGCGTCAGTCTGGACGTAGCGTTGACTTCGGAGCGCCCAATCGCCCGTCAGCGTGTTCCAGTTTGAAGGACTGTTGGGGTCGTCAAAACCGATGATGTAGGGCGTCGTTGACGGCGGCAACTCGCCATCCGACTGGCGCAGGGGGCGGGCTGCGCTGTTTTGCGTCGCCAGGAGCAGGCCGAAGAGCCCAGGCAGGAGCAGGAGCAGGCCAAAAGCCCATGCGCGGGCGGCTTGACGGGTTTTCATGCTTGCCGCCAAAGGGCAATGCCCAGCGCTACGGCCATAAACAACAAGAGCGCGGCGACAAGGGGCAGCATCAACTGGCTCCGCATGAGGAACGCGGCAAGTGGATACGCGTTGCCGGCCCTGTCGCCAAAGCCGGTAACGGGCTGGAGCGGCGAAAGAGGCGATGACTGGGCCAGAATGCCCCCGCTCGATAAGCCTGTCCGGCTGAAGGCCAGGGCGGCTCCGGCCGTCAGCACGAGGAGGAGCCGCCGGCGGCGCGTACGTGCCGGGCGCTGCTTGGGTGGCCGGTGGCCGGCTGATCGATTCATGTCGTCTCCCGGCGCAGGGAGACATCGCCCGAGGCAATTGTCATCTGCGTGCCGTCCGCCTGCTGGATGATCAGGCTGCCGTCCCGGGCGACATCAACGGCGCGACCGCTGGTCAACACGCCTTGTCCCGGTTGGGTAACCTGAACCATTTGCGTCAGGGTTTGGAGCCGGGCGCGCCAGGCCGCAAACAGCGCATCGCCTCGACTGCGACTCTCATCCAGGTGCAGGGTCAAGGCGCGGCAGAGCGCGATCAGCAGGTCCGTTCGATCGATTTCGCCCGCTCCGGCCAACAGAAGGCTGGTCGCCGGCGTCACGCGGGGCGAGGGAGGCGGCAATTCCGCCGCCGTCTGGCTGACGTTGACGCCCATGCCCAGCAGGACTTCTTCCTGCCGCGTCTCTCGATAGGCCGCCTCCAGCAGGAGGCCCGCGGTTTTGCCCGCTCCCGGCTCTCCCGCGATCAGAACGTCGTTCGGCCATTTGAGGACCAGACGCGCCGCCAATGCGGGCGCGACCGCGGCGATGGCGTCTACCACGGCCAGCCCCGCGGCCATAATGATCATCCCCGGCTCGGGCGGCAGAAGCGGCGGGCGTAAAACGATTGTGCAAAGCAGCCCGGCTCCCCACGGGGCCTGCCACGTGCGGCCCAGGCGGCCTCGCCCTGTATGCTGCTCTTCTACCGTTATGATCGTTCCTGATGCCGGATTCATCTGACGAGCGAGTTCCATGGTGCTGGTTGCTTCCGACGCATACAAAAGCGTATGGCCGATGGCCCAATTCGCCATCGCCTGTTGCGCCCGCTCTACGTTGATCTTTGCTCTCGGCTCCATAGGGCAAGCGTACTCGAGCCGGGAAATTTGGTCAAGCAGCAGAGAATGCCGCGCTCCATTTTTGTTCCGTTTCGTTTTCGGTTTCGCGCCTCTCGTTTTATGATGTGCTTACCCGACCATCACCAGAAAGGATTGACGTTATGACCTTACCCAGCCGCGAGCAAGCCTTGGCCCTTCTCGACGAATGGGTCGAATCAGAGAGCCTGCGTCGCCACATGCTCTCTGTTGAAGCCGCCATGCGCGCCTATGCCCGCTATTACGGTGAAGATGAAGAGCTGTGGGGAATTACCGGTTTACTGCATGATATGGACTATGAGCGCTTCAGCGACATGGAAGATACGGAAAACGGTCATCCCCGAACTGCCTTACGCTTTTTTCGGGCTGAAGGCTATCCCGATGAGTTGATCCACGCCGTGGAAGCCCACGCTACTTTTCTGGGCATACCCAGCGAGACCCGGTTGGACAAGACCCTCCTGGCCTGCGACGAACTGACCGGCCTCATTCTGGCCTGCTCGTACGTACGGCCGGATCGGGACCTGCGCAGCGTGAAGCTTAAGTCCGTGAAAAAGAAGTGGAAGGACAAATCCTTCACCGCGGCTATCAGCCGACCCGAGACCCTGGCCCACATTGAAGACCTGGGCGAACCTTTTGACGAACACGTCCAGCGCGTCCTCAGCGCCATGCAGGATGCCGCGGGAGAACTGGGCGTAGCGGGAGAGTGAAGAGTAAAGATTGAAGATTGAAGATTGGGGAAATCCAATCTTTACTCTTCAATCTTCGATCTTTGAACCCCTAATACTCCTGCCACCAGTCTTTGCGCGCTCGGGGATCCATGAAGCGTCCTGTATCGCGCACCGCAACTTTGAGTGACGCGGTCAGGGCCGCGCCCAGGCGTTCGCCGTTGTCCAGGCCGGGTAGTTGAGACCGGCCGGCTTGATCCAGCGCCTGATAGAAGCTGACCAGCGAGGGTTCGACCCGCAGTCCTTCCAGGTGGATCACGTAGCCGCAAGCCGCGCTGTCGTGGCGCGTGTACGCGAGGGTGAGCCGCGTCGCTTCTGCATAGAGGACCAGCGCCTTGTGGTCAGCGCCGTCAATTCGCGGCCCGCGTGACGGAATGGAGAGAGGCTCGCCCTGAGTTGCCGCCAACTCCAGCAGCGTCACCGGCCATTCGGTGAGCAGTTCACCCCGACAGCCGTCCGCATCGCAGCCCCAATCCCAGTCATAAATTTGATAGGCGCCGGTAAATTCGGGTAGGCGCCTGTCTGAAAAGAGGCCCGGCAATTGGGGAGCGTCGGCGTCTGTGGAGCCGTTGTACTCCACCAGCGTCAGGGGCGCGGCCGCGGATTCATAGCCGCGTAAAGCCAGGTTCAGGTCGCCGTGAGCTGCCGCGGGCCGGCCGTCGGGCTGACAACCGCCGCTGTTGTCAACATTGACCGCGTCATAGCTGACTGGCGGCGCTTCATGATTGCGAATAATGGGTAAAAACTGATCGGGACCGGGGATTGTCCCGCCGGACTGGGCGTCCAGCGGCTCGGCCCTGAGCGCAAGCAGGCAGAGCGCAATTCCGACGCTGCCCAGCAGTAGAAATATCCGAGTGGGAAAAGTAGAATTCAACAGGATTTACTCCATATTTCATAGGTTATTTTGATATTCCCGCCGCACTGGGGCCTGGCGCCCCTGTGTGACACGCTGGAGACGGCCGCAAGGTTACGCCCCGGCCAACCGGGCTCGTTTTGCGCCAATGCCCTTTTTCTAGCCGGGTCGATACCACATGCTGTCGTCGTCGGCGCGCAGGGTCCATGGTCCGCTGCCCAGTTGGATGATCAGAATTGCGCTAATCGCAAGCAGGCCGTCGGGCAGCCAGGCAAAGCCGAACGCCTGTTGATGCCAGAGCGTCAGGATCAGGAGCGCGCCCGCTCCTAACCGCGTCCAGATGCCGGCAAGCGTGAGCAGCATAGCCATGGCGCCCCACGCGCATGCCGCCCAGAGCGAGGGCTGATGGGCGACATGCGGCAGCAGTTCTTTGAGGAGGAGCAGCGTCGCCCCGGCGCTGCTCAATCGGGCAATCAGCGGCAGCCAACTTTTAAAAACGCGTCTCCCCGCGCGTTGCCAACGCATATAGTCGGCTCCGGCCGGATCGACTGCACCGCTGACCGCCAGCCAATCCCGGACAAAGCTGGCCAGCAACTGCGTGCCAAACAGCGCAGCCGCGATAGTCGTCATCGGCGGGCGGACCGCAGGCATGAGCACTATGCAGAGGAAGCCCATTTGCAGGCCGGCGATGATACGCCGTTCAGTGCTGGGCGTTAAAGCGTAGACGGGCCGCCCCAGGCGATGCAGCCGCCATTGACCGGCCAAAAATGCTTCCCGGGAAAAAGCCAGAGGCAGATACCAGAGGGGCAATTGGCCATAGCGTACGGCCACGGCAATGGCGGCCAGCAGCCCCCAGCCGTCTAACCCGATATCCAGAATTGCGCCCAGACGCGTCACGTGGTTGGTGCGGCGAGCCACGTAGCCGTCCGCTACATCCAGCACCACAATTGTCCCGTAAAGGCCCGCGGGAAGCCACGCCCACGCTCCTGTCAGCCTGGGCACGAGCAGCAGCCCGCCCAGTCCGGCAATGAGCCAGCCGCGCCCCAGGGTGATGGTATTGGCGTAGCCCAGATTCGGCAACAGGCGCGGCTCGTCGGGACGATGATTAGCCGTCAGATGGCGCTGGAGCAGCCATAGTGGGCGCGCCGCAAAGCAGAGCGCTGCCAACAGCCAGCCCGCAGCAGAGTAGCCGGGTTGGATCGCGTACAGGCAGAGAGCTGTGCTCAGCAGCGCGATGATATATCCTCCGGCAATCAGTTGCCGACGGCGCTGTAAGTTCGCTAACGCGGTCTGATTTTGACGCAGCAATGCTTCGGCGGATGGCGACATGGCATGCTTGGGGAGATGGACCGACTGACGGCTATTCTTCCGTCTACTCTTCTTCCCACTCTGCGGCGCGACGACCGTCGTCCAGAAGCGCGCCGCCCCCGCCTATGCCGCCATCGGGGAGAACCGGGGCCTCTTCCGGGTAGGGTGATGCTGTCCGGGCGCGTAGCTGGTCGGAGAGTTGTCGGCGCAGGACGCGCAGGCGTTCATGCTCGAGGAGGGTAAGACCGTAACGATTTTCAGGATGGAGCAGCAGATCGATCAGGTCTGCGCGGATGATGCGGTCTAGTTCGGTCGTGTTGTGAAAGGTAATCCAGCCCATGGGCAGCAGGCGGAGGAATTTTTCGCCGGCCGGTGAACGCGGGCCGGGCGTGCGCAGGGGCAGGAGGCTCCGCTCCAGCTTCCAGGCCAGGTCCCACTCAGCGCCCGCGGGCGCGGTGATGTCCCGCCCCAAAAGAAAGTAGAGGCGATCTACCGTGGCGATGCGCTCGTAGAGGTCGTCATACTTGACCCCCTCAACGGGCGTGCGGCGTAATTCCGCACCGACCCTGACCGGCAGATTGGCCAGCGCCCGGGCAATGACGGCCCGATTGTCCTCCTGGTCTCGGGTAGCGCTGATGAAAAGGCGTAGTGGTTCCATGGGGCAGGTGGCAAGTGGCAGGTAACAGAGCGCAGGCGGCAGATTATGCGTCGCGCAATTCGGTTCCGATTTCCTGGATGAAATTTGCGAGCAGCTGGGCTGTCTGGTTCGGCCGTTCGGTCATCACCATGTGGCCGGTATCGGGCAGCATATGGAGCCGGGCATGGGGCAGCAGTTCGCCCAGTTCCCGACTGAAGCGAGGCGGCGTCATGCGGTCCTGATCGCCGCCGATGATGAGTGCGGGCATGGTATAACCGGGCAGATCGGCCCGCGCGTCGAACTTGTCGCAAGCGACAAAGTCGCCAATGAGTATAGTCGGGTCCTGCTTCAGCAGGTTGCGGCTGAAATCCTCCCGCAGGTCGGGGCCGATGTCCGGACCGTACACCCAGTCGCCCATGCGTTGAACGGCGGCGGCATAGTCGGTGCGCAGGCCGTCCAGCAGCGCGGGCGAAACGGGCAGGCGTGCGCCCGTTGCCACGAGCGCTATGCCGGCGACGCGTTCGGGCGCGCGTTGGGCCATCATCTGAACGACCGCTCCGCCCATGGAGTGGCCGACAAGGACCGCGGGCGGCAGCTCGTTCTCGTCCAGAAAGGCCAGCACGGCGTCGGCATATCCGTCAATAGTCGTGCAGCCCGGTCCCGGCGCATCGCCGTGACCGGGCAAATCCAAGGCGTAGACCGTGATCTGCGGCAACCGGCGGACCTGGGGCGGCCATTGGGCAAAATTCCCGCCCGCCCCATGGATCAAAACCGCGGGCGGCTCTGTTTCCCGGCTCGTTTGCGGATAAACCCGAAACCCTACTTTGGCCATTTGTTCCTCGTCTAACGCCCCTCTGACTCCGCTACTGGGCCGCGCCGCCCTAACGGTGTAATGCCTCCAGCGGCCGCGCGTCCAGCGTTCCGTTGGCTAATGCCGCTTGCAGCGCTTCCATATCCGCATCGATCATGAGGCGCACCAACTCCCGGAAAGTGACGCTCGGTTCCCAACCCAAAATTGCCCGGGCTTTGGCCGGATCGCCCACCAGCAGGTCCACCTCAGCCGGACGATAGAATTTGGGATCCTGGACGACGTACGCTTGCCAATCCAGATCCAGGTAGCTGAACGCCTCTTCCACGAACTCGCGCACGCTGTGGGTTTCGCCCGTTGCGACCACGTAGTCGTCCGGCGCGTCCTGCTGGAGCATGAGCCACATGGCGCGTACGTAGTCTGCGGCATATCCCCAGTCGCGCCGGGATTCCAGATTGCCCAGGCGCAGCTCATCAGCCAGTCCCAGCTTGATGCGCGAAGCCCCGTAGGTAATTTTGTGGGTAACGAACTCCAGACCCCGGCGGGGGCTTTCGTGATTGAAGAGAATCCCGGAACTACCGTGGATGTCGTAGCTTTCCCGGTAGTTGATGGTGATCCAATGCCCGTAAACCTTGGCCACGCCGTAAGGACTACGGGGATAAAAGGGGGTCTTCTCGGTTTGGGGCACTTCCAGCACCTTGCCGAACATTTCGCTGCTGCTGGCCTGGTAAAAGCGAATGGACGGATCCACAATGCGGATGGCTTCCAGCATACGGGTGACGCCCAGCGCGGTAAATTCACCGGTGAGGACGGGCTGGGTAAAGCTGGTGGGTACAAAGCTCTGGGCAGCCAGATTGTAGACTTCCTGGGGCTTATACTCCTGCAGAATGCCGATAAGGCTCATTTGGTCCAGCAAATCGCCCTGAACGACTTCGATTTGCTCCTGAATGCGCTGGATGCGGTCGAAGTTGATGGTGCTGGTGCGTCGCACCATGCCTACAACCCGATAGCCCTGCTCCAACAAAAACTCGGCCAAATAACTGCCGTCCTGACCGGTTACGCCGGTAATCAATGCGGTACGCATACTTCTCCTCCTTAACTATGTCAATCGTCCGCGGATGACGCGCGGTACGGATTCGGACGGATAAAACGCAACGGCGACGGCGTACGCCCGCCTCACAGATCGCCCCCGTGCGTTTGCCCTCGCCAATAGCTTAACAGATCGGCCAGCGAACGTTCCAATGGGATGTCGGGACGCCAGCCGGTGGCGGCGGTAAGGCGTCGGTTGTCGCAGACGCTCACGGGGACATCGCTGGGCCGCAGGCGGGCCGGATCGGTCTCCAGGGTAATGGACGCATCGGTGAGGGCCAGAAGCTTATCCAACACTTCCTGAACGGCGTAACTGCGGCCGCTGCCCACATTGTATGCGCAGCCGGGTTCGCCGTGCAGCAGCGCCAGCCAATAGGCGCGTACGACGTCGCGCACGTCGGTGAAATCGCGCCGCGCGCTCAGATTGCCCACGTGCATGACCGGCGCGCGCTGCCCGGCCTCGATTTCAGCAATCTGCCGGGCGAAGGAACTGGCGGCAAAGTCATCCGACTGACCGGGGCCGATGTGGTTAAAGCTGCGCATGCGCAGGGTCGGCAGATTGTGGCTCTGCCAGTACTGGAAGGCCATAACATCCTGGGTTACCTTGCTCACGCCGTAGGGGCTATTGGGCCGGAAAGGCGTTTCTTCGTTAATGGGCAGATCGTCGGGTCGCACCAGGCCGTAGATCTCATTGGACGTGATAACGACTACCGGCGCACGGGGACAGGTCCGGCGCACGGCTTCCAGCAAATTGAGCTGACACTGGATGTTCAGCTCATAGGTAGTCCATGGTTGCTGCCAACTGCCCCCCACATCGCTCCATGCGGCCAGGTGCAGAACCGCGTCCGGTCGGATTGACTCGATCAGGTCCCGCACCCAGAGCGCATTGCGCAGGTCGCCGCGGTGCAGGGTAAGGCGGTCCAACAGATGCTGGATGCGATGATTGTGACGGTGGATCGCGCCGTGGATGTCCGCGTCCGCGACGCTAAGCAAATATTCGGTTAAATGGCTGCCGGCAAAGCCCGCAATGCCGGTAATAAATATGCGCATGGCCGATCGGATGCAAAGAACGGATTACAAGCAAACAGGCGACGGGTCAGATTTTGCTGCCTGCCGCCCGCCCCCTCGCAGTATACTCCATCTGCACATACAGAGTGCAAACGGCGCGCTTACGGCAGGCAAACAGGAATTTGGTAGACTGGGTTCTGCTGACATTTGCCGGGCGGCCCGACACGAAGGCCGCTTCCTGTTCTTTACTGGTAACCATACAGGTTCCTCCGGAAGGATTTGGGGTAAATACGCCGCTCCCGGAGAGAAACCTCCCGGAGGCTGTACAGTAACTTTTACAGGAGAAATGTCGGTTAGATATTGTAGAAGAATAGAGAGCGCCGAGGAGTAATACAAGAATGGTGCGCATTCATCATAAAACCAGCGATCCCCAAATGGCCTGGCGCGTGCGGGACGCCCTGGCTTGTCATCCGCTATTGGGCGGTGCGATGGCCCAAATCAGCGTTACTGCGCGGCGGGATGCCGTGATTTTGCAGGGTTGGGTAGCGGACGACGATTTGAAACGGACGGCCATACGCCTGACGACACAGGTTGCCGGGCGTCGCCCGCTCTACATCGAACTGCATGAGCAGTCGCCCCGCACAACCGGGCGCCGGAATGAGGGCCTCAACGAAGCGCGGAACGGGCAGCCGCCGGAGGCGGCCGTATTTCCCTGCCGTTAAGGGCGGCAGCCAAATTTTACTACCGGACAGAAATAATGTTCTAGGCAAAAGAAGGCTCTGAGAGGCGATATGCCAAGGAATAAGACGAAATCGGCAGCTGGTCACAAGTCTTGAACTTGCCGATGAAGCTCACTATTGGTATCGGCGGCGTTCATCGATTGAAACCTTCTTTTCCGACCAGAAGTCCCGTGGATTTGGTCTTGACAAGAGCCATATTTCTGATCCAGGCCGGCTTTTTCGCATTCTGATCGCAGCCTGTCTCGCCTACGTTTGGATGATTTATCTCGGCGTTCAGGCACATTGCAAGGATATGGGTCGGGTCATCCACCGCACTGAGCGATGTGATCTGGGTCTTTTCCAACTCGGACTCTCTTTTCTGAACCATTTACTCGAGGAATCCCTGTCTATCGACGTCAGATTCCGCTTACCCATCGACTTCCTGTTTGGTTGCAGCAGAGCTTCAGTGTCCATTTAATGCCCTGCTGCTCGCAGAACACATTTTCTGTCCGGTAGTGAGAGAAAGTTAGGAAAATTTTTGCTTGACAAATCGAAGCAAAAGTGTTATTGTAACCTTGTGCTCCGCTGCTCCTGATATCTGCCTCGATGCGTTGATTTTGTTTCCACACGTAAAAGTATCGTTACGTTTCCTTTTGACTTGCATGTATAAAATTTTGGGTAAATGAGCGGACTTTGTCCGTCGTGACAGCCTTGTTCTTTGCCCAAATTCCTAAAGAGCTACCAAGCGCGCGCCACACTGGCAATGCGGATTACGCCCCCGAGATCCGTCTCCTGCTATGCGCTGGTAGGAAGCCGGACAGGAGAGGAGCAAGACCCCCGAATAATGCCACCTCTCCGTCCGGCTAATTCAATCCCCCCCCATTCCTAGCTCCATTGACGCTTTGCTAACCCGCAACTGCTCAAAAAATTCAAAAGTTTTGTCTTTTCCAGACAGCCCACGTCTTCCATTAACTCGGATGTCGAACCATCCCCCAAAAGACAGGACCATCCTTCACCCGGGACTTGTCGGTCACCTCAAAGCCCTGTTGAACATAGAATGCCAGGTTGCGTTCTGCGAAGGTCTCAAGATAGCAAGGCGTCTGTTCCTGGCCCGCTTGTAAGAGGAGCGGCTGCATGAGTGCGCCGCCTATCCCTTGACCCTGCCGCGCGGGTGAAGCGCCCAATGCCATCAAGTACCAATAGTTTTCCGGCGCGATTTCGTTGCGCAGTTCCTCTACGTACTACCCTAACTTCATAAAACGCATAAATCCGCCAATGCCGAAATGGAGCCTGACCTGCGGCAGTATCTACACCGTGAACCTCCCCTTGTTGAAAGCCGAGCAGCGAGACAAATGTTCCGAAGAACCAGGTGAGCGCTTTCCGTCGCTTTTCAACCGCAGACATAAGATAGACAGAACCGCCGCTCCCAAAAACATTTACGCCGGTTTCGCACGCGCCTTCTCCTCTGCTACAATCGGGTCATCTACTGTGAACGCTCCTGCGGAGGATTGCCATGAATCTGTATGCTGCAAACGCACTGGAAGAGTTGGCCGACGCGCAAGTGCGCTGGGAGGAGGCGCGCCGAGCCGCGGCAGAGCGCATGCCCGAGCGCTATGACGAATTCAGCACCCTCTCCGGCGTGCCGATCCGGGGGCTCTACACGCCGCGGGATGATGCCGATCTGGACTACGGACGGGACCTGGGCCTGCCCGGCGAATACCCCTATACCCGAGGCGTCCACGCGACGGGTCATCGCGCCCGCCTGTGGACCATGCGCATGTTCGCGGGATTCGGTACCGCGGAAGAGACCAACGCCCGCTTCAAGTATCTGCTGGCGCAGGGGCAGACGGGCCTCTCCGTCGCTTTCGACATGCCTACCCTTTACGGCTATGACACCGACGCACCGGAGGCGGAAGGCGAGTTCGGGCTATGCGGCGTGGCCGTCTCCACCCTGCGGGATATGGAAGTACTGCTGGATGACCTGCCGCTGGCCGACGTGACGACCTCCATGACCATCAACAGCCCGGCCGCAATCATCTGGGCCATGTACATTGCTGCGGCCGAGAAGCGGGGCATTGCCCGCAAGCGCCTGGGCGGTACGCTGCAAAACGATATCCTCAAGGAGTATATTGCGCAGAAAGAGTTTATCTTTCCGCCCCGCCCCTCCATGCGCCTGGTAACCGACACCATCGAATTCAGCGCGCAGGAGATGCCGCGCTGGAATCCGGTCTCCGTTTCCGGCTATCATATCCGCGAGGCCGGTTCGACCGCGGCCCAGGAGTTGGCGTTTACCTTGGCCGACGGATTGGAGTACGTGCGTTGGGCGCTGGCGCGCGGATTGGCGATTGATGACTTTGCGCCCCGCATTTCATTCTTCTTTAACGCGCACAACGACTTTTTTGAGGAGATCGCCAAATACCGCGCGGCCCGGCGAATTTGGGCCACGGAAATGCGCGAGACCTTCGGCGCGCAGAATCCCCGTTCATGGCTCATGCGTTTTCACACCCAGACCGCGGGCGTGAGCCTGACCGCGCAACAGCCCCTCAACAACGTGGCCCGGGTCGCGCTCCAGGCGCTGGCCGCGGTGCTGGGCGGCACCCAGTCCCTGCACACCAATTCCCTGGATGAGGCTATGGCCCTGCCCAGCGAAGAGGCCGTGACCGTGGCCCTGCGCACCCAGCAGATCATCGCCCACGAAAGCGGCGTGACCAACACGGTGGACCCTCTGGGTGGCTCCTATTTTGTGGAGGCGCTGACCGATGAGATGGAGCGCCAGGCGCGCGCCTACTTCGACCAGATCGAAGAACGCGGCGGCATGTTGCCCGCGCTGGAGGAAGGTTTTTTCCAGCGGGAGATTACCGAAGCGGCCGTGCGCTTTCAGCGCGAGGTGGAAGCCGGCCGCCGGATCATCGTGGGCGTCAACGATTACGTGAGCGGCGAGCAGTCGCGCGTGCCCATCCTGGAAATGGACGTGGAAGGCTATCAGCGCCAATTGACGCGCCTGGCCGAGGTGCGCCGCACGCGGGACAGCCGCGCCGTCCAGAGCCGCCTGGCTGAATTAAAGCAGGCTGCACGCCGGGAGGACGCGAACCTCATGCCCTTCCTTCTGGATGCGGTGGGCGAGTACGCCACCCTCCAGGAAATGATGGACGTCTTCCGTGACGTCTGGGGTGAATACGAAGAGCCGGTTATTTTGTAAAAACGATTATCTGAGCAGTTGCAGGAACATCTCATGCACATTCAATCACTCGGCTATCGCACTGACCTGATTTTTAGCCGTTTTAGCGGCAGCGTAACCGACAAGGGCGATTATCTGGTCATCCGGACGCCGTCGAATCCTACCTACTATTGGGGCAATTATCTTCTCTTCAGGCGGCCGCCCGGTCCGGACGACTATAGCCGTTGGCGCGCGCGGTTTGTCGAGGAGATCGGTCCCACTCCGCCGGTTGGGCACATGGTCTTCGGCATTGACGATCCAAGCGGCGATCCGGGCGTAGTTCAACCCTTCATGGATGCGGGATTCGAGGTAGAGCATACCGTCATTTTAACGGCGCGTGAAGTGGAAAAGCCGGCCCGCTGCAATGATGAAGTTGTGGTGCGCGCGCTGCGCAGTGAAGCAGAGTGGGAGGCGAATCTGGCCCTCACCATCGCTTCTTTTCAGGATGATCACGAACCCGAAGGGTATCGGATATTCGCGACCCGCCTCCAGCATGACAAGCGAGCCATGATCGATGCCGGGCTGGGGCAGCGCTTTGGCGCATTTCTGGACGACACGTTGACCGCAAGCCTGGGCCTTTTTGTGGAAGACGGCGTGGGGCGCTTCCAGAGTGTGGGGACCCATCCCGCTTATCGCCGACGCGGCATCTGCGGGCGGCTGGTTTATGAGGCTGCACGCCACGGCCTGGGTGAGATGGGGGCGGACGTGCTGGTCATGGCCGCGGATCCCGACTATCACGCCGCGCAGATTTACGAGTCCGTGGGCTTTACGCCCACAGAGCGACAGGTCGGCTTGCAGTGGGCGGAGATGAAATAGGGAACATCTGTTTGGCTTCGCTCGCAACACCGGGTTGAGTATCTTGGTTGAGCAAAGCGCGTTATTGCCAAAAGCGCGCACATTGAGTAGGCTGATGCAAAACGAAACGGGGAAGCCGGTAATCGGCTTCCCCGCAATTTTTTGAGAATTCCGACTATGACAACCATTGTAAAAGATGAGCGGACCGCTGTTCAATCCGCGCCGGCGCGCGCTTACTGGGCCCTGACGCTGGGCATTCTCAGCATCGGCTTTTCGGCTATCTTCGTGCGTTGGGCCGATGCGCCCGGCGCAGTAACCGGCTTCTATCGCATGCTCATTGCCGTGATTGCGCTGGCGGTTCCCTTTATCCGCTACCTGGGCAAAGCCGGCTACCCGCCCCGGAGAGAGGTCCTCATTGCCCTGGCCGCGGGAATATTTTTCGGCAGCGACCTCATCTTTTGGAATACGGGCATCCTCATCAGCGGCGCGGCCAATCCTACGCTCATGGCCAACACCGCGCCCGTTTGGGTGGGATTGGGCGCAATGCTGATCTTCAAGGAAAAGCTGGGCGTTCTCTTTTGGACGGGCCTGGCCATCGCGCTGGGCGGCGCGGCGTTAATTCTGGGCGCGGACATACGGAATAGCGTGGGGCTAGGTACGCTCCTGGGCTTGATTGCCGGGATATTCTACGCGGGGTATCTGCTCATCATGCAGCGGAGCCGGCGCGCCTTGCCCGCTTTGCCCGCCTTCTGGCTGGCGTGCGTGGGCGCGATGGTTATGCTCTTCATTGTGGCACGGCTACAGGGCGAATCGCTGACGGACTACTCCCTGCAGACGTGGCTGGCCTTTCTGGCCATGGGGCTGATCTCCCAGGTGTTGGGGCAATTGTTGGTGAGTTATGCCCTGGGCGCGCTGCCCGCATCCCTCGTTTCGCCCACGCTGTTGGGGCAGCCCGCGCTCACCATGCTGCTGGCCATTCCCCTGCTGGGTGAAATTCCCACGCCGTGGCACGTCCTGGGCGGCGCGATCTTGCTGATCGGCGTCTATATTGTCCATCGCAGCCGGGCGGCGTAGGAAAAACGGTTCTCTGACGGATTGTGGGGCAAGCGGGCGGGGACAGACGGCAGCGGTTGAAACCGCAGCCTGCTACGGGAAACCGGCTCAAAGCCGGTTCGTCCAGCGGAGACCAACGCGCTTGAGCACGTTTCTCGTAGCAGCCGCCGAATTCATTCGGCGGTTTGACCCCACGAAACTTCAGAGAGCCGGAAAAACCCCAAATCATGAACGACTAAAATTCGGGTTGCGGTTCGTATGTAACCTGAGGTAAAATCCGGGCCATAAGCAAGACCTACATCTGAATTCACGCCGCGGCATGCGCCTTCGGCGTGACCTGCTCCACTGCGAGGTTGCGATGAATCCCCCGACGAACGCTACCGACGCAGGCGTCATTGTGCTCGACCCTGCACCCGAGCCCAAGACGCCTCCCGCCTTTCATTTTCTTTCCTTTGCGATCGGCCTGCTCACCGCGCTTATCCTCGTGGGCGGAACGCTGCTGCTGGTGCACCGACCGGAACCGGCGCCCATTGTTTTGCAGCCGCCGCCTACGCCCGGACCGACGGCTACGGACCTGCCCACAGCCACACCCGCGCCCATCACCGTCTTCGTAAGCGGGGCGGTGGTCCGGCCGGGCCTGTACGAAATCGAAGCGCCGGCCCGGGTGGGCGCAGCGTTGAGCATGGCCGGCGGCCTCACGAATGAAGCCGACGCGCCCCTCATCAATCAGGCCGAGCTGCTGTGGGACGGGGCGCAGATCCACGTGCCCGCCCGGGGCGAAGGGGACTCCGCGCTGGCCCATCTGGTTCCCACTGCGCCGCCGCCGGGCGTTTCCGGCAGTCAGGAGGCTGCTCCGGCGCGTGGCGGCAGCGTGGACCTGGGTGCGGGGCTGATCGATCTGAACCTTGCCACGGCGGGTGAGTTGGAAACCCTGCCGGGCATCGGCCCCAGCAAGGCCGCGGCCATCATGGCCAATCGCCCTTACGCAACCGTCGATGACCTGACGCGGGTCCCCGGCATCGGCGAGAAGACGGTGGACCAGTTACGTGCGTACGTAACGGTGCAGTGATGGCAAAAAGAAAGATCTGAGGCAATTCCGGTTCTCTAGCGGCTAATCCGATAAATCACGCCCGTTGCGTAATCCCCGATCCATAAGTTACCCTCGGGGCCCACGGCCATGGGCAGGGGGCGATCCAGCCCGGTGATAAAGTCAGAGGGCGTGCCGCGGTAGGTGGGGCCGGCTGCGGTTTCAACCTCTTCCAGCGCAATACGCTCGACAGTATGCCCCACAACGCCTTCGCTGAAAACCTGGCCGAAAAGCGACACGTAAAGCGTGCGGTACTCAGCAGGCCATGCCGGGTTGCTGATATACGCCAACCCGCTGGCGCTGGCGTGGGGCGTCACCGGATAGATGGGGCCGCTGAAAGGAGCGCCGTCTGCTTCCGGCGGCTCCACGGGGCCAAACTGATCGGGAAAACCGTAATCGTGCCGGAGGCGAATGTGGTTTACCTCATCGGGCGCATCGTTGAAGTCGGGCCCGTTCTCGCCGGCAAAGAGCTGCCAGGCGGCTTCACCCTCAGGCTCACTCAGGTCTGTCGGAACACGGCCCCAGGCGACCATATAGGCATTGCGATTGCCGCGACTGACAATCTCCAGATCTTCGACGCCTGCGCCGTCCCGGGGAAAACGCAGCACGGTGGCATTCCACTCGCCGCCCACCAGCAAATCTTCGGTTGAGCCCAAGCCAAAATAGAGCCAACTTGCGCCCGCCTCGCCGGTAAAGGGATCCGGGTCCGGATTCCAGGCCAAGCCGTTGTTCTGATGCCGTCCCCAGGGAAGCCCATCCAGGCGCACTTCCCGCGTATCGGCCGCACCGTCGCCGTCCGTATCCAGCGTGCGGATGAGTTGGCCGCGTCCGCCCAACCAGACTGCGCCATCCGCCGGGTCAAAAAGCAGCCCGACCACCTCTATATAGCCGCTGTCATAAAGGCTGCGTGCATCATAGACGCCATCGCCGTCCGCGTCGTGATAACGCCACACGCGTCCGTTCTGCAGGCTGACCAGCAGATCGCCCTCCGGCGTAAAGACGATCTGAGTGGCCGCAAAGAGCCGGTCCGCCATGGCTGTGGCGGTAAAACCCGACGGCACGCCCAGCCCGGCAGCCAGCGCTTGCGCTGCGTCCTGCACGCCGACCTCTTCCGTCCAAACGGGCGCAAAATCCACCTTGTCGATCTCCACCGCGCCGGCCATATCCGACCACTCGAAGACGATCTCCAGAGCCTGCAAATCCGCCCAATCCGGCGCCTCGTCCGCCTGATTGCGCACCTCGCGCAGGGGAACGCTGACGGTACGCCACTCCTGGTTCAGGCCGTATTCGCCCAATGCAACGGAAATCCGACGGCCCGAGCCGTCGGCCAGGTAGAGATTGGGGCGTACATCGCCTTCGCTGCGCATATGCAGTTGCAGGGTTTCATTGCCCGTCAACGGTCCCGTGATGCCGGACAGCGGTAAAGACCAACGGCTAAAGACGCCCGCGTTGATGCTCGTTTCCACGCGCAGCACGTCGCCGTCTGCGGAGCACGTAATCTCCGCGTCCGGCGAGCCGTCGCAAATCGGGGCGAGGTTCGCTTCCGCCGGCAGGCTCGCCCCGTCGGCTCCAGGCGATGAAGACGAGGACAAGGGTTCAAACGTGGCAATGGGCGTGGGCAAGGGAGGCTGGGCCTCCTGGGTGCAGGCGCTAAGCAACAAGAGCGCGCCGAACGTGATCGACAGAGAGCGCACAAGCATTCTCATCAGTTCCGCCTATTTTTTGTTTTTGAGGGTTGGGTCTAAAGCATCGCGCAGGCCGTCGCCGATGAGGTAAAAGGCCAGCACGGTCAGGGTGATCAGGAGGCCGGGCCAAATGAGCAGATGAATCGCCTGGGGCTTGCCGGTAACCGGATCGACCAGAAAGAGGAAATTGCGCGCCCGGTTGAGCATATTGCCCCACGTGGCCGTCGGCGGTTGAATGCCCAATCCCAAAAAGCTGAGGACCGATTCCGTCAGGATGAGCACGCCCACATCAATTGCCGTAACAACCACAATCACGGGAATGCTGTTGGGTACGATGTGGCTCCACATGATGCGCCGGTTGCGTGCGCCCAGCGCGCGGGCGGCAAGGGTGTAGTCCAGCGCCTTGACGCGGAAGACATTGCCGCGCATGAAGCGGGCCGTTCCAAACCAGCCGAGGAAACCCAGGAAGAGGGTCAGGACCAGGGGGCTGGGCGAATAGATGGCGGCGACAATGATCAGCAGATAAATGGTGGGGATAGAGACGACGGTATTGATGAACCACATGATGACATCGTCCACTACACCGCCGAAATAGCCGGCGATGGTGCCCACCGTCACGCCCAGCAGCAAGGAAATCGTCGCCGCGACAATGGCGACGGAGAGACTGACGCGGCCGCCGTACAGCAGGCGCACAAACTGGTCCCGGCCAAGCTGGTCGGTTCCCAGCCAGTGAGGTACGCCGCCGGATCTGCCCAGCATGAGCGGGGCGGTCATGGGGTCCGTGCCCAGCCGCCACTGAATGTAGGGCCCAAGATAAGATTGCTGAAAAGCGTTCTCGGGATTGGTGTCGTTGGGGCCTACCCCCACCAGCGTCCGGCTAATGGGGCCGGCGGAAGCTGTGACAATCACCATCAGGAGGATGTACGCCATAGCCGTCAGGGTGAGCTTATCGTGGCGCAGGCTGCTCAGCGCCATGCTCCAATAAGTTTGAGGCTTGCGGCGCAGTTGAACGGCTTCGGCGCTTTCGACGGCGGGCGGAATTCGGTCGCCTGATACTTGGGTCACGCTCATGACGATGCTCCTACTCCAGCCGCACGCGTGGATCGACCACGCCGTAAAGGATATCGGACAACAGGTTGCCCATAATGGTCAGAAAAGAAAAAACCATGACCGACCCCAGCACCAGCGGATAGTCGCGCTGGAAGACCGCGGCAATGGTCAGACGCCCCATGCCGGGCCAGGCAAAGACCGTCTCCGTCACCACGGCGCCGCTGAGCACGCCCAGAATCGCCGGCCCCAGCAGCGTCATCAAGGGGATGAGGGAGTTGCGAAAGGCGTGAACAAAATAGACGGCGGAGTAACCCAGCCCCTTGGCCCTGGCCGTGCGGATGTAGTCCGTATTGATGACCTCCAGCGTTTCCGTACGCATGACCCGACTGAAGATGGCAATGCCGCCCAGGGCCAACACGGTCGCCGGCAAAATAATGTGGCGGATGCGATCCGCCAGATCAAATTCCTGGGTTAGAGAGACGGTTTGGCGGCCGCCGGTGGGCAGCCAGCCCAGAATGACGCCGAAGACGAAGATGAGCATGATGCCCATCCAGAAGTTGGGCACGGCCTGCCCCACCACGGAGAGAAAGCGCACAATGTTATCGAAGATGGAGCCGCGATAGACGGCGCTCAACACCCCCAACGGCACGCCGATGACAAGTGCAAGCAGCAAGCTCGTAACGCCCAATTCCAGGGTCGCGGGCATGCGTTCCACCAGCCGATCCCAGACCGGTTGTTTGGTCTGCAAGCTCATGCCCAAGTCGCCGCGGATGACGCCCTTGCCGCTGTCGCACGTCGTCAGGTCAAGCGAGGCAAGGTACCGGCAGCGGGTATCGTCGGTCTGAAATTCGGCTGCATGATCGCCCCGGCGCAGGCTGACGCCGGTCATCCAGCGCACGTACTGAATGGGCACGGGCTGGTCCAGGCCGATTTGACGGCGCAACATTTCCAGCGCTTCCGGCGTGGCCTTGGGATCAAAATTATACATGCTGATGGGATCGCCGGGCGCTGAATAGGCCAAAAAGAAGCTGATGATGCTAATTCCCACCAGGGTGGGAATGGCCTGAAGCAGACGGCGGAAGATATATCGTGTCATGGTGCGGATGCCGGGTAAAGGGCGGAAACGGAGAACTGACTTGTGACGGAGTCCAACACGCCTCACGAGTCACGCATCAAATATTCACGCAGTATATATCACTCAGCAAGGTGGAAACGGGAAAAGACCTGTCCCCACCCTGCGATTTACCTCTGTACTGCGACCTTAGGCTGTTCCAAAAAATCGAATCCCCTAAACGTCCCCGGCACTGGCTGGCGCCACGCTGGTTAACGATACACTATGCGGCCAGTGCCGGGGACCTTATTCTTCGGAGCGACCTTACTGGGCCAGCGTGGCGTCAGACCAGGTCTCGATGTTCCACTCGAAGCTCCACTCGCCGGGATCAATGCCCTGCCAGTCGGCGCTGTAGCCCGTGTTGCCGATGCTGCCCGTTACGAAGAGATAGGGAATCTCATCATGGATAATCTGCTGGATCTCGTAATAGTAGGGCGCACGGTCTTCGGGCGCGCAGCCGGGAATGCTCACGCCTTCCTTGAGCAGTTCGTTGACGCGTTCGTTCTGGAAACTGACGAAGTTGAAGCTGCTGCCGGGCACGTCATTTTCCGTGTGCCAGAAGTTCTCATCATTGGGATCGGTGCCCAGGCCGGTCCAGCCGATGATGACCATATCGAAAGTCTGGCCCAGCAATTGCTCCACCAGGGTACCGAAGTCGATGGCTTCAAAGGTAATGTCAAAGCCCAGGGAATTCAGCTGGTCCTGCACCAACACGCCCAGGTCCTCACGGGTGGTGTTGCCGGCATTGGTGGCCAGATTGAGCGCCAGGGGCATGCCGTCCTTGTCCCGGATGCCGTCGCCGTCAGAATCAACCCAGCCGGCCTCATCCAGAATTTGGGCGGCCAGTTCGGGGTCATAGGCATAGGGCTCAATGGAGTCATCGTAAGCCCATTCCACGGCGGGTAGGACATTGGAGGCAATGGGATAACCCTGGCCCAGATAGACATTGTCAATGATGGACTGGTAGTCCAATGCATGGGCCATGGCCAGGCGTACCTGGCGGTCGCTCAGGATGGGGTGGGGCTCCTGCTCGATAAGGTTGCCCTCTTCATCCTGCCCCGGTTGGGGATTTTCAGGATTGGCCAGGTTGAGGCCCACATACGCATACCCGTCATCCCGCGCGTTGAAGCGCTTGAGGTTGGCATCGCCGTCCACGACGGCAATCTGCTCGGGCTGGATGCCGGTTACGTCCACCTCGCCGCTCTGAAGCTGGGCCAGGCGTGCGCCGGGATCAGGCACAATGCGGAAGATCTTGCCGTCCATGTTGGGCGCGCCTTGCCAGTAGGATTCATTGCGCAGGAGAATGGTGTTATCATCCCGCGCCCAGCTCTGGAAGACAAAGGGGCCGGCGCTGACGGCCGGTTCCAGGTTATAGGGGCTGTTCATGACATCGCTAAAATCGTCGGCGTAGAGGTGGCTCGGCAGCCAGCCCAGGCCCAGATTCAGCAAGCCGTCGCATTGAACTCTCCCAAAGGTGACCTGTACGGTCAGAGGATCGATTACCTCAATGCTCTCGATGCCTTCCAGATTGGACTTGCGCACCGTCTCCACCAGATCGCTGCCGATGGCGTCGTAGGTATATTTGAAGTCGTTGGCGTCTACGGGATCGCCGTCGCTCCACGTTACGCCGTCACGCAGATGGAACGTCCACACCAGGCCGTCATCGGAAACGTCCCAGCTTTCGGAGATGGAGCCGTCGGGCGTTACCGCGCCGGTAAAGGGGTCCACGCCAATCAGCGCAGGAGTCAGAAGCCCATAGATACCGCTGCTGGCGCTATCTGCACCCAGGATGGGGTTGAGCGTGGATGCATCGGAACTGGTGGCATCGGTCCAAACGCCGCCGCGGACTGCTTCGCCCGTGGCTTCAGTGGAAGCGGCGTCGCTCGCAGCAGCATCAGCCGGAGCGGCGGCCTCGCCCGGCATGACGGGTGTGGGCTGTGCACAGGCTCCAAGGACCAGCGCGCCGATCAGTAGCAGGGTCAAAAGAATAAATTGGGGTTTTCTCATAGGTGGCTCCTTTCAACTATATCCGTACGTGATAGGGAAGGGGAAACAGGGTTAAAACGATAGCGGCACTGCCTACCCCAGCGCAGTGCCGCTTTTATACCATGTCAAAGGGCTGACGTCTAGTCGGCCAAACGCGGATCGAATGCGTCGCGCAGACCGTCGCCCAGGAAGTTGAACGCCAGCGTCGTCAACGTCAGCGCAACGGCCGGGGCAAAGACATTCATGGGCGCGACGCGCATGGCCTGATAGGTTTCCGAAATCATGATGCCCCAACTGGGCGTGGGCGGATTGGCCCCCAGGCCGATAAAGGAGAGAAAAGATTCCAACAGAATGTAGCCGGGAATGGCCAGGGTTTCGGCCACGATACACGGCCCCAGGATGTTGGGAAGAATGTGCTTACGGATGATGCGGCCATCATTGCTGCCCACCGATCGGGACGCCTCTACAAATTCTTTGCGCTTGAAGGATAGCGTTTGCCCGCGGGCAATGCGGGCCATGCCCAGCCAGTTGAGCAAGCCGATGGCGACAAAGACCAGAAAAATACCGCCCATGGCATCGTCAATGCGGATCAGCCAGGCGACAAACGGATTTGTGTCATCCGTTGCCGAAAGGGCTTTAAAATAGACCTGCATTAAAATGATAAAAATAATCAGGGGAAAGCCGTAGAGAAAATCGACTACGCGCATCATAAAATTATCCCGCACCGCGCTGCCGTAACCGGAAATCATACCGTAAATCAACCCGACGATGAGGCTGACGGTGGCCGCTACAATCGCGACAGACAAGGAAATGCGGGAGCCATACAATGTGCGGCTCAGGTTGTCGCGACCCAGATAGTCGGTGCCCAGTATATAAAATTTCCCCTCCTCTGTACGCGTCAGCGGCGGGGCATTGGCGTGGAGAAAATCAACTTCTGCATAGTGATACGGCGCAATCAGCGGCTGGGCTTTGCCGCCGGTAAAAAAGGTAAAGAGCGATGTGTCAACAAAAAGCGCGATAAAAATCATGATCAAAATGACGATTAGACCGACAACCGCCATCTTGTTCTTGCGCAATTGACGAATCGCATCGCCCGTGGGCGTGCGTCTGCGCGTAACCGGAGCCGCTGACGTCATTTCTGCTGTAGTGGTCCCTGCCGCCATAAGAATCGTTCCAATCCGGATGTTAAGTAACTTTGCGTGGTCCAGCTTTTAATAATGGTTTGTCGTGTTGCCGATTTAGTTACCGGTTTAATCGTAGCGAATGCGCGGATCCAGCCAGGCATAGGCCAGGTCAACACCGATGTTGGCCAATACCAATCCCACTGAATAGAGCAGCGTTGTTCCCAGCACAATCGGATAATCGCGGTTGGTAATACTGGTCACGAAAAATTCGCCCATGCCGGGAATGCCGAAAATTCTCTCTACAACGAACGAACCGGTCACCACGCCGATGAGCAGCGGCCCAAAGACGGTGACCACGGGGATCATCGAGTTTTTCATGGCATGGCGCATGATAACGCCGTACTCAGTAAGTCCCTTGGCTCGGGCCGTACGGATATAATCTTCCCGAATGGTTTGAAGCAGGCTGGCCCGGGTCAGGCGGGCAAAGGTAGCGGAGAAAGCTGTGCCCAAGGTAATGACCGGCAAAATAGCATGGATCCAAAAATCCTTGGTCATGGGTGGAATCCAGCCGAAGTAGAACTGCTTATAATTTGCGCCCCAACGGGCGGCGGGCAGCCAGCCGAACTGAACGGAAACCACATAGATGAGGAGCGGCCCCAACACAATGTTCGGAATGGAAACGCCCAAAATTGCGACGAATGAACTACTATAATCAATCCAGGTATTTTGTTTGAGCGCGGCGATAATCCCGGCCGGAATCCCGATAATGACGGCCAACAGAATCGAAAGAATGCCCAGTTGAAGAGAAATCGGGAAGGATTCTTTAATAATCTGATTGACGCTGCGGCCGCGGTATGAGTATGACGGACCCAGATCGCCGCGTACAATACCACCCAAATAATTGGCAAATTGAATATACGCGGGGTCGTCCAGCCCGTATTTCGCCTCCAGGTTCTGGCGGATGCTTTCAGGCAGCGTCTTGTCGCCGGCCCGATCAAAGGGACCGCCGGGCAGCGAGCGCGCCAGCAAGAACGTGACCAGGATAATGCAGAACAAAACCGGAATTGCATAAAGCAAACGGCGGATGATATAGGCAGTCATGCAGCAATTCTCCCTTTATGGCGTACAGGCGACGCAAGGGTCATGAGAGGAAAATCGGAAGCGAGGAGAGCGCCGACGAGAAAACAAGCGGGCGCTATGACAGAAGAATCTCCTGCACATAGCGCCCGCTCGAAGCAAAGGCGACCCAAAGGACGTCAGCCGCCTTTGCTCATGTGATTACATGCCTTCCTGACCGGACTGATCCAGCGTCCAGTATTCGAAGTACGGATCATTCGCATACAGGCGGTTCAGCCACGGCTTGGTAATGCGTACGGTGGTGTAGAAGTAGATGGGGATAATGGCCGCCATCTCGTCTACCAGCAACTGCTCGGCCCGCTTGTACATGGCCAGCGAGTCTTCCGGCGAAGCCGTCTGGGCATCCTTGGTCAGCTGGGTATACTCAGCAACCAGATCGCCGATGGCGGGATCGTCAGGGGTGATCATGATGCGGTTGGAACCGGCATCAGGATTGAAGACCTCATGCACCCAGTTGTTGGCGTGGGGGTAATCCGCACACCAGCCCAGACGATAGACGTCAGGCTTGTTTTCCATGGGCGCATCGTTTTCGATGCTGTCCAGATAGACGCCCCATTCCTGGGTCTCGATGTTCACCTGAATGGCGGGATAGGCTGCGGTCCACATGGCCTGGATGGCCTGCGCAATGCGGGCGTGGCCCTCACTCACGTTGTGACCAATGGTCAGGGTGAGACCCTCACCGTCAGGATAGCCGGCGTCAGCCATGAGCTGCTTGCCCATTTCCACGGCCGCGGCATAACCGGTGCCGCCCAGATCTTCCGTCAGCGCCCAGGGAGCGACTTCGGGATCGAAGGCAACCGTACCGAAGTTGGCCGGGTTGGTGAAGGAATTGGCCGGCTCCTGGCCGCCCTTGAGAATCTGATCAACCAGGGTGACGCGATCCACGGCCATGGAGAGCGCGCGGCGGACATTGGGGTCCGACACGGCTTCCTTCTTGGTGATAAAGCCGTAGAAGTAGGTGCAGTTATTGGGGGCGATATGGCCTTCGTCACCATAGGCGCTGCCATCGCCGAAGACGGCGTCCATCTGGTCCTGCGGCACGGTGGAATCGTCGAGCTCGTTGTTTTCGTACATAGCGAACTCGGTGGAAGCCTCTTCGATCATGACGAAGTTGTAGACGTCCACATTACCGGCCCGACTATCCTCGGCCCACAGGGGTGAGAAGGGATTCTTGACCAACTGCATGCTGTCGTTGTGAATCCATTCAGACATGGCGTAGGGGCCATTGCTGACGATGTTGTCGGCTTCGGTCCAGACATCGCCGAATTCCTCGATGACACCCTGAGGAGTCGGGAAAGCGGTGGGCATGCTGACGATCTGCGGGAAGAAGCTGGCCGCATAGGTGGTGGAGATCTCCAGCGTAGCGTCGTCCAGTGCGGTGACGGCGATATCATCTACCGCACCCTCACCGATGTTGGCGGCCTCACAGCCGTCGATAACGTAGAGAATGTAGGCGTAGTCCGAAGCGGTCTCGGGATCGCAGGCGCGCTTGATACCGTACTCAACCTGAGGCGCGGTCACGTACATGACTGAGCCGTCATCGCCCGTGACTTCCTCGACCTCGCCGCTGTCGGCGTTGTATTTCACCCACGGAATGTCGGTGCGCAGGTTAAAGGTCCAGGTCAGGCCGTCGTCGCTCTGGGACCAATCCGTGGCCAGAGAAGGCTCAGCCGAAGAATCTTCGGGATTGAGTCTGGTCAGGCCCACGTCGATGGAGCGGATCACCGCACTGGACGTGGTATCTGTGGAGAGGGCGGGGTCAACGGTAGGCGGTTCGGTAGCCAGGTTATAGCGTACGGTTACCGGGCCCATGTCGCCGGCCATATCGCCGTCAGAGCCGGAGGAGTCGCCCGCGGGAACGGCCGGAGCGGCACAGGCGCTGAAGACCATAGCGGCAAGCGCCAGGAGCAGCATCACTACATAGCTTCGTTTATACATCTATTACACTCCTTTGTGGTTAGCTGTCCGCCAGGGCGGCGAACAAACGTTCACGAAAAACTACTGGGTAAAACGGCTTGGCAGATACGATTGTACCTTAGTGTGGATGTATTCTGCGGACAGATGTTACGAGGGTACTGAGAATACCGTTGTATGGTAGCATTAAAATTTATGCGTTGTCAATTTTTTTGTGCCGAAATTTCTTTGCAAAAATAAAGACAACGCATTCATGAACATGAATAAAGTCGAGTTTCATTGAGAAACTCGACTTTATAGCCATTACTTAGCCTTCATGCCCTTCTTCATAAAGCCAACAAGCCACGTAATGCCCGTTGCCGTGGTCCTTAAATTCTGGCTCTTTTTCACGGCAGACGTCCATAACTCGGGGACAGCGGGTGCAGAAGTTACATCCCTGGGGAGGATTGGCCGGGCTGGGAACATCGCCCTCCAGAATAATGCGCTTGCGTTCGTTCTCAATTACCGGGTCCGGAATGGGCACGGCGGAGAGCAACGCCTGGGTGTAGGGATGCATGGGGTTGGCGTATAGTTCATCCCGTTCGGCCAGTTCAGCAATTTTGCCCAGATACATCACGGCAATGCGGTCCGAGATATGACGCACAACCGATAGGTCATGGGCAATAAAGAGGTAGGTCAGGTTCAACTCTTCCTGGAGGTCTTCCAGCAGGTTGATGATCTGAGCCTGAATCGACACGTCCAGTGCGGAAATAGGCTCGTCGCAAACGATGAAGGAAGGATTGACGGCCAAGGCCCGGGCCACGCCAATACGCTGCCGCTGACCGCCGGAAAATTCATGGGGGTAACGATTGACAAAGTAGGGATTCAAGCCCACAGTCTTCAGCAATTCCTGCACCCGCTTCTGTCGCTCCTTGCGGCTGCCGCCGATGCCGTGGACTTCCAACGGCTCGCTGACAATGCTGCCCACAGTCATGCGCGGGTTGAGTGATGCATAGGGGTCCTGGAAAATCATCTGCATGCTGCGCCGCATCTTGCGCAACTCTTCGCCCTTGATTTCCGTTAGCTCTTTGCCCTCGAAAACCACGGAACCGTCCGTAGGGCGATAGAGCTGCAAAATGGCTCGACCGGTCGTCGATTTGCCGCAGCCGGACTCGCCCACCAGGCCCAGCGTCTCGCCGGGGTAGAGGCTGAACGTAACGCCGTCCACCGCCTTGATGGCGCCGACCTGACGCTGGAAGATGACTCCCTTGGAGATGGGAAAGTGCATCTTTAGACCTTTCACCTCAACCAGGGCGCCACTTCCCTGGGAGCCGTTTGTTTGGGTGCTCATTAGGCGCCTTCTCCCTCTTGTTTGCTGCTGACGGCAACGGCCGCATCTTCTCTACTGCGCAGTTCTGCCTCGGTTAAATCAGCATCGCTGGCAACGTTTACCTTGGCACCGGAAATGTCCACCCAACAGGCCGCGACATGGTCGGGTCCCACCGACTCCAGAGACGGATTCTCCTGGGTGCATTTCTCGATGGCAAAATCGCAACGCGGCGCAAATGGACAACTGGTCGGCGCTTCCAGCAAGTCCGGCGGCAGGCCGTCAATGGGGATGAGACGCTTCTGGCGTCCGATATCCAGACGCGGGATGGAGCGCAGCAAACCCAGCGTGTAGGGATGGCGAGGATTGGCATACAGATCATCGACCAGGGATTCTTCCACAATAAAGCCGGAATACATCACGATGACCCGTTCGGCCATGCCGGCCACAACCCCCAGATCATGGGTAATCCAGATCACGGCCATGCCCAGTTCTTCTTTGAGCCGGTTGACCAGATCCACAATTTGCGCCTGAATCGTCACGTCCAGCGCCGTCGTCGGTTCGTCAGCAATGAGCAACTGAGGATCGCAGCTGAGGCCCATGGCAATCATCACGCGTTGGCGCATCCCGCCCGAAAACTGGTGAGGATAATCGTCCAGCCGCGCTTCGGCCCCGGGGATACCCACCATCTCCATGAGCTTGACCGCCCGCTTACGCGCCTGATCCCGGTTCATGTTCAGGTGCAATTCCAACGCTTCCGTAATCTGACGACCAATCGTCAGCACCGGATTGAGCGACGTCATGGGGTCCTGGAAAATCATGGCGATGCGATTGCCGCGGATATGGCGCAATTCGTCTTCGTTTAGCTTCAACAGGTCCTGGCCGTCGAACCAAACTTCGCCGTCCACAATTTTGCCCGGAGGGGAAGGAATTAAGCGTATGAGCGACATAACCCCCACGCTTTTGCCCGAACCGGATTCACCCACGATGGCGACTGTCTCGCCGGCATCGACCGTGTAGGAGATTCCGTTCACTGCGTGAACGACTCCATCCTGGGTGAAGAACTGGGTCTTTAAATTCTTCACTTCGAGCAGTTTTGCCATTCGGTTTACTCCTCAGTACGAGAGCTGCAAGATGTTGGGAATGAATCAAACAATTGGGGTAAGACTATAGAGCAGATGCTGCATGAGGATGCGGCATCTGGCAAGCATATGGATTTGAAACGGGACGGAGGAGTAGATAGAGCTTTCTATGTCTGGCAGCGCAGAAGCTTCCCGGTGGAGGAATGTCGTAACTCCATGGATAGCGCTAGTACAGTCCGACGTGATTACCACGACAGAAATTGCACAGTGTTGCTTTCAGCAGGCGCTGCATGCGAGTTTCTGTCGGTTCTCACGAGAGAACCCCTATTCATAATCGTTTCGTAATGTTAAAACCGGGTGTTAAAACCCGATTTTGAAATCGGGTTGTGCAAAGCGTTGAATGTCACTTTAACAATATGCATCGTAACAAAGAATTTTATGGGTGTCAAACGAAATTTGCGATGAGCAATCGCGGCCCGCTCGCGCATTTTTCGGCGTTATTTATGACTTTGTTAGTGACGTCGTTTCGGTTAGCCAATCCCGCAACAGCGCCATCTGTTCGGCAATCGCGCGCCGACTGGATCCGCCGCGCACGGTTCGTCTCTCTACGCTGCGCTCAAAATCCCAAACGTCGGCCACATCCTCAGCGAAGGCTTCATGCAGGCTGCGCAAGTCGTCCAGATCCAACTCCGCCAGCGGGATCGCCTGGAGCTCGGCCATTTGCACGGCCGCGCCGGCAATGTGATGGGTTTCGCGAAAGGGAACGCCCTTACGCACCAAGTATTCGGCCAGGTCCGTGGCCAGCATTTCGCTGGTTAAGGCCGCCTGCATAACCAGGGCATTGGGCGTTAGTGTGGAGATGATGCCCCGGGCAATTTGCAAGGAGCCGTGCAAATTGCTGACCGCGTCAAAGAGCGGTTCCTTATCCTCCTGTAAATCCTTATTATAGGTGCTGGGCAACCCCTTCAGCGTCGCCATGAGGCCGGTCAGATTGCCCAGGACGCGTCCCGATTTGCCCCGCAGCAGCTCCAGCGCGTCAGGGTTCTTCTTCTGGGGCATGAGGCTGCTGCCCGTGCTGTAGGCGTCGGCCAGGGTGACGAAGGAGAACTCCCGGCTGCTGTAGATGATGAGGTCTTCGGCCAGGCGGCTGAGGTGGAGCATGGTCATGGTAGACCAGAAGAGGAACTCGGCTACAAAGTCCCGGTCGCTCACGCCGTCCAGGCTATTGCCCGTCGCGGCGTCAAAACCCAAGTCCGCGGCCAACTCCTCCCGGTCAATCGGAAACGGGTTGCCGGCCAGGGCGCCGCTGCCCAGGGGCATGATGTTGACCCGGGCGGCCAGCTCATCCAGGCGCTGGGCGTCGCGCTGCCAGGCCCAGGCATGACTCAAAAGCCAGTGGCTCCAGCGAATGGGCTGCGCGGGCTGGAGGTGCGTGTAGCCGGGCATGAGCAGATCGATTTCGGCCTCGGCTCGCTCTATGGTCACGGTCATGAGCTGGCGCAGATCAACCCGCAGCCGGGCAATCTCTTCCCGCAGCCACAGGCGCAAATCCGTGGCTACCTGATCGTTACGGCTGCGTCCCGTGTGCAGTTTGCCCGCCACCGGGCCGATCAGCTCCGTGAGCCGCCGTTCGTTTGCGGTGTGGATGTCTTCATCGCCGGGCTGGATAACGAAGGTTCCGGCGCGCCACTCTTCCGCCACTGCGTCCAGGCCGTCCGTCAGCGCGGCAACCTCGTCGCCGGTGAGCAGCCCGGCGTTGCCCAGCGCGCGGGCATAGGCTTGGCTGCCGGCAATATCCGCCGCCCACAACGTCCGATCAAACCCGATGGAGGCGTTAAACTGCTCCATAAGGGGATCGGTCTTCCCGGTAAAGCGACCGCCCCACAACTTGTTACTCATACGTTCCGCTCCGTCCAGTCTTGATTGGTTTCATGGTTGATTGGTTTGATCGTTAAGGCGTGTGGATTGCGGCTGAGCCCGGAAGACAAAATGCCCCAACGCGCGCGGCCTAAATTCTTTGACCAAAGCGTCGCGCCTCGCTACAATCCAGGTTGACGCGCCACGGGCGACGGCGAGAGCGGCTCCAACGCACCGGACAATCACAAGGGAAGCAGCCCCGTCTCAGCCTGTTTAACTGCCGCGTCAATGCACCCGCATTATTCACGGATACAGGATAGTAGCGCAAACCGGAATGACCGACAAAGCGAAACAAGCCAAAGAGCACGCCCAGGCGTATCGTACCGGGGCAGAGGACGACACAGAGAACGGGACGACGCGCAAAGCGGCCGAGCAAGAACCGGCGCGACGCACGCCCGGCGATCTGGATCAGTGGGAGTCGCTGGCCAATCAACGCATCGAGGAGGCCATGCGCACGGGCGCATTCGATAACCTCCCGGGTCAGGGCAAGCCCCTGCGCGCTGAGGACCCTTTCGAGCCGAGCGAGCAGCGCATGGCCAATAAGCTGCTGCGCAACAATGATCTGGCGCCGGGTTGGATCGGCGAGCGGAAGCGCCTGCTGGAAGCAATCGACAAGCTGCGGAGAGAGATGACCGCCGCGTCCGATGATAAAGAGCGGCTGGAAAATTGGGAAGCGGCGATGCAGGAACTCAACCGCAAAATCCTCAGCTTTAATCTTCAGGTCCCCATTATCCATCTCCAGCTTTTGCAGTTGCGGCTGGATGAAGAAGTCGCCCGGGCCCGACAGGCCCGTCGCCCATAGGCGATCAGCCTCATCCCCATGCACATCCTCATTAATGGTTGGTTTGCCGGACGCCTGGAAACGGGCAGCGGGCAATACCTCCATCAGTTACTCACCCATCTGGCCGGACGGGAAAAGGGCGTCCGCTACACCCTGCTCGTCCCGAACGCAACCGCAATAGAACCTGCGCTGCCCAACGTCACCGTCATGCAGGGGGCGCTCATACCCGGACCGCGCCAACTTACCAAAGTCTGGTGGGAGCAGGTTACCGTGCCCCGGACAGCCCGCTCGCTGGCGGCGGACGCGCTCTGGGTTCCCTATTGGGCTGCGCCGCTCCGGCAGCCGGTTCCTACCGTGGTGACGGTCCACGACATGATTCCCCGCCTGCTGCCCGCTTACCGGGGCGGCGCGCCCCAGCGCCTGTACACGCGCCTGGTCAGCGCTTCGGCTCGCCGTGCGGCTGCCGCCATCACCGTAAGCAACGCCGCGGCCAGGGACATTGTCGCGGAACTGAACATTGATCCGAGTCGCGTCCATGCTGTTCCCCACGGCCCCAACGCCATGACGCCTGACGCGCTGGAGCCGGATCAGCTGGCCGCGGTGCGGGCGCGCTACAATCTGCCGCCCCGTTATTTTCTCTATCTCGGCGGTTTTGACGTGCGCAAAAATGTAGGGGGAATTCTGGCCGGCTACGCTCGCTATTTGACCCAGGGAGGCGATGCCGCGGTAAAGCTGGTCATCGTTGGAAAATTGCCCACGCACGACAGCGCCTTTGCGCCCGACCCTCAAAAGGCGGCGGCCGACCTGGGAATTGCAGACGCCGTTATCTTCTGCGGCTGGGCTCCGGATGAGGACAAGCCCGCGCTCTATCACATGGCCGTGGCCTATCTCTTTCCCAGCCTTTATGAGGGCTTCGGTATGACCGTCATCGAAGCCATGCAGGCCGGGACGCCGGTGGTGACGAGCGCAACAGAAAACACAAAAAGCAATCGCCCAATCACATAATCGCCCAATCTCCACTTCCTGAGATTATGCGATTGGGAGATTGGGAGATTTTAGCCTGCAAGCTTATTGCACCGGGCGGTAACACAACTGATGCGCGGCCAGCGCGGGGTGATTAAAGCCAAACTGGTCGGTGATGAGCCAGAGGTTATCATCCTCATCGAAGATGGGCTGAACCGCATCACAGGCCGCGCCGGGATCGCCGTCCGCGGCGTACGCGGCCAGCCACTGCTGTGCGGCCTCGGTATACGGTCCATTGGGCTGCTCCTGCGCCAGTTCGTCCAGCGCGGCCTGCGCGGCGTCGGCATCGCCGCTGAGGGCCTGGGCCTGAATCAGCCGGAAATTCGCTAATCCCCGGAGCAAGACCAGCTCATCCTCGGCGGCCATGCCGAAGATGCTGCACGCAGCAAGGGGCTCGGACAGGGCAGCGGCGTAGCGATCGATGGCCGGGCCATAGCCCAACACGTCAGCCGCCTGCAGGGAAATATCCGCCTCGACCAAACGCAGCCCCAAACAATTGTTGCCTTCGCTCTCCCGATCATAAATCCAGTCCAGCCGGCGGAAGGGCGCTCCGGCTATGCTCTGCCAGCGTTCGGTGTGGGGCACGGCCAGGCCGCTTTCGGGCGCAGCGCTCACGCCGCCTTCCAGCACCAATTCCTGACCGCTGCCGGGGTCCACCGGGCCTACGGGAGCAAAGCCTGCCGTGCCCTGGGCAATGAGCGCGCCCGGTTCGATCGTGCTGGTGTAAACGTCGCTCACCCAGCTCACCATCTGCACTTCCAGCACGCAGGAAATAGAGCAGCTTTCTACAGTCCAGGCGATCTCCGGCCGGCCGTCGTCATTGAGGTCGTCTACCTTCAGGGGCATGGGTTGGCCGTACACGTCGGGATTGTAGACCAATTGCAGCGCGCCCGAGGCGTCGGCGTGATAGATGAGGACTGCACCTTGGCTGCCGTCAGGGCCGAAGCCGATGTCAGACACGATGGTGGGGAAAACCACGGCATCCTCCAGGGAATCACCGTTGAGTTCGGTCAGGATCAACGCACCGCGCTCATCGCTCATGGCCCGACAGTCGCGCATCCACTGCTCCACCGCTGCGGCGTCGCCCGCGGCCTGGCGAATCACGTCGGGGAAAGCTTCCGCATAGCCGGCCAGGTCCGCAGGGCACGCGCCCAGAGGATTCGGGGTCGCCTCCGGTACGGCGGGCGTTTCTTCTTGGGCGCCGATTTCGTCACCTGCCGTTTCGGCCGCGTCGGGCGACACGACTTCGCCGACGGTTGTTGTTTCTGTAATCGTTTCGGTAATCGTTTCTGTGGCCGCTCCGGCGTTCCGCAATTCGCCAACCGGCTGCACCAATTGGAGCGCCGGGCAGAGGTCCTTGGCCGTAAACGTGGGGTTGGCGTAGCCGTAGTCGCTCAATACTTCGGTGACCGCGGGGTTTTCCTCAGCATATCCGGTGATCACATCGCAGGCCGCGGCCACGTCGTTCTCCGCGGCGTAAACGTCATACCAGCGGCGGCCCACATCAGCGTAGACGCTGTCGGGGTATTCGGCTTCCAGTGACTGAATAAAGGTCTCGGTTACTTCGGGGATACCCTGATAGGCGCTCAACTGGGCCAGGCGGAAGTAGCTAAAGCTGCGCAGTTCCGTCATTTCGTCCGGCCGCACCCAACATTGGGTTAGCTCTTCATTGCCGATGGCGTCGGTATAAAGTTCCTCCGCCCGGACCATGCCCTCCTCCGTACCTTCGGCAAAAGCGCTATTGGCGTCCAGCACGGTAAAGTAGAGGCAGCTGTTCTCTTCAAAGGCTTCCGCCAGCTTGACATAGGGCGCTCCGTCGATGCTGCCCCACAACTCAGTGCGGTTGCGCTGGGGACCGGCCCCTACGCTGCCGTAGACGCCGCCTCGCAGAGAGATATCCTGCCCCTGACTTTCGGGGCCGCTCGCCTGAAGGTTAATTTCGGCATAGGCCATGGTGATGGAGCCGTCCACCCAATCCGCCCACTCTTCCCCGGTCCAACTGCGAATATAGATATTATCGAAGCAGGTGCTGGCCCCGCACGTGGTGTCCGTCCAGACGATGTCGGGCTGCTGGTCAGCGTTGATGTCCTCTGTGGCCAGCAGGCGCACTTCCCCTGCCGGGCGGGCGTGATAGGCCGACTCGTAGCCTTCGTTCGTGCCGTTAAAGATAAGAAGGTCCGACGCGGCAACTGTGCCTTCAAAAGCAGGATCATTGTAGATAAGCAGCAGGTCATCCAGGCCGTCGCCTGTCCAGTCCGCCTGGGTGACGCTGTCATCGCGGCTTGCGCCGCACTCATCCAGACGCGCCGACAGGCCGGCCAGATCGCCCGTCGCCAATAGTTGCGACGCGATCTCGGCATAGCCGCCGATTTCCGCGGGGCAACCGGAAGCGACCGCCTCGGCGGCATCACCCTCTGTGGCAGCCTCATCGCCGCCCTGCTCGTCAGCGGGCGTCACCTGGCCGGGCCGGGGAATCACCAGCTCATCGCCGACGTGGAGATAGAGTCCGGGCCGAATCAGGTCCGGATTGGCCGCCTGAAGATCCACGGGATCGATGTCCAAATCATAGGCAATGCTGTTCCACGACTCGCCCGCGCCCACGATATAGGAAGCAGGCAGGTCTGATCCTCCGGTTGGTTCCTCTTCCGGCGCCGCGGCGGGTTCTTCAGTAGGCTCCTCTGTAAGTTCTACCGTGGGTTCTGCGGTAGGTTCTTCTGTCGGCGTCTCGGTCGGCGCATCCGTTGCCGTCGGGGTAGAGGTGGGTTCAGGAGTAGGTTCCTCTGTGGGAACAGCCGTCGGCTCGGGCGTTTCCGTCGGCTCCACAGTGGGGGCCTTGGTGGGCTCCTCCGTCGCTTCTTCTATCGCCTCTTCGGTTGCTTCTTCTGTGGACGCGGGGGTTGCAGCCGCATCCTCGGTCTCTTCAGCGGGATTGGGAATCACAATGCGGTCCCCCCGATAGAGATAGAGGCCGGGCCGCACCAGGGCGGGATTTGCCTCGCGCAGGTCGCTTGCGCGCAGGTTATAGAACGCGGCGATGCTGTTCCACGATTCACCCGCGCCCACGATATGAACATCGCGCAGGGCTTCCTGCGCGCCGGGAATGTAGAGCGTTTCACCCACGATAATCCAGTCATTGGCGCGTACGGCCTGTGGATTGGCCGCCTGCAACTCGGCCACTGAAATGCCCGCCCGCTGTGCGATCAGGCCCCAAGAATCGCCGCTCTGCACCGTGTAATCGTAGCCTTCTTCCGCGGGCGTTGCGGTGGAGGTTGCGTCATTGTCCTGAGCCGCCAAAGGCTGAACCAGGAAGAGCGCTGCGCCCATGCTTGCGGCCACGACGAGCCCGAGCAGCACCCCCAACCCTCGCGTGGCGATTTTTCCTCTCATCCCGGCAATCCTGTTACGAGTTTCCATATTTTTGCCTTGCTTCATCATCAGCCTTTCCTGTTAGTAGGCGGCTTCCGTAATTTCGCGTACAACCTGCACCCAACTCTGACCCGGCTGCAAATCGATAATCACTTCGCCCGGACCCAACAGGCGGGGCGGCGTTTCCGGGTCGGCCCGCCAGGTGCCTTCGTACACCTTGCCGTTGCGGAAAATACGCAGATCGCCAAAGCCGTAGAGTTGTATATCCACGCCCAGGGTGCCCAATGAGTCCTCCACAATATCGGTTAACTCATGGGGTGCGGCCAACACGATGACGTTCCGGGCGACGATGGGTTCATTATTCCCCAGGTCGAATTGCTGCTGTCCGCCCTGGAAGCGGGCGTAGCCGCCCAATCCGGCATCATAGCGCCACTCGACGCTATTGCCGCCGGGATAGGTGATGTTTATGACCGCGGCGTCGCCCGCGGCATTGGCCGGCGGCGTCGTGTTAAACGAGAAGCCGGGGCGGTCCCACTCTTTCTGGGTTCCCGTATCCGTCAGCCATTGGCGTACGCCGTCCGGGCTGGTCTGCATGCGCGTGCGGTAATCATCGCCGATGCTGAAGAAGTAGCGGGTTTGGGAGGGATCGTCAATGTCGGCATCAAGATAGGGGAAGCCGACTTCATTCTTCAAAATGTAGCGCACCTCGTCACTGCCGCCGGAGCAGGCCAGGGCGCCGTCGTACATGTAGGTCATCCATACGTTGGGGAAGCGGGCCGAGCGTACCGGCCCTACCCGATCCACGTCCCGGCTCTGGAAGAGCGCAGTGAGGCGCGTGAGGGTAAATCCGTCTACGATGTATTCATAAACCAGATCGGCTTGACTCAAGCCGTAGTGCGCTGAACGGCCTACAGCATCATTATTCACACAGATAAGGATGGGACGTTGGGTGAGCCATGCCGGGTTCTCCGCCTCCAGCCCGGTATACGGTGCGATGTTAGCAGGGCGAGGCGTGGGGACGGCCGGAACCTCCGTGGGCGCTTCCGCGACGGGTTCCGGCGTGGCTGTCGCGGGCAGCGGCGTTGCGGTTTCCGCTTGTGCGGCGGTCATGGGCGTCTTGGTGGGCGTAGGCGTGGGTTCCGCAGCAGGCGAACTGCAGCCCGCCAGCACGATCAGGCAGACGAAGAGAAAAGCGATCTGTTGTGTGCGGATAAAGGTCATAAGATGCGATAATTTTCTGTGAGGATTGGAACAACCGGTTTGTTTCAGAAACAACGCTAGTATAGCATGTTTGACGTTGCTTGCGCATAACGCAGGAAATCCCAGAAAAGTTGCATGGCGTACGCGCCATTGCATAATGTCATGCCGGTCAAAGGTAGGGGCAATTCATGAATTGCCCCTACCTTTGACCGGCGCAATACTAATTACAACGCTGGAAAGCGAGAAGAGAAGATGGTGATTCGGCTGCTGCAACCGGGTGATGAAGCTGCTCTGGAGGCGTTTCTGCGCCCCCGCTGGGCCGCATCCATGTTTTTGCTGAGCAATTCCCGCGCGGCCGGGTTGGTCAACAATGATGAGCGGGGCCAGGGACGCTATGCCGCAGCGTTTGAGGACGGCAAAATCACAGGGGTAGTCGCGCACTACTGGAACGGAAACCTCATTCCCCAGTGTCCGGGCGATGAGCTGGATGCGCTGTGGCGCCTGGCCGCGGGCGATCGACCGGTGCACGGCGTCCTCGGCCCCGGGGAGCAAGCGTTCTCCATCATAGAGGCGCTCAAACCCGCGCCCGACCGGTTTATGATCAAGAGCCGGGATAAGCTCTACGCATTGGAGTTGAATGACCTACGCGTGCCCGAGCCGCTGGCCACGGGCGCGGTGCAGGCGCGCCGCGCCCGACCGGACGATTTGGGGCAACTGGCGGCTTGGCGCGTCGCCTACAATACCGAGCTATTGGAAACGGACGATACGCCGGACCTGCGGCGTGAATGCGCGGCCGGGGTCAAAAGGCAGCAGGAGGCAGGCTCCCTCTGGGTTGCCGTTAAAGATGGCGGGCTGCTCTCCATGACCGGCTTTAACGCCCAAATTCAAGAGGCTGTCCAGATCGGCGGCGTCTACACGCCGCCGTCCGCGCGGGGCCGCGGCTACGCCCGCATGGCCGTCGCCCAATCCCTGCTGGACGCGCGGAATGAAGGCGTCTCCGCCGCGATCCTCTTTACCGGTGAAATCAACCTGCCCGCCCAGCGCGCGTATGAGTCGCTGGGCTTTCGCCAGGTAGGCGATTATGCAATCATATTGCTGCGCGCGTGATGCGAAACGGGTGTATTGTTCCCCTGAGCGATGCTTGCTATACTGACGAAAGAAACCGGGCTCTTTTGGCATTCAGGTGGTCCGCTTTTTGAAACGTGATGCGTGAAGGTACGTACCTTCACGCATCACGTTTCAGATATTCACGTATTGCTCGACCAGACGAAGTCCGGCTGAACCTAAAATCCGCGTCATCCGCGGCCCATCCTCAGGACAGAAGCCCATGAAGCGCTGGAATGAATACCACCTCCCCACCACCGTTGATGAAGCCCTGAACCTGCGCGCCCGGTATGGCGACGCAGCGCGCTTCATCGCCGGAGGCACCGACCTGATTCTGGACATGGAGTACGGCAACCACGCCTCGGCCGAGACGCTGATTGACGTAACCCGGATTGACGGCCTTAACGAAATCAGCGCAGAGGACGGTTATGTGGTCATCGGCGCGGCGGTCACCCATACCCAAATTGAGCGCAGCCCTTTAATCCAGGAAAATGGGCGGGCGCTGGTGCAAAGTTGCAGCGTAGTAGGCGGCCCCCAGGTGCGGAACGTCGCCACCATCGGCGGCAATGTGGCCCATGCTCTGCCCGCGGCCGACGGCACGATTGGGCTGCTCGCCCTCAATGCCGACGTGCAGGTCTGCACCCTGGAAACCGGCGGCGTTGTGCGCCAATGGCAGCCCTTGCTCTCCATCTTCGCCGGACCAGGGCGCAATACCTTGACCGACAATCAGATGCTGGGCGGCTTTCGCTTTGCCCTGCGCCGAGAACGGGAAGCCAGCGCGTTTGATCGCATCATGCGGCCCCAGGGCGTGGCGCTGCCCATCCTGGGCCTGGCCGCACGGGTGCGCATGGACGCAACGCATACGCGCCTGGATGAGGCGACCATCGCCATCGGTCCGGCCGGCCCCATCCCCTTCCGCGCGACGGATGCGGAAGATGTGCTGACGAGCGGGAAAGCGCTCAGCCCCGATCTGGTGGAGGCCGCGGTGCTGGCCGCGCAGGCGCAGGCGCGCTTGCGCACCAGCAAGCATCGGGCCAGCCAGGCGTATCGACATGAGATGATCGCCGTGCTCCTGCGCCGGGTGCTGGATGAGGCGACGAAAGATCAAATGGTTAATTGAAAATAGATAATGATGAATTCATAACGGATGCCCCAACACGGAGCAGCCATTAACCATTCATCATTATCTATTCATCATTAACCATTTCCCGCCTCGTCCTTACGACGCCCGTAACTGCCGCCAGATTTCTCTCACGGTAGGTCGTTTGCCGTACATGAGCAGCCCCAGGCGGAAGAGCTTGCCGCCCAACCAAATGGCGAAGGGGATGGTTATGAGCAGTCCGGCTATACTGATGATGATGTCCAACACCGGCACGTCGCTCAGGGGCAGACGCAGCATCATGGTAGTGGGCGCGGTCAGGGGAAACCAAGAGAAAATCCGCGCGATCAGGCCGTTGGGATTAGGGAAGATCAGGCCGGCAAACATGAGCGGAACCGCGGCGATGAACGTAAAAACGCCGCCCAATTGTTGAGATTCCTGCATGTCGCTGCCCAAGGCGCCAACCGATCCCATGAGGACGGCGAAGAGGATAAAGCCCAGCAGATAGTAGAGGACGGCCAGCACGAAGACCCACGGCCGGGCGAAGAGGGGAATCATGACGCCCAGCAGACTCACCACGCCGCCGCTCAGCCCAAAGCCCGCCACAATCCAGACCAGAATTTGGGTCAGCCCCAGCGCGCCCAGCCCGATGACCTTGCCGGCCAGCAAATCCTGGGGCGACACCGAAGAGAGCAATACTTCAATCACCCGATTAGACTTTTCTTCCGCCACGCTCCGCAACAGATAACCGGACGTCGTGAAGATGGTAATGATGAGGAAAATGCTGAGCACATAGGGCACGACAAAGCCGAGGATGATGTTCAGCACGCCGGTCATGCCTTCCGTCTCCCCCTCGGGGTTCACAACCTGAGCCGCGTAGGGATCGAGCACCCGCTCGCTCAGCGTGGGGTCCGCCTCATTGCGCAGCAGATGGGCGATAAAGAAGCGGTCCAACGACCCCGAATCTTCGATATCGATGGCGGCAATCCCCGTCTCCGTCGTCACAAACTCCACCTCATTGGCCGCGGGATACGTGGCGGGAATGACGATGAGGCGCAGAATCTCATCATCTGTAACCGCTTGGCGCGCCTGGTCTTCATCGGTGTAGAGCAGATACTCGTCCGCATATTCGGGCAGGATGGGCGTAAAAAGCCCTGCATGATCAACTACGCCTACGGGCTTACTCTCCGACTCAAAGACATTGCTGAAAAAGGCCCCTGCCTGACCCGCGAAAAAAGAGCCGATGAGGAGGGCCAGCGTACCCAACGCCGGAATCAGCAGCGTGGTAAAGATAAAGCCCGGGCGGCGTATGTTCACCATATACTCATGGCGGGCAATCGTGAGGATGTTGTTCATGCTTCGGCTCCTTCCTCGCTTCCATCCGGGTGAACGCCGCTTACCACATTGACGAAGATATCATTGAGGGGGATGGACTCCACTTCAAAGCTGCGGATGGGCAAGCCCAGTTCCACGATCTGCGCCAGGATCGCCTGGGGCGACGTCTGACCAAGGCGGAGAATCAGCACGTCCCGGTTTTGTTCTGCGTCGACTACGCCCTCCAGACGGGTTAGTTGGGTCAGCACGTCCTCCTCCCCGCTGATGCGCACGGCGTTGGGCGCATAGTCGCGCTTGATGGCCGCCAATTCGCCGTAGAGCACGCCCTCGCCCCGGTTGATGAGCAGAATGCGATCGCACATCTCCTCCACCAGGTTCATCTGATGGGCGCTGAGGACGATGGTGCGGCCTTCGGCTTGCAGCTCGCGCATGAGCGTTTTGACCAACTCCACATTAACCGGATCCAGCCCCTGAAAGGGCTCGTCAAGGATCAGCAAATCCGGCTCATGCATCACGGCGGAGGCGAACTGGGCCTTTTGCTGCATGCCCCGGCTCAGGTCCTTAACCCGCTTGTCCGCCCAATCGGCCAGACCAACCCGATCCAGCCACGCTTCGGCGCTGCGCGTCGCCGCATCCTTGTCCATGCCCTTGAGCTGGGCCAGATAGACCAGCGTTTCCTTTACCTTCAGGTCACGATAGAGCCCCCGCTCCTCGGGCAGATAGCCCACGCGCAGGCGAGCCTGGCGCGGCGTCGCGCCCAGGACGGAGACAGTCCCCGCGTCCGGGATGAAGATGTCCATAATCATGCGGATGGTGGTGGTTTTGCCCGCGCCATTAGGGCCGAGGAGACCGAAGATTTCACCCGACTGCACGCGGAAAGTGAGATCGTCTACCGCCACAAAATCGCCGTAAGTCTTGCGCAGATGATCGACTTCCAGTACAGGTTGCGACATAGTGAGCCCCCGACTCCCTTCCGACGCGCTCTAATGGGTAATGGTGAATGGTTAACGATTAATGCTTAACGGGACGCATTAACCGTTAAGCATTAACCGTTATTCATTCAAAACGCCCTAAACTGCTCAATCCATAACATACCTCTATCATATCATCATGGGCGGCTGCTTCCGAGTTTGCCGACTTGACGCTTTTCTGCGAAGGACGGGGGCGGACCTCTCCGCCCTCCCGCCCGGACGCCTTTCGACGGCGGCCATGCCGGACGACCCGGTTGACGGCGTAGCAGACGGGCGCGGAGGCCGATCTCGGCAAAGACGCTTGTCGCGTCGGAATGCTCTGTACTACAATAAATCAGCGCGGCTCTTTTGGCATTCATGCGGTCCGCTTTCTGAAACCCGATGCATCAAATATCCACGCATCCCGCATCAGCCGACCGCATCAATTCCGCGCGATGCACTATCGCAGCATAGACAAGCCGATCCCCATCAACCCTTGGGAGCCTCAGCATGACAACGACTATTTTGTGTTTGGCCAGCTATTTCAAAGGCGGCGAATTTATCGAGGAATGCAAAGCGCAGGGTGTACATACGGTTCTGGTGACGACCGAAGACTTGCAGCATGAACCATGGCCGCGTCATGCGATCGACGAGTTTTTTGCTTTCCCGGGCGTTAATCTTTCCCGGCGACCGGACATCATCTATGCGGTGAGCTATCTGGCCCGGGAACGCCAATTTGACCAGATCATCGCACTGGACGATTACGACGTGGAGACGGTAGCCGATCTGCGCGAGCATCTGCGCATTCCGGGCATGGGTGCGACCACGGCCCGCTACTTTCGGGACAAGCTGGCCATGCGCGTCCAGGCCCGGGATCGGGGGATCGCCGTGCCCGAATTCGTCCATGTGCTCAACTATGACAAGCTGCGCAATTTCATGCAGCGCGTGCCGCCGCCCTGGGTGCTCAAGCCCCGTTCCGAAGCCGGCTCCATGGGCATCAAAAAGATCCACAGCGCCGATGAACTCTGGGCGAACCTGGATCATTTGGGCGATCGCCAGTCCTATTACGTGCTGGAGGACTTTCTGCCTGGTGACGTCTACCACGTGGATTCCATCATTTCAGAGCGGGAGATCGTCTTTGCGGCCAGCCATAAATATGGCATGCCGCCCATGAGCGTCTACCAGGGCGGCGGCGTTTTTGTGACGGGCGCTGTGCCCTACGGCGGGGAGGAAGATGAGGCGCTGCAAGCCGTCAACGCGCGCATCATGGAGGCATTCGGCATGGTGCGGGGCGTCACCCACGCCGAATATATCCGCAGCCATGCCGATGGACGCTTCTACTTTTTGGAAATTGCGGCCCGGGTCGGCGGAGCGGGAACGGACAAATTGGTGGAGGCGGAGGCGGGCTTCAATCTGTGGCGGGAGTGGGCCAAGCTGGAAGTGGCGGAATTACGCGGCGAAGCCTATGAGCCGCCGGTCGCCACGCAAAACTACGCCGCGCTGATGGTCTGCCTGGCCAAGGATGAATGGCCCGATACGTCCCAGTTTGATGCGCCGGAGATCGCCTGGCGCATGCCCAAAAAGCACCACGTGGGCATGGTGGCGGCGTCGCCCGACTACGATCGGGTCCAGGCGCTGGTCGCAGAATACGTTCCGCGCCTGGCCGACCACTACGTGGCGACCGCGCCGCCCATGGACTCTCCCGGGGGATAAAAATTGAAGAGTAAAGATTAAAGATTGGACGGACGCGGGTCTCATCGCTTCATGCACCCTCTAAAGTGACGAGATCCCAATCTTCAATCTTTACTCTTCAATCTTCTAAAACCCGCCGCGTGCGGCAGCCTTCTCCGCCGTGCGTGCGACGATCGCGCTGACTTCCGCTTCCAGTTCGTCAACCTGACGCCGCCACGCCGCGGCCAGGGCTTCATCCGTTAAGCCGACCGCGTTGACGCGGACGTTCAGGCCGGCGGCCATCACCGCGGCCTGGGCCATGTACGCCGCGGAGGCCGCATCCGTGACGGCGTTGACGTTCCCCATGGCTGCCGCTTCTTCCGCCAGGCCGGCCGCATCCCGGGCCAGAGTCGCCACGCGCAGGGGAACATTTCCCGCGACGATGGTGGCGGCTTCAATGGCCTGGGTCCGGGCTTCCGGGCCAATTTCCTTGTTGCGAAACGCTGCCATGACCGCGTCAAAGGCGTCGGCGTCTTCCTGAATTGCCGCGGTCAGCTCATGGCGCAAAGTTGCCGCCCGGGTCAGAATCGCCTGGGCCTGCTCGGCAACCTCGGCATATTTCTTGCGCCCTACGGTCAACCCGGCCACCATCTGGGTGAGCCCCGCGGCCAGCGCGCCGGCCAGGGCAGCCACCGACCCGCCGCCCGGCGCGGGCTCGGATGAGCCGACCGCATCCAGAAAGTCGTTGAGGCGCTGATCGGGGCCGGCCGCCCGGCTTTCTTCTGCGCTTTGCGCTCCGGCGGCCTGGGCCATCTTGATCTCCAACACCTGATCGTCGGCCAGATCGTGGAGCTGAAGATAATATTTTGCGCTCTCCAGAAGCGCCTTTTCGGGAATCATTCCGATGAGTTCGGCCCTGGTGACGGTGAGACCGTATTGGGCGGCCTCCCGCTTGACCAACTCCTGCACCAGGTGGATGGGCGTGGCCTCAAAATTGGTCAGATTCATGCTCACCTGGGCCTGGCCTTCCACCAGAAAGCCCTTGGCCTGGACGTTAGGCAGCCCGCCGCTGCTGGTGCGAATACGGCGGGAGATGGCGTCGGCTACGTCCACCGCATCGCTGTTGAGGTAGAGATTGTAGGCGATCAAAAAGGGGCGTGCGCCGATGACCGTCGCGCCCCACGTCGCGGGCTGCGCGGGACCAAAGTCCGGCTCCCGCTCCGGCTTTACGCCCACTTCCTCTTTCCATTTCTCGTATTGGCCGCGCCGGATCTTGGCCAGCTTTTCCCGTTCCGGGCGGGCTGCGGCATCGCCGTAAAGATAGACGGCCACGCCCAGCTCTGCACCCACGCGTTGACCCAGCTTGCGCGCGACCGCCGCGCATTCCTCGGCATTGGTATTGCGCACGGGCACGAAAGGCACAACATCCGTCGCGCCGATGCGGGGATGTTCACCCGTATGCTCGTCCAGATTGATGCGCTCCTTGGCCGCGGCGATCACCTGGAATGCGCCTTCCGCCACCGCATCCGGATCGCCCACAAAGGTGAGCACGGTCCGATTGTGGTCGGGGTCTGAGCTGACGTCCAGCAGCGTGACGCCGGGCACGCTGCGCACGGCATCCGCCACGGCTTCAATCACCTCCATCCGCCGCCCTTCGCTGATATTGGGGACGCATTCGATAATTTTGTTCACAGGGTTCCTCGCTTCATTGCGTTTAGAGATATGGGCAATCGCCGGTAAGATGCTCTATATGTGGCCGAGTATAGTTCGCGCAACCGACTTTGTCGGTGCATCTTAACATGAACAAGGTCGAATCAGCAGGCGCCACGCATCACGGCTTACCATCCAACACCAATCAGAGAGGAACGACAATGGGACAGACCTACATTCACAACGGCACGCTGATCGACGGAACAGGACGGGCGCCGATTCAGGACGCGGCGTTGGTGATCGATGACAATCGCATCAAGGCCGTCGGAACGGCCGCGGATCTTCCCCGCCCCGGCCGCGATGTCACCGATGTGGACGCGGGCGGCGGCACGATCCTGCCCGGCCTGATCGACACCCACGTGCATCTCATGATGGAGGGCTTGAACATCCCCGAGATGATCACCCGGCCCTTTTCGCTCAACTTTTACCGGGCCGTCGATCACATGCGCCGCACCATCAACGCTGGCGTAACCACGGTGCGCGACGCGGGCGGTGCGGATCTGGGCATCAAGCAGGCGGTAGAGGAAGGGCTGGTCGTGGGACCGCGCATGCAGATCAGCATTACCGCGCTGAGCATCACCGGCGGTCACGGCGACGGCTGGATGCCCTCGGGCTTTTCGCTGGATCTCTTCCCGCCCTATCCCGGCATGCCTGATCCCATCTGCGACGGCGTGGAAGGCGTACGCAAAAAGGTGCGCGAGGTGCTGCGCGCGGGCGCGGAGGTGGTCAAGATCTGCTCCACCGGCGGCGTGCTCAGCCCCACGGATCACCCTGAGTTCACCCAGTTTTCGCCCGACGAGCTGGCGGTCATCGTGCAGGAGGCGGCTTATCGCCGCGGCGTCAAGGTCATGTCCCATGCCCAGGGCGTGGAAGGGATCAAGAACGCGGTGCGCGCCGGAATCCACTCCATCGAGCACGGCATCTTTCTGGACGATGAAGCGATTGGGCTGATGCTGGAACACGGGACGTTTCTGGTGCCCACGCTGCTTGCGCCGCTGGCCGTGCTGGAACAAGCCGAGATGCCTGAATACGGCGTGCGCAAGGCCCGGGAGACCATCGAAATTCACAGCGAGAGCATTGCCAAAGCCTACGAAGCGGGCGTGACCATCGCCATGGGCACCGACGCGGCCGTCATGCCCCACGGCACCAACCTGCGCGAATTGGGCCTCATGTGCAACATCGGCATGTCGCCCATGGAAGCCATTGTGGCGACTACCAAAACCGCGGCCGAATGCCTGGGCTGGCAGGATCGCGTCGGCACGTTGGAGGCGGGCAAGCTGGCCGATGTGGTAATCGCGGCCACGGACCCCCTGGCTGATATCCGCTCGCTGGAAAATGTTGACAACATTCGCGTCGTCATTCAGGACGGCCGAGTACTCAAGGATATTCGCGAGTAGGCCGTAACAGGTCCCGCAGGAGGAATTGCGTTGGTTCGGCGTGAATACCCCGGCAGAAATCTGCCGGGGTTTACTGCTTCGGACCGGGAGCTAACTCTATGCGGGCCTCATCTCCCGACAGTTTAGATATCCAAGGCCCGGGCCAATTTCCGCACGGTAAACCGGTCGCGTAGATAATGACCGCTCTGCTCGGCCAGGGCTTGCTCTTCGTCTGACAGACCCAGTTCGGCCACGGTAGTGGGACCGCCGGCCCGCCGCAGGTAGTCGGCTACGACGTCGGGCGGGGGGACGTGGGCTGCGATCTCCTGCACCTCGTCCCAGTGCGCCAGAATTTGGCGCTTGATCGCATCAGACTCTTCCGGCGTCAGGTTCAGGAAGCGCTGATGCGCGGCCATGACATCTTCCGCCTGATCGCCGTACGCGGTGCGAATGCGGGTCATTTCCACGTCCGCATTTGACCAGTCGCTCGCCTCCATCAGGTCCGCGGCTTCGTTCCGGCTCATGGCCCGGATCCGGTCATAGAGACCTGCCACCAGTACCGTGGCCACGCCCACCTTCGCCCCATGCAGAATGGCCGGACGCCCCTCGCGCAGGAGCTTCATTTCCCACAGGTGAGAATAATGATGTTCCGCGCCCGAAGCGGGCCGGGAGGAACCAAAGTCCAGCATGCAATAGCCCGACTCGATGAGCCCCTCCAGCAGCTTGCGGATGCCTTCCGGCTCGTCCGCGCCGATCGCGTCCACGTTATCCACACAGAGCTGCACCGCGGCTAACGTACGCTGCGCAATCTCTTCGTCGTACGGTTCACCCCAGAAGAGGCGGCCCAGCCGCCAGTCGGCAATGGAGGTGTACTTGCCCAGCATATCGCCCAAGCCCGCGGCGATGAGGGCCTGGGGCGCATTGGCCAGGGTGTTGATGTCGGCGAAGATGGCGATGGGCGCATGGCAGATGACCGTCTCCTTGACGCCGTCAATAATGAGGGGCGCGCCGATGGACGCAAAGCCGTCCACCGAAGGCGCGGTGGGCATGGAGATGAAGGACGAGTGGGTGCGATGGCTGACAAAGCGGGTAATGTCGGTCACGGTGCCCGAGCCGACCGCGATATAGGTGCGGGGCTTGGGGTCTGCGGCCAGCAGCGTATGGAAGATGTAGCGGGCATCAGCCACCACCTCTTCGCCAGTGTGGATGACGCTAATCAGGTCGCGTCCGGCTTCGCTCAGGGCCGCTTCCACCCGCGCGCCCAGAGCCGCGTAGGTATTTTCGTCGGAAACCATGAGCAGATCGTGCATACCCTGCTCCGCGGTAAAGGCCAGCAAATGCTCAATGGCCCGGTCATCGATTGTCACCTCCAGAGGACGTTCGCCGCTCATGAGGTTTTCCTTTCTGTTAATTCATGCTCTGCTAATCAGACAATGCCAGCGCCGCGGCCAGCGTGTTGAGGAGAACATCGCCCGCCTCTTCCGCCGTGCGGCCGAAGCTGACGATCCCGTCCTCATGACCGCCCATGCTGAATATCCGCCGCTCCAACAGCGGCGTTTCCCGGAAGAGTCGATCGACCTCCGCTGCCATTTCCGGCGAACCGTAGGGCACATCCGCCGCGGTGACGGGAATTTCCAGCGCATCAGCGTTGCGCCAAATCTCGGGCGAATGAGCGTGAAAGACCCACATGATCTCCGGGTCCTGGTCGTAAACCGCGCCATGGGTGAGGGATTCCGACGACGGCTTGACCGGCCCTTGGGCGACCAGACGATTTTCCGCCGGATAACATTCCATCACCATGGTGTAGGCATCCGGATCCAGATGCGTAAGATTGCCCGTCTGGGTGCCGGTGATGACAAAACTGCGTTGGGTGACGGGCGCGGGGCCCGGCTCCAGCCGACGACTTACATTGCCGAAGCCGTAGCCCATGTAACGTTCGGGGCTTTGGCCCACAAGCTGAGCCAGATAGAGGATGCGACGCCAGGCGTTGAGTTCGGCAATCTCCTCGGCCGACAAGGCCGCGGCGGACGTGTAATCAGTTACATATTTGACGATGCCTTCAGATTCAGCCATGTTGACTTTCCTGTCGCTGGGTGAGTCTAGGAATAAAAATGACGCGTGATGCGTGACGGTGCGTACCTGCGCGCATCACGCGTTATGCTTCAAAAAGCGGCCCCCGGTGAATTCCCAAAGAGCCGTTAAAAATTCGTTAGCGCCAGTTCCCGGAACGCCTCGCGCAGGCGCGGGTAAAGGCTTACATACAGAGTGTAGAGCGCGTCATAGCGCTGGGCAAGTTCCGGGCGGGGTTGAAAGACGCGGCTCGGCCCCATCATGCCCGTGACCGCATCCGTGAGCGTCGGGTAAAGGCCCACGCTTGCGGCGGCCAGCATAGCATCGCCGATGACGGCTCCGCCGGTGACGTCCGGGACACGCACCGGTCGCTGGAGCACATCGGCCTTGATCTGATTCCAGAGCGGACTCTTGGCCCCACCGCCGACGGTGACCAACTCCCGCAAGGGAAAGCCCGCTTCCTCCGCTGCTTCCACGTTGTGCCGCAGGCCATAAGCCGCACCCTCCATGACGGCCCGCACCATGTCCGCCTTATGCGTGGACAGAGAGAGGCCGAAGAAGACGCCCCGCGCATCACTGTCCCAAATGGGCGAGCGCTCGCCGTACAGGTAGGGCAAAAAGAGGAGACTGTTGGCGCCCGGCGGGCTGCTTTGCGCCAGAAGAGAAAGGAGTGCGTAAGCGTCATCACCCGTTGCCTCGGCTTGCCGACGTTCCGGTTCGCCCAACTCATCCCGGAACCAGCGCAGCGCGCCGCCCGAGGCGACTTGGGCGCCGGCGGTCACATGACGGTCGGGCAGGGGATGGCCCAAGGGAATTAGCCTGTCGTCCAAATAGGGTCGATCGCTGCAAATCAGAAGCACCGTGGATTGGCCGGTCATTTCCGCGGCATCGCCCGCCTCCAGGAGGCCCGCTTCCAGAGCCGCGGCCGGGCCGTCGCACAGACCGGCCAGCACGGGCGTGCCTGTTGCCAGGCCGGTAACAGCCGCGGCCTCCGGCGTGACGCGACCGACGATCTCACCCGAATCGTACAGGGGCGGCAACTTGGTCCGGTCCGCGCCGCACGCCTCGATCAGGACATCGGACCATTCTTCCGTCCGGGCGTCGTAAAGCAGGGTAAGCGGAGCGATGGAGCGATCCAGGGTAAATACGCGACAGAGCTTGTGGACGATGTAGCCGTTCGCTTGCAGAAAAGTGTAGGCGCGTGCGTACACGTCCGGCTCATGCTTGCGGAGCCAGTAAAGCTTAGGCGCCATGTAGTAGGGATCGATGCGGCCGCCGTTAATGCCGGCAAAGAGAGCATCTCCCACCGTTCCGCGCAGGGATTCGCATTCCCGGGTGGAGCGACGATCCATCCAGATCTGGGCGGAACTCAGGGGACGGCCTGCCGCGTCCATGGGCAGCAAGGAAGGCCCCTGGCAGCTCACGGAGAGGGCAGCGACGCGCGCCGGATCGCCTGCGGCGGCGCACACCTGTTGGAGTACGGCGCAGGTCGCCCGCCACCAATCTTCGGGATCCTGTTCGGCCCAATTCGGACGGGGAAACGCAGTGGGGTATTCCTGAGCCGCCTCAGCGCAGACCGCGCCGGCAAGCGTAACCAGCGTGGCCTTGACGCTGGTGGTGCCGATATCGATACCCAGCAACAATTCGTCTCCGGCCATGGGCTTGCTCATTTCTCCTCCAGCGCGATGCGGTTGATCTGATTGACCAGAGGACGCCCGGCAAAAAAATTGGCCGCATCGATTGCCACCAGGTCAGCGCCTTGTTGCGCCGATTCCCGGGAAGCGCCGGCGATATGCGGCGTCAAGGTGACGTTGGGCAGACGCAGGAGAGGCCAGTCGGACGGCGGCGGCTCCTGGGCAAAAGTATCCAGTCCCGCGCCCCCCAGATGTCCCCCATCCAGGGCTACGTATAGCGCGTCATAATCGACCAGGGGCCCGCGGGCCGTGTTGATGAATATTGCGCCCGGCTTCATGCGCGCAAACTGCTCCGCCCCCATCATGCCCCGGGTTTCAGGCGTTACCCGCGCGTGGAGGCTCACAATGTCGGAACGGGCCAGCAGATCGTTCAGTTCCGCCTTTTCCACGCCCATCCCGGCCATGCGTTCAGCGGAAACGAAGGGATCGTAGGCCAGAATCGTCACGCCGAAAGGCTGAAGGTAGGGAATCATCCCCTGGGCAATCGCACCCAGGCCCACGAGACCGACAACCTGTCCCTGAACTTCCCGGCCGGCCCGGTCATAGCGATAGAGGTCGCCCTCCCATATTCCCTGACTCAACGCGGCGTGCGCGCGGCCGATGCCCCGACTCTCGGCCAGGATCAGGCCCAGCGTAAATTCGATGACGGCCTGAGAGTTACGCGCCGGCGCGTTAATAACGGGAATGCCCCGACGCGTGGCCGCGTCCACATTAATGTTGACCGGCCCGCCCCGACAGCAGGCAATGAGGCGCAGGTCAGGCGCCGCATCCAGCACGGCTTCGGTCACCGGCGCGACGTGGGTGACGAGGATTGCGGCCTTTTGGGCCAACGCAGCCACCGCGGCCGGATCGCCGGCAAATTCGCTCACCTCGTCATTAGCAATGAGCGGCGCGTCGGGCCAATTTACCTGCGCGGTATCCGCATCCAACACAATGCCTTCAGGCGCGAGCCGACGCGCCAGCGCGCGGACAATGAGTTCCGAACCGACGAACAGATCGCCGATGACCGCGGCGCGTATCCGCCGCGTGGACGAGTGGGTCATAGAGAGTGCTCCCGGCGCCATTGGGCGCGTGCTTGCCAGACCGGAAAGAGGGCTTTGTAAGTCTGACGATAAAGGGGTAAAAGCGATCGATAGACGGCCCCAACCTGGGGATTGGGCGCGTAGGTGCGGTTCGACCGTACGCAGGCGTCGATGGCATCAGCATAGGAGGCGTAGAGCCCCACGGCCACGCCGGCATTGATGGCCGCGCCCAGCGCACCCTGCTCGTTGCCCGCAACCACAGTAACCGGACAGTCCAAACCGTCGGCAAACATCTGACACCAGAGATCGCTGCGCGCGCCGCCGCCAGCGAGGGTAAGCGCGCGTATGGGCTGATTGAGATACTCGTAGCAGTCCATGGCCGAAAAAAGCACGCCTTCATAGACGCTGCGCAGAAGCGCGGCCCGGCTGTGCTCCACGGTCATGCCGCTAAACTGGGCGCGGGCATCGGGGCGTACAAAAGGCGAGCGCTCGCCGGCCGGATTGATGTATGGGTGATAGAGGACGCCGTCGCAGCCGGGCGGAACAGTCGCGGCTTCTTCTTCTGCCAACGCGTAGATGTTGACGCCCGGCCGCGCGGCTTCAAGGGCGTAAAACTGGCGCAAAAACCACTCCAGGTTGAGGGCTCCGGTCATGCTGGGCAGGAGGCGCACCAGGCGATCCGCGGGCGCGTGGCACATGGTGTAGCCCGTATTTTTCGGTTCATCTGCAGGGCGATCCATGACCATCTGATGGATGGCCGCGGTGCCCAGAATGGTACAGGCGTCGCCGGGCTGGAAGACGCCGCTGCCCAGGTCGGCCGCGGCCACGTCAAAAGGACCGGCTACAACGGGCGTGCCGGGGCGCAGCCCCAACCGGAGGGCCGCATCAGCCAGCAAGGGAGCCTGGTTTTCCGTCGCAGCGCGTATGGGCGGCAGGAGACGCGTCCATTGCCCAATGCCCAACAGCCCGGGCAACCCGGGATCGAGCGCGCGCGTACCCACAGAAAAATAGGTATGTGAGGCGTCAGATTCATCGGTGGCAAATTGCCCGGTCAGGCAGAGAAATATCCAGTCCTTGGCCCGGAGCGCGGCATGGGCGCGGGCCAGACGGTCCGGCTCATGCTCGGCCAGCCAGCGGAGTTGCAGGGCCTGGTTGCTGGTGTTGAGCGCGGTGCCGGTGCGGGCGAAGACCTGTTCGCTCAGTCCGCCGGTATGGGCCGCTTCGACCAGGTCACCCACGCGGCCGTCCAGCCAGGTGACGGCATTGCCCACAGGCCTTCCCTCTGCATCGACCAGCCACGTGCCGTCACCCTGACCCGTGACGCCGATGGCGACAATTTCGTCAGCCGCCCCCTGCACGCTCACTACGGCTTCGGCCGCGGTTTCCGCTGCGGCCTGCCAGACCGCGGTCATATTCTGCTCTACCATGCCGGGGGTCGGGTGGAGCAGAACGTTTTCCCGCGCGGCGCCGGCGATTTCACGGCCCGCGGCGTCAAAGAGGATGCTCTTGATGACCGACGTACCGATGTCGATACCCAGCAACAGTGCGCTCATGGATCGGCTCAGATGGCGTTGGTTGTATCCGCGTCAAAGAGATGGATGCGGTTGGTGCTCATTTGGAGATCGACCTTTTCGCCCCGGGCCAGATTCAGGAAAGGCTCGGTGATCAGAAGTACGGGACTCTCCCCGACGTTTGCGGCCAACTGGCCTTCTTCGCCCAGGGATTCGTAGGTATCTACCGTGGCGTGAAGGGTAAGCAGATCATCATCCGCCGCGCCGTCGCCCAGGTGCAGGTCGGTGGGGCGCACGCCCAGATGCAGGTTTTGGCCGTTATGGGCGTTGACCCGCTCTTGTAGGGCCGAGGGTAAGGAAAGGTGAAAGCTCCCGTCCGCGGCCGTGAGCGCGGTCGCGCCGTTTTGGGCGGCGGGACGGCAGGCCAGGAAGTTCATAGGCGGCTCGCCGATGAAGCCGGCCACAAATTCGTTAACGGGATGGTTATAGACTTCGTTGAAGGAACCTACCTGCTGGAGCACGCCGAAGTTCATCACCGCAATCCGTTCGGCCATGGCCACGGCCTCAAGCTGGTCGTGGGTGACCAGAATGGTCGTGCGGCCCGTTTCGGCGTGGAGGCGCTTGAGTTCGACGCGCATATGGGCGCGCTGGGCCGCATCCAGATGGGAAAGGGGTTCATCCATGAGGAAGACGTCGGGATTGCGCACGAGAGCCCGGGCCAGGGAAATGCGCTGCTTCTGGCCGCCGCCCAACTCGGCCGGCTTGCGGTCCAGAATGTCGGTGATATCCAGCATATCGGCCACGGCATCAACCCGGCGCTTAATCTCATCCGGCGCGACGGAACGGGCCCGCAGGCAGAAGGCGATATTATCCCGCACGCTCAGGGGCGGATAGAGGGCGTAGGTCTCGAAGGCCAAGGCCACGTTGCGGGCGTTGGGTTCCAGCCTGTTGACCAGGCGATCGCCGATGTACATCTCGCCCCTGGTAATCTCTTCCAGCCCGACAATCATGCGCAGGGTTGAGGTTTTACCGCAACCTGACGGCCCCAAAAGGGCCAGGAACTCCCCGTCACGGACGGTCAGGTTCAGGTCCTTGACCGCTTCGACGTTGCCTTTGTACGTTTTGTAGATGTGTTCCAAGCGTAGTTCAGCCATCTTATATTTCCTCCGCCTGCAGCAGATTCTGCTCCGTATCCCGATCAAAGAGCATAAGCTTGTCCGTTTTGATGCGGATGGCGACCGCCTCATCGAAGTCAAAGCTCATTTCGATGGGCGTAATGATCTCCATCTGGCGCTTGCCTACCTTTGCGCTGAGGACGCCCTTGGTACCCAGCCGCTCATAGACGTAGACGCTGCCCTGGCAGGTGTTGGGCGTATTCGCCTCATCGCTGGAGACGATTGCCATATCCTGGGGGCGAATGCCCATAACCAGGCGCTCTGAGGCGTGGGCGTCGAGCGCGGTGCGGAGATGGGAGGGCGCGTCAACGCGTACGGCCCCGTCGGTGCTGAGCAGTTGTAGCCCCTCATCGCTGCGCTGGGCGGTACATTCAATGAGGTTTATCTGGGGATGGCCCAAAAGCCTGGAGACGAAGAGATTGGCAGGCCGCAGGAAGACGTCGTCAGGCAGGCCGATCTGCTGGATTACCCCTTCATTCAGCACCACCAGCCGATCGCCCAGAGAAAGAGCCTCCAGGTAGTCGTGGGTTACGTAGAGGGTCGTCGTATGAATCTCCGCTTCCAGCGCCTTGAATTCGGTGCGCATACGATGGCGCAGCTTGGCGTCCAGATGAGAGATCGGCTCGTCCAGCAACATAATCTCCGGATCTCGCACCATGGCCCGCCCCAGAGCCACGCGCTGCTTCTGACCGTTGGAGAGGTGCTGGGGCAGGCGATCCAGCAGCATGTGGATATTAAGCATTTCGGCCACGTCGTTCACTTTACGATCAATCTCTGCCGCAGAGAAGTTGCGCCCCGGCGCGCGCAAAGGGAAGGCCAGGTTCTCCTTCACCGTTTTGTGTGGATAGAGGGCGTAACTTTCAAAGGCCATGGCCACGTTGCGCTTGTGGGGCTCGATGGCGTTGACCAGGCGGTCGCCGATGTAGACCTTGCCTGCGTCGGGCGTGACCACCCCGGCGATGAGCTTGAGGGTCGTCGTTTTGCCCGCGCCCGACGGGCCGAGCATGACCATGAATTCGCCGTCGTTGATCTCCAGAGAAAGGCGATCGACGGCGGTGATATCGCCGTATTTTTTGACCAGATTTTCCAGCCGGAGGCTTGCCATGCTCGCCTATCCTTTCACCGCGCCGAAGCTGAGGCCGCGAATGAGATAGCGCTGGATGCTGAGGGCCAGCACGATCTGGGGAATGGAGGAAATCACCGACGCCGCGGCCATGCGGTTGAAAAACCCCTGGGCCGACGAGATATAACCCAGAGAGGCTACCGTTACCGTCTGCACGTGAGAGCCGCCCAGCACCAGGGGAAAGATAAAGTTGTTCCACGCAAAGACGAAGGCCAGGAGCGCGGCCGCAGCCAGACCGGGCCGCACCAGGGGCAAGAGAATATTCCAAAAGATGCGCCACCACGGATAGCCGTCGATCATGGCCGCCTGCTCTATGTCGGGCGATATGTCCTCAAAGTAGCTGCGCAGCACCCAAATGAGGAGGGGCAGCGTTACCAACTGGTAGACCCAAATAATGCCGAAATAGGTGTCGTACAGCCCCAACTGACGGTAGATAACCGACAGGGGAATAATAACCACCATCTCGGGCGCAAAGCGAAATGAGAGGAAAGTAAAGGCCAAATCTTCCTTGCCCTTGAAGTTAAAACGCGCCAAAGCGTATGCCGCGGGCACGCCTACCAGCAGAGAAAGAATCACCGCACCGGTGCTGGCGATAAGGCTGTTGAGAAAGTATTGGGGGAACTCCTGCTTGGCCACGACGCCCGCGCCTACCCGGGTATCGCCGAAGAAGATGGCGCGATAGTTCTCAAGCGTAGGGTGGAAGATAAACTGGGTGGTGAAGAGTTCCTCGCCGCTTTTGAGAGAGACCAGCACCATCCAGAGAATGGGAAAGAGGGCAAACAGAAAATAGACGGCCAAAAAGCCGTCGGAGAGCAAGCCCGCCAGCCGCTTGTTGATTGAGTTAGTTTCCATAATCCGTCGCCCTCGTTAGTAACCGGCGGCGCGCCGCTGGGCGCGTCCCCAGAACTTGATCAGGTAGAAGCTGGTAATGTAGATGATGATGTAAAGGAGAATCGCGTAGGGCAAGCCCTGGGCCAGACGCTGGAATTGAAAGCTGGTGCGATAGGCCGTGAGCTGATAGGTCATGAGGGTGCGGCCCGGCCCGCCTTCGGTCATGGCGAAGATGATGTCGAACATCTTGAGCGAATCCATGAGCCGGAAGACCACCACAATCAGAATGAAGGGGGTGAGCATGGGCAGGGTCAGGTTACGGAAGGTAAACCAGAAAGACGCGCCGTCCACCCGCGCGGCTTCAAACGGCGCGCTGGGGAAGGAACGCAGGCCCGCCGTCAGGATCAGCGCGGCAAAGGGCGTAAACATCCACACGTCCACCAGGACCACCGAGAAGAGCGCGGTCTCGGGTACGGCCGCCCATTGGAGGGAGGGCAATCCGACCAGATTGAGCATGGGGTTGAGAATGCCCACGCTGGGCTGCATCATCATCTTCCAAATCAGGGTGCCGATGACGGGGGCGATCATCATGGGGAAGATCAGGGTGGGCGTCAATATTTTAGCGAAGCGCGATTCCCGGTTGAGGAGCAGCGCAACGGCCAGGCCCAGCACCAGCTCAACGCCCGTGCTAAGCAGGGCATAGGCAAACGTGATGTAGGTGCTGTACAAAAAATCGTCATCCGTAAACATGCGCACGTAGTTGCGGAAGCCGACAAATTGGTCCAGGCTGCCGGGTCGATTGAGCGCATAGGCGGTAAAGGAGTAGTAGATGGCGGTCAGAAAGGGGTAGAGAATCCCGATAAGAACGATGAGCGCGGGCAGGGCGATGAGCCAGGGACGGATGCGCACGCCTAAGGGAGGTTGCAGCTTTTCTTCGGTCATGGGCGGTCAACCTTCTTCTGATTCCGATAGGTTCCGATGACGGAGTGAGGGCGGATGTGCGGATTGGGCAAACGCCAATCGCGTATTCTTTAATCTCCGATCCCGCAATCTCCAATTTCAGGCGAACGATTGAAGATTGCGGGATCAGCCGGCTTCAGGAAATCAACTTACCTGATTATTGGGTGATGCCTGCGTCTTGCAGTTGCTCGGTCAGACTGTCAACCAGTTTGTCCAGCCGTTCCTGGGCGTCCTGGCCGGCGTAGATATCTTGCAGCGCCTGGGCCCACTCCGTCGTCGTCTCAAAGAAGAGGGGCTGCGGCGTAAACTGAATTTGCATGTTGTTGGAGGAGATGGTGTTGAAGGTCTCCAGATAGTCGGTCTGCTCCGCCATCTTGGCCTGGAAGTCCTCGTTTTCCCAGATGGCCTGACGGACCGGATTGACCATGCTGTACTCCACCGCGCCCTTGGTCAGGAACTCTTCGCCCGTGGCCCACTGCATGAAGAGCCAGGTACAGTCCTTCTTCTGGGAACCGGCATTCATGGCCAGGGACCAGATCCAAATATTGGTCTTCAACTCGCCGTCGGGGCCCAAGGGACCGGGCGCCCACGCCACGTTGCCCAACACCTCCGCCGCGGCGGTGTCCGGCTGGTTCTGGAAGTAGCCCAGAATGTCGGCGTCGAACATGCTGGCGGCCTTGCCCGCACCGAAGTCGGAACCGGCCTGGTACCAGGTGTAGGTGGTCCACGCTTCGGGACCAGCACTCCGAACCATGTCAATCCACTTCTCCGTCACTTCAACCGCACACGCCGAGTTCATCTGGGGGACCATATTTTCGTCATAGTCCACGCAGCCGTTGCTGGCGTACATGGTCATGAAGCCGGGGTGAATGGTCGCCCAGTTCAGGCTGCCGCGCACCACAATGCCCGCCATATCCGGGTTGATCTCCTTGAGCTGTTTGGAGACTTCCACCAACTCGTCCAGGGAGGTGGGCGGGGTCAGGCTATTGGCGTCGAAGATATCCTTGCGATACATGTAAGCATTGGCTTCCCAGCCCCAGGGCAGCGCATACTGGGAGCCCTGGCCCAGGTTCTGCATGCCCGGTTCCAGATTCCACATTTCAGAATTGCGCAGGTCGGGGAGAATGTCCTCAAAATTGTAGTCGGGGTTAGTCTTGGCGGGATCGCTGATGTAGCCTTCCAACGGCTCCATCCAGCCGGCGGGCGCATATTGCCAGATCATGTACGCGCCGGTCATGAAGGCGTCGTAGGTGCCTGAATTGCCGGCCTGGAGATCGATGGTGACCTTGTCGAAATAGTTCTGCTCCGGGAAGACGTCGTAGGAAACGGTCATCCCCGTCAATTCCTCAAAGGCGGGCAATTCGCTCACCAGCGCTTGCTGATAGGGATGCTGGTTCAGCAGCAGGTTGAGGCTTTCGCCCTGGCACATGCCCCAATCAAACTCGCCGGAACTTTCGCCGCCGGCGGCTGCGGTCGTGTCGCCGGTTGCACCGCTGTCTGCTGCAGGAGTCGACGCGGGCGCGCCGCAGGCAGCCAACAGCATGGAGAGCGTCAAAAGCAGGCTCAAACCTTTCAACCCGCGAAAGTGTGAAGTAAATTTCATAATCTTGCTTCTCCTTGGGTGATTCCTTGTTCAAGCATGAGTGGTTATGGCGCGTATGGCCGCGCCGGTCGATCGAACTTCATGAAAGCAATAAGACTCTGCTGCCGGGCGACCTCCCTTCTTTGCGGCTTCTTTCCAGCGATGAATGTTGCAGGTTAATCAAACAGGCTAATCAATCAGAGAGGGGAGTGCGCCGATGTTATCAAGGATAAAAGTAGGAGGATGCGCCAACGCTTCCGCCTCCGTGCGGGTCGCTGCGCCTGTAAGCACCGCGGCCGTCAGCATGCCGGCCTGCCGGCCCATGAGCATATCCGTCTCCAGGCGATCGCCAACCATCATGGCCCGCGCGGCCGGGCAGCCCAGCCGCGCCAGAGCGACTTCCATAATGATGGCGGAGGGCTTGCCGGCCAGCAGGTCCAGCGTGCGACCGGTGATCTGCTCCAACGCGGCGATGGTAGCTCCCGCGTCAGGAATGGAGCCGCCGGGCATGGGGCAGGCCTTGTCTGCGTTGGTGGCAAAAAAATACGCGCCTTGCAAAAGAGCCTGATACGCGGTATTGAGCTTGCGATAATCCAGGGTGCGGTCAAACGCGACGATGACGGCATCAATGCCCGTGACGTCCAGCACTTCTTTTTCGTCCTGATCCCACAACTCATCTACAATAGTAAGGCCGTGGCCGCGCAGCTCCTGGCGCAGGCTTTCTTCGCCAATGACGTAGTAGCGCAGTTCCGGATGGACCCGGGCCAGATGATGGCCCAGGACGTAAGCGGAGGTGATCACATCGTCCGGCTCGGCGGGAATGCCCAGGCGGATCAGCTTGGCGGCATAGGCTTCCCGGGGCTCCAGGGGCTTGTTCGTGACGAAAAGGGTCTTCTTCCCGCGGCGGCGCAGTTCGGCAATGCCGTCTACGCTGCCGGGCAGCGCGGCATTGCCCAAATAGACGGTGCCGTCCAGGTCAAAGACAATACCGTCAACCGGATAAGACATGGAGCCGCTCCTTCTGTGCGGGTTGCGTTTAAAATGAGTTGGTTCTTCGGGATTTTATGCGGTTGATTGGCGTTGGGGAGGTGAACAGTTGACTCGTGATGCGTGAAGGTATACGCCGTCACGTATTGCGAGCCGCGTTTCAAAAAGCAGATCAACGGAGCCTAACGCGCTTCAGTACGTTTTCCGCAGCAGGATCCGAATTGATTCAACGGCTTGACCCCACCAAAGTCCAAAGACTCTAATTTATATTAAGCAGAATGCATAAATATGCAGTTTGTGAATGGAATTGCAAATAGACTATCATGCCGGAACACGATTGTCAATAGGGAATTTATCTGTTTTTTCTGTTTGACAGCAAACAGGGCGGCTGCTATGCTGGTCGCAAATTCTTGCAGCCAGTTGCAAATTTGTCTCTCCACGCCAAGCCGAGTCGCCCATGCCCAATCGTGAAGAAACCCTGGCCATGGTCGCCAGCCTCTACTATCAATTGGACCAAACCCAGAGTCAGATTGCCGGACGTCTGGGCGTTTCCGCGTCCAAAATCTCGCGCATGATCAAGGAAGCCCGTGACCAGGGCATCGTGGAAATCAACGTGCGCGTCAGTACGCCCCGGGACTTTTTGCTGGAGCAGGAATTTATCGACCGGTTCGGTTTGCAGGACGCCTACGTCTACCAGACGTCGGCGGAGAACAGCCCGGCCGACACCCTGCGCGGCGTGGGCGCACTGGCAGCCGGCTACTTGCAGGATGTGATTCCGAACCTGGGTCCGGGCGAGCTTATCGGGGTGGCATGGGGCAGCGGCGTCCATGCCGCGGTGAGCGCACTGCCCGATGATCCCAACCGACATATTGACGTGGTCCAGCTCATGGGCGGCGTCGGGGCGTTGGACATGGACAGCCCCGACCTGGCGCGTATGGTCGCGGCCAAGCTGGGCGGCCGCCACTACGATCTCCATGCGCCCGTCCTGGTGGAGCAGCCCGCGGTGCGCGAGACGTTCGTCAGCGAGCCCGTGGTGGCCGAGGCGATCCGGCGCGCGCGCAGCGTCAAGCTGGCCATCACCGGCATCGGCACGGTAGCGGACGAAGCGTCCAGCTTCCTGCGCGCAGGCCTGCTGACTCGCAACGACCTGGTACAGTTGCGCAGGGAAGGAGCGGTGGGCGAAATGGCGGGCCGCTACTTTGACGCCCAGGGCGCGTCCGACGCCATCAGCCTCAACCGACGCATCATCGGCATCGAGCTGGACGACCTGCGCCGCATTCCCCAGGTGCTGGCCGTCGCCTGCGGCGGAGCCAAAGTCGCCTCCATTCGGACTGCGCTGGGAGCGGGCTATCTCTCCGTCCTGGCCACGGACGGCGCAACGGCAAAGGCTATTTTGGAAACCATAGACCGCGAATAACGCGGTCTATGAACGAACGGCCGGGGGTTGGCTCCCTGCGGGCCTTTCGCGGTAGAATGGCGTGCGTAATTGGGCCGCTCCCCGCCACGCTGTCAGATTATCTCCTCACCGATCCCACGAGCAGCTTAAACTGAGTTTACATCACGCTCCTGCGCAGAGCGTTCTATGGCATAATTTGTGCGGCATAAGCCGCATAATTCGCAGGTCAATCCGTAGAGGAATCAGCGCAGAGCAAACAGAAACAGGATACATTATGCATATTTCCAACGTGCTGGCCGGTGACGGCGTTCACTTCAGTTTTGAGTTTTTCCCGCCCAAAACGACCAAAGCTTCCCACGCACTTTTTGAAACCATCCGGGATCTTTCGCCTATCCGCCCGTCTTTCGTCAGCGTAACGTACGGCGCAGGCGGATCCAGCAATCATTTGACCGAAAACCTGGTCATGCGGTTACAGCAGGAGACGCCCCTAACCGTGGTCGCCCATCTGACCTCCGTGGGCGCAAGCAAAGATGACATTACCCGCCAGCTGGAACGCTATCGGGAGGCGGGCATCGAGAATGTCCTGGCTCTGCGGGGAGACCCGCCCAAGGGCGACGCCGCCTTCACGCCTGCGCCCGACGGCTTTCGCTATGCAGCAGAGTTGGTGGCCCACATTAAGCGCCTTTTTCCGGAGATGGGCATCGGCGTGGCCGGCTTCCCCGAAGGCCATCCCGGTACGCCCAATCGCCTGCAGGAGATTGACTACCTCAAGGCCAAGGTGGACGCAGGCGCGGACTACATCTGCACCCAGCTCTTCTTCGACAACCGGGACTATTTCGATTTCTGCGAACGGTGCGAAATCGCGGGCATCCGCGTACCCATCATCGCCGGCGTCATGCCCATTACCACCCGCCAGGGCATGCAGCGCATGAGCGAGTTGGCCCTGGGCGCACGCATCCCGGCCAAACTGCTGCGTTCCGTATTGCGGGCGGAAGACGATGACGCGGTGGAGAGAGTGGGCGTCCACTGGGCTACCCAACAAGTCTTCGACCTGTATGACCAGGGCGTGGCCGGCATTCACTTTTACACCCTCAACCGCTCTCCCGCTACGCTTAAAATCTACGAAACCCTGGGCATGAGCCTGGGCGAGGCGTGGGCCCTGCCCAGCCTGGCGGAAGCCTGAGTTAATTGTTCGTCAACCACATCGCACTTGCCGGACTGGAGTCCGGCGCTCCCGGGGAGGGAAGGGCCGCCCTTTGGCTATTCGCACTGCTGGCGTCCAGCCCCGCGTTCGGGGTAGAATATTCCTGTGCGCTGCGCTTCCACGGCGCGTATTTGACCATCTACGCAAACATCAAACGAGGAGCTTGACATGAGAATGGAGAGAGTTGCTGCGTGGCTGGCGATCCTGGCCGCGCTCCTGTTGGCGGGCTGTACGGCTGCACCGGCAAGCCAACCCGCAGCCGGCAGTGGTGATGCGGCCGATGATGCCGCAGCCGATGCGCCCCGGAAGGTTGTCTATCTCATCAACGGTGCGCTGGGCGATAATGCGTTCTACGATTCAGGCCAGGCGGGCATGGATGCGCTGGAAGCCGATTACGGCGTGGAAACCCGCACCATCGAGGCCGGTTTTGATGCAGGCAAGTATGAACCTTCTCTCCAGGCTGCCGTAGGCTACGCCGACGTGATCTTCGTCATCTCCTACGGTTTCGAGGATCAGCTCATGACTATTGCCGACGCCAACCCGGACAAGGTCTTCGTCAACATTGACACGGTGGTGGAAAATGACGGCGGGACCATCACCTCGGTAGACTTCGTCGAGGAAGAGAGCGCCTATCTGGCCGGTGTCGTTGCAGGCATGCTCACGGAGGACGAGAGCGTCCCCAACATCAATTCGGAGAAGATTATCGGCGTGGTGGGCGGCGATGTGGACCCGGTGGTCAATGCCTTCATCTTCGCCTATACCAATGGCGCGCACGCGATCGATCCGGAAATTGAGGTAAAGGCCGTCTCTCTGGACGGTGCGTGGGATGACGCGGCCAAGGGCAAGCAGGCCGCGCTTCAGCTCTACGATCAGGGCGCCGACGTGGTCTTCCAGGTGGCAGCGGCCGCGGGCATCGGCGTACTCCAGGCCGCGGCCGAGCGTGACCTGTACGCTATCGGCGTGGACACCAACCAAAATGACATGGAGCCGGGTCACGTGCCCGCCAGCGACATCAAGGACGTGGGCAAAGCCATTCAGGACGTCTACGCGACCATTGCCGACGGCAGTTATACGCCCGGAGCCGTGCTGGAATACGGCTTAGCCAGCGGCGGCGTGGACCTGGTCACCGAGGCCGAAACGCCGGTCCTGACCGATGCGATCCTGGCCAGGGTGGATGAATTGCGCGGGCAAATCATCAACGGCGAGGTAAGCGTGGAACTCTACGACGGCAGCGACGTGTGGCAGTAGCGTCCGCCGTTGCTTCTCCGGCCGGTCAGGCAGATGGGCATGCGCTGATCCGCATGACCGGCATTGTAAAAGTGTATCCGCCGAACGTGATCGCGCTGGATCACGTTTCGGCGGATTTCCGCGCCGGCGAAATTCACGCGGTTGTGGGCGAGAACGGTGCGGGCAAAAGCACGCTCATGAAGGTCCTCTACGGCATGATTCAGCCCGAGGAGGGCGCAATCTTCCTGCGGGACAAGCCGGTGCGCTTTGCCAATCCCGGCGAGGCGATTGCCGCGGGCATCGGCATGGTGCATCAGGAGATCGTGTTGGTCAACGAATACACGGTCTGGGAAAACATCGTCCTGGGCGCGGAACCAACCGATCGCTTGGGCCGCATTGACCGAACTGAGGCCAGGCGACGAGTTCAGGCCATCATCGACCGTTTTCACTTCGCCCTGGACCCCGATGAGCAGGTAGACGATATTTCCGTGGCCGCGCGTCAGAAAGTGGAAATCCTCAAGCTCCTCTATCGGGACGTTTCCGTCCTCATTTTGGATGAGCCGACCGCCGTGCTCACGCCGCAGGAGATTCCCCAGCTATTCAACGAGTTGCGGGACCTGCGCGCTGACGGCCGCACGATCCTCTTTATCTCCCATCGCCTGGAAGAGGTGCTGGACCTGTGCGAGCGGGTGACGGTGCTGCGCAAGGGCAAGCTGGTGGATACGGTCTCCACCACGGGCCTGAGCCGGGACGCATTGGCCGAAATGATGGTAGGGCGCGCTGTGCTCTTCACTTCCCGGCGCACGCCCCAGCCGCCCGGCGACGTGGTGCTGGACGTGACGGGGCTGACCTGGCGGGATGAGCGGAATCGTCCCCGCCTGCAGGACGTGGGTTTTCAAGTGCGGGCAGGCGAATTGGTGGGCGTGGCCGGCGTGGAGGGCAACGGCCAGTTTGAGCTGGTCAACCTGCTCATGGGGCTGCTGGAGCCCGACGCGGGTGCAATACGCGTGAACGGACGGGAGATCACCCACGCATCCATTTTGGAGCGGCGCAGGCTGATCGCCTTCGTTTCCCAGGATCGGGGACGCATGGGCGGCAGCCTGGATGCGTCCATTACCGAAAATGCGATTATGACCCATCACCGCCTCAATCCGGCCCTGAGCAAGTGGGGCGGCGTGGTGTTGGATCAGGCCGCGGCCCGGCGCTTTACGACCAAGCTGGCCGAGGATTTCAGCGTGGTCATGTCCGGCCAGTCCGCCCCCCTGCGTTCGCTTTCCGGCGGCAATCAGCAGAAGGTGATCCTGGGCCGGGAGCTGCTGCTGGATGATCCCCTGGTGCTGTTGGACCAACCCACCCGGGGCCTGGATGTGGGTTCCATGGAGTACGTCCACGACCAGATTCTGGCCGCACGCAAAGCGGGCCGGGCCCTGCTCATGCTTTCCGCCAACCTGGAAGAGCTTTTTCTCCTGGCCGACCGCATCCTTGTTCTCCATCGCGGCCGCGTGGTCGCTGACCTGCCCGTGGAAGAAGCGACGATGGAGAGAGTGGGACGGTATATGCTGACGGGAGACGGGGAGATTGGATGACTTGTTTACTGGTTGGCCGGGTAAGCAGGGCGCGCCAATGAACGGATCAACCAGTCAGCAAATCAACCAATAAGCCTATCAACGACTCAACTTTTCGCTCATGAACGCCACCCTCAACAAGCTCCTCAACGGCATCCTCGGCATTGTGATTGCCCTGGCCATCGGTGCGGTGATTATGCTGAGCCAGGGCTACGAGCCGCTGGCGAGCTATGCTGCACTCTACCAGTTTTCCCTGGGCGACGGCTATGCGCTGGCCACCACGCTCAAGAACGCGGCTCCGCTGGTGCTGACGGGGCTCTCCGCCGCGGTTGCGTTTGCTTCGGGACCGGTAAATCTGGGCCAGCCGGGCCAGTTGGTCATGGGCGCGTTGGCCGCGACGGCAGGCGGCCTTTACCTGGACCTGCCGCCCGTGCTCATGATTCCGCTGCTCATTTTGCTCTCCATGCTGGGCGGCGCGGCCTGGGCAGGCGTGGCCGCGTGGCTGCGCCAGGCCTTCGCCATGAGCGAGTTCATCGTCACCCTCATGCTCAACATCATTGCCGATTTTTTTGCGCTGTGGGTCATCACCGGGCCGCTGCGCGACCCGGACGCCTATTCGCCCACAACCCGGGCCATCGCCGCGAGCGGCTGGCTGCCCAACTGGGGCCAGCTCAACACCAGCGTCTTGTGGATGGCGCTGGCGCTGCTGGCGACCTGGTTCATCTTCCAGCGCACCCGCACGGGCTACGAGTGGCGCATGGGCGGCCAGAACCCCCTCTTTGCACGGCTGGGCGGGGCCAAGGTGGACCGGAACTTCGTTCTCATCATGCTCATGACGGGCGCGCTGGCCGGACTGGCCGGCGGCTTGCTGGTCATGGGCGGTCCCCATCGCTTTCTACGCGGACTGGGCGCCAATTACGCCTGGGACGGCGTCATGATCGCCATTGTCGCCAACAACGGCCTCATCGCTACCTTGCTCTACGGCATCTTTTTCAGTGCGCTTCACACCGGCGCGCTGGGCATGGAACTCATCACCGAGGTGCCCAGCGAAATCGCGCTGGTGCTTCAGGGCGTCATCGTGCTGGTCATTGTGGCCGGGCGGGAAACCCTCAACCGCTGGAGCGCATGGCGCACCGTACGGCGGTCGGTCGCCCGAAGCGGATAGGGGAGAGTGCGGGGTATAATTACGCGTGCCAATCGGGAGGATGATTGGCGGCGCTTAATAATACAGAAGGCCCCACGACGTGTCGTGGGGCCTTCTGTATTAAGTTAGTGGGCGAGGAGGGACTCGAACCCC
>JAGRCP010000126.1 GCA_020433455.1 Caldilineaceae bacterium | reverse complement strand
CCCCCGACCTCACGGATGTGAACCGTGCGCTCTAACCAGCTGAGCTACTCACCCGGATTTTGCTTCTCCAGAGTGGTTGAGTATATCATTGAGGCGAATATTCTGCAAAGTAGGGAGACTATTTTTAACCATGATCCGTCGCAACCGCCTGCAACTTCGCCTTTCCCTCATCCTCATTCTGATCGCCGCCGTGATCGGGGCGTGGTATGCCGGAACACACTGGCAAATCGCGCCGGAACAGCTGCAGTTCAGCGGCCTGAACGAGGACTCCAGCTGGATCGATGTCTTCGCTGCGCTGGGTGAGCAGGCCATCCAGTTATTCATGGGGCTGACGAGTTGAAAGAAGAATAAAGATTGAAGATAAAGAAGGGAGCGGGGATGTGGATATCCCGCTCCCTTCTTCTGTTCCGGGGTTTATGCTACTGTGAAGTCGGCCAGATGCCGCAGTTCATGTCCGTACGGAGTTATCCAAAATCTGTACGGGCTCTCGATTAGTTCGGATCGTACTTACAGCGTTGACCGTCCATGCCGTTAAAGTAGATACAGAGTTCGATATACGCCGGCCGCCAGAAGGTATCAGGGTAGCCCGGATCCATGATGGCCCACCAATATTGCTCTTCATCCTGAGGATTGCCGTCGGCCAGCCAGTCAATATTGGGCATAGTGATGAGGCTCATGAGGCCAATCCACGGCTGCCAGTTGGCCGCAGCATATTGATAGGCGCGCTTGAGGTAATCGGCCTGAACGAACATGTCGATGCCCGCATCCGCACCGTGCCACTTGTAGTCCGGGTTCACGCTGTCGTATGTCCAGCCGAATTCCAGCAGCACAATCTGCTTGGCGCCGTCGCCGTACTTCTCCATGATGGCCCGGATATCCTCCACGTGGCGGAAGGCAAAGAAGCGATAGCCGCCGTACTTCTGGTCCGAAGCGGCTGTAGCCGGATCAAGTTCCGGCGGCGCGGCAAAGCCCGCCCCATGCACGCCAAGCATATCAAAATACCCGGTGCTGTTGCCGCCCATGGCCTGATACATGCCCTCGTAAAACTGATCGTCGGGCATGGCCGCGGTGCAACAGTCGCCCGTGGGCGCCATGCCCGCGCTGATGACGATGGCATTGGGATTCCCCCGCTTGATGGCCGCATAGGCTTTGCTCAGAAAGTCGGCGTATTGGGCCGGATTGGGCGGATTGCCGCCCCATTCCCGGGCCAGATTCGGCTCATTCCAGATTTGATACGCCTGAATGCAGCCTACCGCCTGGGGCGTGCAGTTATAGCGTTGAGCCATGGCGAAGGCGAAGTCGGCGAAATTATCGCCATTGGCCGGCGGATGACCGGCCCAGAACTTCGCGCCCAACTCCGGATCGCTGCTCAAGCGGGCCAGCAGCTTGAGCTCTGCATTGTTGGTATGCTGGACCACCCGATCGGAAATCGACCAGTCGAATTGACCCTTAGTCGGCGCCTCGATAGTCTCCCAGGCAAACGTCTGCTTGACCCAGCGAAAGTCGGCATCCTTGATCAGGCCCAGATCCCGATCAGCGACTTCCTCGCGCCACCACAGGAAGGCCTGGGTCCCAAAGTCAGGACTGGTCATAGTCGCGGGCAGATAGTTGCCGCTGCCTACGGGCGCGGTCTGGCTTCCATCGGCCGTTGCGGTCGGCGCAGCCGCCTGGGCATCTCCGCCGTCACTCACGGCCACGGTCCGTACATCCACAAACTCGGCCGCGGCCCAGCCCAGCAGCGTTCCGTCATTATCGAGCTGCACCCACTGGCCGTCTTCGCTGTTGGCAGCAACCTTGTACTCCTCCCCCTCATTGACCGTGGCCACGATCTCGGCGTCGGAATTGGGGGCGCTGCGCACGTTCAGCTGTGTGGCGGTGATGACGCCAATCGTTTCCGTCTCCGCAGCGGGCGCGGTTGTCAGCGCTTCGGTCGCAGGCTGCTCAACAACCGGTTCCGTTGCCGGCTGAGCCGGCGTGACGGCAGGCGCCGGGGTTTCGGCCGGCAACGCGCCGGCCGGCGTTTTGGTGGGCGTGGGCGTAGGCTCCGGCCCGCTGCCGCCACAGCCGGCCAGAACGCCCACAACAAGGAGCAGAATGACGGCGATTGCCGCATGGGATAGGTGAGAACGAGTTGTCATTGAAATTCCTTTGGCGTTTAACTGCTGGTCTGTTGACGGGTTGATTAGATGATTAGTTTATTGGGCGCGTTACGCAGATGTGCGTCATTTCGCCATGGCTTGCAGTGCGCTGTAGACGGGCAAGGGACTGTAATCGTTCCGCACGATGCCCCATTGGGCCTTCTCGGAACCGTCGGCGACGACGCGAAAATTGAGGTTCCACAAAAACGCGGGGCCCACCCAGCCCCAACCGCGCATCATTTGATAAGCCTCCACTGTCCATGCGGCCTGTTCTTCAAATGAGTTGTCTTCGGCGTAAGCGTAGCGGGGATCAAACATACCGCCCGCAGCCCAACCGAATTCAGTCGGCCAGATGCGCTTGTTTGCATCGCCATAGACGACCATAATATTGCGATAGCCTTCCATGGTGCTGCGAAAGCTCCATGAATGATGGGGCGTGTCGCACGGGCCGTTGAAAAAATTGCCCGTCTGCTGGATGACGCTGCATGCGTCCTGCCAGGCCACGCCGGGCGGCACGTTGTAGCCGCTGGGGTGCGCGCCGATACCGTCGGCATAATTTGCCAGCCCATTCTGGTACATGCCTTCCAGATAGGCAAAGTCGTCCCGGGCATAGGGACCGGCATCCCCCGCGGGCGTGGGCGCGCCGCTGATTACCAACATGGACGGACAGGCGGCCTTAATACTGGCGTAGGCGGGACGCAACAGGTTCATGTAGTCGGCCGGGTTGAGGGGCTTGTTGCCCCATTCGTAATGGAGGTTCTGCTCATTCCAGACTTCAATGGCCTGGAGAGAACTGCCGCAGAACTCGCCGGCCAGCCGCCCGACAAAATTGGCGTAAGTCTGGGGATCCGCGGGCGGGCCGCCCACGCCGGCGTCAAAGCCCGGCTCCCGGGCCCACTCGGGCGCGTTCACCACGCTAAAAAGAACGCTGACGCCCCGGGCGCCGGCTGAATCCGTAATGCGCCGCAGCTCGCTAAAGTCGATTGCGCCGGGCGATCCTTCAAAAAGACGCCACTCTATCTGCTGCTTGATCCAGTTGAAGCCCATGGCCGAAGTCGCGTTGGTGGCGGCGTCAATGCCGCCGCCCAGCATGTGGGCCTGGACGCCGTAACCGAAAAAGCCCGATCCGGACGGCGGGGGAGCGTTCACGGCAGCTGCTTGAACCGGCGCGCCCTCGGCCGGGACCGCGGATTCAGGCGGCGCAGGCAGATCTTCCTCCGCCAGCGTGACGATCCCATCGGCAGGACCGGCTAAATTCACCAGCGATCCGTAAACCCAGCCGGGCTCCTCCTGTTCAGGCAGGCGCACCTGATACCAGTCGCCCGCGAGATTTTGGGCCAGAATCGGCAGGGCGTCGCCCCTGGCCGCGCTGTCCATTACCGCGTAATGCGTTCCCGGCCCGACCCGTACATTCATGCGCTCGGGCTGCACAATCGCCGTGGGCGCATCGAACGTCGTTGCGGTATCCGCTTCTGCATCTGCCGCGGCAGTGTCCGCCTCTGTATCTTCTTCGGTGTCCGCTTCCCCAGCGCCTGCTTGCCCTGCTTCTGCGGCTGTCGCATCCACGGCTTCAGCGTCCGCTAGAGTTCCTGCGTCCTCCAAATTTTCCTCAACCTCGGCAAACTCGCTGCTAATCCAACCGCTTCCGCCGTCCGCCAGTTCCACCTCATACCAGCTTTCGTCTTCGTTCATGGTCAGCAGCGGCACGCGATCGCCGCGCAGGAGCTTGGCGATCACCCCATCGTCTGTGCTGGGCCCGCTGCGCACGTTGAGGCGATCAGCAATGATGGCGGCGCTGAATGACTGTGTGGTCGTGATCGCGCCAGAAACGGCAAGAGGGGTTGTCACAACTTCCGTCCCGGTCACTGCGGAGGTTACAGTGGGAGCCACCATGGAAGTGACTGCTTCCGCAGTCACTACGGCCGTGGCGGAGACATGATCGGCGACCGTCATCCCCGGCGTCTCCGTGATGGAAAGCGTCTCCGTCAGCGGCACAGCAACCGTCGGCGTGGGCGTAAGAATGGGCGTCTCCGTGAGGGGCAAGGATGCCGTAGCAGCAACTGCCGCGCTGATAACCGGCGTGGCGACAATAGACGGCGCATGGGAGGCGGGCGTAATGATCCCGCCGTCCGCGACAACGATCGGCGCCGCAGCCGACTCCGCCATGGCGGTCAATTCCACAGCGGCCGTAATCTGACCGCCGCTGGAAATAATGGACGGTACGGTAGGCGTGACTTGTTGCGTCTGCTCATCGTTACCGATCGGCTGAATGTTATCCCCCGCAGGCGGGGCCTCAGGCGTGACGGCCACGCAGCTTACCCCAATGAAGGCAAGGCTGAGAAGCAGCGGGACGAGCAAAGTAGGTGCAAGTCGGGTTAGGGAGTGAGTTTTCATAAGCGTATCGATGGTCTATGCGGTTGGGCGTTGGCTGACCGTATTATACGGAAGCCGGGTGAAATAATAAAGGGCGACGCATGTGCGTCGCCCTTATTGCTGATAGTCGTTCAGCCGGCGCTATTTGGGCATGGCCGCCAGCGCATTATACGCGGGCAGCGGACCCCAGCCGTTATCGACGATGCCCCACTGGGCTTTTTCCGATCCATCGGCCACCACGCGGAAGTTCAGGTTCCACAGGAAGGCCGGGCCGACCCAGCCCCAATTCTTCATCATCTGATAAGCTTCCACTGTCCAAGTAGCCTGCTCCTCGTATGAGTTGTCGTTGGCGTACTGGTAGGCGGGATTGAAAGCGCCACCCGCGGCCCAACCGAACTCGGTCGGCACCAGGGAGCGATTGCCCGCGCCGTAGACGTTCATAATGTTGCGGTAGCCCTCCATGGTGCTGCGGAAGCTCCAGGAATGATGGGGCGAATCACAGGCGCCGTTAAAGCTATTGCCCGAAACCTGGATGGCCTCGCACGCGCCTTCCCAGGTGGAGGAAGGCGGAACGTTATAGCCGCTGGGATGCACGCCCACGGCATCCAGATAGTTGGCCGCACCGGCCTGCATCATGCCTTCCAGATAGGTGAAGTCATCCATGGCGTAGGGCGCATTGTTGCCTGCAGGCGTCAGCGCTCCGCTGACCACGATCATGCTGGGGCAGGCTGCCTTAATTGCAGCGTAAGCCGGGGCCAGCAGCTGGACATACTCGCCCGGGTTCAACGCCTTATTGCCCCATTCATAATGAAGATTCTGCTCATTCCAGACTTCGATCATTTTGAGCGAGCTGCCGCAATACTTGCCGGCCATCGCGCCCACAAAGTTAGCATAAGTCTGGGGATCGACCGGCGGGCCGCCGACGCTGCCGTCAAAGCCGGGCTCCCGCGCCCAGGCCGGAGAATTCACCACGCTGAAGAGGAGGCTGATGCCATTGGCGTTGGCCGCATTGACGATGGGATCAGAAGAGCCGAAGTCGATTTGGCCCTGATTGGCCTCAAAGACGCGCCATTCGATCTGCTGCTTGACCCAGGTAAAGCCTAACCCCTTGGTGGAGGCCATAACCTGCTGAATCATGGCGTCGCCGGTGTGGACCATGTGGGCCTGAATGCCGTAGCCGAAGGGGACAGCGCCCGACGGCGGCGGTGCGGCCACAGCAGGAGCCGAAGTGGTGGCCGGCTCCGCGGCCGGAGCGGTTGCTTCGCCGCCTGTTTCCGCCGGAGCTTCCACGACCTCCGCAACCTGGACGGCTGCTTCAGGAATATCCGCAGCCAGAGCCACGGCTCCTATATCACCGCTGGTATTGACCAACTGGCCGATAATCCAGCCTATCTGGCCGTTATAATCGACTTCCCACCAGTCGCCGGCTTCGTTCTTACCGGTAATGGCGTAGTCAGCGCCTACGTTGGTCTGCCCCACTACCGAATATTGGGTGCCGGGACCCTGACGCACGTTGATGATCTGGTCGGTGCTGACAGACGGGGCGCTGTTTTCAACAGTATCCGCCGCGGCGCTCGCGACTTCGCCCGATGAAGCAGCCGCGGTCGCCGTGCTGCTGTCCGTCTCTCCGCTGGTCGCGGCGATGGCGACCGGCTGGGACCTGACCACCGGCTGGCCCGCGCTGTTGATAATTTGGGCTTCCACCTGATAGCCGCTCTGTAACTGGGCAAAGCCGGCCTGGGCCGCGCTAAGGGGAACCGTCTCCTGCGCGATCTGATTGCCGCTCTCGTCGTAGACCGTATAGGCCACCGCCAGCTGTCCCATGTTGGTGGACGCAAGGGGCTGGCCCTGCTGGAACTGGAGCAGAATGCTCCAGATATTCGAGTCAATGTCGCCGTTTTCGGGCACAATAATAGCCGCGTCGCTCACGTTGTAGCTGCGCAGCTGTTCCAGCTTATGCGCGACGCTGTCCGCGTTCTCCACGTAGACGGTGCGTTCGCCGCCCTGGTCATCCCGATAGACGTAGTAATACATGCCGATGGCGTCATCCCAGATAATCTCGCTGAGCAAACGCTCGTTGTCCAGGGAAACGTTGACCTGCTGGCCGTCCGCCGCTTCCTGGAGGCCCAGTTGACTGACCAGGGGCAGGAGGGATTCCTGATAACCCTTGACCAGCAAATAGTTGCCGGCCCGCTCTACGGAGTAGGCGGGCAGTTCAAACTGGAGCTTGCTGCGCTCGACGTGACCGGTCGCAAACTCCAGCAGGGCGGCCATCTCGCCGTCGGCCATAAAGGCCCGGGGATCCGCAGGCGTGGGGACAATCAGCGTATCCGCGACGTTGCCCAGCTCGGACCAATCGTAGCCGCCGGTCTGCCATTGATCGGCTGAAACCTGGGTGGGCAACTCGACGCGTACGCCCAGCGTCTTGCCCGCAGCGTGGAGGCGATCCGCCAGTTCGCTCATAAGGCGAACGTAATCAGCCCGTGCGCTGGGCACAGCGTCAATGCCCCGATAGTCGATAATGACGCCGGGATACTGATTCTGGACAATGGTCTGCTCAACCGCGGTCAGCTGATTGGCCTGGAGGCCCGGATCGATGAGCAAATTGTTGATCAGGTCTGTCCGCACCACGTCTTCCTGCCAGTTGCGAACAATGGGCGTGGTATTGCCGCTGTTGACGGGAGCAGTTCCTTCCAAGGCGCCGTCGCCGCGCAGATAGAGGCCCGGTTTGGCCTCCTGGGTTACGACCGCGCCCTGAGGCAACTGGCTGTTTACGCCCAGATCGGCCGTAATGGACGGGACGTCAGCCGTGGTCTGCATGACCATGAAATAGCTGGGCGTCTTATCGAGGCTGGAGACGACGCGATCCTCCTCCACCAGCACTTCGCTGTTAAGGACGCGCCAATCGCTGCCCGTCCATTCGTACACGGACAAAGTTTCGTAGGGCAGGCTGTCATTGGGAATCGGGATGTCCAGAATGGACATGACCGGAGCGGAACCGCGCAGGTTAAGATGGTAGACGGGGCTTTTGGGTATCAGATTCTGGGGCAAGTTACTGGCCGCATCGTAGAGGTCTCGCCCTCCCTGGCCGGCAATAAAATCGGCCCGGGGCGTGCTGTCCAGCGCGGCGTAAAAAGCCGACGTCACGCCTTCCGACGGAAAGTTGACCAGCGTACCGTCGTCATCAATGACCATGCCGCCGGTCGAGGGAATACGGGTATAGCTCAATGCCTGGAGACGATCCAATAGATTGATGGGAGGCAGCAGCAAGGCAACGATGAGCAGGATGGGAATCAGCACCAGCGTAATCAGCCAGGAGCCCTGGTTGCCGGAGCGATTCGAGCCTGCGCCCAACGTCGAGCGCGTCTCTAGTCGGCTATTTTGCATACAGTTCTTACTCCTTATTTATCACACAACATGCATCACACAACGCATTTACGTTGCCTGCCTGACAAACAAAAACGCCTCTGGCGAACCGGGGCGCAAACGGACCAAGCCATCAAGCGGGGCATGACGCAGATTATGATAACAGAGGCTGCGCCGGATGCGGGTAATTTCCCCCCGGTTGACAGCCGATTGAATATCTTAGCATATCCGCTGTGAGCGGCAAAAATTATTGCCCCAAATGAGTGCGCCCGTGCTATACTCGTGCCATGTCTTATGATTCTTTTGATTCTCTGCCGCGCCGGTATGAGCGCAATAACCGCTGGGAAAAAGTGCTGCTCTTGGGCTTCCTGCTCTGCCTCCTGCTCGGCATCGGTGCGCTGGCGACTTTTTTCCTGCTCAATCGCACAATTACCTCTTCGGCTGCGACCGACCCTCTCCTCAGCATTCCAACCCAACGCATTGCGCCGGTCGTGGCGCTGCAACAATTGGCCGGCGATCCGGCTGACGCCTTAGCCTACCAAACCCTTACGGCGGGCGAATCGGCAGCCAGTCACGCCATTACGCTTTTTGCGCCCCAAATTGATGGGGCGGACCAGGCAGCCATTTTTAGCCGTCTCGGCCGTCAGTACGCAGCCCAGGGCAACAAAGACGCCGCCCGGATCACGCTCAACAACAGCCGGGCCATCACCATTCTCTCCCCGGCCATCGCCCCGCCGGAACGGAGCCGCCAACTGGCGCAAGTGGCCGAAGGCTTCCTTCTGATCGACGAGCAGGATACGGCGCTGGATGCCGCACGTCAGGCCATGCTGGTGGCGGCGCAAACGCCCGACCTCTTACCCGCCCAACGCCAGCAGCTCTTTGCTGCATTGCAGCCCGTCGCGGAACAGCTGAAGGACGAACCCTTCTCTCAGCAGTTGGCCGACCTGCTGCGCAATCCCTTTTTAACGCCGGCAGGCGCGTTACCGGTTCCCCAAATGACGAAATTGGCGGAGCGGCCGCTCTACGATCAACCGCTCCTCGACGCCGTCACCGTGCGCCAGGGGGCCGCCCGACAGCTTGTGGAGCGCATGCGCTTTACCGGCGGCGCGGATATCGAACCGGAACGGCAGGCTCTGGCCGCGGCCTTGCTGCGCGAGGATGAAATCCGTCGCACCTACTACCAGCAGATGCAGGCCGCTTCCCCTGGATTAGGCGCGCAACTGGGCCTGCAACTGGATGAATATGCATGGCAGGCGTTAAAGGTGCGCATTGCCCAAAACGGCTTCGGCATCAGCCTGGTTCCCGAATGGGAGGCCGCACGTCAAGCGCTTCTGTTGGATATGGCCCAGCAGATCGGCAAAATCGACGTCTCCGTCAAGGCCCTTTCCAGTACGCTGACGGACCCTGTCGCCCAGGCCATGCTCATGGCAGAAGGACAGCAATGGCGCGGGCTGCAAGCCGAGCTGGGCCTCTTCGTCGATGCGCCCGTGAGGGAGATCGACACGCGCCTGCAGACCGCTCAGCAGCAGCTTGCCCAGGCCGGCGCCCCCCTTGCTCTGCCCATCGGCTATCAGGAAGACGCATCGCCGCCCGGCTTCCGCTTTCTGCCCTAAGTCGGAGCCCCAATCTGACACGAGGATTCGGCAAATGACAGGCGTAGAGCCCGGCCAAACCAATCGTCTGCTGGGCTATCCGCCCCAGGCGCGTCTGCTCATCATCAATGCCGATGACTTCGGCATGTGTCAGGCGGTAAACGCAGCCGTCATGGCCGCGTTCCGCCAGGGTCTGCTGCGCTCTGCCACCCTGATGACGCCCTGCCCCTGGGCGCTGCACGCCATCCAATTCCTCCAGGCGCATCCCCATATCGCGTTCGGTATTCACCTTACCGCGCTCTCCGAATGGCCGAATTACCGTTGGGGGCCGCTGACCCCGCGGGCGTCGGTTCCTTCTCTGGTGGACGAAGACGGATATTTTTACACGTTTGACCGGATGCCCGCCTTTCTTCAGCAGGTCCGGCTGGACGAGTTGGAACGAGAGTGGCGCACGCAGATCGAACGGGTGCTGGCGGCCGGACTCTCTCCCACTCATCTGGACTGGCACGCCCTGCGCATCGACGATCGCAGGGATATCCACGCGCTGATGGTGAATCTGGCGCTGGAGTATGGGCTGGCACTCCGCGTGCGCGGCCGGGATTGGACGGCGCGCGTGCAGGGTTTGGGCCTTCCCGTTGTCGATTATGACTTTCTGGACAGTTATCTGCTCGATCCGGCCGATAAATTTGCCCGCTATGCCCAACTCCTGCGTGCGCTGCCGCCGGGCCTGAGCGAATGGGCCATCCATCCCGGCCTGGATACGCCCGAGTTGCGCACGATCGAGGGCGGACGCGTGCGTGCGACCGATTATGAGTTCCTCCTCTCACAAGCCGCGCAGGAAATCGTGGAGGAAGAGGGCATCGTTTTATTGGACTACCGGGCCTTACAAACAAAGTGGCGAGCGGGAGCATTAGGCCGAAAAATTCTGTCTTGACACCATCGGACTCCCGGATTATACTGCCGTTAACGCATTGTTCACCGTTAATAAACGGATGTAACCAGAAATGATTCCGGTTCAGTTCGGCGTGAACATCACGGCAGGAGATAAGGCTTTTATTTCCGTTAGGATTTGCTAGCCAGGGAGGAAACGCAGGTGTTGCGTCAAACGCCACTCGATTACAGTGAAGGAGACAGTATACTCTGAAACCGGACGCGCGCTGCGTCCGGTTTTTTGTTGGCAGGCGGCTTCTTGCGCCGCACGGCAGTTTGAGCGCCGTTTTCCTATCACCACAACCTGTTTTTAATCAGTACCTTTTCGATTCCCTCTTTCAGAAAGGATTAAGGAACCCACCATGGATTCAGCCGCAAGCAGAATCATCAAGGCCAAGCAGTATGCAGCCGAACGCGATACGCGCATCGTGGTCCACAAGTTTGAGGTCGAATTGCACGGCGAAAACGCCAATCATGTTGTCAGCTATGCCAATGGCGAGTGGAGTTGCGATTGCGAAGAGTTCCAGCTACGGGGGGTTTGTTCCCATGCAATGGCCATGGAAGAGATTCTGGGCG
>JAGRCP010000125.1 GCA_020433455.1 Caldilineaceae bacterium | reverse complement strand
GACTTTCTGCATCCGGCCGAGTATCACGACACGGTCTTCAGCCACTGCGAACATCTGGGCCGGAAAGGCGAGGTCAATCTCGTAGAGCTAGGCTACAAGCTGCCCCTGGGCCGCTCGCTCATGACCCGCACGCGCATCTGGGCGCCCACGCCCTTCCAGGTCCGCAATGAAGTCTATGCCGGCCTGGCAGCGGGCATGGTCATCGAAAGCCACCTGACGCCCCTGCGCGCCGACCGCACCCGCATCCATGAAATCTATCACGTGCCCGAATCGATCGTGCCGGATAAGGGATGGCCCTTCATGCGCTTCTTCATGCAGAGGTCGGCTCGGCGCATCCGCGTGGAAGATGCAGTTTTTTCGGCCCGGCGCTATCGGCTGCGCAAGCTCGGCTTTGTTGACGGCCGCGGGCTGCCCGTCAACGGTCGGACTGCGCCCTATCTGGGTGAATGGCGCGTAAGCACAGAGGGAGATGACGCCCAAGTGAAGCTGGACGATCTGGTGGGCAAGAAGGCCCGCAGTACATGGTAAAATTATCGTAGCGACAAGGAAAAGAGCATGACACAACAGATGGCGGATATCCGCAAAGAGTATCGCCGGGGCCACCTGCTCGAGGACGAAGTCGGTCCCGATCCGTTTGCCCTCTTCGCCGATTGGCTGGAGCAGGCCAAAGCGACCGGTCTCGTCGAACCCAACGCCATGACCCTGGCCACGGTAAGTGGGGAAGGTCACCCTTCGGCACGCATGATGCTGCTCAAGAGCTTTGACACGCAGGGCTTTGAATTTTACACCAACTACACCGGCCGCAAGGCCGGCGAGCTGGCCGCAAACCCTTGGGCGGCCATGACTTTCTGGTGGCCGTCTCTGGAACGCCAGGTGCGCATCGAGGGCGTCACGGGAAAGGTGAGCGCAGCCGAGTCAGACGATTATTACAACAGTCGCCCCAAGGGCAGCCGCCTGGGCGCGTGGGTCTCTCACCAGAGCAGCATTATCCCGAACCGGTCGGTGCTGGAGGCGCGTCACGCCGAACTGACGACGGAATACGCCGACCGGGAGCCGGAGCGTCCGCCCTTCTGGGGCGGCTACCGCCTGACGCCCGTGACCATCGAATTCTGGCAGGGCGGCGTCCACCGCCTTCACGACCGCTTACGCTATCGACGGGAAGACGGCGGTGCGTGGATCATCGAGCGGCTGTCGCCGTGATGCTCTTCCGCTGATGGCCATCCGCGATCTCCTCACGGACCTGCGACGCGATGAGCGCTTCATGACCAACGTCATGGCGTGGCGCACCCTCCACGCGCAGGATGCGCGCTATGCGCCCGCGCCCGCTGGGCTCCATCCTCTCCTCCGGGAGACATTGGCCGCACGGGGCATTAAGCAACTCTACACCCACCAGGCCGCGGCTGTTGCCCATGCCCTGGCCGGGCGTAACGTCGCGGTCATCACGCCCACGGCCAGCGGCAAGACCCTCTGCTATAACCTGCCTGTCCTCCACAGCCTGCTTACCGATCCTGCCGCCCGCGCGCTCTACCTTTTCCCCACTAAAGCGTTGGCGCAGGATCAAGTGGCGGAGTTGGATGATTTCATCACAAGGATTGAAGAGTCAAGATTAAAGATTGGAGGAAAGGAGGATGCCGAAATTATGCAGGTCGGCGCCCAATCCAATCTTCAATCTTTAACCTTGACTATTGCGCCGACTACCTACGACGGCGACACCCCCACCGCTCGCCGCGGCCGCATCCGCAGTGAAAATCGCCTGATTCTCTCCAACCCGGATATGCTCCACGTAGGGATTTTGCCCTATCACACCCAGTGGATTGAGTTTCTGAGCGGGCTGCGTTACGTGGTCATCGATGAGATGCACACATACCGGGGCATTTTCGGCAGCCATGTCGCCAATGTGCTGCGCCGCCTGCGCCGTCTCTGCGCGCATTACGGTGCGCAGCCTCAATTCATCTGCACCAGCGCGACGATTGCCAATCCCCAGGAATTGGCCCAGTGGCTCACAGAGACGCCGGTGGAAGTGGTAGCCGATAACGGCGCGCCCCGCGGGGAAAAGCAGATCATCCTCTACAATCCGCCCATTTACGATGCGGAGCATGGCCTGCGCCGCGCGGCCACGCTGGAAGCCCAGGAATTGGCCGCGCGCTGCGTCCTGGCCGGCGTCCAGACCATCGTCTTCGCCCGCGCGCGCCAAACGACAGAGGTGGTGTTGACGTATTTGCGCGAGAGGCTGCGGGGGGAAAACCAAAGATTGAAGATTGAAAATTGGAAGAAAGAAAGTGATGAGCAAACGCAGGACGACGCCAATCTTCAATCTTCAATCTTTAATCTTCAATCTTCAATCAGCGGCTACCGCGGCGGCTATCTGCCTGCCGAACGGAGGGCCATTGAAGCGGGCTTGCGCAGCGGCGCGGTACGCGCAGTGGTGGCGACAAACGCCCTGGAGTTGGGGATCGACATCGGTCAATTACAGGCAGCCGTGCTCTGCGGCTACCCGGGCAGCATTGCCGGAACATGGCAGCAGATGGGGCGGGCCGGTCGAACCCAGGATGCAGCCCTGGCTCTGCTGGTGGCCACCAGCGGACCGCTGGACCAGTACGTAATTCAGCACCCGGAATTCCTCTTCGAGCGCTCGCCCGAGCACGCGCTCATCAATCCCGACAATCTCATGCTGCTGCTGGACCACGTGCGCTGCGCTGCGTTTGAACTGCCGTTCCGCACAGGCGAGGCGTTCGGCGCCTGCGCCTTTATCAGCGACGCGCTGGTCTTGCTGGTCGAGGAGGGCGAACTGCTGCCCGCGGGCGGGCGCTTGCTGTGGAACGGCGCGGGCTACCCCGCCCGCAACGTGAGCCTGCGCAGCAGCGGTGGCGATCGGGTCGTCATCCAAAGCAGCGACGACCGCGGCCCACAGATCATCGGCGAGGTGGACGGACCCAGGGCGATTTATCAGGTGCACGATGGAGCCATCTACATCCATCAGGGGGAGTCATATCATATCGAGCGGCTGGACCTGGACGCGGGAATTGCCTACGCGCAGCCGATAAACGCGGACTTCTACACCGAAGCCGGCAGCGAGACGGAGATCGACGTCCTGGCCGTACACGAAGAGGAAACGCATCACGGCGCGCTGGCGGCCCACGGGGAATTGCTGGTCACATCGCAAGTTGTGGGCTTTCGGCGCATCAAGCGCTTTACCCACGAAACGGTGGGCGTAGAGCCCCTGGAATATCCGCCTCAGCAGCTTGACACCAGCGGCTACTGGTTCAGCATCCTACCTGAAACCCAGCATGCACTGGCTGAAGCGGGACTGTGGCACGATTCCGTTAACGATTACGGCCCCAACTGGCAAGCAGTACGCGCCCAGGTGCGCGCCCGGGACGGCTATCGCTGCACCCAATGCGGCGCGCCGGAAGGCAGCCTGCGCCAGCACGACGTACACCACATCATGCCGTTCCGCACTTTCGGCTACGTAGCAGGCGTCAACGAAAATTACCGGGAGGCCAATCGCCTGAGCAACCTGACCCTCCTCTGCCGCGCCTGCCACCGGCGGCTGGAGGCGACCGTGCGCGTCGGCAGCGGGCTGGACGGCCTGGCCTATGTCCTGGCCAATCTCGCGCCGCTCCACCTCATGTGCGACCGGAGCGATCTGAGCGTTACCATTACCCACGGTGCGCCAGCCCGCGCCACGGATCCCGCGCCGAATCAGGAAGCGTCCGGGCAGTTGCCCACCCTCTACATCTTCGAGCGCATCGCCGCCGGGCTGGGCTTCAGCGCGCGCCTCTACGAGCTGCACGATGCCCTGCTGACTGCCGCGGCCCAACGGGTGGCAGCCTGTCCTTGCCCCCACGGCTGCCCCGCCTGCGTCGGTCCCATTCTGGAAGAGCAGGCCGCGCGGCTGGACACCAAGCGCCTGACCCTTGCGCTGCTCAATGCGCTCCGCGGCGAGGCGGCAGGGTCCAGACCCATGCATGATGAGGTGAATTTTGAGATAGGAAGATGAATATTTGAAAGGTGATGCGTGAATGTACGATCGATTCCGTCACGCCTCACGCTCCCTATAAGCGCGGCAGCGTAATGCCGCGTTGAGCCTGATACTTCCCCTTACGATCAGCATAACTGACTTCCGGCTCATCGCCTTCAAAGAAGAGCACCTGGGCGATGCCCTCATGGGCGTAAATGCGCGCGGGAAGGGGCGTGGTGTTGGAAATTTCGATGGTGACGTGACCCTCCCATTCCGGCTCAAAGGGCGTCACGTTGACGATGATGCCGCAGCGGGCGTAGGTGCTTTTGCCCAGGCAGATGGTGAGCACGTTGCGGGGAATGCGGAAATATTCGACCGTGCGGGCCAAGGCGAAGCTGTTGGGCGGGATAATGCAGACGTCGCCCTTGTAGGGGACCATGGCGCCGGCGTCAATGGCTTTGGGATCGACGACAGTGAGCTGACCGGTAGCAGGGGTGAAGATGCGGAACTCATCGGCGACGCGGATGTCGTAGCCGAAGCTGCTCAGTCCGTAGGAGATGGCGCCTTCCCGCACCTGACCGTCGATAAAAGGTTCAATCATGGCGTGCTCTTGCGCCATGCGGCGGATCCAGTGATCCGGTTTAATAGACATGGGCCTTGCCTTGGGGTGGAGTTGAATTGTCGCAGACAATCATACCGCCATCCGCCCAAACTGACCGAATATCGCGGGCCGTTGCCTGGCAGCGTCAAGCGCCGACTTGACGTTACCGTCGGACTGGAGTCCGGCGCTCCCGCAACAGCATCCCCCTAGCCTAAAAACGGGCAATTCCTAAAATCCTGTGTCCTGAGGGATGTAGAGCTGGTCGCCCGGACGCAAAATAAAATCAGTGCGCACAAGATCGGGGTTGACGGCCTGTAGAAGTTGGAGCGGAATCTCAAATTGCTCGGCAATAGAGGCCCAGGCATCACCTTCGGCCACAGTATAGACGATGCCGTCATCCCCAATGGTCAACTCCAGATACTTGGGTACGAGGAGGCGGTCCTGCACCAGCAGAACGCCCTCATCGCGCAGGCTGTGGGGATTGGCGTACTGCAGCTCTGACAGCGTAAGGCCGAAGCGCCTGGCCAGCATGGACCAGTTGTCGCCGGGCACGACCTGATAAAAAGCAAGGGAATCGCACGGGCCCACATTGACGGCAATACCGCGGCTCAAGGCCCAGCGCGCGCGGCGAAAGCGTTCCAGCTCCGCTTCGGGGTAGTAGGTGACGATGGTGCGGTTGTCGTCGGTCGTTTCCAGCGGCCCCAGCTTGCCGATGGTCGCATCGGTCATGTGGAGCGCTGCCATGGCGATCTCTTCCGGCGATGTTGCGGTCGCGGTGCTCTGGCCGCGCCGGGCGCTGTCTACATTGAGCAGGAGACGCTCATCCGCCTCGGGGTCCGTACAGTAGAGCGCTCCAGCGGCATAGCCGTAGCGGTTGGTATGCACCGGGCGGGCCTTGACGGTAGCATAAGAATCGAAGAGCGGTCCGTCATCACCGGCCGCGGCCATCCACTCAGCGCTGAAATATTCGCCGCCTTCCCGACAGGTCATACGCAGGGGGCAGTCGGGCAATTGAACCACGCTTTCGGGCGGAATGAAGTCCCACGCCGCGGGGTCATCCGCCGGCGCGTCCAGCAGGGCCAGCATTGCCGCATCCGCCAGCACGCTCTCCATAAACTGATGCCAGACGGGCGCAGCGCCCGAAAGACCGGTCGTATCGTCCATGGGATGCGCGTCCGTGTTGCCCATCCACACGCCGGCAACCAGGTAGCGGGTATAGCCCATGGTCCAGTTATCCCGCCAGTCGGTCGTCGTACCGGTTTTGGCCGCGGCCGGAACGCTCAGACGCAGGGGGCTATTGGCTCCAAAGACGGCCGTACGCGCTTGATTGTCGCTGAGAATATCGGTGACCAGGAACGCCGATGACTGGGTAATGGCCTGGACCGGTTCCACGATAGGCAGGGGATCGATGAGGCGATTTTGGCTGTCATAAATGCGGTGGGCCGCCTCGGGCGGCACGTAGAGGCCGTCATTGACCAACGTAGCAAAGCCGGCCGCCAGGTCCAGGAGGCGCACCTCATCACTGCCCAGCGCCAGCGAAAGGTTGTAGGACCCCATGCTCCGCTCCAGGCTGGTCACCCCCATACGCTGGGAGACTTCCACCATGCGATCGATGCCCACTTCATCCAGCAGGCGCACGATGGGAACGTTCAGGCTGCCCGCCAACGCGGAGCGGGCGGTCACCAACCCGCGGAATTTTTTATCAAAATTGGTCGGCCTGTAAAAGAGTCCGCCGCCCAGATCGTAAGTGACGGGCGTATCCCACAGGATAGACGCCGGGCTGATGACCAAATCGTTGAACGCAGTAGCAAAAAGCAGCGGCTTGATCGCGCTGCCCGGCTGGCGGGGCGCGCGGGTCATATTGACCTGTCCGGCAATCGCGTCATTGTGAAAATCAGCGCTGCCCGCCATGACCAGAATTTCCGACGTGCCCGGCTTGAGCGCGATGAGTGCGCCGTTGCTCATCTCGAATTTCTCGCCGACCTCGGCGATCTGGTCCCGAATAGCTTGCTCAGCCAAAGCCTGCATGGGCAGGTCCAGCGTGGTGTAGAGGTTGAAGCCCGCCCGGGCCGTATAACCGTCACCCATACGGGCGTCGATGGAGTCAATCGTATATTGGACAAAGTGGGGCGCAACCCACTCCTGGGGGCTGATGTCCTGGTTGAGGATCAAGGGCTCTTCAAAAATACGGTCCGCGTCCTCTTCGGTAAGCTTCAGCCGCTTCACCATCAGGTCCAGGACGATGCGCTGGCGCTCCTTTACGCCCTCAAAATTCGTATAGGGGTTGAGCTGAGCCGGGGCCTGGGGAATGCCGGCCAGGAATGTCGCTTCAGCCTGGTTGAGATCAGCGGCGGCTTTGTTGAAGTAGGTCTGGGCCGCGGCTTCAGGCCCGTAAGCCAGACTGCCGTAGTTGAGGAGATTGAGGTACATCTCCATCAGCTCGTCTTTGGTAAAGGTGGAGGTGAGGCGCTGGGCCAACCCGGCCTCCAGCACCTTGCGATCCATAGCCGTTTCGTAGCGCTGATCCGGCCCCAGAAAGAGGTTGCGCGCCAGCTGCATGGTGATGGTGCTGGCGCCG
>JAGRCP010000124.1 GCA_020433455.1 Caldilineaceae bacterium | reverse complement strand
CTGACCTTCTCGCAGTGAAGTCATGCATATATCCAAAAATTCTATCCCGACGGGACAGGGACGCCCGGCTGCACACAACTATCCGGACGCGAGGGTATTTCGGATGAGGCGCGGGGAGTCGCCATTGATAAGAATGACAACGTCTACGTGATTGGCCACATATATGGAAATTATGAAACCGAATCTGTCTCATGGCTCGTCAAATACAACCCTACCTGCGAATTTCAGTGGGAACATCGATTTCCCGCAGACAACGGGCTTCACTATAGCGTGCAGAATCTTTATGTGGATGCAGAAGGATATGCCTACGTTACGCTGGGAAGCTCTGGCACGGCGGTCAATACTTATCTGGCCAAGGTGGATGGCGTCGGAAATGAAATCTGGTTTCGCACTGTCGAATCGAATGCCAAGTTGCTTTCGGTCAACGCCGAGACCGATGATATCTACTTGTACTTTGCCTTGAAAACCGAGATCCTTATAGTCGATCGGATTACAGGAAGCAGCACCGCAACGATCGAACTGACAGACACAGAGCCGGGATGGAGCGTAATTTCCGGCGGAAGCCAAATCGGCGCGGATCAACTTCTGCTGGTCGGCAGCGCGGGATTACAACCGTATTGGGCGCAAATTGCACAGTATGATCTTTTTGGCAATCTGGTCTGGTCAACCTTGATTACCGATGAAAACAATCCATCGTTCAACACTTTTTTTACGGAGGTCGTGGCGGGTGATGACGGCGCAATATATGCCGTGGGTGAAAAAGCCTCCGTGCCGACTGATGTCATCATTGCCGAATTTGATGCGTCCGGTAACCCCCAATGGGTTGAGACGTTCGGCAGCGAACAGGATGAGTTGGGCAGAAATATCGCGCTCGATGAAGCCGGCTCTTTGGTGGTCGCCGGAACAACCTATGGTGAGCTGGGCGACGTCCATTACGGAGAGCAAGACGCCTTCGTCCTCAAAGTGTCGTCCGTCAAACCGGGGCTATACATTTCGGCCGCAGATGGAGCCGATGTCATCTCCATCTGCACGAGGTCTGAAGGGGCCACGCTTCAGGCGAGCAGGAATTTGACGGATACGTGTGAAGTCGTCGTAGGCGCTCGGCGCGTGTTTCCACCGACAACTGAGGGTGAGTATATTCGTGTGGATGCCGGGTATGAAGGACGGGCAACGCTTAGCCGGCTGTGCATCGGTGATGTTTTTACCGTTGCGATTGGAATGGTCTTTCTTCAGCTGTCAGAGAGTTTGGGCCCCTCAAACCTCACTCAGGAAGAGGTTGAGAAATTGGCTGGAGATATATCAATGGCAATAGTTCTTTCTTCAATTGAGATTTGTTCCGATGAAACATCAATTTTAACCGCGTCCTCCCGCCGGAATTCTGATTCTACGCTGCGGATAGCGGTTCTACAGGGAAGCGCCGGCTTCGAGAAGCAGCAGGATATTGATATTTTGGAAGTCGAAACGCCGGCCGGACTTGTTACACAGAATGGGCAAGGAACCTTTGAGGTCGGCGTTGCAGACGATCTGCTTCTCGTTGTTAATCATGGCGAGCCGATTGAGATTACACCAACGGACAGTACGCAAGCGCCTTTCTCGTTGAATTCAGGAGAATATGTTGCAGTTGACGAAGAGGGCGTTGGAGAAATCCGAACCTTGAATCGAGTCTACCTACCCGTAACGCTTTCCGGCATGTCTCCATAAGATGGATAAGCCAGTATTGTATGAAGAGACGGGATCGTGAAGAAGCGGAATCATGCAGAAACGGGACAAGAAATTGCGCGGTGCGCCGGTCGTACCGGCTGATGAGCTGACGCACCTGCCCACCCGGGCATTGTTGGCGCGTCTCAAGCGTCTTCATGCATGTGAAGAATCACTCGCATATTCGGACGTGGATTTGGACACGCTACCGCCCGCAACGGAATGGATCTATTTCAAAGTTTCGGTCGAATGGGAAAATGCCTATCGTGACCTGAAAGCGTTGCTCAGCGAGCGCGAGCACGTGCCGCGCCGTCACAAACGGCAATAGATGGGTGCGTTCCCATGCGCTGAGAAGTCACTATTACCCCGTAAGGAAAGGATATCATGCGATTTTTAATCAAATTACTGGCGCTGCTTTTTCTGGTCTTCTGGTGTACGGGCACGGCAAATGCCCAGGCGCTTTTTCAGGTCAGTTCGACGATTGGCTTTCCTGTTGAGGGCAAAGGCTCCTATAGTTATGTGGCCTCTAGCAATCTGCCCAATGCCGCGACCGGAAAGTGGGGCTCCCCCGTTGTTATTGAATATCCTTTTGCGATTGCTGAAGCCGGATGCTACGGCCCCTACTCCGACAATTCATTCGGCATTGTTGACTATAATACGAGCAATGTGATCGCTACGTTTGATGATTGCGGCGATGCGGTCGGTTTTATCGCCCCCGCCGGTATGTACCGTTTTCAGCCGGGAACCAATCGATTTGGCGCACAGCGTCCTGAAAGTTTGGCGACTGTGGCTCTCCTTATTGATGTCGTTGACGAGAGTTTGACGCCCACCGAGGGCGTCATCACCGTCATTCAGGAGCGGACGAGTTCGACCGTTTTGTTTAAAGGCTCCTCTACTGTTCCCGGCGCCACAGCCGACGGCATTGAAATTAGCATTCCTTATCCTTTTACAATTATCAAGGCCAATTGCACAGGCCATTCTACAACCGGTAAATTTGCTATGGGCGACACTATTCAGGGCGCGCCTTGTCGGATTGCCCAGGGAAACTTCGGTCCGGCAGGCGACTACATCGTGCGGCCGGGCGCGCTCTCCACAAGCGCGAATTCATCCCGTCTGGGCGAGTCGGCCCGCATCACCATGAAGATTGCTCCTACGGCTGACGTGGTGACGCCGGCTACCGCGGTCGCAATCACCGCAGCGGATGTTGCGGGGGATTGGGTCTTTGGTCGTTCGCAGAACAAGGGGGCGCCTGCCGTAAAGGAACTTTGTCCGGCAACTCTGGTGATCGATTGGGAATTGGGGCATGGGTATAAGATTCTGGGCGGCTGCGCGCCTGAGCGGGGTCAATATTGGAACCTGGTAGACGGAACGCTCAATTTTTATGACGGAAACGGAACGCTTACCAATGCATTGACCATTGCTGTCGGTGAGTCTTGGGAGTGGGAAGGCCCATACGTTGTTCGACCCCGAGACGGGATTGCCCACTTCCTCTCCCGCACCTCCATTTCCGCCGCAGCCTCATCCACAGCCTCATCCGTATCTGCGGCATGTACGCCTGACGCCTGGGACGGGCTGTGGGAGACCGTCTACAACCGCCTCAACCTTCAGGTTGACTTCGACGGCAAGACCGTCTTCGGCCATTTCTTCATCCCTGGTGAAACGGATAGTACCAACAGCGGCTTTATCGACGCCGCGGCTCAGTCAGTCGGAGGGCGTTGCTTTTTGGTAGGGAGTTGGTCAGCGGCCCTGAGAAACGGAGGAGGAGGGAGTATCGTGCTGGAGCTTGTTTCCCCTGACGAGTTCACTGGTTCCTGGAGCAACTCGCCGGGACTCACGCCCCAAAACATGAACAGCGGCACGCCATGGTCCGGTTATCGTATTCCCCGTTCGTACTGATTCATACTCGCGATGATGCGTAATCATCGTGCATCTCCATAAGTACCCAGCGGGAATGGATCATCGGAAATGACAATAAGAATTGAGGTGAATTGATGCTGCCAAGGTGAATACCCTTCGGCATGAACTTTCTTCTGGGGTATACTTTTGATAGTTTTCTGTGAGTATATCCCGGAATAAATGAACGTTCATCGCCGAGAGGAGAGCATTATGCGGCTTTATCTGATCCGTCATGGACAGAGTTTTGTCAATCTCAAAGATTGGAATCAGGGGAACCTGGATACGGCTCTGACGCCCAAGGGCATTCGCCAGGCCGAGGCATTGGCTGAATTTTTGCCCGCCGAACTGCCGACAGTAGATGCTATCTATGCCAGCACCATGCGTCGCGCGGCTGAGACGGCCGAAATCGTCGCCGCAGCTTACGCAATGCCCGTCATTGCTGACCCGCGCTTGCGGGAGGTCGGCAATAATCGGCTGGACCAGACGCCTTTTCCCAACGAGGAACTGCCCGGCAGCTACGCTGATTATTGGGCCAGCGAACGTCCCTTTTCATCGGTGACGCCCGCGACCAACGGCGGTGAGACGTTCATGCATTTCCGCATCCGGGTCGGCCAGTTCATCGAGGAAGCCGCAACGCGTCATCAGGGCGAAACGGTGTTGGCCGTCTGTCATGGCGGCGTGGTGGAGTGCGCCTTCGATCACATCTTCAATGTCGGGCCCTGGCGCCGTTGCGAAGTGTGGGACCACAACACCGCCGTGACCTGCTTCGAGCACGTGGAGATCCCCGGTCGGGAGACATGGCGGCTCCACTATCACAACCGCATCCCCCACCTGGTCGATTTCGAGGGCGAAGACGACCAGGCTCTCCACGGGACGCCATTGGTCAACGGCGATGATGCGTGATCGCTCACTCTTCCGCCCTGATCCGCAGCGCCTGGTCCGCGGGGACATCTTCCAGCACGATTTCTTTTCCGCCGGGCCAGGTAATGGCGACGCGCGTCACGCTTGTCCAATCGCCCAGGCCGAAGTGGAGGCGGAAATCTTCGGTGGCCAGATAACTGCTGCCCGCATAGGATTCGCGCGCTAAGGTGCGTCCGTCAGCCAATGTGACCACCGCGCGCAGGCCCGGCGTCGGCGCGCCCGGATCGAGGATGAGCCAGTGCGTGTTGTCCGACGAACGCTCCATGAGATCGTTGCGCAGCAGGGTGACGGGGCCGCTGATTTGGTTGACGGCTACGTCCAGATCTCCGTCATTATCGTAGTCGGCTACGGCGCTGCCCCGCCCCAGAAGCGGCCCCAATTCTTTCAATCCAACCGGCTCTGTCCCTTCTAAAAAGCTGCCGGGTTGCATGGGCGCGCTGCTGGGATTGGCGCTGCGGTTGCGATAGTAGCGCATGAGTTCAGGATCGGTCTCCAGGTTGGTCACGGGCACCCGGCCATTTGTAATGAGGAGATCGGTATCGGTGTCATGATCGAAATCGGCCAACCGGGTTCCCCAGCCCGTGATGCCGTTGCCCAGCCCGCTGATGCCGATGCGGAAGGTGCTGTACTGGAAAACGAGGTTGCCGTCCACATTGCCTTCATTGCGATAGAGCGCGTTGAGTTCCCGTTCCCAATTGGTGATGAACAGGTCCGTGCGCCCGTCGCCGTCATAATCGCCGCCGGCCACGCCCATGCCGCTGCCCGAGTCGCCTACGCCCGCGGTTGCGGTAATGTCCGTCAGGTGAAAGCCCGGATCGTCAGCGACCGGATCATTGCGATAAAGACGATTGGGGTGACCGTCGTTGGCGATGTACAGGTCTAAATCACCGTCAGCGTCAACATCTAAAAAGAGCGCGCCCAGACCCCGTTCCTCGTAAAGCAACCCCGCTTCTTCCGCCACATCCACAAACGTGCCGTCGCCTTGATTCAAATAAAGATGATCGGACAGGCCGTAGTAATCCTGGGGGAAGGCCCCCGACGGTTTGGGGATGCGCCTGGCGAAGTCGATGTACGCGGCCACGAAGAGATCGGGCAGCCCGTCGCCGTTGAGATCGCCGGCCACGGCGGCGCTGTTCCATTCCGGTGCGGCCATGCCGGCCGCGGCTGCGCCTTCGGTAAACGTCCCGTCGCCGTTATTCCAGAGCAGAGCGTTGGGACCGTCCGCTGTGATGTAGAGGTCCGTGAATCCGTCGCTGTTCAGGTCGGCAGCCAGACAGCCGTTGCCGCGTAATGCCAGATCCGCGCCGCTGCCGGCCGAGACATCCTCGAAGCGGACATCCTCTCCGTTCTCGCCCAGATTGCGATAGAGCGCGTTGCGGGGTAAGCCGCCCTGTTCCTGCCACATGGCCGCTTCGTCTGTGGCGTGGCTGTTGACCAGATAGAGGTCCAGCCAACCGTCATTGTCGTAGTCCAGCCAGCAGAGACCGCCCCCCATGGCTGCCACCATGTCGGCGGAGATCGCGGCGGCAAATGCGCCGTGGGTGAAGCCCAGCCCTGCTGCCTCGGCAACGTCGGTAAAGGTGAAGTCCGCGGCCTGTTGAGGGCGAAGCCTGGCGGCTGCATTCTCGTCGCTTGTCGGTTGATTGGCATTGTCCGCTGCCGGAGCGACAGCGCGAACCGGCAGCGTCGTGTCATCCAGCGGCAGGCCGCTGGGCACATTGGTCGGCACAAAGGCCATCAGGTCCCGGGCGGCCGGATCGGTCAGCGCGGTGAGGAAGGCGGCCAGATCGGCCACATCCGCGTCGGTCAGCAGCATGGGGGGGAAGAGCATGGGATCCGCGGTCCGCTCTTCCTCGTCCAGCGGCTGGTAACTGCTGTACAGATCGGGCGAGATCTCAAATGCGCTGGGATCGTACACTTGCGCCAGTTCTTCCGCCGCGGCGTGGTGATGAATCACGTCTTCCAGCGTGGGATAGGCGCCGGTGTGGAAGTAGGGCGCGGTCAGTTCTACGTTGCGCAGGGAGGGCGTGCGGAAGGCATAGCGATCCCGCGTATCAAAGGTGACGGCCGCACGTCCCCAATCTTCCCGGCCGCTGTAGCCGTGGCCTTTGCCCGGCCCCAACTGGGGAACCAGCAGATCGTGGAAACTCTGGTCCGTGAAGAGGTCGCCACTGTGGCAGGTTGCGCAGTTGACGGCCGGATTCACCGCGCCGAAAAAGAGGAGCGCACCCCGTTTTTGCTCGGGAGTAAGCGCGTTGGCGTCGCCGGTCAGGTATTCGTCCCACGGCGCGGCGGTGTAGATAAAGCGGCGTTCGAACGCGGCCAGGGCCGCGGCCAGGCGCGTCAAGGTCACGGCCTGATCCGCTGTTTCGTCCTCCCCGGAGAAGACCGCGCGGAAGCGGTCAACGTACTCATCGTTGTCGCGCAGTCGCTCCAGCAGATTGGTGCGGATGGTCAGGGGCGGCAATCCGCCGAATGACGCGCCGGCCATTTCGTGCAGGCTGGTGACGGGAAAAAGCGCCTGAGTGGCCAGGGGATCGGTCATGGCCATCTCGTTGACCCCCCGCTCCGGCGTTTTGACCGTGGCCGATTGCGACGCTGCCGATTCTGACGACGCTGATTCTGATGGCAGTGCGTAGCCCTGGACTCGCCCATCCCAAAACTGGACGTCCAGCAGCGCGCTGTTGAGAATCGTGGGCGAATTGCGCGGGACAAATTGACCGATGAAGGGGTTGTTTACCCAACCTTCAGCGGGAGAATCGGCTGTCGCGCGCCGGCGGGCGTCGGCATCGGCCGCCAGCGCGACATCCGCCAGGAAGCGCCGCTCCGGCCCGAGCCCTTCGCCTCCCGTGCCGATGGGCAGAACCCGACCGTCCGCCATGGCGAAAGCCGGGTGGTGACAGGTGGCGCAGGAGATATTCTGATCGCCCGACAGGATGGGGTCGAAGAAGAGCAGCTGCCCCAATTCGCTGAGGGGCGTCTCGCCTTCCCGCTGATCCGCGCCGGGATAGGGGTGAAGGTCGTACGCGGCAATCAGGGCGGTCAGCGTTGCGTCGGGATCGCTGATGTCGGCGCGCGCGGCGGACCGCGGCTGCGCCTCTCCGGTCCTGTCCGTTCGTCGTTGGGAATCATCAAAGGTGATGTGGAGCACGCGGCCGGGCAGCACTTCGCTCACGTAGAGGCTGCCGTCGGCCATGGGTAACACCGCGCCGGGAAAATCCAGGTGATCGACCACCGTTTCCAGTTGTCCGTCCTGAGTCAGACGACTCAAGCGCCCGCTCTCGGCCTGATAGTCCCGCCCGCTAAAGCAGTCGCCGCCGGGCGGGAAGGTGGCAAATTCCAGCACCCAGATTGTGCCGTCCGGTCCCTGGGCCACGTCGATGGGCAGGTTGAGGCCGTCCAGAATGGTGCGCTGATTGCGCGCTTCGTCAATGGCGACCAGCTGTCCGCTGCCGGCGGGATAGGGGCAGCCGCCCATGAGGGTGACCCAATACTCATCCTGCATGCGGATGATGCCCGTAGGAACGGCCTCAATGGGGTCGGACGGCTGCGTCGGATTTTCCAACTCGGCGAAACGATGGAAGAAGAGCGTGGTACCGTCAGGGTTTTCCCGCGCAACGCCGTTACCGCTGGCGTCGCTGACCACGGGCGTGCCGTCGGCCCGGAACGTCATGTCGAAGGGGTTGACGAGCATGACGTTGTTGAGCGGCAGCATGGCCTCGCCCATGTCGTCCGGGGTGTAGGGCGTTGTCGGCAAATCGAAGCCGTTGCGCAGCTGGTCATCATCCAGCGTCAGCGTCCACAGATGGCCCTGGCCGAAATTGCCCACGTAGAGGGTGCGGCCGTCGGGCCCCAGGCTGACCAGCGGCACGCCGGCCAGATCGCCGGAGTCCCGGCTGCTGGGCAGGCCGGAGATGAAGCGGCCAATCCGCCCGTCGGGCGTGATGAGGCTGACGCCCGCGCTGTCGTCGCGTCCGCCCGTGCCCTCCTCCGCAACAAGCAGGCTGCCGTCGGGCAGCGCGGCCAGCCCAATCGGGCCCAGGAGGCCATCTGTAACGACCGTAATAACCGGAGGAGAAGGGACAGGCGCAGGTGATGTCGGCGATACTGCCGGGGATGCCGGGGACGGCGATAACGTCGATGATGCCGGCGAAGTAGAGGCGCAAGCGATGAGCAGCAGGCTAACGCTCAGGAACATGAAGGGGGCATGTAATTTCAAAAAACCCGCGAACCGCATAGAGAGTCAACTCCCTTGTATGCTGAGTTTGGCGCCCCCGCCAGGACTCGAACCTGGGCGCATGGTTTAGGAAACCACTGCTCTCTCCACTGAGCTACGGGGGCCGATGGCGCACCGGTTTATGGCGTTACCTTATCATAGGCTGCGGCAGATCGTCAAAGAAATTGCGCAAATTTTTGGTGTGATGATAAGCGGAGGGACGGGGTTGCGGAGGGGCGGAGTAGAGGAAACGCGCCGCGTCATCCTCCGCCACCTCGCCGCCCCGCCTCAACGCGCCAACGCCTGCCCCAGATCGGCAATCAGATCGTCCGGATGCTCCAGCCCCACGGAGATGCGGATGAGGTCCTGGGGTGCGGTGCTGGTTGGTCCTTCTACAGGCGCGCGATGCTCGATGAGGCTCTCCACGCCGCCCAGGCTGGTGGCCTTGGCGAAGATTTGCGTACGGTTGACGATGGCGTCGGCCGCTTCCGGGCCGCCCCGCACCTGAATCGACAACATGCCGCCGAAATCGCGCATCTGGCGCGCGGCGACGGCGTGCCCGGGATGGCTCGCCAGCCCCGGATAGTGGACCGTATGCACGGCGGGGTGATCGGCCAGATAGGCGGCAACCTGCCGGGCGTTGGCGCAATGACCCCGCACCCGGTAAGGCAGGGTGCGGATGCCCCGCAGGAGCAACCAGGAGTCAAAGCTGCTGGGCACGGCTCCCGTTACATCCTGCTCCGAGCGCATGGCCGCGTACCAGTCGTCGGCTTCTTTTACGATAATGACGCCGCCGGTCAGATCGCTGTGGCCGCCCAGATATTTGGTTGTGGAGTGGACCACCACATCCGCGCCCAGCGCCAGGGGCGACTGAAGCACGGGGGTGGCCCATGTGCCGTCCACGCCCAGGCGCGCGCCGCGGCTGTGGGCGATCTCCGCCACGGCCGCGATATCGGTGATCTTGAGCATGGGATTGGAGGGCGTCTCGATCCAGACCAGGCGTGTAGCCGGCTGTATGGCCGCCTCCACCGCGGTCGGGTCCGTCATGTCGACCAGCGTGTGGGTGAGACCCCAGCGGGCCAGCCGCCTGACGACCAGATCCCGCACCCCAAAGTAGGTGTCGTCGGCCAGGACCACGTGATCGCCCGGCTGGAGGGTATGGAAGACGCCCGCTACCGCGGCCATGCCCGAGGCGAAGGCGACGGCTTCCGCGCCGCCTTCCAATTCCGCCAGGCAGCTTTCCAGGGCCAAACGGGTGGGGTTCCTGGTGCGCGAATAGACGAATTCGCCCTCATTGCCGCGTACGTAGGTTGTCGAAAGGTGGATGGGCGGCATGACCGCGC
>JAGRCP010000123.1 GCA_020433455.1 Caldilineaceae bacterium | reverse complement strand
ACCTCGATGCCCGTGGCGTCCACCAGCGGCACACCGCGCACCGACAAAATCAACGTAGCGTCTGGCCCATCCTGCCCTTCCACCGTCTCCAGCAGGCGGCGCGCTGCGGCAAAAAAGAGCGGCCCGCTGAGGTAGTAGACGCTCACATCGTGCGCCGCCGTGGGCGCCGCCAGACCCAATCGTTCCGCTTCCACCGGACGGCGCGAGATTTGCAGTTCGCTCATTTGTTCCATAAAAACCAGGGTGCTGATGCCAAAGCCAATCAAAATCGCCTGGGTCAAATCGAGCAAAACGGTGGCCACCAGGGTGATGAGAAAGGCAGCGATGGCGTGTTTGAGCCGCCGCCCAAAGAAGAAGCGGATGGCGTGCCATTCGTTCATGCGCCACGCCGTGACCATGAGCACGCCCGCCAGCGCCGCCAGCGGCACGCGACCAATGAGGCTACCAAAGAGCAGCGCCGCCCCCAGCAAAACCAGCCCATGAATGACGCTCACCAGTCGTGTGACGCCCCCGCTCTTCACATTAACGCTGGTTCGGGCAATGGCCGCCGTGGCCGGGACGCCGCCAAAAAAGGGAATGATGATGTTGCCGATGCCCTGGGCAGCCAGCTCCACATTGTTATGCAGGCGGATTCCCGTCATGTTGCCGGCCACCGCGCCGCAAAGCAGGCTCTCAATCGCGCCCAATGCGGCCACCGAGATGGCGGGCACGATGAGGTGGGGCAAGGTTCCCCAGGGAAGATTGCGTACGTCCAGGCGGTTCTCCAACAGGATGGTGCGGGGGATCGCGCCGATGGTCGGGACGTCCTGAGCTGTCAGAATCACGACGAGGGTTGCTATGACAATAGCCGCCAGGGAACCGGGAATCCGCTCTACGCCCTTGAGCCGGGGCCACAGCAGCATGACCCCCATGGAGAGCAAGGTGATCGTCACGGCGAACCAGTTGGGCGTCACGCCATGGGCGAAGTAATACTCAAGCTTGGCGATGACGTTCTCGGCCGGCGGCGTTTTGATCCCCAGCGCGTTGTCGATTTGGCCGAACGCGATGATGAGGGCAATGCCGGAAGTAAAGCCCGAAATCACCGGCGCGGGGATGAGCGAAACCACCCGCCCCAGCCGGAAGATGCCCAGCAGGAGCAGAACGATACCCGCCAGCACGCCCGCCATCCAGACGGCTTCCACGCCGTAACGCGCGGTCAAGACAATGAGCACCGCAGACATGGCGCCCGTGGGCCCGGAAATTTGATAGGGCGAGCCGCCGAGAATACCCAGGAGCACGCCCGCGATAATGGCCGTCACCAATCCGGCCGCGGCATCCGCGCCCGAAGCAACGCCAAAGGCCAGCGCCAGGGGCAACGCGACCGCGGCCACGGTCAGCCCGGCGAGCAGGTCCTGCTGAAACGTTCCGGCGCCATAGCCGGTAAACTCCCTGCGCACCAGGGCCAGCCATTCAGTTACAAGCTTCATAGATTCCACACTCCGCAAATAGAACAGATAAAACAAACAAAGATAAATGCGCGTCAGACCGTTGAACGCGACGGACGCGATGAATCAAATAGTGTATGCGATCGGGAATCGGTAACGAAAATTGGCGGGGGGAGAAGATGACTATTCAATGGGACGGGGACGGATAACAGAGCAAGTGTCGGGAAACCTGCTCTGTTATCGATTAGTACAGATCCCTCCGGGAGGATCTGCGGGAAACGCAACAGTTCCAGAGAGAAGCCTCCCGGAGGCTGTGCTGTAACGATTCGTGTTATTGATCCCTGCGGGGTTTTGCCGCCTATTCCTCCCGGAGAGATTTTCCAGGCAGCTCTTCCACCTCATGCTTGCTCAGGGTCAGATAGACGGCGTCTTCATCGATGCGCTGGATCTGCGTCACCGGAATGACCACATCCTTTGCGCCCCACAGGTGGCCCTCGCGCATGACCACGTGGCTGATCTGATTGTTGGCAGGGTCCAGCAAAAACTCGTCCACGCGCCCGACCCGGCCGTCGGTCGCTTCCACGGCCATGCCTTTGAACAGGGAGAGTTCATCGCCGGGAATGTTCTCGCGCGAGATGGGCATAGGATAGGTTCCAATGCCTTCTGCATCCGGCCAGAGGGTGGTCGGGTCCACTGCGTCTACGGGCACATAGTCGGTTTCGAGGAAAGGCGGGAACTTCTCCAGCTCCTCCTTGCCGGCGCGCAGCCGGATAGTTTTGGGCGTAGTTTCCGTCACATACTCCAGGGGAACAATGCGCTCCTCGCCGAAAATGCCGCCCTGGCGCACCACAATGTGGGTTATCTCATCGGTGTCGGGCTTGAAGATAATGCGGGTTGATTGGCCGCAATGACCATCACGGCATTCCACATCCGCCTGAATTGGGACGTCCATGGGTTTCCTCCCGTCGATAGGTTTTACGCAGGTCTTTATGTATAGATGAAGGTGTAAGTCGGTTTACAGTACCATGCGCCGGGGCCATAAACAAAATGCCTCAGCTTCCATACGCGAAAATCTACTGCCGCGCTATAATACAGGCCTTGGATATTTTTGGTTCGACCGGATATTATAGGGTTGAACAACGGGATACACATGACTATTTGAGACGTGATGCCTGAGGATACGCTTCGTGACGCATCATGCTTCGCGTGTCAAACAGCCCCGCTAATTTCGTAAGCACTAATTTTCTGCGTCAACAAGAGGCCTCGCAACACAGGCAGGAGAAAGTCAGAGATGTCCGCTTCGCAAAGCAAAAGATTTACCTGGGATAATACCAAAGAATTCCTCTTCGGCCCGCCTTTCCCCAACAGTGCGGAAATTCACGAACGGCTGGACAACGTGCGGGCTCTGGCGGTCTTTGCTTCAGACCCCATCAGCAGCAACGCCTACGCTACCGAAGCCATCATGAGCGTCCTCATCCTGCTGGGCAGCGGCGCCCTGCAGTTGACCATGCCCGTCGCCATCTGTATCGCGGTCCTGATTATACTCGTCATCTTCAGCTATGTGCAGACGATTCAGCACTATCCCCAAGGCGGGGGAGCTTATACGGTCACAAAAGATAACCTGGGCGTCATGCCCTCCCTCTTTGCCGCGGCCGCGCTGCTGGTCGATTACACGTTGACCGTCGCGGTATCGGTCTCCGCCGGAATCCGAGCCATTACGTCGGCGTTCCCGTCGCTGGCCGATCACCGCCTGGCATTGGCCCTCCTCGCGATTGTGCTGTTGACCTGGGTCAACCTGCGCGGCGTTCGGGAAAGCGGCTCCATCTTTGCCCTGCCCACCTATGCTTTTATCGGCGGCGTGCTGGTGGTGATCATTACGGGGCTTGTCCGCTATACGGGCCTGGCGGGACAGCCGCTTTCTCCCCATCCGGTGCAGATTCCCCCGACCGACGGACTCAGCCAGTTCGCCTATATTTGGCTGGTTTTACGCGCCTTTGCCGCGGGGTGTACCGCGCTGACGGGCATTGAAGCCATCAGCAACGGCGTGCAGGCGTTTAAGCCGCCGGAAGCCAAAAACGCCTCCACCACCATGGTCTGGATGGGCGTCATTGCCATGACCCTCTTTCTGGGCATCTCCTTTCTGGCCACCCATCTCTCCATCGTGCCGTCGGAGCACGACAGCATTCTCTCCCAGATGACCCGCATGGTCACGGGCAACGGCATTGTCTACTACTGGGTTCAGCTCTTCACCATGCTGATTTTGGTCCTGGCCGCCAATACCGGCTACCAGGA
>JAGRCP010000122.1:11048-11174 GCA_020433455.1 Caldilineaceae bacterium | reverse complement strand
CCACGCCCTTCTTGCGCAACATCTCCGTCACCCGCAGCACGAGATCGGTCGCGGTCGCGCCGTCGGGCAGTTCGCCCGTCAGCTTGAAGCCGATTACCTCAGGCATGAGCATGTAGATGGGCTGGC
>JAGRCP010000122.1:0-10990 GCA_020433455.1 Caldilineaceae bacterium | reverse complement strand
CATGGTGGTGTGGCTGTCGGTGCCCACCAGCGAATCGGGATAGGCGACCATGGTGCCATTGCCGTTTTCGGGCGTCAACTGCACGCCCTTGGCCAGGTATTCCAGGTTGACCTGATGGACGATGCCGGTGGCGGGTGGCACAACGCGGAAGTTGTCCAGCGCCTGCTGTCCCCACTTGAGGAACTCGTAACGTTCGATGTTGCGCTCGAATTCGCGCTCGGCGTTGTAGAAGAGGGCGAAACGACTGCCGAACCGGTCCACCTGCACCGAGTGATCGATGACCAGATCCACCGGGACGTGAGGATTCACCTTTTGGGGATCGCCGCCCAGGCGCGCCATGGCGCTGCGCAGCGCGGCCAGATCCACCACGCTGGGCACGCCGGTGAAGTCCTGCAAGATGACGCGGGCGGGCTTGAAGGGAATCTCGACCTTGCCCGCGGTCTCCGGTCCCCAGTTGGCGATGGTCTTGACGTTCTCTTCTGTAATCTCAAAACCGTCCGCCTGGCGCAATGCCGCCTCCAACAAAACCTTGATGGAGAAGGGAAGACGGGCAACATTGGCGACGCCCTGTTCTTCCAGCGCAGCAATACGATAAATGACGGCTTCGCCACTACCGGTATCGAAGGTATCGCGTGCATTAAAAAAGTCTTTTCCAGCCATAAAATTATCCTTTCACCATTGCGAAGTCGGCATAAATTTAGTTGATGGCGCGCATGTTTGGCAATGAGCGAAGAAAAAGTATTGTTCACGCCAACGAAGGTTGCCTAATCATACCAGCAACCGGCGCAGAGTCTGAAAACGCAGAGGGGGGTAAGGGAAAATGAGAAATCAGAAAGGAGAAATTGGGGAGCGCGGGAACCGGCGTGATGGGTGATTCAGGAGAAGTTGATCCACTCACCACGCCGGCGGATGCGGTTTGTGCAGGGTGCTCAGTACGCGTATTCCTCGCGCACGGGCGAAAAGATATCCAGCGCCACGCAGCCTTCGGGACCGGCCAGCCCTTCGTGCTCAAGCCCGCCGGGCGCGAGGTAGATGTCGCCGGATTTAAGGGTGCGGGTTTCATCGCCCAAAGTCAGGGTCAACTCGCCGCTGAGAATGACGCCGGCCTGCTCATGGGGATGACTGTGAAGCGGCAGAACCGCGTTCGGCTCCAGCACAGCGTAAGAGAGCAACATCTGCTCGCCCCAGAACGTGCGCATGGAAATTTCAGGCGTGATAGGGCGGCTCTCGCGTGAGGCAATGTCAAAAAACGGCATGGTACGACTCCTTCGGCGGGGTGATTGGGTGATTGGTTGATTTGTTTCACGTACCAATTCAACCAGCTAACCGGCCAACAAGTCAACAAGTCGCCAGGTCAACAAGTCAACCAATCTTCCCCCTACCGACTCACTACCGGCATAAAGACCCGCTCGTCCATATTATCGGGTACGGGAATGGGCGTGGGCGTGGGCGTGGGATTATTGGGGATCGTACCGCCCGGATCTTCAACGGGCGGCGTATCAACCGGCTCAGTGCTGTAATTGGCCGCAATATCTGTACCGCGTACAACGCCCAGAGGCTGGTAATCAGCATAGCCGGGGAAAACGACGCCCAGGTTGGGATTGCCGAAGCGGCGAATCATGACTTCGCTGAGCACGCGGCGATAGTCGGTGGTAATCTCCAGATCGCGTCGGTCGTAAAGTCGCTCCGGGGCAAGGCCGGGCCAAAGGCCGTGGACCTGCCCGCCGTTGACCGTCCCGCCCAGGACAAACATGACGTTGCCGTGACCGTGATCCGTGCCCCGACTGGCGTTTTCCCGGAAGCTGCGCCCAAACTCGCTCATGACGACCACCGTCAGTCGTCGGGAATGATCCGTTCCGGCCGAATTACTCAGGTCCAGCATGAGCGCGTGCAGTCCCCGGGATAAGACGCCCAGCCGATCGGCAAAATAGCCGCTGCCTTGGTCGCCCTGATATTCATGGGTGTCCCATCCGCCCAAATCGATGGTAGCCGCTCGCAAGCCGAGCTGCATCTTGATCACCTGCGCCACGGTTTGCAGCCCCCGACCAAAAGAATCTGAGGGATATTCGGCGCCGTTCTCCGGCGTGTAGTCGCCGGGATTGGCGTACTCAACCACATCGACTGCGTTGAGCGTCTGTTCGCCCGCGGCGTGGAGCCATGAATCGCCGGTGTAGAGGTCGCGCAGGGCCTGGCGCTGGAGATCCCGATAGCGCCAATGTCCGCTAAAGGTGAAGTCATCGGGGCTGGTCATCCCGATGGTCTCCCGATTGCCGCGCAGGGAATCGGGCTGAAGATTGCCCGACGCCATGACGGGAATGATGACATCATCGGGCATGCTGGACAGGGTTGCCAGGTGACGCGTCAGCCAGCCGCTGGTCGTGCTTTTACTCCCGGGCGTTCCCAATTCCATATACTGCATGGCGTCAAAGTGACTGCGGGTATCGCTGGTCAATCCCGCAGCATGGATGACGGCCAGCTTGTTTGCCTGATAGAGATCGAGCAGGGGCGCAGCCGCTGGATGGAGGCCGAAACGATTATCCAACTGGAGCAGGCCGCCCTCGCCGCCCGCGGGCACGGCCAGATTCTCGCGATTCGCTTCGTAGTAGCCCCGGTCCGCGCCGCCGATGGGAGCGACCACGCTCAGGCCGTCCATACCGCCGCGCAGAAAGACGGTCAGCAAAATATCGTGATTGGGTTCATCCGCAGGGCTGCCGAAGGCCGTAAACGTCAGGCCGCCGGTAAAAGCGGCGATGGCAGCGGAACAGCCGACCATAAAGCCGCGTCGGGAAGGTTTAAACATGAATTATCTCCTTATCGCCACAAAAAAGAGGGGGCCATCATCATGAGCGCAACCGTGAAGCGGGTGCGCTCGCCGACCAGATCGGCCGGCAGGGCAAAGTCCGGATTGCGCCCCTGGGCGATGAAATTTACGATGGACCCGCGTTCCTGTGCGGGCAGGCTGCGCCCCAGCAGGCGTTGGCTCCAAAAATCGACAATCTGGTTGGGTGTGGTTCGATCGCCCGGCATCTCCTGCTCAAAACGCAGACGATAGTCGCCCTCGTTCGGGCCGTCCTCATACGTCCATTCGGCAAGCCAGTTACAATGCTTCCAGCGTTGAAGAATGGGCATGGTTCCTGTCCAGGCGTTCCGGTTATCCGGATAGCCGTCAGGCGGATACCATTGGAAGAGAGACTGCCCCATGCGCCCGTAGTTCCAGCTGAAGTGATCGTTGAACACAAATTCCGCTTTGCCCGCACGCAGGATGGACACGGAATATTCAAAGGGGCGCTTTACCTTTTGCCCCCAGGTGGTGCGAAATTCATCAGACAGCAGGATCGTGCGGACAACCCGCTTGAGTTGATCCGGGGCGTCGCGCTGGGCGTGAAAAACGTCAGCCGCGGCCTGAACCACGCTTTCCGGCGGCTCGTCGCTGATGAGTCGTCGGCAGAGTTTGCGCGCAATATGGCGCGCCGTACCGGGATGATCGGCCAACAAATCCAGCACAATTTCGCCGTCCTGCTGCCCCAAAAAATCGCCGATGCTGGTATTAAGCACTATCTTTTCGTAGCGGCTATGATCATTTTCGTGGAAGGAGAATTCGCCCGTATCCCGATCAACGGTCCAGCCGGTGAAGCACTCGGTGGCCTGATAGACATCCTTGTCGATATAACCTACGGGCCGCCCCTGATCGTCCAGAGGCACATCGTTACGGTCCTCAACGACGCCCAGGTAATTTTCGGCCCCCATGGTGTGTAGTTCAAACAGTTCCCGCGCGAAATTCTCATTCGGGCCCGCCGACGTATTGGTGGTGTTATCAAGAAAATAGAGCATGGCCGGGTGTTTGGCGACCGCGCCCAGAAACGTGCGGAAGTTGCCCAGCATATTGGCCCGAATTACCTGCCGATCGTAATGACTCCAGATGGGGGCGCTCCAGTACTCAAAGCCGTAGACGTTAAAGTGATTGTGCCAAAAGTCGGCCAGCACTTCCACAAGCTGGCGCTTACTGTAGACAGCCCGCAGCCAGGCGGCCTGCTCGGTCTCCCGGGCCGGACGGATACGCTCGCCCCAATCCACATCCGCCACGACGTGGTCGGCCCATAACTGGCTGAGAGACTTGTTGAGGGTGGTAAAGCCCTGCGCGGCAATGCGGTTTTCGCACGCGCTGTCGTCAATGCCTGCCGGGTTTAGCTGTTGATCGACAAACGCTTGCAGGCGCGCGTCATCGCTATCGCCCAATTCGGCAAAGTACCTATAATCCAGTTCGCCCGGCCGGGGGCCAAAGGCCGCACGGTTCAGGGCGATCACCCCGACGGGAGGCGTTTCCGGCATGTCATCCAGCAGCCGGACCACGCTGCGCGCCGAGCGCATGAGCGGCGTATCCGCGTCTGGAGCGTCCTGCCCGTACATGGACCGAGTTTCGGCAACGGCAGCCGCGGTAATCACCGCCGTCGCTGCGCCGCCGCGCAGCAAATCCCGGCGGCTAACGGTTGCTGTATCGCGTTTTTTTGCAGGTGAATCCATTACTGACTCCTGAGTATTTAACTTGATCTCCAACACCCCATTGCGTATTTATGTTTTGTTTTAGAGCGATTCCGCTTGATGGAGATACCAAAATCGATCCTTCGCCATCAACCCAAGAGGGATAAAGCTGATCAGGAAGGTGAAAAGATCCAGCGGACCAAACTCATCCGTGGCGGAAAGAACGGCAATGACGGAAAGCAGCAGAACCCCAAAATAGAAGGCAAGTCGGTTACGCCTACGCAAAAAAACGACCGTGGCGCCCAATGCCACAGAAGCGCCAAACGCCAGACCGGCCATTATCCACCGAATTGCGCCCGCATTCGCCAGCGGACGAACGCCGCCCAGCGCCATGATGAGGGCAAAAATGAGCCAGAAGACGACGTTGATCACCAGTAGAACAAGGGTCGTCAAGACGGATTTGGGAGGATGCTGCATGAATAGATTATCCCTCTCTTCCCGATTATAGGATTGGCGCGCGCGACGATCAAGCCCCGGCTTGCCCACGTTGGCGGATCACCCGTAAGGCGTAGCATAGGCGTAGAATGCAGAGAACGCCTTTATAAAAACGCTGAGACGTGATGCGTAACGATACCCCTACACACACCACACCACATCTCAGGCCGCGCGCCATGCCCCAAAAACCGTCAATATGCGATATGCGCGAAGTACGTCTCCTGGGCCGCGGCCCGAGCCGCGCCTAAGGTGGTAATGCCCTGAAAGATAAGAAGTTGCACCAGGCCCTGAAAGACTTTGGCGGTAAGTACGGCATCGCCCAGCGCCGTGTGGCGCCCTTTTACCTGAACGCCCAGACGCCGGGCGATGGCTTCCAGGCTATGGTCGGTCTCGTCAGGATGCACGACCGCGGAGAGGAGCAGCGTATCCAATACGGGATTGATGAGGCGTACGCCGGTTGTGTCCGCGTAATTTTGCAGAATGCGCAGATCAAAAGCGGCGTTGTGGGCGACCAGAACGGTCGCGTCTACGAAGCGGGCAAAACGGGGCAAAACGACATCAATGCTGGGCTTCCCCATGACCATCTCATTGGTGATGCCGTGAATGGCCGTCGCGGCCGGGGGAATCGAGCGTCCGGGATCAATCAGGTAGTCGATGGCCTCCTGATGCAGCAGATGCCCATTGACGATCCGCACCGCGCCGATGTTAATAATGTCATCCCGGGTCGGATCGAGGCCGGTAGTCTCCGTGTCAAACACGGTATAGGCGAGGAGCGTCAGCAATTCCTGATCCTGCTTAGGCTGCTGGCCGGGCTGGTGGAAAAGATCAAAATCATAATAGACCGGGCGGCTGATTACCTGTTCGTATTCACCGGTCTCTTCAAGCGCATTCACGGGGGCGGGCGGCGGCTCGGCAGCCGGCAGCAACAGGCGAAAATAGGCAATGCCCGCACGCGCATCGGCCTGGAACCAGACGGCCCCGCCGTGTCGCTCAGCGACTTCCTGCAAGGTCAGGGTGGCATCACCACTGTCCACAATATAGGCGTGTTCGCTCCACGCCTGCCACATTTCCATGCCCAAATGCTCCACGGGCCAGGTCAGGTCAAACGCAGCCAGCCGGCGCGCGCTCTGCTCGCCGGCATTGACAACCTGGAGACGTAGCGTTCCTGCTGCGATCCCAAAATCGTCGCGCAGGCGCTGCAAAAGGGTCATGACGCCGTGAACCATAGCGTAGCTGTCCACCCGCAGCCACAGCGCATCATCGGTCGGTTCCGCGGTCAAGCGGATACTCAGGCGGCGCTCGGCCTGGCGCGCAACCGCCCGCAGCAGATCGTTGCCGGGCATGACTTCCAGCCGCCACTGAGCCTTGAGGTCCTGGGCGTAGGCCTGCATGGTGGCGTCCAGCTCAGCGCTTAACTTCTGCGCTTCATCATGGATGGCCCGATCAAAGGCGCGGCGGCGATCCGGCTCCATATGCGGATAGGCTGCGAGCGTCTCGCTGGCGGCACGAATGCCGCCCAGCGCGGCGCGCATCTGCTCCGTCATGCGTTGGAGGATAAAGTCGCGGCGGCTGCTGGCTTCAATGCTTTGGGTCATATCCTGCAGGGTGAGGATAAATCCGTCCGACTGGTCGGGAGATGAGCGGTTTGCGCCCGTTTCCACCATGCCCACGCGTACGAGGCGGCCGTTGACCATCGCGGCCAGAAAGGAGACGGGCAGCTGGTCAGAACGGTCCATCCCAGCGCGCAACTGCTCGATGCCGTGGTTAACGGCATCCCGATCCAGCAGTCCGAAGATGGAGCGCCCCAGCCCCACAAAGCCTGACGCGTCCTGTTCGCCCTGACTGAGCAAACGGCGGGCGCTGCGGTTGTAGAGGAGGATCGTGCCGTCCCAATTGCAGACCAGCACGGCGTCGCCCAGCTCGGCCATGAGTGTGGCCAGCAGGTTTCGTTCGGCGGTCAGATCGGCCCGAGCGCGGGCAATCTCCTCGTCCCGCTCGGCCCGGAGAAGCTGAAACCGCGCGCCGTAAGCGTTGATGGTTTCGCCCAGGGCGCGCAACACGGCAGGCCCCTCTACCGCAGCCCGGTGCGCGTGATTGGCCGTAAGCGCCAGCCGGGCGTCCTGATTAAGACGACGAATCTGAAAAATATAGTGGCGAAGAAAGCGGGTCAGCCACAGGGCGCTCATTACCCACAGCAAGAGCAAGACGCCCAGCGGAAGCAAACGTTGGAGGTCCGTCATGCCCGCCATGCCGGAGCCGGCAATCATGCGCATTTGCCAGCGCGCGTACAGCCAGCCTGATGCCGCCCCCAGCAACAGGAAAAAGGACGCGCCGATAACAATGGCGTAGGTCCACCGGGTACGCTGCATGGCAATTAGATGTTTTCCGGGATAGAGTCAGCCAACTGGCGCTCAATCTCCTCCAACAAATATTTGGTAGAGAATGGTTTTGTAATGTAGGCGTTCGCACCCAGGGCCAGCCCTTTGGCGATCTCGACTTCGCGTCCTTTGGCCGTCAGCATAATAATTTTCAGGGAGGCCAGGTCCGACGACCGCCGCACGCGGCGGCAAACCTCAAACCCGTCGATATCGGGGAGCATAATATCCAGCAGCATTAGATCCGGCGTATAGCGTTCGATCTTCTCTAACGCATCATAACCGCCAAGCGCAATCGCCACGTCATAGCCGGCCTGCTCTACGAGGAACTCTAATGAAATGACGATGTTCGGCTCGTCGTCCACGATGAGGACTTGCTTTTTCATATTCGCTTCCTCGCTCTTTGAACTGATGTTTGAACCGATCACAAGATAATGCCATAGATAATAGGTGATAAACGACAGATGACACAAACAAGCCGAAACAGCTTACAATTTGCATTAAAAACGACGACAATTTAACTCGTTGATATCATCGTCGGAACCCCGCGGTTCAGGCCTTAGCGCAAGACGTCCGTGTTATACGCAGAGCCGACGCCGTCCTGCATCTGCCGGATGACCAGAAGCGCATCACGCAGGTGACGCTTTTCCAATGAAGAAAGGTCATCCACAACAATATCATTAGAGGGCGGCTTGCCGGCGCGAATGGCGGCCATTTGCTCTTTCAAGCGCAGGCGCAGCAGAAATTGAAAGGTCTCGGCCAGATTGTCGGCCCCCTCCCGGCTCATGGCGCCGGCGTCGGCCGCGGCGACCAGCCGCTCCAGCGTAGAGCGCTCGCGCGAGCCGGCCGCCAGGGCGCACGCTCGAGCCAGCCCCACAATAGGCGCGATTCCGCCGTGCTTGATATCGATACGCCCGTCATCGCTGCGCAGCCGGTTGAAGAAGCCCAGCGGCGGATTAAAAGATTGGGCTGCCCGCACCATATGCCCAATAAAGAGACCGTTGTTCCGGGCGGAGCTGAGAATTGCTTCCAGCGACTCCAGGGACAGATCGCCGTACACGGGGCGGAAATCAAAGAAAATGCTTGCCTCCATGAGCGCTTCGGGCGTGGGCTGCCCGATCCAGCGGGAGAAAATCGATTGCCACTCATTCAGCGGTTTGCACCAATTGGTCGCCATGTACCCGCCGGGACAGGGGGGGAATCCCGCGCCGATCAAGCCGTTGGCGACCCGCTCCGCCAATGCGGCAAAGTAGGCGCCTGCGCCCGGCTCATCCGCCGCATAGACCAGGCCATTGTCCTGATCCGTGAGGAGCATTTGCTCGGATCGGCCCTCCGACCCGAATACAATCCAGGCATAGGAAACGGGGGGCGGGCCCATCTCCGCTTCGGCCATTTGGGCCAGACGCGCAACCAGCGTGTCGTTTAGCCGGGAGATAATGCGGCCAATCTCGGCGGCATTCAATCCGCTCCGGGCCAGCGAATCGACCGCCGTCGTAATCTCCTCAGCGTAATGATGGAAAAGCGCGGGAGCGGTCGCCCGTTCCAGCTTTTGTTGCAAATAAAGAGGCCCCCGGGCCTGCTGGCGTATAAAATCGTCGGCGCTGACTACGCCCACAATTTCACCCTCTTCCGCAAGCGCCAAGTGGTGAATGCCCTTCTCCAGCATAACGGTGAGCGCGCCGAAGACGGTCGCATCCGAATCCAGCGTGACGAGCGGGGCGGACATTACTTTCTGTACAGATGTAGTCGGGGGTAATCCCTCCGCCAGGACGCGGTTGCGCAAGTCCCGATCCGTAACGATGCCGCGTGTTTCCCCGTCAATGAGGGCTGAAGACGCGTTCGCCGTGCGCATAGCCTGGGCTGCCTGCTGCACGGTCGCTGCAGGCGGAATAAAAAGAGGGTGCAGGTTGGCGATATGCTTGACGGCCATGGCCAGGCTTAGGTCCGGCGCGGCATTGCTGCTCTGGGCGAAGGCCCGCCGCAGTCGCTCGCTCAAGCTGCTGAAGAAATAGCGGGAGAAGGCCGAGTTTTCTAAAGCCCTGCGAAAATCCGCTTCAGGCAGGCGATAAAGCAAAGAGTCGGCAGTCGTATCGACGTTGTGCAGGGGGGCCGTCTCGCCCAACACGGACGGATAGCCGAAAAGATCGCCCTGCTTCAAAATTTGCAGGATTTGGCCGTCGCTGGATAGCGTCGCCTCACCTTCTCCGATAAGGTACAGATAGTCGCTGGGCGCGCCGCCCTGCGCCAGAATGCGGACGTTGCGCGCAACGCGAATCGCGTCAAAGGCGGCAGCCGCTGCGGTCAATTCAGCGTCCGTCAAGCGATCAAAAGGCGGGCAGTCGCCCAAAAAGGCACGAAGTTGCATAGCGTCTTTTACGGAATGAAAACGGAAATAATACGAACGCATTCCCCAATAAGGCAAAAGCGGCAGGGGACGCTAAGGCGTCCCCTGGGTTATCCCCATGCGCATCGGGCGCATGGGGGGCAATACGGTTCGGCGTAAAATACTTAACTTAGTGGGCGGCGGCCTCGCCTATGCCGCTGGGAAGACGGACGCTCTCCACCAGGTCCTGAATTTCCTGGGGCGGCGGCGGCGTCATGCGCGAGACAGCATAGGCAATCACCAGATTGAGCACCATGCCGATGGCCCCGATCCCTTCGGCGCTGATGCCGAAGAAGTCAGGTACGATGGGCGTGGCCGTGCCGAAGATGGCGTCGGATTTCATGAGCAACACCATGATAAAGGTGAAGCCGAAACCGACCAGCAAGCCGGCAATCGCGCCCGTGCTGTTGGTCCGCTTGTCGAAGATGCCCAACAGAATCGGCGGGAAGTTGCTGGCGGCGGCCAGGCCAAAGGCGATGGCCACCACCTGACCCACAAATCCAGGCGGGTGGATTCCAAACCAGCCGGCCAACAGAATGGCCAACAGAATCATGATACGACCGGCCAGCAGGCGCTGACTCTCGGTTGCGTCCGGCCGAATCACCCGGTAATAGATGTCGTGCGAGACGGCCGAGGACATGGCCAGAAGCAGGCCCGATGCGGTGGAAAGGGCTGCGGCCAGACCGCCGGCCGCCACCAACGCGATCACGATGGGCGCCAGTTGGGCGATTTCCGGATTGGCCAACACGATGATGTCCCGGTCAAAGTAGACTTCATTGGCGTTGTCCGAGGGTGATTTGAAGTCGGTGCCGTTAAAGGCCGCGCCCGGGCGAAATTCGATCTTCCCGTCGCCGTTCTTGTCCACAAAGGCTAGAAGACCGGTGTGCTGCCAACTTGTCGCCCAAGTGACGGGCGTACCATCGGAATACTGAAGTTCGTAGACATCCTGCTTATCGCCTGCAATTACATTGACGATGGTGGCGTTGTCCAGCGTATCAAAGATGTTGTAGCGGGCAAAAGCGGCGATGGCCGGAGCCGTAGTATACAGAATGGCGATGAAAAGCAACGCCCAGCCGGCTGAATAACGCGCGGCTCGCACGTTGGGCACGGTGTAGAAGCGGGTAATGACGTGGGGCAGACCCGCGGTGCCGAACATGAGCGCAACCGTAACGCAGAAAACATCCAACATGGTTTTACTCTGGAAGGGCTGAGTATACTCCACGGCAAAGTCGTGGGAAAGCTGGGCCATGTTCAGCTT
>JAGRCP010000121.1:312-9593 GCA_020433455.1 Caldilineaceae bacterium | reverse complement strand
CCAACCGCCAATCTCCCAACCGCCAATCTCCCAACTGCCAATTTCCCAACCGCCAATCTCCCAACAGCTAATCTCTAATCCTCCGCCCTCTCCTCTCCCTCCAAAACCTCTTCCAAAGCCGAAGGCCGCTTTTTCGTAAGCGTTGACAACAGAATGAGGATTGTGCTACCGTAGTGACATCCTCAAAAAAACTGATTCTAAAACGGTGTAAGGCAGGCATGATCATGTCGTCCACATCCGAAGATATTTTGCTGCACGCTCAGGACATATCAAAGGCCTTCCCCGGCGTACAGGCGTTACAGGATGTAAACCTGACGGTTGGACGCGGCGAAATTCTGGGCCTCATCGGCCAGAATGGGGCGGGAAAATCCACCCTCATGAAAATATTGTCCGGCGTCTACGCCCCCGACGGTGGTTCTATCCTCTATCACAACCGTCCGGTCACCATCCACAACCCGTATCATGCACAGCAACTGGGCATCACCATCATCTATCAGGAATTGAACCTGATGCCCAATCTGACGATTATGGAGAATGTCTTTATCGGCCACGAGCCGGGCCCTCCATTCTTTGTTAATCGCAGCCTCCTGGCCCAGGAGACCCGGCGCCTGCTCAATCGCCTGAACGTGAGCCTGGACCCGACCGCGGTGGTCCGCACGCTGTCGGTAGCCGAACAGCAGATGGTGGAGATCGCCAAGGCGCTCTCGATGGATGCGCGGGTTATCATCATGGACGAGCCGACCTCCTCGCTGAGTGAAACCGAAGTTGCGAGCCTTTTCCACGTCATGCGCAAATTGCGCGACGACGGCGTGGGCATCATCTTTATCTCCCATCGCCTGGAAGAGGTCCTGGACATTTGCGACCGCGTCACCGTGATGCGGGACGGCCAGACGGTGGGCGAAGTAACGACCGCGCATTCGGATCGGGAAGAACTCATTCGCCTGATGGTGGGGCGTACGCTGGATCAGTTTTTTCATCACACACCCGGTGATGCCGAGCGGGAAGAGGGTGCGACCGTACTGGAAGCGCGTGACATCATCCGCATCGGCACAACCCTGAATCCGGACGCAATCGTGCTGGACAACGTCAGCCTGTCGCTGCGCAAGGGCGAAATTCTGGGCCTGGCCGGGTTGGTCGGCGCAGGGCGCACCGAACTGGCGCGCGTTCTTTTCGGAGCAGACAAGCGTACCGCCGGCGAGATTCTCATTGAGGGACAAGTCGCCGATATTCGCTCCCCGAGCGACGCCATCCGGCTGGGCATGGGGCTGGTGCCCGAAGATCGCAAGGGACAAGGCTTGATTCTGGATTTGGCAGTCGATGTCAACATGACCCTGCCTAAATTACCCGAAATCAGCCGCATGGAATTTGTGCAGCTAAAGCGGGAACGCAATCTGGTAGACGAATACATCGACAATTTTGAGATTCGCACGCCCAGCCCGGAACAGCGCGTGGTCAACCTGAGCGGAGGCAATCAACAAAAAGTCGTCATCGCCAAGTGGCTCATGATGAACCCCAAAATTTTGATTATGGATGAACCGACGCGCGGTATTGATGTGGGCGCAAAGGCGGAAATTTTTGAACTAATGCACGAGTTGGCCCGCCAGGGCATCGCCGTCATCATGATCTCGTCTGAATTCCCCGAATTACTGGCAATGTGCGATCGCATTCTCTGCATGGCGGAAGGGCGCATTACAGCCGATCTGCGTCCGGATGAAGCCACGCTCGAGACGCTTATGCACTATTGCACCTTACGCAAGTCCATGACCCAATCAACCGCCGTCATAGAAGGAGCGCCGGTCTCGTGAGCGGTCCCAATATATCTGACAACGCACAGGTCGCTGCGCCGCGCCGCAGCTTCAACTGGACGGCATACGCCAGCCAGTTCGGCGCGTTTGGCGTACTCATCATCATCTGCATCATCTTTGCCGTAATGGAGCCCGCGTTCATTACCTCCATCAACATCTTTAACGTCCTGCGTCAGGTCTCCATCTACGGCTTGCTGGCTCTGGGCATGACGTTCGTTATTTTGACGGCCGGCATCGATCTCTCGGTTGGCTCGCTCCTGGCGCTGGCAGGCGTAGCGGGCGCAGCCGCGTTCAAAAGCGGATTCGGCGTGGCCGGGGCTATTGCCGCGGCCGTAATCGTCGGCTTATTGGGCGGCTTGCTTCAGGGACTGGCCATCAGCAAGCTGAAGGTTCCTGCATTTATCGTGACGCTGGGCGGGCTCTCCGCCTTCCGGGGCATGGCGCTCGTCTTTGCCAAAGGCCAGCCCATCAGCTCATTCCCGCCCGAGTACACCCGTTTCGGCCAGGGGCTAATCGGCCCGGTGCCCATTCCGGTCATCATCTTCGCCGTCTTTGCGCTCCTCGCATTTATCGTGCTGCGCTACACTCGCTACGGCCGCTATATTTACGCTGTAGGCGGCAACATGGAGGCGGCGCGCTTATCAGGCCTCAAAGTTGACGCCATTATCACCAGCGTCTATCTCATCATCGGTTTTTTCGCCGGCCTGTCGGGCTTCCTCCTTTCGTCCCGCCTGAACTCGGCCGAAGTCATTGCGGGCATGGGCTACGAGCTGACGGTGATCGCGGGAGTCGTTATCGGCGGGACTAGCCTCTTCGGCGGCGAAGGCGGCATCTTCGGCACGCTTGTGGGCGTGCTTCTCATTGGCGTGCTCAACAACGGCCTTACGCTCATGAACGTGTCGCCCTACTACCAGCAAGTCATTATCGGGCTTATTATCGTTTTGGCAGTCTACCTGGATCAACTGATCAAGCGACGACAGTAGTAATGCCTAAATTCTACCCAACCTAACTTTAAGGAGAAGCAGCATGTACAAACGATCTTTTCTACCGCTTGCGCTTTTATTGGTGTTGCTGCTGGCGCTGAGCGCGTGTACGGCTGTAGCGCCGACCGATAGCGGCGCAGCCGCGCCGGCGGATGACGCGGCCGCATCAGAAGAAGGAGAAACCCTGACCATCGCTTTCTCGATTCCCGGGTTAAACTTTCCTTTCTTCGTCCATATGGAGCAGCAGATCAAGGACGAAGCGGCCTCGATGGGCAATGTAGAGATTGTCACGCTGGACGGCCAGGACAACACCACCAAGCAGGTAGCCGATCTGGAAACGGTCATCGCCAAGGGCTATGACGGCCTCGTCGTCAGCCCGCGCACGGCTGACGCCCTGGCGCCCGTCATCCAGCAGGTGATCGATGCCGGCATTCCCGTAATAACAGTTGATCGCAGCGTGCAGGATGTAACCGGCCTGCTGGGTCATGTAGGCGCAGACAACGTAATCGGCGGTGAAGCCCAGGGACAGGCGATCCTCGACCTCTTCCCCGACGGCGCGCAGATTATCGAACTGTTGGGCACGCCCGGCGCTTCGCCCGCGATTGATCGTTCCGCCGGCCTGCACAACGTGATCGATCCCGCGGGCAACATCGAAGTCGTTTGCCAGCAGACGGGCGAGTTCAACCGCGATCGCGGTCTGACCGTGACCGAAAACTGCCTGAGCAGCAATCCCGAAGCCGCTGCGATTGTCGCGGCTAATGACGATATGGCTCTGGGTGCAATCGAAGCCGTTCAGGCCCGGGGGCTGGATATTCCCATCATCGGCTTTGACGCCCTGCCTGAATCACTCAAAGCGATTCAGGACGGCGCGCTCTACGGCACGGTGGAGCAATTCCCCGGCGGCCAGGCGCGTACAGCCCTCCAGACCATCACCGCGTTTATTACGGACGGCGCAACGCCCGAGAACGAAATCAATCTTCTCTCGCCGATCCTGATTAGCGCTGACAATCTGGACCAGGCCGAGCGGATCGGTGAAGTTGAGTAAGAAAAGACAGACGAATCAGATTTAAAATATGGGGATTGAGGAAATGCGAAGCCTGCATTTCCTCAATCCCCAATCAATTTATGGAGTTTGATCCATGGCAAAGCCAAGTAGTGCACAGATCATTCGGGATGCATTCGACGCGGGCGGCGGGATTTTACGCCTGGCTCCGACCTGGGTTCCCCGCTCATTTTGCATTCCCGGACGACGCATCAAGCTGGACCCCCGGGACTATTATGCCTTCGGCGCCAACCGGGGCGGCATTGACGAACGCTGGCTCTCATCCACAACCAAGGCTGACAACGGTCCGCTGACGACGCCGGATGAGGGACTGAGCTATATCGTCCATGAAGAAGGAGACAACACGCACAAAGCGCTTTTCAAGGACGCGGTCGAGGAGCTGGGGGCCGATCTGCTGGGCGATGATCTCTGGGGCCGTTTCGGCAAGTGGCCCATGTACTCAAAATTCTTCGATAACCGGGATCCGCTGCCCCATCACCTGCATCAAAACGAAGAATATGCCAAACTCGTCGGCATGGAGCCCAAGCCGGAAGCCTACTTCTACCCGCCCCAGCTCAATAACCACGGCGGCACTTTCCCCCACACCTACTTCGGCCTGGAACCGGGCACGACCAAAGAGCAGGTCCGCTATTGCCTGGAAATCTGGAACCTGGGCGACAACAAGATCACCAATCTCTCCAAAGCCTATCGGCTGGAGCCCGGCACAGGCTGGTATGTGCCGCCGGGCGTCCTCCATGCGCCGGGCAGCCTCTGCACCTACGAGCCCCAGTGGGCCAGCGACGTCTTCTCCATGTTCCAATCTCTGGTCGCGGAAGTGCCCATTTCATGGGACCTGGTGGTTCAAAATGTGCCCGTCGATAAGCGTCATGATTTGGACTTTCTGGTTTCTATGCTGGATTGGGAAGCCAATCTCAACCCGGACTTCAAAGAGACCTACTTCCGCCCGCCTATCCCCGTCACGGATGAAGCGGAAATGTTTGCAGCCGGCTACTCGGAGAAGTGGATCACCTACGGCAATCCCTACTTCGCGGCCAAGGAACTCACGGTGCTGCCGGGCCGCACCGTGACCATGCAGGACGCCGGGCCCTACGGCTTCATCGTTGTGCAGGGCCATGGAACGCTCAACGATCGGCCGATTGAATCTCCCGCGCTGATTCGCTTCGGCCAGTTCACCTGCGATGAATACTTCGTGGGCGCGGGGCCCGCAGCCGCAGGCGTCGTCATCCACAACCCCAGCACGAGCGATCCCATCGTCATGCTGAAGCACTTTGGGCCTAACCCGGATGCGCCGGTAAAGGAGTAGGATGAAGGTTGGGGGGATTGGCTAATCTCCAATCCCCCCAACCTTGCCACCCCGCGCCCCTTCCTGCTAGACTGCACCCCATGAACAGAACTCTATGGATTGCCCCCCTGCTGTTGCTCTTGCTCAGCGGCTGCGGGCGGCTAAGCTTTGATGCGGGACCGCTGCTCTATGCTGCGGGCCTGACGCCCGACGCCATCTCGCCCAATGCGGACGGCGACGCCGACGTAACCGAAATCACCTATAGCCTGCGCCGCGCGGCCCACGTGAGCATCTACTTCGAGGATGAGGCGGGGACGCGCACCTACTTCCGCCAGGATCGTCGGCGTGCAGCCGGCGACTACAGCGTACTCTGGGGCGGCGCGGTGGATGAACGGCAGATTATCGAAATCGACGGCGGCACGGTGGAAGTGCTCAGCCGGGTGTTGCCCGACGGCCCCTACCGCTGGGTCATAGAAGCCGTGGAAGAAGGACGCGAGCCGGTCCGGGCCGAAGGCACGATCACCCTGACCAACGCCGACACGGAGACGCCCATCCTCAACAATTTTGCTGTAGTCCCTGAGGTCTTCCGACCCAATCAGGACGGCCTGCGCGACGATTGGGTGAGCATCAGCTACTACCTCACCAAGGACGCTGACCAGGTGCTGGTCTATCTGGTCGATCCCGCGGACGAGGATCTGCGCTATTTCATCGCCGAGGAGCCCGGCGTCATCGAGCCGGAAGAGCGGGGCTATCACGAGTATCGCTACGAAGGCGGCGTGGATCTGAACGCCGAGCCGCCCCCCGACGGAGAATACGCCATTATCGGCGAGGTGCGGGATAGGGCGGGCAACGCCTCCCGGGTCAGCCAACCGCTGACCATCGAAGAAGGAGGCAAGCCCCGGGCCGACGTGGTCCAGGGCGAGATCGACTGGCAGGACGAAATGAACCGGGTCGTTCTCATCCAGTTGGGCGAAAAGCTCTGCTTCAGCGCGGTGGTGGCCAATGAGAGTACCGTGCCCATCCGTACCAGCGGCCCGTGGCCCGGCCAGGAATATCGCTTTCGGGAAAATTACAACACCCTGGCCGATGAACTGGCTGAACGATCATGGGGCCAGCAGAGCGGCGTCTGGCGTTTCGGCATCAACTACGACACGACCGGGCTTGACTTCCCCTATCGCTGGGCCGTAGGTCGCCAGGAAGACCTGGAGCGCCGGGTCATCAACGGCCAGGAGCAATGGTACCTCATGCCCGGGATGCGGGGCGAAGTTTCCGGCTGCATCGTCATTGACGAAGAACCGCCCACCGGCACCCAAATCTGGTGGGGCGGCCTGATTCACCAGGGCGTGGAAGTAGCCAATAACGACATCGACCGCATCACCGTGGACGTGGGCGCGCCCTGATGAACGCCCCCATGGAGGCAAGGCCCCGCCTTGCCGTCATCATCGTCAGTTATAACACGCGGGAACTGCTGCGCGCCTGCCTGACGAGCGTGGAGGCGGCCGCAGCGTACGGGGCCGATCGCCTGAAGGTGACCATCCATGTGGCGGACAACGCCAGCCGCGACGGCAGCGCGGCCATGGTTGCAAGTGGGTTTCCCGGCGTCCGTCTCATCGCGCTGGATGAAAACATAGGCTTTACCGGGGGCAACAATCTGGTCCTGACCGAATTGGGCTTTGCCGTTCACTCCCACGTGGAGCAGGACGCGCACGGCGTGGAACCGCCCGACTATGTCCTGCTGCTCAATCCCGATACGGAAGTGGAGCCGAACAGCCTGCTGCGTCTGGTAAGTTTTATGATGAGTGAATCAGAGGCAGGCGCGTGCGGTCCCCAACTGCGTTACGGCAACGGCGACTTCCAGCACGGCGCGTTTATCTTTCCCGGCCTGGCCCAAATTTTCCTGGACATCTTTCCCGTGACCGGCATACCCGGCATGCACCGCCTGCGCGAAAGCCGCATCAACGGTCGCTATCCCCGCGCGCTGTGGGATGGAGACGCGCCTTTCTTTGTGGACTTCGTCCTGGGCGCGGCGCTGTGTCTGCGCGGGACGACCATTGCCCAAATCGGCGGGCTGGATGAAGGGTACTTCATGTATTGCGAGGAGATGGACTGGTGCCTGCGGGCTCAGGAAACCGGCTGGTCCGTCTATGCCGTGCCCGACGCGCGCGTCATCCACCATGAAGGCCAGAGCAGCAAACAGACGCCCTGGCCGTCTTTTGTGCGCCTTTGGCGCAGCCGTCTGCGCTTCTACGGCAAGTTTATTGACCGCTATCCCCTCTGGTATCTCTGGCTGGTGCGGGGGGTGCTGCGTACGGGGTTGGCCCTGCGCAGCCGGGCCGCGCGCCGGGCCTTCGCCCAGGGCCGCTTGACCGGCCGGGCCGCGGGTGATGAGCTGGCCGCCTATCAAACAGTGAAGAATCTATAGCGGGGTTGCGAAGGGGCGGGGTGCAAAGCTTGGCTATGCCCGGCTAAGCACTCCGCAACTCCGCCCCCTCGCAACTCCGCCACCCCTCCTGCGACCATGACTCACCTACTCGCCGTCATCCTGACCAAAAATGAAGCCCGCAACATAGAGGCGTGCGTTGCCGCCCTGCGCGGCTGGACCGACGGCGTGGTCGTGTGGGATTCGGGCAGCGATGACGGCACGGTGGGAATCGCGCGAGCAGCGGGCGCGCAGGTCGTCTACCGCGCTTTCGACAATTACGCGGCCCAGCGTCAGGCCGCGCTAAACGGGCTGGACGCAGAGTGGATCTTCTTTGTGGATGCAGACGAGCGGGCCACGCCCCAACTGGCGGCGGAGATTCTGCGCCGCATCGCTACAGAGGATCATGCCGGGTACTGGGTTCCCCGGCGCAACTTCATCGTCGGCGTGGAAACCCGGGGCGGCGGCTACTATCCTGACTACCAGCTTCGCCTGCTCCGGCGGGCCCGGGCCCGCTACGTGGCCGAGCGGGAAGTCCACGAGATCGTCGCCCTCGACGGCAGCGAAGGCTATCTTGAGCACCCGCTGATCCACTATAACTACACGAATTGGCCCCAATTTCACCGCAAGCAGCGCTTCTACGCGGCCTATGAAGCCCGCATCCTGGCCCAGCAGGGCATCCGCCCCCGGCCCCACAATTTTATCCTCCAACCACTACGCGAATTCCGCCGCCGCTTCATCACCCTGGGCGGATGGAAAGACGGCATCCACGGCCTGCGCCTCGCGTTCTGGTTCGCCTGGTACTACGGATTTCTGCCCTACTGGATTTTGTTGGGGAAAAATAGAATACGGACGTAACGATCCGCCGTCCCATCGTAGGGACCGGCCTCCGTGCCGGTCCGCACCCCCCGCGGCCGGACGAGGATCAGGACGCCTGACCCGGCGGGCGGGCACGGGGGCCCGCCCCTACCGCAACGTCCCATCGTAGGGACCGGCCTCCGTGCCGGTCCGCACCCCGCGACCGGACGAGGATCGGGACGCATCACCCAGCGGGCGGGCACGGGGACCCGCCCCTACCGCAACGTCCCGTCGTAGTCCGTAACCCCGCTACCCAGAATCTTCCTGTAACAATCGCCAAATTTGGGCTACAAGGGGATCTGATTCACCTGAGTCCGGATTATATCGGTCCATATGCCAACGGGCTGGATTCTGTTCAATGTAACCGCGGATGGCATTCAACGCTTCATCATGGCGCACAATGTGATCGTAGTAAGAGCGCTGCCATAATTTTTTAGGATATGGAGTCCAATCATGTTGCACCACCCCCTGACGATATTGGGCAGTCGTCCAAGACTTAAACCACTGCATGATATCCGGTAAAGCAGGTTGGGCAACATTATCCTGTTCGGCTGTAAAAGGCGAGGTAAGCCACAGCAAACCATGAAGGTGATTCGGCATGATCACAAAGGCATCCAAACGCACACTGGGGAATTGATTCGTAATCGCCGTCCAACTATCGTGGACCATATGTCCGGCATCATTCAGACGCACGTCGCCATCCGGAATCTTCCCAAACAAATGCACACGGTTCTGCACGCAAATGGTAACGAAGTAGGCTCCAGGGCTGCTATAATCGAAATTCGCCAAACGAAGCCCTCGTCGTTGAGGCAGGTTGTTTGAGGTCATGGCAATTATCCATCCTTTGTAGGGACCGGCCTCCGTGCCGGTC
>JAGRCP010000121.1:0-298 GCA_020433455.1 Caldilineaceae bacterium | reverse complement strand
GCGACCGGACAGGGTTCAGGACGCCCGCCCCTACCGACCGGGCGTGCGGTGATCCGCCGTAGGGACCGGCCTCTGTGCCGGTCCGCAACCCCGCTATCGGACAGGGTTCAGGACGCCTGACCCGGCGGGCAGGCACGACAACCCGCCCCTCCCGCAACGTCCCGTCGTAGGGACCGGCCTCCGTGCCGGTCCGCAACCCCGCGACCGGACAGGGTTCAGGACGCCTGACCCGGCGGGCAGGCACGACAACCCGCCCCTCCCGCAACGTCCCGTCGTAGGGACCGGCCTCTGTGCCGGT
>JAGRCP010000120.1 GCA_020433455.1 Caldilineaceae bacterium | reverse complement strand
TGGTCATCGCCACCCAGAACCCCATCGAGTCCGAGGGCACCTATCCCTTGCCCGAAGCCCAGGTCGATCGCTTTATGCTCAAGGTGCTGGTCGGCTACCCCACGCCCAACGAGGAATTTGTCATCGTTGAGCGGATGATCGCGGCTATGCCGACCATCCAGACCGTCATCCAGCCGGATCAACTGCTTGCCCTGCAGCAGGAGGTGGATCGGGTCTACGTCGATCCCGCGCTGATTGAATACGCGGTCAAGCTCGTTTCCGCCACCCGGAATCCCGAGTCGGTCGGCGAGCGGGATCTGGCATCGTACATTCTTTTCGGGGCCAGCCCCAGGGCGTCCATCAACTTGATTCTGGCGGCCCGGGCCCTGGCCTTTATCCGCGATCGCAACTACGTTCTGCCTCAGGATGTGCGGGATCTCGCCCCTGACGTGGTTCGTCACCGCCTGGTCCTCTCCTACGAGGCGCTGGCGGACAATGTGGGTCCGGATACGCTGCTCAAACGCCTGTGGACAACGATTCCCGCGCCGGAGGTCTCACCCAGTGAGCAACGCCAACCAGTCACCCGCGCCTGAACGCCTGTTGCGCCGCCTGGAATGGCGGGTGATCCGGCGGTTGGACGGGCTCTTCCAGGGGGATTACCGCACGCTCTTCTATGGGACGGGCATTGATTTCGCGGATCTGCGCCTCTATCAGCCGGAAGATGACATTCGCCATATCGACTGGAACGTGACCGCGCGCATGAATCAATTGCACGTGCGCCAGTATGTGGAGGACCGGGAGCTGACGGCCTGGTTTCTGCTGGATCTGAGCCCCTCCATGGCGTTCGGTCCCGTCGACCGCACGAAGCAGGATCTGCTGGTCGATCTGACGGTGACGCTGGCGCGCCTGCTCACCCGGGACGGCAGCCGCGTGGGCGCGATTCTCTATACGGATCGCATCGAAGGCATCATTCCCCCGCTCACGGGACGTCGCCAGGTTCTGCGCCTGACCCGCGATTTATTGCGGCCGCGCGAAATTTCGCCCGCGCACACCACCGATCTGGCCGCGCTGATGAACGCGGGGCTGAACGCGGTCAAGCGCCGTTCGCTCATCTTCGTCATCTCCGACTTCATCAGCCCGCCGGGATGGGAGCAACCATTGGCCATGCTCAACCAGCGCCACGAGTTGATCGCGCTGCGCCTGCTGGACCCGCGTGAAACCGAGCTGCCCGATGCCGGTCTCATCGTGGTTGAGGACAGCGAGACGGGCGAACATCTCTACGTCGATACCGCGGATCCGGGCTTCCGCCGGCGCTTTGCCGAAGCCGCGGCCCGGCGGGAAGCGACCCTGGCCCGGAGCGCCACGCGCGCGGGCGCGGATCTCTTCGCCGTCTCCACGGAAGAGGATCTGGCCAAGGCCATCGTGCGTCTGGCCACCTTGCGACAGAGGCGGCGACGATGAGCCAGGTAGTGAGCCAATATATCTCGTTCATCTGGCCGTTCATGCTGCTCTCGCTGCTGCTTGTCCCGCTCCTGGTCTGGTACTACCGGCGGGTGCGCCGTAGTCGGGCTGCTGCCGCGGCTGAGCTTGGCCCATTGGCGGTCATGGGATCCCCGTCGGGCTCCCGCCGGTCGCCGGGACGACGCCGGGATCTGCCGCCGCTGCTCTATCTCATCGGCCTCACCATTCTGCTCATCGCCCTGGCCCGCCCCGAGATGCTGGTCAGCTTGCCCCGCATCCAGGGCACGGTGATCCTGGCCTTTGACGTCTCCAATAGCATGGCGGCCGACGATTTGGAGCCCAACCGGATGGACGCCGCCCGGGCCGCGGCACGGGCCTTTGTGGACAACCAGCCCGAAACAATCGAGATCGGCGTCGTGGCCTTCAGCAACGGCGGGTTGATTATCCAGGCCCCCACCTATGACCGGGCCGCGATATTGGCTTCCTTCGAGCGGCTCACGCCCCAGGGCGGCACCTCTCTGGGGCAGGGCATCTTCACCTCCCTCAACGCCATCGCCGGCGAGACCCTCGCCATCAACGAAGAGGCGCTGAACGAGGAAGAGGGGACCATCGATCTTGGCCGCATCGACCTGGGCGATTACTCCTCCGCGGTGGTGCTGTTGCTGACCGACGGCGAAAACATGGGGCCGCCGGACCCGCTGGCCATCGCCCAGGTGGCGGCCGAAGCGGGCGTCCGCCTGTACGCCGTGGGCATCGGCAGTGAGGAAGGGAGCGTCATCGAAGTTGACGGCTTCAACCTGGTCACCGCGCTCGATGCCGCCACGCTGCAGGAGATCACCAGCGTCACCAACGGCGCTTATTACCGGGCCGAGGACGCCGCTTCGCTGGACGAGATTTATCGCACTGTTGATCTGCAATTGACCGTCGAAGGCGAGAAGATGGAAGTGACCGCCCTGGCCGCGGGCGCGGGGCTCATCTTTCTGCTGGCGGGCGGTCTGTTGTCGATGCTATGGTTTGGGCGGATGCCGTAGGTTCTGCCCAGAGGGAAGAGACTCATGGATTTGATCTGGCCGTGGAATCTGACATTTCTGTTGCTGATCCCGCTGATCGTGGCCGTCTATCTCTGGATGCTGCGGCGCAAGCAACGCTATGCCGTGCGCTATTCAAGCCTGTCGCTCATCCGCGAGGCCATGCCCAGACACAGCCGCTGGCGACGTCATCTCCCCTTCGCCCTCTTCACCGCCGCGCTGGCGGGGCTGCTCATGGGCATGGCGCGTCCAACCGCCGAGATCGAACTACCCATGAACAAGGCCAACATCATTCTGGCCATGGACGTCTCGCGCAGCATGTGCGCGAGCGATGTGGAGCCCAATCGACTGACCGTCGCCCAGGAAGCCGCGTCGGCCTTCATCGAAGACCAGCCCGGTGACACCCGCATCGGCATCGTGGCCTTTGCCGACTTTGCCGAGACCGTGGTCGAGCCGACCGCGGACAAGGAGGTCCTGACCGAGGCGGTTGAGAATTTCACCACCTCTCTGGGCACGGCCATCGGCAGCGCCATCCTCAAGTCGATTGACGCCATTGCCGTCAACAACGACAATGTCGCCCTGAGCGGCGTCAACCTGCAAGCCGGGCTCTCTGAAGAGGGGACTCCCGACGGAGACGCCCCGCCCCCGACGCCCGACGGCGTTTACCAGCCGGACATTATCGTGCTCCTCACCGACGGCGCCAACAGCCGGGGACCGCTGCCCCTGGACGCCGCGCAGCAGGCCGCGGACCGGGGCATTCGCGTCTACACCATTGGGTTCGGCACGACCAACCCCGGCGCGATGGTCTGCACGCGTGCGCAGTTGGGCGGCGATCTCTTCCGCGGGGGCGGAGGCGGCTTCCCCGGCGGTTTTAGCGGAGGCGGCGGTGGAGGCGGCGGGGGGATGCGCCGCTTTATCGTCCTGGATGAACCCACGCTGCGCGGCGTGGCCGAGCTGACCGGCGGCGCCTATTTCCAGGCCGAAAACGCCGACCAGTTGCTGGATGTCTTCCTGAATCTGCCCAGCCACGTGGTGATGCAGAAGGAGAGCCGGGAGATCAGCGTCTTCTTCGCCGGGCTGGCCGCGCTGTTGGCGACAAGCGCCGTCTTCCTCTCCCTGCGCTGGAACCGCTACCCGTAGGCTACCCGGGAGCGCCGGACTCCAGTCCGGCGATAACGTTAAGCGGAGAACCCCAATAACCGCAGGATATTGCGGCCAATTCATTCAATTTTTTGGCGCTTCCGCTTCGTCAATGAGGTCCTGCTTCATGTCCCAGAGCGCCTGGGTCAGGGAGACGTGGTAGATGTGGGGGTTGACCAGACGGCGTACGCCCGGATCCAGTCGTTTGACGTCGGCCCGACGAAGAAGGCAAATTTCTTCCAGTGAGGGTAATTCATAGACCCGCTTGCCCTCCCGCAGCACCTCCACGTGGAGCGGTTCTATCTCTGCAATGTCGTGATTGGCCAGGGCGCGATACTTGGTATGATCCATGGGGTGACGCAGGATCATGGCCTTGGCTTCCTGTGGCTGCTCGTCGATGAGGCTGAGGACATCGGCCGTAGCATAGCCCCGCTGATCGTAGATGCGCCACAGCCCCTTGAGTCCAGGATTCGGGGTCTTGGCCGGCGTCTCGGAGATTTTGATGGCCGATTTCCAGTCGCCGCCCTGGTTGACCGCTACCAGCTTGTAGACGCCGCCCAGCGCCGGCTCGCCCCAGGAGGTAATCAGCCGCGTGCCCACGCCGTAAACCAGTCGATCGATCACCTGCTGGGGTTCCAGCCCGTAGCGGGGCGCTTCGTGCAGAATCTGGGTGTTGATCTGCCAGATGACCAGCTCATCCAGATCGCTGGACAGGACGATGGACGTGTCGGCAAAGCCCGCCTCATTCAACTGCTTGGCGGCCTGAATGGCCAGATACGCCTGATCGCCCGAATCCAGGCGGATGCCAACGGGCTTGCGTCCTTTGGCCCGAAGCTGCTCGAAGACGGTGATGGCGTTGGGCACGCCGCTCTCCAGCGTGTCGATGGTGTCTACCAGGAGCAAGCAGTTGTCGGGATAGAGATCGGCGTAGGCTTCAAAAGCGGCCAGTTCGCCCATGCCCAGAGCCATGAACATCTGGACCATGCTGTGGGCATGGGTGCCCATGGGCGTGATGCCCATGGCGTAAGCGGCGCCCACATTGGACGTGCCCACGGCCCCGCCGATGACGGCGGCACGGGAGCCCTCGATCGCACCCCGGCCCTGGGCTCGCCGCAAGCCGAATTCTAAAATCGACCCGTTGCGGCTGGCCTCAAGCATGCGCGCTGCCTTGGTCGCCACGAGCGTCTGGTAGTTCAGGTAATTGAGCAGCCCCGTTTCCACAATCTGGGCCATGGCCAGGGGGCCGCGCACCACCGTCAGCGGCGCGTTGGGGTGCACCACCCGCCCTTCGGGGATGGCGTGGAGGCTCAGGCTGCTGAAGTCGCCGTTTGCGCGTAGCCATGCCAGGAAATCATCGTGAAAGATACGCTCGCCGGCCTGATTGCGCCGGCTTGCCAGATAAGCCGCCTCCTCCTCGCCAAAGTGCGCCTCCGCCATCCAATCCAGTACGCTTTCCAGTCCTGCATTGATGCAATAGCCTGCCTGATGACTGCCGTAATCGGGATAGCGACGAAAGAAGTGGTCGAACTGGACCTCTCTCTCGTGGAGGCCCGCCCGAAAGTAGAGTTGGGCCATGGTGAGCTGATACTGATCGGTAAAGAAAATGCCTTCGGCAATGCGCCGGGTTGCGTTATTCATGGGGCGACCTTTGAAAAATGAGTGGATGACTCGTGATGCGTGATTGGCGGCTCAGGATTGGGAGATTAGGGATTGGAGAGTGGGAGATTGGAGCGCGCATCTTTGACCCTCCCCGTTCCGCACTTTTGCCCGTCATTGTACCCTCTTGCCTGTCGATGATACAATGCCCGGACCGCGTGCAGGCGTGAATTTCATTGCGACAGGGTTTTGCAATTCTTTGGCATCAGCCTGCATTGACTTTGTAATCAATTTGCTTTGTAGATTTTGGGCCTCATGACGGATCGTCAGTCAACTATTACGAATTCTCCCGCGGGTTCTTCTGTAGCCGGCGAAAATGGCTGCGCCCGGGTTATCTTTCAGCCAAACGGACGCCAGGGGGATATCGTTCCCGGTACGAACCTGCTGGATGCTGCGCGCAGCCTGGGCGTGGAGATCGAATCGATCTGCGGCGGACGCCAGACGTGCGGCAAGTGTAAGGTCTTTGTGGAAGAGGGCGCTTTTGCCAAGTATGACGTCGTGTCGGCCGCGACCCATCTTTCGCCCGCGCAGGAGCGGGAGATTGCCTATGCCCGGCGTCGCGATTTTCCGCCCAACGCGCGTCTGAGTTGCGCCTGTAACGTAACGGGCGACGTGGTCATCCGCGTGCCGGAAGAAAGCCAGGCCCGGAAGCAGGTGGTGCGTAAAGCCGCGGGCGTCGAGCGGGCGATCAGTGTTGACGCGGCCATGCGCATTTACTATGTGGAGCTGCCGCCCGCGCGCCTGAGTGACCATCGGGGCGATTGGGAACGCTTGCGTGATGAGCTGGCCGCCGTCCACGGCCTGACGGACTTACGCCCCGATTGGCGCATCCTGCCCACGCTCCAGTCTGTGCTGGCCGCGGGCGATCGCTGCGTAACGGTAACCGTCTTTCACGCCCGGGAGGTTGTACGCGTCCAGCCCGGCTTTCATGATGCGCTTTACGGCCTGGCCGTGGACATCGGTACGACTACCGTGGCTGGTCACCTCTGTAACCTGCGCACGGGCGAGATCCTGGCCCACGCCAGCCGCATGAATCCCCAGGTCGTCTACGGCGAAGACCTTATGAGTCGGGTCAGCTACGGCATGCTCCATGCGGACGGTGCACAGCGCATGCACGACGTCATAATTGCCGGCCTGAATGATTTGGTTGCCGACGCCTGCGCTGATGCGGGCATTGAGGCGACCGACGTCATCGAGATGGTTGCTGTGGGCAATACCACCATGCATCATCTGTTGCTGGGTATTGACCCTGTGGAATTAGGCGGCGCGCCCTTTAGCCTGGCGACCCACGGCGCGCTGAACGTGAAGGCCCGGGAGTTGGGGTTGGCGCTGGCGCCGGGCGCAAACCTCTACGTGCCCCCTTGCGAGGCGGGCCATGTGGGTGCGGATAACGTGAGCGTGCTGGTGGCCGAAGCGCCCTACGCGCAGGATAAACAGATGCTTGTTATCGATATCGGCACCAATGGCGAAATCTTGCTGGGCAATCGGGAGCAGGTCCTCAGCGCCAGCAGCCCCACCGGCCCTGCGTTTGAAGGCGCGCAAATCCGCCACGGCATGCGGGCCGCGCCCGGAGCTATCGAGCGCGTGCGCATCGATCCCGCGACCCTGGCCGTCCGCTACCGCGTCATCGGCGACACAGAAATGGTCGAGAGCCAATCCCCAATCTCCGAATCGCCAGTCTCCCAATCGCCCAATCGCCAATCTTCAATCGCCCCCTCCGGCATCTGCGGCTCGGGCATCATCGAAGCCATCGCCGAACTCTTCCTGGCCGGGGTCATCGGCGCGAATGGACGCTTTGTGGAAATCGCCCATCCCCGCTTGCGCACGGGGCTGGGCGAAGGCGGCGGTAAGGCCGAGTTTGTACTGGCCTGGCCCCATGAGACCAGCACCGGCTCGGCCATCACCGTGCACTCCGATGATATTCGGGCCATCCAGTTGGGCAAGGCCGCGCTCTATGCCGGGACCAAACTGCTCATGTTGCGCAAGGGGCCGGCGAAAGTTGATCGCATCGTTCTGGCCGGGGGCTTCGGAAGCTATATCGATCCGATTCACGCCATGGTTTTAGGGTTGATTCCCGATTGTGGAGAAAAGCAGGTGCAAGCGGTGGGGAACGCCGCGGGAGACGGCGCGCGCATGATGCTGCTGGATCAAGCGAAACGCACCGAGGCCGAATGGGCCGCACGTTGGGTTACTTACGTGGACACCGCGGTGGAAGCGAGCTTTCAGGATGAATTTGTCGCGGCCATCGACATTCCCCACGCCGCGGACGCCTTTCCTCACGTCGTCGCCCGGCTGGAGCAGGCCCGGGCCCAGTGGGATGATTCCCGCCGTGAAGCCGTGGCCGCGCTCTCCCCCGACCGTCGTCGTCAACGCACCAGTCGCGCCGATCGGGCCGCCCGTCGCGCCGCCCGCCAACAGCGCCTCGAAGAAACCAACCAAAAATAATCCCAAATCTCTCGATCTTCAATCTTCAATCTTCAATCTTCAAAATGACCGCCTACCAAATCACCTACTGGAACCAAATCCCCGCCATGGTCACGGCCAAATCCGGCCGGCGGGATCGAGCCAAAGTTGAACTGTCGCCCCGCTTTGCCGCGGCTATCGACGAATTGGCCATGCGCCTGGGCGTTACCGGTACGGACGCATACCTGGAGGGATGGCGCAAAGACGAGTGGCTGGAACGGGACGGCGCGCCGCCCGATGTGGCCGCTGCCGTTGCCGTCGAGCTGGAGCGTGAATTTCCGCCCGCGCGCATCCGTGCGATTCTCGACGACGCGCGGGCCTCGAATTCTTAACTGGAGGCCCAATGCAGTTAACATTGATTGCGGGGATTGACGCGACATTTGTCACATTCAATTTTTAGAGGATACCATGTCAACCACTCCTTTACTCGACCGTTTGGAAGCAGGCCAAATTCTCATGGGCGACGGCGCGATGGGCACCATGCTCCAAAGCGCCGGCCTCACCGACGGCGGCGCGCCCGAATTGTGGAACGTGGCGCGCCCCGATGATATCCGCGCCATCCATCGCGCCTATGCCGAAGCGGGCGCGCAGCTCATCACCACCAACACCTTCGGCGGCACCCGCGCACGCCTCAAACTCCACGATCTTGAAGATCGGGTTTACGAGCTGAACCGGGCCGGCGCGGCATTGGCCCGGGAGATCGCGGATGAGTTCGACGCGCTGGTGGCGGGCGATATCGGTCCCACAGGCGAACTCATCGAGCCGGTAGGCCCCATGACCATGGACGAAGCCCGCGCCCTGTTCGCCGAGCAGGTACGCGGCCTGATTGACGGCGGCGCGGACTACATTCTTATCGAGACCATGAGCCATCTCAACGAGGTGGAAGCCGCGGTCCAGGCCGTGCGCGAAGTGGATGCCGGTATCCCAATCGTGACCACCATGAGTTTCGACACCAACTTCCACACCATGATGGGCGTCAGCCCCAAGGAGGCCGTAGAGACCATCGCACAGTGGGGCGTGCCGGTCATCGGCGCAAATTGCGGCAACGGTCCGGCTGAGATTGAAACGGTTATGACCCAGATGGCCCAATATCGGCCTGAAGGCGTCTTCCTCATGGCCCAGAGCAATGCGGGCCTGCCTCGCTATGTGGAGGGCAAGATCAAGTATGACGGCACGCCCGAAGTGATGGCCGATAACGCTATCCGCACGCGCAATCTGGGCATCAACGTCATCGGCGCCTGCTGCGGCAGCACGCCCGCGCACATTGCGTCCATGCGCGCCGCGCTGGATGGCGCAATCGACGATCCCATCCCCGGTCCGCCCTCTATTGCCCAGGCGGGTGCCATCGAGAGCGATGAGAGCCGCGCCGCCCGGGGCGCGGCCCGGCGTCGCGCGCGGCGGGGCGGCGAGGGTGATGAGTAGCGGGGGACAGGAATGCGAGGCGGCGGGGTTGCGGAGTGGCGATGCGAGGGGGAGGCGTAGCGATGGATGAGACCTATGTGGCGGGGTTGCCCCCCGCCCCCCGCCCCTCGCCCCTCATCGGCATCATCGCCTGCGGTGCAATCGTGCGCGAGCTGACAGCCGTTGCCCGGGTCCAGGGATGGCGCTTCGAGCTGACGGCCGTGCCCGCGCAGCTGCATAACCGCCCGGCGCGGATTGCGCCTGCGGTCGCGGCCAAGCTCGACGCCTGGGCCCATCGCTTTGACGTCATCCTGGTGGGGTATGGCGACTGCGGGACGGGCGGCGCACTGGATGAGGTGGTCGCACGCTATCCCCATGCCGTTATGATTTCCGGCCCCCACTGCTATGATTTTTACGGCGGTGAGACCTTCCAGCTCCAGCAGGAGGCCCACTTCGGCACCTTCTATCTGACCGACTTCCTGGCCCGTCATTTTGACGGCCTGGTTTGGAAGGGGTTGGGATTGGATCGTTTTCCCGAGCTGCGTGACGACTATTTTCGCCACTACACCCACCTCATGTACCTGCGTCAGGCCCCTGCTCCGGCCGAGCGGGTCCGGGCCCAGGACGCGGCCGCACGTCTGGGGCTCATTTACGCGGAAGCGGAGACGGGATTGGGCGAACTGGACGCGCGGGTCATCGCCGCGGTTGACGGCGTGCTCCGGAGCAAACAGGCGGTTCAGCATGACCGCTGAATCCGGCCGTCGTCGGGTCATCTGTCTCTTTCTGGACGGCGTGGGCCTGGGCGCGGACGATCCTGCTATCAATCCCTTGGCCGTTCCTGCCGCTTTGCCCGCCCTCCGCTCCCTTTTAGACGACCGCGCGCCTGTTTTGTCAACCGGTCGTCTTTCCGCCGAACGGGCCGAACTCATCCCGACCGATGCGGGGCTGGGCGTGCCCGGCCGCCCCCAGAGCGCCACGGGTCAGGCCGCACTCCTCACCGGCATCAACGCGCCTCGGCGACTGGGCGAGCACTACGGCCCCCGGCCCGATGCCCGGGTGCGGGCCGTGCTGGACGAGGGCAGCATCTTCCGCACCCTGCGCGACGCGGGGCGACCGGCCTACTTCTGCAATGCCTATCCGGCCGGCTATTTTGCCGCGGTGGAGCGGGGCAAGCGCCTGCTCAGCGCCGTGCCCTATGCCGCGACGGCGGGCGGGCAGGCGCTCCCTGATGCGGATGATTTGCGCGCCGGACGCGCCCTGGCCGCGGACTTCACTGCCCAGGGCTGGGTGGATCAACTGGGCTACACCGATGTTCCCGTCCTTTCGCCCGCCGCGGCGGGACGCGACCTCTGGCGTATCGCCCAGCCCTATGACTTTGTATTCTTCGAGCACTGGATGACGGACGTGCTGGGGCATCGCGGTCAACTGGAGGCCGCGGTGCAGGACCTGGCCGTTTTTGACGGCTTTCTTGCCGGCCTGCTGGCTGCCGCGGATCTCTCCCGCACCCTCATCATCGTGACCAGCGACCACGGCAACGTGGAGGATTGCAGTCACGGCAAGCACACGGAAAATCCCGCGCTCACCGTGCTTCTGGGCGCGGAGCGGAAACAATTCGCGCGACAGATTCGCGATCTGACTGACTTTGTGCCGGTCATCCTGGACTATCTGACCGGCTGTAACCTGTAGGGACCGGCCGCCGTGCCGGGTTTACTCCATAAAAAAAGAGAGGACGCATCAATGGGCGTCCTCTCTTTTTTTACTCTGTTGACCGCCGGCGCCGCCCGGGAGCGCCGGACTCCAGTCCGGCAGGAGGAGTGTCAAGCTCCGGCTTGGCGTTCCGGACTGTGACCTGCAATCGTCCTGTTATTCGTTATTGGCCGGCATCTTCGGTGGCGGCGTCCTGCGTGTCGGCGCTATTCGCCTGATTGCTCCCGGCTTCATCGACCAGCAAATATTGGCGGCCCTCGTCGGTTAAGACGCCGCTGGTAAAATTGGTCTGAAAGAGAACAACCAGGCCCGCTGCCATCACGACGCTGATGATAAGGCCCAGCACGGTCATTTCAAGATTTTTTGTTTGCATGGCGGCAATCCCCAAAATGAGTGGTGAGATGAGTCATAACGGTTTATCACGTTGCTTCATCATAAAGGATGGGCTGGGGATTCACAAGAAACGAATAGCCATGCGCATTCCCTCGCTTGGCGAAAACTTGCCCTTGCAGGTATGCTGATGGGGAACTGCTTTCATCATCCATCTGTCGCAGCAGGTCGCCGCACTCACCGCTGAGCCAAGAGATTCGCTCCATGCCCCGCCCCCAATCGGCATATCACGCTTCTTCTCCGCGCGTCCCAATCGGACGGCCGCGAATTTTTGTGATCGCCTGGTCTCTGTTGCTCGCTATCCTGTGGTCGGCTGGCTGCGGCAATCGCGCACAGCCGACCGCGACCCCGCCGCCGACTGCCACTTCGCCACTTGTAGGAGGCGAGCCCCAGGTAATTACCTTGCCTCCGCCCGCCGCAACCGCCTCATCGACTCCGCTTCCGCCGCCTGCGCCGCCTACCCCCATTGCCACGCCCCAGCGGGTGGTTCATGCCGTGGCGGAGGGGGAGACCCTCATCGCCATCGCACTGGAATATAACGTCACCATTGAAGCGCTGCTTCGGGCCAACGATCTCCTTGACCCCGATCTCCTGCGCATCGGCCAGAAGATTGTTGTGCCTCTGGACGGCGATCTGCCTGCAACGGGCGCGTCGCCGACCGCTACGTCTGCTGTGCACATGACCACCGCCGAACTGCCGGGCATGCGCTTTGCCTGCCCCGCCACAGCTGAACAGAAGCCCGTTCTTCTGCCGGCCGAGGCCATCCAACTTCTGGTCGCCAACGGCATCCTCTACCTGGTTGCCGATGGCCAACTCTACGGCCTGCCCCTGGATGCAGTCCTGGCTGAATCTGACGTGCGCCCAGCCCGACTCACGCCGGCGGACGGTCGCATCGGCGACTTACTGCTGGAGGAACTGGTCTACGCCACGGTTGATGAGGCAACGGGCGATCTCCTGCTGTTGGACAAGTCTAACGACATCTATCGTTACACGCGCGACGGCCTGTGGCAGGTAGAGATCAAGGCGCAAGCCATTCCCGGCCAATTTCCCGATCCCCAATACCTGGCCCTGGCCTACTTTAAGCATGAACTCTATGTCCTGGACGCAGACCTGAGCCATATCTGGCGCTTTGCGTCCGGCGCTACGTTGCCTGACGCCTATTTCACGGGCGGCGAGATCCTCGACGGCGTGGACATGACCGTGGTCACCCGCGGCGATGCCCAGGGTACGCTCCACGTATTGACGCGCGCGGGTAAAGTCGTTACCATTCCGCCGGGCGGAAACGGGCGCACCATCAGCGAGCCGGCTTTGCCGGTGACGTGGCCGGCTCAGATCCGCATGTTCGGCGAGGCTGCGATCATCGTCGATGGGGACAGCCGCACGCTCACGCAACTGGGCGCACAAACCGGCGATGACGGCCTGGCGACAGGCATGCGCTTTCCCGATTTGCGCCGGGTGCGCAGCGTAGCCCGGGCGGGCGATTGGCTCTTGGCGATAGCCGGGGATCGGCTCATCACCTTCAACCTGATGGGCGAGCAAACGCCGGATGAGACGCTGCGCGCGTGCCCGCCCGTGACGGTGAACGATCAGCTTATTTTTCACAGCCAGAACCTGGAGAATCTGCTGGCTGATTTTTCGTTGCCCTTCACGGCCGCGGACCTGCCGGATCGGCCCCGTTCCTATCCCGGCGCACGGCGGCTCTACCGCTTCGGCATCCATACGGGCGTCGATCTTTACCCTATGGATGCAGAGGGATTGGCCATCGGCTCGTCCGTATTAGCCATTGCCGATGGGGCGGTCCTGCGCATTGACCATGACTACCAATCTCTGACGCCCGGCGAGTTTGACGCCCTGGTTGATCAGACTGAAGCCATCCACCGCACGACTCCCGAACTTTTTGAGCGCTTCATGGGGCGGCAAGTTCAGCTGGATCACGGTGATGCCATTCGCAGCATCTATGGTCATCTGGACTCGGTTAATCCGGCCCTGGCTCCGGGCGATCTGCTGTTGCGCGGCGCGCCGATCGGTACAGTGGGCGTTACCGGCACCAGCGCCGGAGCGTATGGCTACACGGACGGCGTGCATTTGCATTACGAGATTTGGGTAGGCGATCGCTATCTGGGTCAGGGGCTGAGCCTGTATGAGACCATGCGTATCTGGCAGGCGATTTTTCAGTAGCCGATGCTTCATGGTACGCTTGGTTCAGGCCGATCCGGCGGTAATGTCGGATCCAAATACTCACGTGTTACCATTAGCCGAATCACATAAAATCCGGATGACCCCTGTTTTTCTGCGGTGGCCCTACAGTAGGGAGGAAGTGTGTGAGCGAATTATCACAGGCCGGCGAAGAGCTGGTCAAGCAGATTTCCGCCGAACTGAACGAGTCGGAAATCGGACTGGTACGCAAAACCGTCGGTATTTTGGGCGATGAACGATGCGCAAAATTATTGGCGGAAACCCATCGCGTTGAGAGCGAAGGCGGCATGCTGACCGTAGACGGCGCACGTCGGCGCACGCCGGGCGGCGTCTTTTTTCGCCTGGCCAAGCAAGAGGCGACGGACGAGGAGCGCCGCGTACTTTTTCCTGCCGCCCCCGGCACGGGCAGCGCCTACACGCCGCCCTCTGAACCGCCTACGTGGGAAGAAGTGCGCGAGTTACTGGAATGGGCGAAAGTCGAGCCCCCAACAGACCGAGGAGAATTTAGCGTGAAAGCCACAATCGTCGGGCGTCCCAAAGGCATGCGTAAGATGGAAACCTGCGTAGCCGTCTCTATGGACCCGCGCAAACCCAGCCCTTTACCCCGGGGCATCCCCGATGTGCCGGACGGCGCCATCGGTACGGTGTTGGTGCTGATTGACAACCGTCACTGGAAGCAGGTCTCTCCCTATTTGGCCAAGGACAAAGAAGACGATCTGGTCTGCGAGGGATACCCCGTCTTTGACAGCAAGGGCAAAACGGTCATTCTGGCCCATCGCGTCTTTACCCGGGTGATGCGCAAGGAGCAAAAGGCGCGGGAAAAGGCCAAGGCCAAGGAAAAACGACGTCAGGCTGCCGGAAAGTGATGTTGACGTTACCCGAAACCATTGCTCAAGAGCTGGGCTTGCCCGCTCAACAGGCGGCCGCAGCCCTCGCCCTGCTGGACGACGGCAACACACTGCCATTCATCGCCCGCTATCGCAAGGAAGCAACCGGCGGTCTGGATGAGGAACAACTGCGCGATATCTTTGCCCGCGCCGACGCCCTGCGTGCGCTGGATGACCGCCGTCAGACCATTCTGGCTTCTCTGGCCGAACAGGAGCTGCTGACCGATGCGTTGGCGGCTCAACTCCAGGCTGCAACCACCCGAACTGAATTGGAAGATATCTATCAGCCCTACAGGCCCAAGCGCCGCACCCGGGCTTCTGCTGCCCGGGAAGCGGGCTTGCAGCCTTTGGCCGACCTCATCCTGGCGCAGCCCCTCACCCGCCAAACGCCTGCTGAACTGGCGGCGCCTTTTGTCTGCGATGCCGCGCCCGCGCCCGAGGACGCCCTGGCCGGCGCGCGGGATATTGTGGCTGAGATCACCAGCGACAACACCGCGGTGCGCGGCGAAGTGCGCGAGAAGGCGCTGCGCTTCGGCGTGCTGCGGGCCAGCAAGCTCCCCAAGGCCGAGGACGAGCGTCTGGTCTACAAGCTCTATTACGAGTTCGAGCAGCGCATTGATCGCTTGCGCCCCCACCAGGTTCTGGCTATCAACCGGGGCGAAGAGCAGAAGATTTTGCGCGTCGCAGTGGATGTGCCCGAGCGGGATTGGCACGAGGCCATGACGCGTCAGGTGCGCCTGGACAAGCGTTCTCCCCTGGCCCATGAGTTGAGCGCGGCCATGGCGGACGGCGCGGCCCGCCTCCTCCTGCCCGCGATTGAGCGGGACGTGCGTCGCACCCTCACCGAACAGGCTGAGGCCCACGCCATCCGCGTCTTCGGCGAGAATCTGCGCGGTCTCCTCAGCCAGCCGCCCCTGGCGGATCAGACTATCCTGGCCATCGATCCCGGCTTTCGCACCGGCTGCAAGGTCGCGGTCGTTGATCCCACCGGCCGGGTCCTCACCACGTCAACTATCTATCCCCATGCCCCCCAGAAGCGGGTCCGGGAGGCGCAGTCTGAATTAATCCGTCTGTGCAACGCCCACGGCGTGACCCTCATGGTCATCGGCAACGGCACCGCCTCCCGGGAGACCGAACAACTGGTGGCGGACCTCATCCGCAGCCGGCCGGCGAACGCCTCGCCTCTTCACTATCTGGTGGTCAACGAAGCGGGCGCGAGCGTCTACAGCGCCAGCCCTCTGGCCCGGGCCGAGCTGCCCGATATGGACGTGAGTCTGCGCGGTGCAGTTTCCCTGGCCCGCCGCGTCCAGGACCCTCTGGCCGAGCTGGTAAAAATTGATCCCCAATCCATCGGCGTGGGCATGTACCAGCACGATGTGGACCAAAAGGCCCTGGCCGGGACTTTGGACGGCGTCGTCGAAAGCGTGGTCAACCAGGTAGGCGTGGATGTGAACACGGCTTCGCCCGCGCTCCTCACCTACGTGGCGGGCATCGGCCCCAAGCTGGCCGATCGCATCGTCGCCCGGCGTGAGGAAGTCGGCTCCTACGTCCGGCGTACGGACCTCTTCGACGTTACGGGCATGGGCGTGAAGACCTTTGAGCAGGCGGTCGGCTTCCTGCGCGTGCGCGGCGGGCCCGAACCGCTGGACGCCAGCGCCATCCATCCCGAGAGCTACGGCGCTGCCGATGTCGTCCTGGCCCGGGCCCAGGTTGATCTGGCTGCGCCGCCGGAGGAGAAGGAAGCCGCGTTCCGGCGCCTGTGCACCGCGACAACCATGGAGGAGCTGGCCCGCGCTGCCGGAACGGGCGTGTTGACGCTGGGCGATATTTTGGAACAGCTTGTGCGGCCGGGACGGGACCCGCGGGAGGAGTTGCCGCCGCCCATCCTGCGCAGCGATGTTCTCTCCATGGATGACCTGCTGCCGGGCATGACTCTCCAGGGAACCGTGCGCAACGTGGTTGATTTCGGCGCGTTTATTGACATTGGCGTCAAGCAGGACGGCCTGCTGCATCGCAGCCGGATTCCCCGCCACGCGGATTTGAGCGTAGGGCAGGTGGTGAGCGTTGAAGTTCTCAGCGTGGAGGCGGAGCGGGGGCGCATCAGCCTGGGCTGGGCGGAGGATGACGCGTGATTCTGGTGACGGGCGCGGCGGGCAAGACGGGCCGTGCCGTTATCCGGGCGCTGGCGCATCATGCCCAACCGGTGCGCGCGTTTGTGCGCACTGCTGACGCCGGGCAAGCTTTGCTGAGTCTGGGGGCAGTCGATTATGCCACCGGCGATCTTCTCTCGGCGGATGACGTGCGCGCCGCCATGAGGGATGTCCGGGCCGTCTACCACATCTGTCCCAACATGCATCCCGCCGAGGAGGCCATGGGCGCGCTGGTTATCGCTGCGGCGGAAGTTGCCGGCATCGCCCGTTTCGTTTACCACTCCGTGCTCCATCCTCAGGTGGAGGCCATGCCTCACCACTGGGCCAAGCTGCGGGTGGAAGCGCGCCTTTTTGCCTCTGCCTTGGATTGGACCGTCCTTCAACCCGCTGCCTATTTTCAGAATATTTTGACCTACCGGGAGACGATACGCGCCACCGGCCGCTATCGGGTCCCCTATCCTGTGGGGACGCGTCTGGGCATGACGGACCTGGCCGACGTAGCCGCGGTCGCGGCGCGTGTGCTTACCGAGACCGGGCACAGCAGCGCGATCTACGAGCTGGCGGGCGGCGAAATCCTGACCCAGGTTCAGATTGCCCGGATACTGAGCGACGTGTGGCAGCGACCCGTTACGGCCGCCGAAATTCCCCTGGACGAGTGGGAAGACCAGGCGCGCCGGGCCGGGCTGAGCGACTATGCCGTGAGCGCCCTGCGCGCCATGTTTCTCTATTACGCGCGCTACGGCTTTTGGGGCAATCCCCGGGTCTTGACCATGCTGCTGGGCCGTTCGCCCGGGACGCTGGCGGAGGCGCTGACCCGTGCTGCGGCGCTGTGAATGCATGGCTGCGCGAACGCGTTTTGTTTGATCGGCTTGGGCTCTGCTTTCTGATCCTTCTCCTCGCAGCGTGTTCAGCGGAGACATCGATTGAGCCGCCCCTGCTCCAGCCGACGCCCCCGCCCAATCAAGCGCTGCACCTTTTTGGCTTTGTGGGCGTTGCCTGCGGTGAGGACTATTCTGATGAGGTCGCGGATTTTACCAATGTCGCCACAACCTGCGCCCCTGATCCGTCGGTGGGGGAGCTTGTCGCAAATCAGCTCGATACGTTTGAGCAACGCGGTCTCCGGGCGCTGCTTAACGTAGAGGGGCTGTTTTTTGTTGAAGCGCCGACTGCTCCTCTCGCACCCTACGGCGGCCCCCGCTTGGTGTTGCGGGATGACTATAGACATCGCTGGGAAGAGCTGGTCAAGCGCGCCGGACTTGCCGAGCGTCGCCATGCGCTTGCGGCTGTTTTTGTGGCCGACGAGCCGACATGGCGAGGAATTTCTCCGGAAGACCTTAGCACCGCCTATGCAGCCGTGAGATCGACCTTCCCCGACCTTTCGCTGCTGCTGGTAGAGGCCTATCCTGTCCTGGATCAGCTCGTCATTCCCCCTGCTGTAGACTGGGTCGCCTTTGACCGCTATGGCGTGCTCGATCCCGCAAATGATGCGGAATACCTGGCCGATCTTGCCCTGTTGAAGGCGCAGCGCTCACGTCCCGATCAGCAGATCATCCTGATCATGGAGACCCAATGGCTCCTGACGTATGCTGAGTTTGGGATTCCGCCAAAAGCCATGGCGGGTGTGGCAGAGTCATATTACCGTCTGGCGAATCGCGACGCAGCCGTGATTGGCCTTGTGGGCTATTTGTGGCCGGGCGGCCTGAATGCGCGGGGACAGCTCGGGGCCCGGGACTTACCGGAAAGCGTCCGCGCAGCCTATCGCCGTATCGGTGAAGAGATTATTCAGCGCACACCGTGACGGATTCGTTGCCCTGCTCTTCAGCCCCATTCATCCAGGCTCTGCCATTTCCTTCACGAAATGGGCGTAAGGCGCCATGCGCAAAGGAGCGAGGCGCCTCATGCACGCGCCAATCGGGATGCCCATTCGTTCCCGCCGCCAATTCGGGAAGCTGTTCGTGAGCTGTGGTCAGCAGAACCCGATGTGCTGGAACGCCCTCTAAAAACAGATGCGACGCCACGGGATCCGTCAACTGGTTCGCTTGATCAAGCAGCTTGCGGGCGGCCAAACGCAATACTGCCTCCGCCTGGCTGTCGCCTGCCGCGGCTAATCCGCGATAACAAGCCAAAATCACCCAAAAGGCATCTTCGCCTGATATTTTATCGTCAAGTACAAGGGGCGCGATCTTGCTTGCGAGCGCGTGTGCTTTGTCGATCTGATCGCGTGCCAGCGCAACCTCGGTCAATCCGGCCCAGCCTTGAAATTGTTCTCGTCCCGGACCAATACGCCGGCGCACATCCAACAGCCGCTGATAATGAGTTTCCGCCAGATCAATTTCGTCCAGGGCCTGGGCGATATGACCAAGCGCCATATGTGCGCCGGCCATGCCGTGTATGTACCCCACCGGTTCGAAGATTTGCAAGCAGGCATGCAGATAGGAACGCGCCAGGTCATACTCCCCTTGCCGGCGAATGACATCGGCCAGGCCCAGTTGGGCGTCACCTTCCGAAATCTTGCGCCCTGCTTGCTGCCAAATCTTGAGCGCCTCTTCCTGCAACTGCTCTGCTTCCGTCAGTTGTCCCATCATGGTTAAGGTCAAAGCTAAATTGTGCTGTAAGCCGGCCGCGGTCATCTGCTCTGCGGCAGGGTCAATCAGCGCTAAGCCTGCCCGATAATGGGCTTCGGCCTGAACATAGCACTGCTTTTCGGAAAGAATATTGCCCATCATGTTCAGAATCCGTATCTGTTGATGAAGGATTGCTTGCTTTGGCGCTGCACGATAGAGGGGTTCCAAATAGCGGCGGGCTTCGTCAAAGTAGCTTAAACGGCACATGATGTCCAACTGTTCAAGCTGGGCATCCACGACCAGGCGCCGATCATTGACTGCCGTGGCCAACGCGATGACCTCCTGCAACGAATCAAAATGTTCTCCGTCCGTGGTCATTTCGGCGTGGACGCTCGCTTGCTGAAAGAGCAGATTGGCCAACAGCGGTCGCACGCCCGCGGTTTGTGGCCCTGCTCTGACTTCCTCGATCAGCGCGTGCAGCAACTGGACCCCTTCTTGCAGCAGCCCGCTTTCTTTGTAAAAGCCTCCCAGCACGTCAGCGCCGGCGTTCAGCTCTGTGAAGGCGCCTCTGGCAATGCCCAAATGCCAGGCCTGGGCCATATCGGCGCGGCATTGACGGAGGCGCAGCATGGTTCGGCCGCTCGTGTCTTTGTTGAGCATCTCTCTTTGGTCCTGCAAGAGCGTCAGATGATAGGTGACGTAGTTCTGCCGGGTCGCTTCCAGCCATTCGGGGTGCAGATGGAGCTGCTCCAAGCCAAATTCACGCAGCAGCTCATGGAGATAATAATGGCCGCTTGTTTGCTCCTTCACCCAGAGGGATGCGGCCAGCGCCTCCATATCCGGGCCTGAAATCTGCGCCACGTCCTGGGCCGCCTCCGCTAAAAACGGTTGGCGAAAGAGGGCCAGCCGGGCAAACCCCTGCTGTTGGGCCGGGCTGAGCAATCGCCATGAATATTCAAAAACTGCGCGGATGCTGCGCTGACGGGACGGTACATCGCGCATGGTCGTCGCCAATGTTTCGATACCTTCGCGCAGCCTTTGGGCAACCGTTCTGATGGGAAATTCCTGGGTCTGGGCCGCGGCCAACTCGATTGCCAGGGGAACGCCGACGAGCAGGCGACAAATTTCGCCAATGGTACGGTATGTATCCTGATCCCGCTTTAGTGCTTCAAAACCCACCCGTGCCGTTTGCTCAACAAAGAACTGCACTGCGTCAAACTGTTCCCAATTATTCTCACTTTCAACAGGGGGGAAGGAGAGTCCCTCAATGGGAAAAAGACGCTCTACACGCAAATTGAGCCGGGAGCGCGTTGTCGTCAAAATTACCAGATGGGCAGTTCGTTTCAGAAGCGACAGCACAACATCCGCCGTCTCTTCCGGCAATTGTTCCAGGTTATCCAAAATCAACAGCATCGACTTGTGCGCAAGGTCTCCGTAAAGCTGTTTGTCGAGGGGCACATCGGGTATGGGCTGCAAGCCTATTGCATTGGCAATTGCGGGGAGCACGTCTTTAACATGGTCTGCGCTCGCCAGGGGTACAAACCAGACCCCATCCGGAAAGTGGCCAAGCTGCCGCCGGCCGACTTCCAGGGCGAGACGGGTTTTGCCGCTTCCGCCAATACCCGTCAACGTAAAGAGTCGATAGCCGCCCCGTTCAATCGCCCCATTGATGCGTGTCACCTCTTGGCTGCGGCCGACAAAAGGGGAGAGTCCGGCAGGCAAATTGTGTTTGGGAGCTTGCAGTGCTCTTTGTTGCCTCTCTAAATCCCGGTAGAGCGTCTCGGTCTCCAGGCTGGGCTCAATGCCCAACTCAGCCTCCAGAACGTCACTGCACGACTTGTATTGGTGGGCCACGCCGGCCCAATCCCGGGCCAGGGCGTAGGCGCGCATGGCCTGGCGATGGGCCGCCTCATCCCACGGCTCCAGGGCCAGTTGCTGTTGGGCAAGCTGTTGGGCAAGTTCGGGCTCACTTTGCTGAAGATAGGCTTCTGTCCATTGGGCCAATAACGCCAGGGAAAAGTTGTGCCAATATCTGCGTTCCAGCAACAGCCACTCCATAAAAGGCTCTGCATCCTCCACGTGGAAGCCGGCGAGCAGCTCCCCACCGAGCAACGGCGCCAGCTCGACGGTAGGATTGGGCGCAGCCAGCTCGACGGTATCCACCACAAAGCAAGCGGCGATATGAAACGTAACCGTTTTTCGGTTGGCGTCCAGGCACTGTTGGCTCAAGTTTGGGTCGATTTGATCGAGCGCCTTGCGCAGGTGGAAAAGCGCATCGCGCAGATTTTTGCGTGCGCTGCCATCGTCGACCTCCGGCCATAGCAACGTAGCCAACGTTTCCCGGCGCACGGGGGTGGCGGCCTGTAAGAGGAGGTAGGCGAAGAGGGCTTTGATTTTATCGGTGCGGAATTGCAGCGTAGCGTTCGCTGTCCTGATGGTGTAGTGCCCCAGTAGTTGAACGTTTATCGTCGCGGTCATCCAATAATTTCCATCGCATCAGGTCCAATCCAGGCAAAAACGCGGGCTAAACCGCAGGCGTCGCGCAAGCGCGCAGAGCCTCCCGTCTGGATTAAGAGAATCAATAAGGCTGTCGACGCTGTGTCGACGGTAGCGCGTTATCGTAAGCGCATGGTTGGGGCTTTGGGTAACGGGAAGCGCAGGAATGCGCGACTACGGCCCCACACTTGCTAAGAGATCATCAGACCACAGTTCGCTCATCGCCGGGTTACTACGACTCGGCTCGAGCAACTCAAACTGTGGTTAAGCGTGTGCCATCATTTACAAACTGTTATATTGCCATCGCTTGCCGATTAGGGCAACGCGTGTTTTTCCACCGCTCATTTTCCTGCGTCCATCGACACAGGTCGTTTCACCGCTACACAATAATTTGCATTTACTTATTCCACAAGGAGACATGCTATGTT
>JAGRCP010000119.1 GCA_020433455.1 Caldilineaceae bacterium | reverse complement strand
TTTGGCTCAATCTGGCAGGTTGGACAGAGCAAATTTTATGCTGCGCTGGACCGGCTGGATGGGCAAGGTTTGGCGGCCTCGACCACTGAGGATCAATCCGGCCGACCGGCGCGACGCATCTACACTATCACTGATGAAGGTCGGGAACAATTTCTCGCCTGGCTCTATGCGCCGGTCCTGCCCATCCGCGCCATTCGCGTGGAGTTTGTGGCCAAGCTGCGCTTTTTTCAATTGTTGGCTCTGGACGGCGTGGCGCAATTGCTGCGCACCCAGATCCGGGCCTGTCGTGATGAGCTGGACGGAACAGTGCTTCAGCGTCAGGCGGTCGAGGACCCCATTGATCGCCTGACGTTTCGTTTTCGGGAACAGCAGCTGGAGGCTTATCTCACATGGCTGTACGAATGTACGGCTACACTGGCGCCGGAGGATGACCCCGGACAGGCGTAATCAAACCTCGCGCGCCGACAACCGACAGGAGTCTTTGATGAGTGAGGACAATTCAACACGTGCGTTCTTTTCTCGCAGCCGGCGGAAAAACGGAATCAAGCGCAACGCAATGGGGCAGCGCATGAGGGCGCGCCACGCGGGCGTGTTCCTCTTCGCCCTCATGCTGTTGGCAGGCTTTACCTTGAGCGGCTGTGTGGCCCCTCTTCCCGTCGACGCCGGAGCCGACACGCCGGAACCCGCCGCGTCGGGTGAACTGACCGTCTTCGCCGCCGCGTCGCTGACCAACGCAATGACGGATCTGGAAGAGATCTTCGAATCAACCCGGCCCGAAGTGGATGTCCTGATGAACTTTGCCGGTTCGTCACGTCTGGCAACCCAGATCCAGGAAGGCGCTCCGGCCGATATCTTCGCATCCGCCAACCAAACGCAGATGACCAATGTGGCCGATGCCGGGCTGGTCCTTGACGGCCCCTATCTATTCGCCAGCAACCGCCTGGTCATCATCACGCCGGCAGGCAACCCGGCCGATATCAGCGAGATGGCTGATTTGGCCGCTCCCGACGTCAATCTGGTTCTGGCGATCCCTGGCGTGCCCATCCGTGATTACAGCGATCAAATCATTGCAGGATTGAGCGTGCCGGACGCGCTGGGCGCAGAGTACGCCGATGATGTCTACGGGAATCTGGTGTCGGAAGAGGATAACGTGCGGCAGGTTGTGGCCAAGATCGCGTTGGGCGAAGCGGACGCAGGTATTGTCTACAGCTCTGATGTAACGCCCGATGTGGCCGACGAGCTGACAAAGATTGCAATTCCCGACGAAATCAACGTGGTCGCACTCTATCCCATCGCCCAACTGACGGGCGGCAACGCGCCTGATCTGGCCGCCGAATTTATGGCGCTGGTGTTGAGTGACGAGGGTCGGTCCGTGTTGGCGGAATGGGGCTTTGGCGCAGTCGATGAAGCTATCAGTAACGAATAGCGCTTTCCCAACGCGGTCGTACAGCTTGCTACGACCGCGTTGGACCACCTGGAGTCTGGCGACGGCGGCGACGATCATGCTCGCGCTGATTACGTTGCCGCTGATCGCCCTGCTCTGGCGCGCCCTGCAGGGGTTAGAAGTCGGCGTCTGGTCGGTTTTGCAGGGGGCCGTTTTTGACGCCGTGGGTCTGAGCCTGGAGACTACCGCGATCAGCATGGTCTGGGTCGTTCTGCTGGGCACGCCGCTGGCCTATGTATTGGCCCGCTATCGTTTCCCGCTCAAGCGGCTCGTCAGTCTGCTGGTGGAATTACCCATTGTCATGCCGCCGGTGGTGGCCGGTCTGGCGCTGCTCATGGCCTTTGGCCGGCGCGGCCTGCTGGGGCCTGCGCTGGAAAATATGGGGATCACGCTGCCCTTTACGCCCGCGGCTATCATCGTCGCCCAGATATTCGTCTCATCCCCCTTCTTCATCCGCTCCGTTCAACTGCGCTTTGCGGCCATTCCCCGGGAATTGGAAGAAGCTGCAGCCATTGACGGCGCAAGCGGTCTCCGGCTCTTCTGGCGTATTACGCTGCCGCTCAGCCGCCGCGCGTTGCTGGCCGGGCTGATGCTCAGTTGGTCCCGCGCGCTGGGCGAATTCGGCGCCACCATCCTCTTTGCCGGAAACCTGCGCGGCCGCACCCAAACCATGCCGCTGCTCGTCTACGGCGCGTTGGAGCAGGATTTTAACGCCGCGCTCTGGACCGGCGTCATCCTCATCGGATTGGCGGTGGTGACATTGGCAGGGGTTCAACTGCTGGATCGCTTCTTCAGCGACGGCGATGATGCGGACCCGCTGGGCCAACTGTAGTTTACTGTATAACCTCCTTATGGGGCATGATGAGTGAGTCGCCACACTCATCATGCCCCAATACCCTCTTTAAAAGAGCCCGAACGCTCAACCAGCCATAGCGTTCAGCGCGGCCTGAATCGATTCCCGCAGCGGCGTGGTGGGGCGTCCAATCAATTTGCTCAAGGTCTTGCTGTCGTCAAAGAGTCCGCCTTGTGACGCGCCGGTTTCTGATTGGGCCAACGTCATCGCAAAGGGAGCCGGCACGCCTGCATTTTGCAATGCCTGGGCGTATGCATCCTCTGACAGGTTTTGATAACTGACTTGCTTCCCCGCTTGTGCGCTCAATTCGGCCGCAAACTCGCTGAGCGTATAGGCTTCATCACCGGCCAATTCATAGACTTTGCCGGCCTGCCCGTCCGCCGACATCACGGCAGCCGCGCCGGCAGCGAAGTCAGCCCGGGTCGCAGAGGAGATTTTGCCGTCCCCGGCGCAGCCCATCAGCGTGCCGTATTGCAATGCCGTGGGAATGCCGCCCGTATAGTTTTCGGTATACCAGCCATTGCGCAGCAACACATGGGGAACGCCCGACTCGGCCAGCAATGCTTCCGTCTGCCTGTGCTCTTCCGCCAGGTTAAGCGGGCTGCCGGCGGCATGCAGGATGCTCACGTAGCCGACGAGCCCCACGCCCGCCTCTTTTGCAGCTGTAATCACATTGGCATGTTGCGATACGCGGCGGCCAACCTCGTTTGCGGAGATGAACAGAACCTTATCGGCCCCGCTAAATGCCGTCGCTAACGTGTCGGGCTGCGTGTAATCAGCCTTGCGAATGTGCACCCCCAGGTCGGCAAAATCGGCGACCTTTTCCGGACTGCGCACGGCTGCCGCCAGCTGCCCGGCAGGAAGGGACTTCAGCAACTCCCGGATAACCAGGCGGCCCAATTGACCGGATGCGCCTGTAACAACAATCATACGATCCACCTTTACGTTGAACTTTTACATTGATTTAAACCAGAAACTCACTATAATAGTGAAACTAACTTTTGGGAAGTACGTACAAAAAAGTAAGTGTGGGCATATGACAAACCAAAATCATGATACAGAAGTTTGGTCTCAACGTCTGGAGAGGGGCGATCTGTTCGCCAAGCCATGCCTTTCCCGGAGCGTTCTCAAGCATGTAAGCAGCCAATGGGGCGTTCTCATTCTGATCGCGTTGCGGGGCGGGACCCATCGATTCAGCGAACTGAGGCGTAAGATGGGCGGGGTGAGCGAAAAAATGCTTGCCCAAAGCTTAAAGGCGCTGGTGCAGGACGGATTCGTGCTGCGTGTTTCCTATCCGGTTGTGCCGCCTTTTGTGGAGTACAGCCTCACGCCTATGGGCGAAGAGGTAGCCGAGCGCGTGGCCGAACTGGCGGATTGGATCGAGCTGAATCTGCCCCGGGTCCTGGACGCGCGGGAAAATGCACAGCGGGAATAGGTTGGGCTCAGCCCATGCTCACCCTTCGACTCTTCGCACCTTCATTTTGACGTCCTTCACCAACTGCTGACCTTCATGGGGGTGAGCTTGAATCTCCCGCACCACATCCATGCCCTGCGTCACTTTTCCGAAGGCGGCAAACCCCATCCCGTCGGGGTTCCGCTGTCCGCCGAAATCCAATTCGGGCTGGTCGTTGATGCAGATAAAGAATTCGGAACAGGCGCTTCCGGGATTGAGCCGCGCCATGGAAACCGCGCCGTTTTGATGCAGAAGCCCCGTTTGCGCGGTCGTTTCATGAAGAATCGCGGGCAGGCGTTCTGCATGGTCGTCACTCTTCAAGCCGCCCTGAATCACCTCAATTTTTATCGCATCATTCGGCTGGTTATCCATACGCACCACGCGGTAAAAACACGCGTCCGTAAAACGATCCTCGTCAACATACTGCATGAAGTTTGCCGCGGTGACGGGCGCCAGCGCCGGATATACCTCAATGAAGATTGCTCCGAACCCGGTTTCAATCACGACTGGTATTGAGTTGGTCTCACTCATTTTTCTCTCACTCTTTCTCGATACTCGATACAGGGAAGACGACTTCGTCATCTTACCATCCAGGAACGTATTCCTACCTTTCTGGTATTCCGGGATCAAACTGCCGCCTGCCGCTGCCGTGAATGACAAAATTGGGGGCAATCCTTCTTCATCGCTCGACGCTTCGGCCAGACTCACTCGCCTGGCAGGTTGGAACATATCACTGACCGGCAGTATGATGAAGGTGACCAACAGCGACAAGAGAAACCCACAGGAGAAGCGGCCATGAATCCATCGTCTGTAACGATTTCCCAGGGAAAGCTGGCGGGCGTACGCGCGGAAGCGACGGGCGTCCATGCCTTCAAGGGCGTGCCCTTTGCCGCGCCGCCGGTGGGCGATCTGCGCTGGCGCGGCCCCCAGCCGGCTCAATCCTGGCTCGGCGTGCGGGACGCGTTGGCGTTTGGCCCCCGGGCCATGCAGCTGCCCGTCTTCGGCGACATGAATTTCCGCTCCAACGGTATGAGCGAGGACTGCCTCTACCTCAATATCTGGACGCCCGATCCGTCTCCCGGCGCGCGGTTGCCGGTGCTGGTCTACTTCTATGGCGGCGGCTTTATCGCCGGGGACGGCTCCGAGCCCCGCTATGACGGCGAACAGATGGCCCGCAAAGGCATCGTGGCGGTGACGGTCAACTACCGGCTGAACATCTTCGGCTTCTTCGCCCACCCCGAGCTGAGCGCTGAGTCGCCCCACGGCAGCTCGGGCAACTACGGCTATCTGGACCAGAGCGCCGCCCTGCACTGGGTGCGGGAGAATATCGCGGCCTTCGGCGGCGACCCGGATCACATCACCATCGCCGGGGAGTCGGCGGGATCCATCTCAGTCAACGCGCAGATGATCTCGCCCCTGGCCCGGGATTTGATCGCCGGGGCCATCGGCGCGAGCGGCGGCGTCAGCGCCTTCCGGACCCGGCCCCTGGCCGACGTAGAAGCGAGTTGGGCGGACTGGGCGCAAACGATCGGCGCGCCGACGTTATCCGACCTGCGCGCCATTCCCGCGGATGAGCTGCTGGCCCTGACCGCGGATATGGGTCTTGATAGATTCCCCGGCGTTATCGACGGTTATTTCTTCCCCGAAGCCCCGGCAAAGATGCTAGCGGCAGGCGAGCAAGCCTGCGTTCCGCTTATGGTGGGGTGGAATTCCGAAGAGATGAACTACGCGGCGCTGCTGGGCAAGCGCAAGCTGACCCCGGCCAATTACGCCCGGACGGTGCGGGAACTCTACGGCGACCGGGCGGATGAAGCGCTGGCTCTCTATCCGGGCAGGACCGCAGCAGAAGCGGAGCAATCCGCCACCGAGCTGGCCGGTGACCGCTTCCTGGTCTACAGCACGTGGAAATGGGCGGACGAACAGGCCAAGCGCGGCTGTCCGGTCTATCGCTACTATTACGCCCACCCGCGCCCGCCCATGGTTCCCGAGATGGGGGATGCGGTGGCCGGGTTGGCCGGCGGCGTGATCCGCGAATCAGAGGCGGCGGACGGGGCCGTCGCCATGCCGCCCGCCAAGGGTGCGGTCCACTCGGCCGATATCGAGTATGCCATGGGCAACCTGGCAACCAATCACGTCTACGCCTGGACAGCAGAGGATGAAGCGGTCTCGGCGCTCATGCAGGGCTACTATGCCAACTTCATCAAAACTGGCGATCCCAACGGCCCGGGTCTGCCGGCGTGGCCCCGGGCGGATGAAGGACCGGAGACCCACTACATGGTCTGGGATGTGACGCCCCGGGTTGCAGTCGATACCCATCAGGCGCGTTATGCGTTTCATGCGCGGTTCGCCGAGTGATATGTGATTATTGGATGCGTACGGGGCGCGATTAGCGATGTGCAGCGATTTTACACGTCCGCGCCCCCGCCAAAAGATGAAGAATTTCTAAACAATCCGCTGATCTCCACATCCGATCCAGGAGCGCTTATCTTCTTCCGCCCAATTCGGCAAAAATTAGGAAAATTTTTGCTTGACAAATCGAAGCAAAAGTGTTATTGTAACCCTGTGTTCCGCTGCTCCTGATATCTGCCTCGATGCGTTGATTTTGTTTCCACACGTAAAAGTATCGTTACGTTTCCTTTTGACTTGCATGTATAAAATTTTGGGTAAATGAGCGGACTTTGTCCGTCGTGACAGCCTTGCTCTTTGCCCAAATTCCTAAAGAGCTACCAAGCGCGCGCCACACTGGCAATGCGGATTACGCCCCCGAGATCCGTCTCCTGCTATGCGCTGGTAGGAAGCCGGACAGGAGAGGAGCAAGACCCCCGAATAATGCCACCTCTCCGTCCGGCTAATTCAATTCCCCTCCCCCATTCCCAGCAATTCCAAATGAGTTCCCCA
>JAGRCP010000118.1 GCA_020433455.1 Caldilineaceae bacterium | reverse complement strand
CCTACGGGGTGCATCTTCCGCCTGGATAAATATCAACGAAGTTCAGGGAAGCAGATCGCGCTTTTATGGAACTGTTACGATCGCTTGTCGCGCTTTCGGCCGCGCTCATCATCATTGTCCTGGCCGCCCGTCAGATGGGCGGCATCTTCGCTCGTTTTCGCCTGCCGCTCATTAGCGGCTTTCTCTTTGCCGGCATCCTTACCGGTCCTTTCGTCCTCGACTTCGTCCACACTGAAAATATGGGACAACTCCTGCCGCTGGACGAGATGTCCCTGGCGTTTATCGCCTTTGCCGCGGGCGCTGAGCTTGAGCTTAAGGTTATCCGCGGCTATTTGCGCAGTATTGTTGCGCTCATCGGAGGGCAAGTCGTCGCGGTGATGGCCTTGGGGATAGGGGCCTTCCTGTTGATCCGAAATCGGCTTCCGTTCATGACGGGCCTGCCTGAAAACGAAGTCATGGCGATTGCCCTCCTGGGCGCGACTATCATGATCGCGCGCTCGCCCTCATCGGCCATTGCCATCATCAAGGAACTGCGCGCGCGGGGTCCTTTTACCCACAAGGTGCTGGGCGCGACGGTCCTCATGGATGCCGTCGTGATCGTGGTCTTTACCGCTTCGGTTTCGGTTGCGGCCGCGCTCATCGAAGGCGTAGATTTTGACGTTAGATTGCTCCTTTTTGTCGCCTTCGAAATCCTCCTGGATATTGGATTGGGCATTTTGCTGGGGTTGCTCCTGCACACTATCGTCAGGCTACCCTATGATTGGCTCAAGATGGCCGCGATTCTGCTTTTTGGGCTGAGCATCTTCCTCATCTCTACTCTGCTTCACGACTTTCATCCTGCGGGCATGCCCATCGCTTTCTTTTCGGAGCCGTTGCTCATCTGCATGGTGGCCGGCTTCTACGTCACCAATTTCACCTCTCGCGCAGCCGAATTTCAACATATCATCGAAGAGATGGCGCCTGCCGTCTTCTTGCTCTTCTTCACCTTGGTGGGTATTGAACTTGAATTGGACGTTATCCGATTTGCCTGGAGCTTTATTCTCTTTCTCGTTGTCGTACGCATGCTGGGTATCTTTATCGGGACCTATGTGGGACTGCTCGCTGTGCGGGACAAGAGTCCCGGCAACGCGCTGCTCGGCTTCGGCTATCTGACCCAGGCCGGCGTTAGCGTGGGGTTGGCTAAGGAGATCGGCGTTGAGTTCAGCCGTTGGGGACCGGAACTGGCCACCCTCTCCATCGGCGTAATTGTGCTGAACCAGATTTTCGGTCCACCGTTGCTCAAATGGGCCATCAATCGAGCGGGCGAGGCCCATACCCGCGCCCGGGGGGGCGAGCACGAAGGCAGCCGCGAGGTGCTCATCTTCGGGGTTGAGGGGCAGTCCCTGGCGTTGGCCCGACAGTTGATGAACAACCATTGGCGCGTGGGGCTTGCGACGCGTAATGCCGCTGCCGTGCTGGGCCGGGATAGTGACGCACCACATATTGAGGTCGTCTCCGACTATACGGTTGACACGTTGGAGGCGTTGGGGCTGGGACGCGCCGAATGTGCGGTACTCATGCTTTCGGATGAGGAAAATTTGCAGCTCTGCGAATTGATCTATGAGCGGTTCGGCATTGAAAACGTGGTGGTTCGGCTACAGAATCACAGCTACATGGATCAGTTCCAGGCGCTGGGCGCGCGGGTCGTCGAACCGGGCATCGCCATGGTGGGGCTACTGGATCAGTTTGTGCGTTCGCCTTATTCGACATCGATTTTTATGGGTATGGAGCCCGACGAGACTATCCGCGACGTGGAAGTCGCGAATCCCCAGTTGGCCGGCGTCTTTATCCGGGATCTGCGCCTGCCCCACGATGTGCTCATCATCGCCATTACCCGGGGCGGCGATCGCCTGCTTTGTCACGGCTACACGCGGCTGGAAGTCGGCGACCGGGTGACCCTGGTCGGTTCCCGCGCCAGCCTGGAGGATGTGGAACTGAAGCTGGAGGTGTAGACCGAGCGCGCAGGCAGGGTAGGAATCTGACCGATATGATTGAGGACAAAACAGAGTGGCGTATCAGCCGAGCTTTAGTACATTCTATTCATAAGGTATGAGAATGAATCAAGTGAAAATAATTAATGAGTAGTCGAGTGTAAGATAAAATGTATTTTACATAACTATACGGTGAGGCATCGATCGGTTAGTACGTTAAACAGAAAAAGGCAAGATGGGTCTTTCGTAGCGGCTATGCACTGCATGAACTGCTCTGCCAGTATGCGGCGGAAAAGCCGGCGGCCATCCTCGAATCAACCATCGGGGGCAGGTTGCGTACCACGTGAGTTTTCTCTATTCCGTAGCGAGCCAGTCAATGGCCTCTTGCCGCGTGGGGAAGAAGCGAAACTGATCGCCTCGGTTGGACTCGCGCATGAATTCCTGAAAGCGCATGGGAAGATCGGCCGGCTTGGGGACAATGCCGGCCAGCCGCATGCGGTAGGTAGAGAGCTTATGCAGTAACTCGCCTGCCAGCCCCGTATTCAAATCAACGAAATCCGCGCCGAATGCGCCCTCTGCCAGGAGAATTGAGCGGCAGTCATTTTCCACACATTCCTGCAGAACAGCAGTCGGGTTCAGGGACGAGCTAGTTACTTCGTAATAGAGGTTTGACACGATTTTCTCCGGCGTTTATAGATGGCAAGGCAAATTCATTGCGGTCGGCAAGTATAGCCTGAAATCCGGCCCGCGTCACATTTTCCGCTCACCCTACATTTTGCAGTGATAGCTTTCCAGCGCCTCCCGGTTGCGGTCTACGAGTTGGTGCGCGCGGAAACGACTCCAATTCCAGGTGCGCCAGCCTGCCGGCGGCGCGTCCTCCGGCCATGCCGTGAGTATGGTGCAGGCCAGAATGCGCCGGTTCTGAGTCGACATGCTCGGCATAACCTGGATGCTTTGGGGCACGGCATCGGCGCTAAGGGTAGTGACGTAGCGGCTATCGAAAGATTGGGCCGTGCGGCCTTCCCGATCGGCGTTGACGCGTACAATGAAGGCGTCGGGATTGAGTCCATTCAGGCCCATGATGATCACCAGGGCTGCGACCAGCGTGCCGACCAGGAAGCGCTCTTGCCGGTTGCGGAGCACCGTTGCGCTGAACCAGGCGAAGATGATAGCCAGCCACCCCATGAAGGCTGTGGTATACAGCCGCTTTTCAGTGAGACCGTAACGGGCGACGTAGAGGTTCATGCGTAGCAGCGCCGAGGCCATTATCACGTAGAGCAGCACGATCATCAGGCCGGCCAGTACGCGGTAAATTCCTCGCGCCCGCGCGGCATTTTTCTTCTCGCCGTCCAGGCTCCAGTGCATAAGCAACAGCATCGGCAATGCCAGCATGGCTACCGTTACCAGCTCAAAGAAGCCGCGCCGGGCATACTCAGCTTGTAACCACGTTTCGTTTGTGCTCAGAAAGTGTAATCCACCGAAAAAATAACCGAACTGCACGGCCACAAAGATAAGAAAGAGCAGGTCCAGCAGCCCTAAAATCAGGCTAATTTCGATGGGCCCGAGGGTCATTGCGCCCGGCCCTCGCAAGATGTTGTGTCCGGCAATTTCCGACGGCGGGATAATGATCTGCATGAGCAGACCAGCCCCTAGCCAGGTAAAGACGAAGGTGAGAAAAATATGGCCAACAAGGCTTCCCAGATCCAGATCGATGAGGTTGTTCATCAGCAACGCAAAGGCCGCGTCCGCAGCCATAAGCAGCAGGGCGAAAATCAGCAGCAGGGGCAGAGCGATGAGTAAACCGCGCGCGACGGACATTGCGGTACGACTGACTCCGGTGCGGGGCAGGCTTTTCCACTTGATCCGGCTAAAGAGCAGAATCAGCGGATTGACCGCGGTGAGAAGGGCAAATTGGGTCCAGATGAGCGCAACCTCAGCCACGCCTGTTTTGTTCAGGCCTGCTCGCAATCGAAAATAGATCAGCAATCCCAAAGCTACAATTAGAGTCAGCAGATTGAGCCCGACAAGGGTAGGCGATGCACGCCAGGCTACGGCTCCGGCTCCCAAAAGAACCACGGCCGCACACCAGCGACTTTCCGGCGTGACTAGAAAATTACCCCAGCCGGCGAGCCACAGGCCTGCGCCCAGCAGCACAGTGATCCACAGGGCTAAGTTAATGCCCCACGGCAGAGTACGCAGGAGCAGATCGCCTAACAGGCCGACAACTAAAGCGGCTGCCAGAATGCGCAACCCTGTGAGAGTGCGTTGGGCGATCTCTTTCGACGGAAATTCAGATTCCGAATTGTGGGGCGGGTCGATTGCAATGGGGGCATCAGTGAGGGGCGTGACCGCTGTCTCTTCAGACATGAACGGCGCCTTTCTACTGAATAGGAGATTACTATAGCTTGATTCACACAACGCCCGTCGCAGATGGCGGGTTCCCCTCAAGGCGCATCGGTTCTTCAAATTTGCGTGGGATCAAGCCGCCGAACCAGTCCGCCCCTTGCTACGGGGAGCAAGTCGGTCTCCGGTTAGTCAATTGGCCTTGAGCCGGTTTTCCGTAATAGGCGCCAGGATAGAGGCCCTCCGGTCAACTTCGCGTATCTTGCTTGACAGGGCGCACGCTCCAAAGTACTATGTTCTTCTCCATTTGACTGCGACGAAGGGTTCTGCGCATGCATCATTTCTCAACTCACCGCCACTGGCAGTTGTCGGCGGCGCTTGTCATTGGCCTTTTCCTCCTTTTCATAATCCATCCGCAGGCCCGTGCCGACGGGCCTGTGCCTCTGCCGGACGTACCGGACTGGTTTTCGGATGTTTTGCGCATCAAGTCCGGCGCCTGGGGCGATATGGACGGCGACGGCGATCTCGATCTGGTGGTGGGCCAGACCGCTACGCCCGCCAATGCCGCGATCAGCATCTTTTATAATGATGGACCGAACGCCAATGGCGTGCCCCAACTGGTGCGGACGGATTATCCCGCAAGCTTTGGCGTGCGCGCCGAGAGTTTGGCTCTGGGCGATCTAGATCTGGACGGGGATCTGGATATCCTGGTGGGCAATGTCTACGGTCCCAATTACCTCCTGCTCAATCAGGGCCTCGTGGACGGCAGATCCCAATTCGTGGAGCAGCGCTGGGATGAAGCCGTTGAGAACTCGCGCCTGACGACCCATGTGGCGTTGGGCGATATAACCGGCGACGGTCGGCTTGATATTGTCATCGCCCAATGCGACGGCAACATGTTTCTCTACGAAAACAGCGCCTCTGCCGACGGGGACCTTGCGTTCAATCTGAATTGGCCCCAAGCGACAGCTCCGTTTGACTGCCTTGAACTCACGCCCAACCGGGTGACGGCTCTGGCTCTGGGCGATGCAGATCTGGATGGACGCCTGGATCTGGCCTATGGTGCGGGTAACAATTGGGGCCTCTACCTCAACCAGGGCGAGACTCTCGGTGCAACGCCCGCGTTAACCATTACCCTGGACGGCGCCAATTCCCGGGTGACCGATCTGGGCTGGGGCGGGGTGAACGGAAACGGCGAGCGGGAACTCGCCGTCAACGTGGCGGACTGTTGCGATCAGGTGGTGGCGCTGCAGAGCACGGCGGACGGATCGATTCGTCCGGTGGAAAGTTGGCGCATACCCACGCCCCAACGCTTTAGCACCTCCCTGGCCTGGGGTGACGTGGACAGTGACGCAGATTTGGATCTGCTCCTTTATGACGGCGGCTACCCCCTGCAACTTTATCGCACCATCAACGGCAAGCTGGAGACGGAGCGTGCCGCCTGGACGCCCGCGGTTGGCCTCTTTGCGGCCCATCTCCTGTGGGCGGATGTGGACGGCGACGGCGATCTGGATCTGACGACATTGGGCGCGCAGGATGATATCCAGGGCTCCGTTTCCCTCTTCTTGAACCGGGGCGGTCTGCTGCCCAACAGTCGGCCAATCCAACTGCGCCGACCGGCTTATAACGACGCGACGGTGGGCGCGAGCATGGCCCTGGCCTGGGGCGATGTGGACGGTGACGGCAACCTGGAGTTGGCGATCGGCAGAGTCGGCGGCATGGAGCTTGATCTCCCCTGGGCTGCCGGAGTAAGGGCCGCGAGCAACGGCATCTATCGCTATGGTGACGGCGAGTTGCTCCCGGCGGCGGAGCTCTGGTCGCCCGACGATGCCAGGGCGACGACCAGCCTGGCCTGGGGCGATGTGAACGGCGACGGTCTGCTGGACCTGGCCGTGGGGAATCGCCCCCAGGGGAATGAAACGACCGGCGGCGAAAACCAGATTTTTCTCAACACCGGCCGCGGGCTCTCCGCTACGGCCGCCATGGAGATCGGCGATCCTGATGCCGTCACTACTGCCCTGGCGTGGGGCGATGCGGACGCCGACGGCGATCTGGATCTGGCCGTGGGAAATTACGGCCGGGCAACGGTCATTTACCTGAATGAAGGCGGTGCGCTTTCCGCCGATCAGGTCATTACGCTGGAAAGCAGCGCAACATCCGCCCTGGCCTGGGGCGATGTGGACAATGACGGCGATCTGGATTTAGCCGTGGGTGATTATGATCAGGGCCTTCTGCGCGTCTATTACAACCAGGCGGGGCGATTTCCTGTCACGGCGGATCAGCTCATTGCAGCCGGTGCAATCACCAGCCTGGCCTGGGCGGATGCGGACGGCGACGGCGATTTGGACCTGGCGACAGGCGTTGACTTTGCGCCGCTGCGCCTGTATGAAAATGTCGACGGAATTCTCCAACCCGCGCCCGTCTGGACTTCCAGCGACGCGGATCGCATCAATGTGGTGGCATGGGGCGATCTGAACAACGACGGTTATCCCGATCTGATCAGCGGAAAAGGCGGCCCAACCGCGGGCCAGCAAAGCACAAACAAAATTTACCTCAACCAGCGGGGCGCCCTGGCAAAGGAAAGCTCCTGGACCGCAGCTCTGCCCGATCGCACCCGCAGCGTGGCCGTGGCTGATGTCAACCGCGACGGCCGCCCGGACGTTCTCTTCGGCAACTACGGCGCAATCGAGAGCACCGATGACCCGGATCGTCTTTATCTCAACCCGGGAAATGCCTCGCCCACAGGGGGCGCATCCCCCGGCATCTCCATCGCTCTGGACGCAAATGCGGTTACAACCGATGCCGGCAACACAACCACTGCCCTGGCGCCGGCGCCCTTTTACGCCGCGCCCGGGATCCGCGACCAGGGCGTCATCACCTTTACCTATAGCCTGACCAATTTTGCCGACGGCTCTGCCCGTTATGTGCGCGCCTTTTTCTCACCCAATGGCGGCGGCGATTGGTACCCGGCCCTTGCCGCCGGGACGACAAGCTACGTCATTACGCCCACTCTGGACGGACCACTGACATCAAACACTCCGGCGGATAGCTCGGCGGGCGCTGCGGGAGGCGACCATCCATTTGCCTGGGACGTCATCGGCAGCGGTTTTCTGGGCCAGAGCGACAACGTCGTGCTGCGGCTGGAAGCCTACCCTGCCCTTTCCGGGTTGAACTCCACCGCGGGCAGCAGCGGAGAAACGGCCTACGCCGCGGCCCAAACTTACCCCTTCCGCGTGCGAGGAAAACAGATCCGCGTGACCGATCAGAGCGGCGCGCCTTTGGCCGGAGCCATGGTCTATCGCCTCCCTGGGGGGCAAATCTCCGGCGCGACGGCCCTGGCCGACAGCACGGGAACACCCTATCTGACCGATGAGCAGGGCTACCTGAGCGGGCGCAGTCTTCTGCTGCCGGATGATCGGTTGACTGCGCTGCTGCCCTTCGACGGAGCAGGGGGCGTGCTCTATAACGATCAGACCGAGCTTTACCTGACAAGCGCACGGCCCACCGCCGCCGGACTGGAGATGGCCTCCGCGGGCGACGCGCCGATTGCGGAGTTGGTCATCCCCACGGATACGACCCAATCGGTCAATCCCTTGCTCGTCTTCAACCTGACCTTGGCCACCGAATGGGATGCCAGCCAGGACGCGCTCTTCATGCTTGGCCTGGAAGAGGGGCTGAACCGCGCATCCGAACTGCTCTACGATGTGACCAACGGCCAGGCGCTTCTGGGGCGTGTGGATGTTCTGCCCGCGCGGGCGCTCTGGAAGCGGGCCGACATTCTCCTCTATGCCACCAACGAGATGCGCCCGTCGGCTTCGTTGGGCGGCCTGACCAACACGCCTATCTCCGATACGGTGAAGATTGCCGGCTCCGACGCGACCCGCATCGTGCCCGACGCATACGTGCGCGGGCAGATTCGCATGGGACCCGGCTGGGATCCCTTCGGCGAGAATACCGGCGACCTGGGTGAACAGTGGTGGCGGGCTTTGGCCCATGAACTGGGGCACTACCTTTTCTTCCTGCCCGACAACTATATCGGCTTAAAGCCGGATCCCCGTGATCCCTCATCGGGCAAGCGCTATCTGGGCAGCGTCGACTGTCCCGGCAGTTTGATGACCACGACCCGGGATCCCAGCTATGATGAATTTTTGGGACCCGAGCGCTGGACCGGCAATTGTCTGCTTACCATGGCGTCGGTTACCACCGGGCGCAGCGACTGGGAGACCATCAAGCGCTTCTATCCGCTTCTGGCGACGCCTGGGGCCGAGATGCCCAATGTCGCCGGGCCGACGATCCAGCCGCTGGCCATGACCCAGGTGCGGGTCTGGGAGTTTAACGATCTCCGGCCGACCCTGGACTCCCGCTACTTTGAATTGCGTGACGAGAGCGGGGCCATCGCCCGCCACCCCAATGCCCAGGTCTATCTCTTCCAAACCCAGGGGACGGATGATCTCGCTGACGATCTCCTGATCGCGCTGGGATCGCCCACCGCGGGCGGGGATCGCATTCTGGTGCGGGGCGCAAAGAGCGGGGATCGGCTCTGTCTGTACGATTTCAGCGACGCCTTTACGACTTACGCAGGCTGCCGGGAGAATCTCAGCGGCGCGGAGGCTACCCTGACAGTCGAGTCACTGCGCGATTTGGGCGCTGCTCTCTGGGCTCCGCAAGTTGCCGTGAGCGCCGTCACCACGCGCACCTTGCACATTAGCGTGACTCAATCGCTGGATGATGGGGCGGTTTTGGGCGTGCAGGTCTACCCTGCCGATTATCCGGCCGTGGCCGGCATTGCGCCCGCGACGACCTTGACTGGACCCGAGTATGCGGGCGAGATCACGCTGCCCTATCCCGCGGAAGAGATTTACGTGCGCGTCTGGGTGGAAGGGGATGCCGCGCCCGGACGCGAGGCTGTCTTCCATCTCTTTGTGGCACTGCCGTGGCAACCCGGCGATCTGATGACCGATGCGCCTGAATACCCCGGCACAGCCGCGCCGGACCCGACCCTGGCAGGCATTGCCGCAACGATCTATCGGGTATGGGGCTGGGGAGATCGGGCGCTCGTTGGCGGTGGTGATCGTGCGTTGGTGGGTGGCGGCGACCGTGCTCTCGTTGGCGGTGGTGATCGTGCCTTAGTAGGTGGCGGCGACCGGGCTCTTGTCGGCGGTGGAGATCGCGCTTTAGTAGGTGGCGGCGACCGGGCTCTTGTCGGCGGTGGAGATCGTGCCTTAGTAGGCGGCGGCGACCGGGCTCTTGTCGGCGGTGGAGATCGCGCGCTTGTGGGCGGCGGCGACCGTGCTCTTGTCGGCGGCGGAGATCGGGCGTTAGTAGGTGGCGGAGACCGTGCTCTTGTCGGCGGCGGAGATCGGGCGCTTGTGGGCGGTGCGGATGCGCGCCGTGACTTTGCCGCCCCCGTGCTGTCGCCTGACGCGCAGGTGACTGTCTTCAGCCAGGGCGGGATTTTCGACACGGTGGAGATCGATTCGATTCAGATTCTGGCGGCATTGCCGGAGCTGAGCGCTTCGCCCTGGCTGTTGCCTGTAGGCGAAGGCTATCACATTGCGCCGGGCGCTGCCGAGGCGGGCGTGACCGAGACAAGTGCTGTCGACCAGGGCGCATCCATCTCCTTCACCTATCTCCAGCGAGACGTGCCTGAAGGCTACGAGAACACGTTAACCATCTACTTCCTGCCCGACGGCGGTCAACGCTGGGAGAGGCTGGAGGGCGAGCAGTTCGTGGATAACCGCATCGTCACCGATCTGCGCCCGGAAGCGGGAATCTATGCCGTCATGTCCACCATCGCCCTGCCGCCGTTGAAGGCAGGATGGAATCTGGTCGCCTATCCGCTGCCTGATTGTCGTACCAGCGAGCAGGCGCTGGCTTCTCTGGACGGCGTGGCCGCTGTGCTGGCGACAGGCGAGAACGCGGGGGATATCCTGGCCCAGGCAGAGGCTGCCGATGCGCCATCGGCAGCGGAGTTGGTTCCCGCCGCCACGCCTGCTGACCGTTTTAAGTTCGGCAAATCGTACCTGGTTCAGGTGAACACGCCGGGCGTCATCTATCTCGCTCCGCCCCGGCGCACGCCTGCCGGACTCTACGCTTCTGACTGCGGGGAGTAGGGCGCAAATTCCGTCCTTACCCAACGGCTCTGGTTTGCCAATGTTGGTGCAGATCCCGGTTAAAGGGGACATTTTGCAGGAACTGCATGCGCGCTTCTCCATCTAATCGATCCGCTCGGGCCATGAGTTGTTCATGGCCGTCGGTCAGTAAACGTTGCGCCTGGGCCACCTTTTGCGGATTGTCGCGCCCCTGCGCGGCGAGAACCTCGTAGCAGGCTAGGTAGACCTGGGTCGGATACTCCATGCCGTCCGTTCCATTGACCGGCAGCCAGGCCAGAATGTCGCTGATGTACGCCTCTGCGCTTTCGGCGTCACCCAGACGCAGGGCCAGGCGCGCCAGCGCGGCCAATGTCTCCATGACCAGCGGCTGTGAATTGCCCTGGGCGCGCAGCTCCCACGCCTGGTTCAGAATATCGATCGCAGCTTCCCACTCTTCCGTCTCTGTCAGAAGCGCGCCCAAGTGCGTAAGAACGAATCCTTCCCCGCGCCGGCTGCCCATTTCCGTATGTAAGGCTAACGCTTCATCAAAATAGGTGCGGGCCTCTTCCGGGTTGCCTTGAAACAAAGCGGCCAGACCACACATATCCAGCGATTTTGCGACCGCATCCATATCGTCAATCTCCCTGGAAAGAGCAACCGCCTGCCGCAACTGCTTCCGGGCCTGGGCATAGTCGCCCAACTGGATCAGATTTTCGCCGCTCTGGTTGAGAAAGCGGGCTTCTGCATAGCGCCAACCGATTCGGCGGGCTAATTGCAGCGCCTGGGCAAATTTACCCTGGGCGTTACCATGATCGCCAGTGGTGTCCAGGATCACCCCTTCCAGACTCAGACAGCGGGCTTCGCCCTTGCCGTCGCCCAACTCCTTGAACGTGGCCTGGGCCCTCTTGAGGCGCTCAATGGCCTCATCATACTCGTCTTCATAGTAACGAATGAGGCCCAATTCGTAGGCGACATTGGCTTCCATGGCCGGAACCGGTTGGGCATTCGTCAGCGCGAGCGCCTCTTCCAGGTATTGACGGGCTTCGTCGTAGCGATCCAGTTGCCAGCAGGCCGATCCGCAGCGATAGCGGGCCCATGCTTCCTGGCTGGAATCGCCGGCCTGTTGCGCCAGTCGAATGGCCGCTTGAGCATCAGTCAGCGCGTCCTCAAAATTACCGATGCGGACGGCATATTCGGCCCGGCGGAGGGTTACTTCCGCCTCTTTTGCAAGACTGTTCTGCTGCCGGGCCAGCTTCATGAGCGTTTCCAAATCCTGAGCCTGGGCTATACGATTTCCCAGCATGGCAAAGGCGTGTTCTCGGGTCAACAGAAGCGCGTAGCGCGTGTTGATATCACCATTGTCATTGTTGTCATTCAGGAGTTCCAACGCCCGACTATAGAGCCGGATAGCCTCAATATGAGCATAGGCAATCTGGGCTTGATCTCCGGCTATGCGCAGGTAGGTAACAGCCTTGTCAGGCATATCAGCCAGATCGAAGTGTCGAGCCAACTGCACGGCAACCATTGCGGCCTCATCCCGGTAGAGGGCCTCCAGCGCGTTGCCCACATCTTCATGCATGTAGGAGCGTTCAATTTCGTCCAGAGCCTGATAAAGATAATTTTGGATGATGGAGCTGGTGAATTGGTAACTGGAGATACGCCGGCCGCCAATGCGCTGTACGCCCTGGGCCTGGATTAAATGCTGCTCGTCCTGCGCGCTCCTGCTCAATTGGCTCACGAGGCCGCGTACGTCGGTGTTTCGCACCTGGGCTACTACCTCAGTAGTGAACTCTTGTCCCTCTACGCTGCCTACGGTGAGGATCTCGCGCAATTCGGATGTTAGGCGGGCGCATCGCTCTTCGATGATCCCTTCCATTCGTTTGGGTAACATATCCCAACTAAGGTTTTTGCTCGCGACCCAGGCCCCGTCATCTGCCCGGATGAGACCGCCGGCTTCTTGCAGTTGGCGAAACAGTTCAACGGTAAAAAGAGGTTGACCCTGAGTGTGATTATAGAATTGCCTCCGAAAAGCGCTATCCAGATGATTGGGCGCGCCGTCCAGAAAAGCGTCTACAAATGCTTGGCCTTTTCGTTCCGTAGCCTGATCCAGATCGACCCATATATCGCCCAGATAACGTTTGAATTCTGTGAGAACCTTGGTGAGGGGATGCCTGCCGTCTGCATCGCCGCGGGCAATTTCATCCGGGCGATAGGCGCCTACGATGAGCAAGGGCCGGGATTCCAGCCGTCGCCCCAAACGAAAAAGGAGACCTATGGATGCTGCATCAGCCCAGTGGAGATCATCTAAGACAAGGATGAGGGGCTGTTCATCGGCCAGTTGGCAAAGCACGTTGCTGCACTGCTCGTAGATTTGGTTTTGATCCAGCGCGTCTTTGTAGGTCGATTTAACACTGCTCTCAGTCTGGAGGGAATTTTCCCACTGTTTAAAAATCTCTGTCTTTTCTAACGATGTCTTGCCCAGCTTGGCCGCTTGGGTGGCTAATTTGGCAATGAGATTTCCCCCGGGGACGACAAGCCCAATTAGATCCGGCCCGGACGCGACGAGAATTTCCGTCACCTTGAGCGTGATTTTGGAGATGCGCTGCCGATTTTCGCTGGTAACAAGAGTCTGGGCCAGGCGCTCATCTGCCGTTCCAAGAAGCAAGTTTAGCGCCTCTCGAAAGGGAAGGTAGGGATTGTCCAAGCCACTTTGCGCATCACAGGTTCCGACTGCAACAATGACATCCGGATACTGTTCCTGCGCGCGGCGGATGAACTCACTCATGAGAAAGGTCTTGCCTGTTCCTGCACGGCCCGAGATTAAGCAGAGCCGGCCGTCGCCCGCCAGCGTTCGATCAAGCGATTGCTGGAGACGCGCCATTTCCTCTGCGCGGGCAAAGAGGGGTTTGTCTTGGGTCATAGTTTCATCCGGTTGCAAATAGGCGTGTTGCGTTTATTAGGTTGAATTCCAGCGTTGCGGGCATGTCCGAGAGGGAAACAAATGCTTCATCATTGTAGTCCATAGCAGTGGCGGGAGCAACTAAGTTTTGCTGGAGCGAATCTGCTTCACGCGACGATTTCTCGTACCAGGCGAACTGTGGGGCTTACGTCTGAGTCGCCTCGGTGAAGCAGCGCGTTGTTTTCTGCCCTGAAGTTGACTCGTATCCCTTTTGCGCGGACGCCGCCCCTGCTTTTTAAGGCGTCTACTCTGCTGCCCTGCACTATTGCCGAGGAATAGACGCGGTATGTTTTTCAGGCATGAAAATATTTTTGCATGTAGGAAATAATTATGATGTAATCTTTGTATGGATTAGACTACTATCTCAGTTAGAAAAGAGTGTTATGCGAAACAAAGGACAGGAATTTTTGCAGTTAAAGGACCTGGGCAGGCAGATTTATGCAAAACGCGTCGCTGAAAAACTTACGCTGCAACAGGCATCCAAACAGGCGGGTGTCAGTGCGGCCACATTATCCCGCCTGGAACGTCTCGCGCGGGGAAAGGGGAAGACCGACTCTATCCCGGACACGAAGACGCTTCACGCGGTTGCGAATTGGCTGAATGTTTCAATTGACCAGGTGTGGATGAGCGGAAACGGCGCTCAAGCATCCGTCCCCCCATATCCCCGGGGAACCTCATTGCCCGATATTGTGGAGGCGTATCTGCGTGCGGATCACAATCTTGAGCCGGATGATGCTGCTGCGTTGGGGAAGATGTTTCGCACAATTTATCAGCAATATTCAGCGGAGTAACTACAGGATGGGCAGGTGTATCGAGATGGATTTAGTAGAGGAGTAAGCCGTGAGCGATCTGTCAGGCGCCATTATAGAAGGATACCAGATTCATGAACAGGTTGGGGCGGGCGGATTTAGTACGGTTTACCGTGCGACCGATTTGAACGTGATGAATCGGACCGTGGCCGTTAAGGTTATTTCACAGAGATATGCCCGGGATTCCGAATTTATTCGCCGCTTTGAAACGGAGGCCCAAATTGTTGCGGGCCTGGAACATCCCCACATTATTCCGATTTATGACTTTTGGCGTCGTCCAAATAACGCCGTCATTGTACTGCGTTGGATGTCCGGCGGCACATTGCTCGACCGGCTCAAGGATGGCCGTCCCCTCCCCTTGTCGGAAGTTGACCTCATTATCGGGCAAGTTTTACCTGCGCTGTCGTTCGCCCATAAACGCGGGGTTATTCATCGGGATATCAAACCTGATAATATTCTCTTTGACGGCGAAGACAATGCTTTATTGGCGGATTTCGGCATCTCTAAGCAAGTTAGCGACGACAACGTCACAGTTGCAAAGATTCTGGGTACCATCGACTATCTAGCGCCTGAGCAAGTTGGAAAAGGCACTCTGTCGCCTGCGACGGATTTGTTCGCGTTTGGCATGGTTCTCTTCAAAATGCTGACGGGCCAACACCCGTTTAACCATGAATCGTTTGCCCAACTGCGCAAACCGACGCCCTTGCTGAAGGACATAAGGCCCGAGCTGCCAAATGCGCTGCAGCCGGTTATCCAGACTGCCTTGAAGCAGGATGCGTCCGAACGCTTTCAATCGGCGACGGAAATGTTGTCTGCTTATCGCGCGGCAGTTGTGAGCAGTACGCTGAATGAGGCCGTTCCGCTCTCCGTGCTCAAGGACGTGCCCAATCCGTACAAGGGGATTGAGGCCTTCCACGAGGGGGATGCCGGACGCTTTTTCGGGCGGGAAAGTCAGGTCAATCGTCTGCTCTCGCACCTGAATGGCGACAGTCCCGACGCGCGCTTTCTTGCCGTTGTGGGGGCGAGCGGAAGCGGCAAATCCAGCGTTGTGAAGGCCGGACTTTTGCCCCGCCTGCGCCAGGGAGCGTTGCCCAATTCGGCGCAATGGTTTTTTGTTGTCATGACGCCGGGGAGCCATCCGTTTGTGGAGCTGGAGTCGGCGCTGCTCCGGGTTGCCGTCACGCCGCCGCCGGACCTGCTTGCCATGCTGCAGCATGACGAATTGGGGCTGGCGCGTGCGCTGAAACAGATGCTGCCGGCTGATGACCGGGTCGAATTGGTGCTGGTCATCGATCAGTTTGAGGAGCTCTTTACCTTGACTCCCGACGAAGAGAAGAGGCAGCGATTCCTGAATACCCTGGTGGCGGCGGCGGCTGACACCCGAAGCCGCCTGCGCATCGTCATCACCATGCGCGCGGATTTCTATGATCGTCCGCTTCAATATCTTGCCTTCGGCGAACTGTATCGCCAGGGGCTGGAGCCTGTACTCCCCTTTTCGCAGGAGGAATTGATTGCCGCGATTACGCAGCCGGCTCAGGCGTTGAATATTCGTTTTGAGGAGGGGTTGGTGAGCCTGATGTTGCGCGATCTGGGCAACGGGTTTGGCGTCCTGCCCCTGCTTCAGTACGCGCTCACGGCGTTGTTTAACGCGCGCCGGACCAATGTCATCACCCTCGCCAATTATGCCGAGATCGGCGGGGTAACCCAGGCATTGGCCCAGCGTGCCGAGGACATTTACCAGCATCTGACGGATGACCAGAGGCAGGCCGCTCGCCAATTGTTTCTACGGCTCGTAACAATCGGCGAGGGCGTTGAGCATACGCGCCGTCGGGCTTCCATCGAAGAGCTGCACTCACTCGTCCCTGATGATTTGGCCGCGTTGCTCGCTGCTTTTGGCAGTCGCCAAAATCGCCTGCTCCTGATCGATCGGGATGAACAGACCCGCGCACCGACCGTAGAAATAACCCATGATGCCCTGATTCCGTCCTGGGCGCGCCTCCATATCTGGCTTGATGAAGAGATGGAGGGATTGCTGACGCAACGTCGCTTGAACGCCATGGCGACGGAGTGGCGTGATGCAGATGACGATGTAGGCTTATTGGCTACGGGCTTGCGCCTGGCCGACTTTGAGGAATTGGAAAGAACCACTTCTTTGAAACTCAACCAGGTTGAGCGGGAATATATCGTTGCCAGCGTTGATATGCGTGAAGAAGAACGTCGTATTGATGAAGAACGCAGGGAGCGTGAGGCGGCCACGGCCCGCCGCGCGCAAAATTTTCGCCGTATTTCTGTAATATTGGGAGTTATGTCTCTGCTTGCCGTTGTGGCGACCGCGATTGCCGTGGCCGTCGGCTCAAATGCCCGAACGGCTGCAACCCAGGCCCAGGCGGCCAGCACGCGCCTTGCTGAAGACGAAGCGCTGTTCCGGATGAAAGTCGAAAATATGGCAACGCTGGCCGCGGGAAATGTGGTTGTTGAGATTTCGACGCTGGAGCAAACGCCGGTGGCAACGTTTCTTGCCAAAGAAACGGCTGCTGCAGAATTGACGCAGTGGGAGCCCCGGTTCCAGGAGTTTAACGGGGTCGAGATGGCCCTGGCGCCCAGAGGCTGCTTTTGGTTGGGCAGCTCCATTAGCGACAATGAAAGCCCCGTGGTTGAAATTTGCTTTACCGAGGGTTTTTGGATCGATCGCTACGAGGTCACAAACGGACAGTTTGAGCAATTGGGCGGTCAGGCAGCCAATGCAACCGAATGGACGGATCCGGAACAGCCGCGCACCGACATTACCTGGTATGAAGCATCCGCTTTTTGTGAATCCCGGGGCGCCCGCCTGCCGACTGAGGCCGAGTGGGAATACGCCGCGCGCGGCGCCGATAGTCGGATTTATCCCTGGGGCAACGAGTATATAGAAGAAAATGCGGCCTCCCAGGCGATGACGGATGTGCCGGTTGCCGTGGGCAGCTTTCCGCAAGGCGTTTCCTGGGTGGGCGCACACGACATGAGCGGCAACGTCTGGGAATGGACCCACTCGCTGCGAAAGAGCTATCCCTACGATGCCAATGACGGCCGGGAGTCGGACACTGATGCGGCTAACCGTATTCTGCGCGGCGGCTCTTATGCCGGCAGCATTGGTCATTTGCGTTCCTGGGCGCGTGCGTGGTCCAAACCCGAAAATTCTAAGTTTGAGAACGGCTTCCGCTGCGCGCGCTCTGCCGGCTGATAGCCTGAAGCGATCATTCTCCTGCCGCGGCTCAGGGTTCGACTGTCAGAGTTGGATCACCCAGCAGGATGACGCTCAACAGCACGTCGGCATCCGGATCGGATAGGGCCACTGCCTGCTTTGCTTCCAGAAGGGCCGTTCCGATGCTCTTCCCCGGCGTTGCTACCCGGGCAAAAAACTCGCGACCGAGGCTTTGATTGGCGGAGAGACCCGTCGAGCTCACCGCTCCGACGCTTGCCGCGGCTCCGCCCGTGGCGGAGAGCACCCAGGCCGACGCAATGGGTGTGATGGTGGGATGAGAATAAAAGGCCGTCTCGCAGGCAAACTGGGTCACAAGCGTTGGGTTTGCATTCGGCGCAGTATAGTTGACCAGCGTGCCCACATCATTTGTGCGCAAAAGCCCTAAATAATTCCACTGCTTCAGCGTGCCATGGCCCAGATAGTTGACCAGGCCCACGCCTGCGTTGACTGCATCGAGAATGGCTTGTTTTTCATCGGCGATCGTACTGTATTGCTGCTGATCATTTTCATCAGTCCATTGGAGATACGCATGGCTGGTCTGCCAGGCTGCCGGCAACTCGACGATAAAGTCGTCATTGCTGATGTCTGAGAAAGAGACGCCGTCGTTAAAGTCCGCTGCGAACAGGGCTGAACGGGATTAATTCGTATAGTCAAGCGTTTTGCTTACCATTGCCGCCAGCTCTTGCGCGGTCTTGACGGGAAAGCGCCCAATGGCCGCGTCCGGCGTCCCATCGTCATCAATATCCGTGTAAAGCGGATCCACCGGCATGAAATTCTGGCCGGGATAGGTCTCGGCGTAAAGCGAAGGGATAAAGCTGACGGCGTCGGGATAGACATAGTTGCGATAGTCAATCACATCGCCGCCGACCAGGAGGATGTACTCGGCCCCCATTGCCGGGATGACGTGCTGGATATAGTCCCGGATGGCCTGGGCGTCAAAAATGCTGTCGCTGTACCGGGCGTATACGTCCAGTACATTGACCACCTTGACGGTGAATTCAGGCGTTGATCGTGCGGCGACCAGCGGCTGTAGCCCGGACAAAAAGTCGGGATGGGCGATGATCACAAAATCGGCCGTTCCCGACTCGATGTCGACGGGAACTTGCCCCACTTTGATGACGGGCGTCTTGATGGCCTCTTCCGCCGCCACAAAATATTCTGCGGAATCACCCCAACCATAGAAGGCGGCTGAATAGCCCTGGGGAGTGGCCTCGGTTATGACCGCCTCCGTTACCCACAGACGGTGACGATAGCGGCTGAATACCGTGACCTGATCGCTGGTCAACCCGTCAACCCGGAAGAGCCCGGCGTCGCCTTCAAACGCAAGCGCACCGTCTTGGGTGACGAACTCCCTTGAGTACTCGATAGTGACGGCCTCCAGGCCCATTGTGTCGTTGAACGCGCTCGAATCGCCTGGCAAGGTCCACGTAACGCTGTTGCCGCCGTTTTGGAGTATCCCGGCCGGCATCGGCGATTGGGTTGTCGCGGCCACCTCACCCGTAAAATTGATATCCTGGAGCTGCGTACCGTTGACGGCAAAGATTGCGTGATGACTCAGGTTATTGCCGCCCCATATTTCCGTCGTGAGTTGGGGCGGCGGCCCGTTTGACGCTACGGCGTCGATGCCGGGGAGAGAAGCAGAGTATAAAACAGGAAAGCCCGGTCTTGCCATGCGATATTGCCATGCCCAGGGGTCTGCGCCGGTAGAAGACAGCGCCAAAGTATTGTTTTCCTCGAACCGAATGGTTTCTCGATAATAGGGGGCAGGCGTCTCTGTCAGGTCCGGCATTCTCATATTCGTGAAGATTCGGAAAGCCTTGCTCCGATTCACCTGCAGCACATAGATATTTTCGTCCGTGTAGAACGTGTCGATTCCCTCGCCCACAAACTCAAAGTAGGCTCCTTCCTCCCAGGTGCTGCTTGAGCCGGACGCAACCATGTGAATGCGCACCGGCATCCCCCGATTGGTCAGGGCCAGATAGGCGATGGGTACGCCCCTCAGGTCCGGGCCGTTTCCGTTGTTATCGATGTCCTCGAAGCGAACCCGATAAATCCCTTCTTCCTTAACCAGTAAATTTACGATTGCACCGTTGACCTGCGTTACTCTGGCCGCCCCCATGGACTCTTGGGGACCGCGAACCGCGTCCAGCGCGCGATCGATAGCCGCGACGCTCTTTTCCGCGCGTGCTTGCGCCTTGGCTTCGCTCGCTGCACGGATCGCGCGCCAGTCAATTGCTTCGGTCTGGGGCGCCTCTCCCACCCGTTCGCCTACGAAGAACGGACCGGCACGAAAGCGTTCATTTTCGATGGTGACGTGCTCCAGATAGAACGCGTCCGCGTCCACGGCTGTGGTGTAGCTGTAGAATTGGGGATCGAGCGACTCAATGACCCGGGAGGGAATCAATCGATCGTTAACCGGGACAAAACCGCGATCGGTTTCGACGACTATGTTAAATCCGGCGCTAAAGATTTCCCGCTCGGTTATCCATTCGATGCGTACGGTCCGCCCATCATCGGCCAGCGTTGAAGCGACCATGGCGTACGGCGCAAAATCCGCGCCGTTGGGATTGGCTGTAATGCAGTTGGCATCGTCGCACGTCTGGGCGCGGGCGTGTCCCGGCGCGGCCGCCGGCAACAGGCCGAGGAGCAGCGAGACGAGAATTAAAGCCCGCAGGAAGTGAGCTGAGGCATGGCCGGGGGAATGCGATTTGCGCATGGATCGTATCGCCTTATTGTGTTGTGCGCCGAATCGGCGCTGGAACTCTGTTTACGGGAAGAGGTGATTTACGTTGGGAATGTTATGTTTTCTTGAGTCGGCATATTATATCATCTGGTTCTTCTCCGTTACAAAATTCCGGTTACGGTTTATTGTCTCATCAGGACCACTTGGGGCGGCCGCCGACCCGGCCAGACGTTGTCGGACCGGCCGGGTATGGAGCCTTTTGCCGCTGATCGGGGCAAACCGAATTGGGTTAACACACAAACGCCGACCAACAAATGTCGTTGCGCAGCCGCTGATCGTCCAGGACCAGGTCGCGGATCGCGTCCGGCAGTTGCCCGCGCTGCCAGCGGCATTCGAGGCGTCCGGCGGCTGTGCGCTCATCCGCCGGCGCGGCCGCCTTCACAGCCTTGATCGCATAGGCGGCCGCGCCGAGTTCGTGGGCGGCGACGTGGGCCACCGCCGCGGCCTGACCGGCAGCATACGCCGCGTAACGCGGCGCGCCGCGCAAGTCCCTGGCGGCGGCGTTGGCGTGACCCGCGGCCGCGCGCGCAGCAGACATGGTGACCTCGCCGCGCACCCACGCTCTTGCCTGCTCAATCGCATAGCGCGGCCGCTGATCCTGCGGTCGTTCCGCGGCGAAGAGCGGCAAAACGTGCTCTGCGCAGACTGCCGCCCACAGGGCAAGGAGATGGTGATCGGCATCGGTGAGGGTCCCGCCCCGGCGGATGGTAATGAAGCGCGGGTCCCGCACTTTAGGGAGAATCATGTGGCCGCCTTCCTGTTATGAGGCATTCGCCTTCTCCCCTGAATTCGGTCTTCTGCTATGGACATGCATTACGTTGCGATGTGATGGACAATGGCCTTGGTTACTTCATCTCTGTGGAAGATGGGGAAGAGATGGCCGCCGCCTTGAATGGAAACCAGGGTGACCTGGCCGGGATAGGAACGCGCCAGCTCTTCGCCGTTGGCCGGCGGCGCGATCTGATCGTCGCTACCCTGGATGATTAGCGCGGGTTTGCCCGGGACCAGGGACGCCCATTCTTTTTGGGGCGTTTTGATCACGGCGTTGCGCTGCATGGCCCCCAGTTCAGGCGAGCGGGCCTTCTTGACGGCATCCCACGCGGCCTGACCGTTGTCCGGGTCCCCCACCATATACTGCATTGAGGCCACAGCCTCGGATTCAGGCACATCGGAAAACGCGACCCGCAGGGCTCGGGCCGCGTTTTCCGACGGCTGCACCGTGCCGCCCGCGGCCAGGAGAATCACCCCTGCCGTCCGGTCCGGCGCATCAAGCGCAACTGTGCGGGCCACCCGGTTGCCGAAGGCATGGCCCGCCACCCACGCGGACGGCAGCTCAAGGTGCGTCATCACCGCGAGGACGTCCGCCGCGAGGTCCTGCATCAACACCAGGGCCGCGGGATTTTCCGGCGGGCGACGCGAGCCGATACGGATCACCCGCAGCCCCCCGTCTGTCAGGCTCTCGGCGAGCGGGGCGAGGTATGATATGTTGAGGCTTCCGCCCGGCAACAAAATTATTGGCCGTCCCTTGCCCTGATCAACATAGGCGGTGGTATATCCATCCCGCTGGAGCGTTTGCTGCGCCATGATTCATTATCTCCGTATCATTGTGGTGGTTGTGAGATGCGGTGGTTGCAGGAAATAGGGCGGCGCCTGGCTAAACAAACATGAATTTTGGCTTTTGTGGGATTCATGCTTGTCGCTGCCTGAGGCGTAACTCATTCAGGTCCAACCGGATGAAACCCGATTGGACCTGAATTTTAAAGTGATTTCGGATTGAGGGCAAAAGTTTTTTGCGGGGCATGTGATCATCAGGAGAAATAACAAGGTGACGCATCCCTTTTACCCGGAGAACATCTCCTTGCCCGAAAGCGCCTGGTAGTTAGCCGTTGTAAATTGCTGCAAGTTTTTGTCAACCAAGCAGGCTTCGCAATTCGGCAGCTCGTTAATCAGCGATATGCCCATTTGGGGGCCGAGCACCATTGCCGTCGTCGCCAGGCCGTCCGCCAGCATTGTCGAGGGGGCGATGACGGTCGCACTAGCCGATTCCGGCGCGGAATACCCCGTGCGCGGATCGAGGATATGGTGGTGGCTCAGATCGTGGGTGAAGGCTTGCATGTAGTCGCCGGAGGTAGCGACAGCCTGATTTCTGATAGTCAACCTCGCTAATATATCCGGCTGCGATTTTCGCGGGGACTGCACGCCGATTTGCCACGCCTCGCCCGCGGATTTCTGTCCGCTTGCAAGCAAATCGCCGCCCGCTTCAACCAGCACGTTCTCAAACCCTGCATCATTGAGAACTTTCACGCCCTCATCCACGATGAACCCTTTGGCAATGCCGTCCAGCGTGATGGACATTCCCGGCTGCTCGAATATGACTTGTTTCCCATCTATCCGGATTTTCCGATAATCGACCTTCTCTAACACAGCAGCGATTTCCGTTTGTGAGGGGAATGAATTTGCGGCCTGATGGCGCTGATATAGATCAACCAGCGGTTTGACCGTGATGTCGAACGCGCCGCCGGAACGTTCACTCAACCGGCGCGACTGGACGATGAGCGCGAGCAGGGCCGGGTGGGCATTATCCAGTTGCCCGCTGCGGTTGAGTTGAGAGAGCAGGCTCTCCGACTTGAAGCGCGACAGCACCTCTTCCAGCGCTGTCATCCGGTTAAAGGTCGCGTCGATGATGGTTTGCGCGGCGGCTTTGTCATCGCTGATGACGGTGAGATTCGTCACCGTTCCCATGAGCAAGCGAGTGGCGCCGGCCGACTTTGTTTGGGTCAGCACACCAGCGCTGAATTGAGCGGTTGCGCCCGCGACCGTGCCGACGGCAATGATCTGCAAAAAGTTTCGTCTTGAAATCCGTTTTTTGTTTGACATAGGATCCTTAGTCACTGCCAGGACTTTCTCTCAATATTTCCTGCAGATCTTCCGGCGTTAACGTTGCCGTAGCGGTCGGCTGAATTTGCGGCGTGCTGATGATTCTCCGGGATGCCAGCTCGTTGCTTACGTTGCCGCCAATGTCCATCAATACCAGCACGGTGGTTGCCAGCACAAAAGCGATGACCAGATATTCGGTTATCCTGCCGATTTTATTTTTGTTTTGGGCCATAATTCCTTGATCCACCCCCGTGTCATTCTGATAAATTCTTCGACCGGGTTTAGCGGACAGAGATAATTGCACCACGGTCGCTTGATAAACAGCGCTGCCAGCAACACCAGCCCCAACAACGCAAACTGCATCATGCTGCCCTGCAGATCGAACAGCGTGCCGAAGACCTCATAACTGGAGATGCCCGGGTTGCGGAAGAGCAGCGCCACGACAATTGCCAGCCAGGCCAGACCGCGTTGCAGCCATTTGAAGGCTGTACGATACCGCAGCGGCGTACGGGGTTTCGCCCCGCCGACGACGCCCATACATTCCTGCGCCGCCCCAAATGGACAGAACCAGTTGCAATACGGGTTTTTGTTGTCCACGGTGAAGACAAAGATAATCCCGCCGATCAGCAAATACCAATACAAATGCGTGCGCCAATCCGGCCAGAAGCCAAGCAAAAATTTATTGATATAGGCAATGGTCAGCGGATTGGTGTAGATGAAGCCCAGGACAAACAGGCCGGTGAGCATACTCACCCAACGCACCTGTTTCGTGTACTTGAATTTGCGCTGGTGGCCTACATAGCCCAGTGCAAAGAGGGCAATCAATACAATTTCCGGAATGCCGAATTGAATGTCGGGTCTCGGTTCTTCCGGTACGTCAACTGCGCCGAGGGTTTGTCCGGCAATGCGGCGGCTTCCCTGTCGTACAGCGTCGGCGATCGCGCGGGACGTGTAGGTTGCTCCGGTCACGCCGTCCACATCGCTGCCCAAATTAAAGGCGTCGGTATAGCCTTTGCCGATCAGCCGATCCGTAAAGTTGTTGTCCATTACCCGCTTAAACCAGCCCGGCGTTTCGCGCTGTTCCGCGACCGAAAGTCCCAGGACGTTGCCGTCGGGAGCGACAGCCACAGCCACCTTCATCGGTCCGCCGTAGCCGCTTGCTTCGCCGACGGTGATGTAGCCGGCCGGTTCCTCCGGCGAGTCGAGGGTGTAAGCCGCCCAGGTGTCGCTGCTGACTTTTTCGATGCGGGATGCGTCGGGCATGGCCTGGTACAAAAACAGTTCAATCTCGGCGTTGGCTTGAGCGTAGCCGATAAACCAGGCAATAATCATCGTAGCGATGGCGGCGACGCCCAACCACCGTTCCCACTGTTTGGTCCGGATTTTGCGTTTTTGGATGGGTTCAATTTCTTTTGTCAAGGGTTGTTTCCTCGATTATGCCGGCTGTAATTCCTGCTTCAGACTTAGCGCTGTCGCGATCAGCGTATCCGACTCTTTGTCTTGAAATATTCCAATCGCCTCTTCACAGGAATCCAGCGCTCGATCCGCTTGACCTAAATCCTGATAATTGAGGGCCAGTATGCACAATAACTCACCCGCTGTTTCTAAATCATTGCAGGTGCGCGCCTCTTCAATTGCGTTGATCATGTAGAGATTGGCGCGTTCTAAATCGCCCCGCTCCGCGTACACTGAGCCGAGTCGCCCCAGAATGCGGGCTTTACTCTGCGGTTGCTCCGTCTGATCAGATAACGTTAAAGCGATCTCCAGCGTATGGATCGCCGCTTCGAAATCATTCAGCTCAATGCAGGCATCGCTTTGCATTTGGCGCAGATATAATTCGCGGGCTTTATCGATTGTGACGGGATGATCATTGAGCTCCGTATTGATGGCTGCAACAACGTCAGCGTATCGCCTTGCTTTAAACAGCGCGTCGGTCAGCGTCATGCGATACCAATCTGCCAGCGGCTGCTCATCAGCCCTTTCTGCCAGCATGAGCGCCCGTTGGGTGTAGGCAATCGCTTTTTCAAAATCGCCCGCGTCGATACAAATCTTAATCAAGCTATGCAACATCGAACGTTCAGCGAGAATATTGCTTTCTGTTAATTGGGGTAACCGCGTTTCCAGCGCATACATAAGCCGTCTTCCATCTGTTATCAACTCGCCCAGGCGGCTAAGCAGACGAGCCTGCTCCTTTTGACGGTTGAGTGATATGGCTTGATCCAGCGCGGTTAGATAAATATCGGCTGTATTGGGCAGCTCCAGCAACGCATAAAGCTCACACAGGACGAGCCATGAGTCGAGTCTGTTTTGGTCACCTTTGATTCCCTGCATCATTTGCGTAGCGTCGGTCAATGCCTCTTTCGATTCAGCCAATCGGCCTTCTTGATACAGAGCGGGAATTTGGGCGGAGAGAAAGAAAAAGCGCGTGGCGGCATCGTCAGGATCGGCTAACGTCAGGCCGCGTTGGGTGTAATTGATGATTTCAGCTTGATTTTTCAGATGCGCATGCGTTTTTACAAGATGCCGCAAGGCTTGAATTTCCGCCGTCTGGTTGTCAGCTTCTTCGGCAAAGGCTCTGACCCGCTCAAGGGCGGGGAGTGCCTCCGGATGTCTGCCTTGCCAGATCAGCACAATGGCAGTATTGCCCTCAAAGCCAATGCTTGCGGCCGGATCATCCAGCTCTTCGGCCAGTGATTGCGCTCGTCTGAAGTAGACGCCGGCCTGATCCGCGGCAGCAACAGCCAGGCTTGCGTGTCCCATCACGCCCAGCACATTCATCAACAATCGCTTTTCACCCAGTTGCTGGGCGATCTCCTGGGCAGCTTGCAGCCTTTCGATCGCGATAACCGGTTCGCCTGATTCCAGCATAATTTGTCCCTGACTGGTCAGCGCGTTGCACTGAATGTCGGGCTTTTGACGGGCTCTGCCTAATTGTAAGATTTCCTCAGCCACTTGATAGGCATCCGGCAGGCGAGGGACGTGTTGAAGCGCCAGCATTTTAAGATTCAAGCAGTGCACCTGTAATTCAATATCCGGCAGGGCGGCCGATAATTCGATCGCCTCTTCAAAATGTTGCAAACCTGTTTCATACCGGCGCCGTTGAAACAGGGCCATCCCCAGATCGGCAAGCGCCAGACATACCTGGGGCGTATCTGCGTTTTGGCGGGCGGTTTGCAATTTTTGATTGAGGGCCGGATATTGCTCTACGTGATTGTGAGCCATTATTCTTTCTCTCCAGACTGATTCTCTGACTCCAGACTGCTTGCAGAGTGCGACAGTCTTGCGTTCTTCAACGCAAGACTGTCGATCTATTTACTGCGTATTGACGTTTTTGGAGGAACCAATGGCCAGCAAGCGCCACAGGCCGACAGCGAGAATAGCGCTGATGAACGCGATCATCAGGAAGAATCTGAAACCGGCGCTGCCTTCATTTTCTCCGATCAGGGTTCCCCAGGCGTAAAAGCCCATCATAAAGATGATGTACCAAACAACGGCCAGCGCCCATTTCCACCAGGTGAGCGTCCAGCCGCGGCTCTTGGCGAATTCGTTAAACCCGCCGCCAACGACGACAGTCAGAATTCCCATGAAGAGCCAGAATATATTGCCGTCAAAAAACATCGTATCTCTCCTTAATCTGCATGCGGACTGGTGATTGGAATGTCCAGAAAATCTTCGGCATGCAGGAAGGCCGGTTCAGGTCGGTAGCTGGCAAAGTGGCCGCCGCTGCCGACGCGACGATACTCGACCGCTTCCGGATAATCGAAGAAATTCTTTTGCATAAAGAGTAAGCTCTCGCGGGTGATGCCTGTGGGATCACGCGGGTCAACTTCCCGGGCTAACTGGTGGATCCAGTTGTCTTTGCGGCTATAGGGACAGACGGCCACGCACAAGCGACATCCCAACGGACCCATACTCTCGCGCCAGAAGTTATAGCACGCACCGTTATTGATGTACCAGTGTTTGTATCCGCGCAGAACCGGTCCGGTACCCCATTCCTGCTCATCAGGGCTGTCGGCCATTGAAATGGCGCCGGATGGGCACTGCTCGGCGCAGATTTTACAGCTGTTACAGAATTCTTCCACGCCGAATTTAATCGGCTTGTCGGTCGCCATGGGCAAGTTTGTGACAACAGCGGCCAGACGACAGTTACTCCCCAATTCGGGCGTGATGCAGTAGCCGGGGCGGCTCACTTCGCCCAGGCCCGCTTCAATCGCAAACGGCGGTACGATCATGTCGTAGTATGTCATGGGCGTACTGGCCCGGGCCGGATATCCGAGATTCTTGATCACCCCTTCCAGACGAACAGCTGCCGTTGACACGCGATCATAGCCTTCATAGCTGGTTGAAGCCTGGGGACTGGCCAGTACGGTGTCCCACTCCATTGGTACGCCGATGACGATGACATATTGCCAGTGTTCCGGTAACTTCGAATAGTCATAATCTTCCGGACAACCGGCCCAGCCTTCAGAGTAGAAATAGTCGATTTTGGCTCTTGTAATGCCAACCAGCGTTGCTCCGTAGCGGTGGGCCACTTCTTTGATGAACTCAGCCGCTTTCTCTTCGTTCTTGAAGGGGACCGGGTCGCCGATGGGTTTTGGCTCGGGCCAGTTTCGTTGCATCTCCATAAAGTCGGATTCTTCCGGAGGGGATCCGGCTGTTGGAAGATAGGCCGCATGCGCGGTGAAGCCGGAGGAGTAGGCATCGGCCAATTTATAATAATTGCCGTAAACCTTGTAGTCTTCATCGCGGGTGGGAATCGTTTCGCTGAACGTACGATAATCCCATTCCAGCCGCTCCGGATATTCCTTGTAAAAAGCCACCAGCGGATCCGGCACGCCCAAATCCTCAACCGGATCATCCGGCGTCCAGGTCGGATTCGCCTCATACGCTCTTTGGAAGGTTGCCACCCGACCAAAAACATAATCGGTCATGTGGCTGGGGCGCCGCACATCGGCGACAGGCAGATGGGCCGGACCTTCAAACTCGAACGGTTTGCGGTTGAAAAATTGGGTCGCGGGGTTAAATGATTCCCAGCCGGTGTAGGTTTCGGCGCTTGAGCCCTGAACATTCCCGGCGGCAACCAATCCGCCGGCCTGAACCACTAGCGCCGCGGCCCCGCCGATTTTCAGAAAATCGCGGCGGGAAGGCCCGCTTTTGACGGCGGTTTCTGTCATTGCTCTCCTCCTGTGTAATCGGATGCGATTTGAACGAAAAAAACACCACGGCACGAAACCGTGATGTGGCTCTCTGCCGGAGCTACATCTCTATCACCATGAGTGTCTGGCTTGCCTGCCTGGCAGGGTTACAGTTGCGGGACAGCGCCGGACTTCCACCGGCTTCCTCATCAGCGCTTGTGAATTACAGAACTATCATAGAGGAATCGGGCGTTTTTTGAACACACGGAGATGTGGTTTTGGGGAGGGGGATAGTCCCCACACATTTGTGTGGGGACTATAATAACTGTAACTCGTGGGCGGTGATGATGGCCTGCACTCGATTGCTGACGTCGAGCTTGCTATAGATGTTTTTGATATGGTATTTGAGGGTGTTTTCCGTGATCATCAGGTTGGCGGCAATTTGGGCATAGGTGTGGCCGGCGGACAGGTGGCGCAAAACTTCTATTTCGCGGGGGGTGAGTTGTGCGGCTCCCAAAGCCGGGGACGCATTCGGCGCGGATTGCCGGGACGCCAACAGGCTGTCCGCAAAATCGGCGACAGGAGGGGTCAGCTCTTCGGTGCGCCGTAGTTGGAAGAGCAAGTCGCCTATCGCGGGATCGGCATCCAGAAACGGGCGGATCACGGATTGCGGTTCGGCCAATACCAGCGCCTGTTGTAAATGCGCCATTGCCTGAGGAAGGTTTTCTTGCAATTGCCGGGTTTCTGCCAGGAGAATCTCTATGTGAATCACGCTGCAAAAACGTCCTTGCTCTTCGGCCTTTGCCAGTAAGGCAGACAGGAGCGCTTCAGCCCGGCTGTAGTCTGCCCGGGCCAGAAAGATTTGCGCGGCCAGCATCAGCGCCGCCTCGTTCTCAAATGTGCCGGGGAGACCGGTTTGCTTGGCGGCCCAGGCCTCGGCTTGCATTTTGTTTTCCTCAAGAAACCATAGGCGCGCCTGCTCTATCGCCAGTTGATTGTTAATGCTGTGCGGTGAACTGAACCGGGTCATTACCTTCGTAGCCTGCCGTAATACCGCGGCTGCATAGTCAATATTGCCCCGTGCATAATGCACCCGCATCATCGCAACATAGGCCACCAGCAATCGATCCAAAAACTCGTCCGTGCCGCTCACATCAATCGACTGCTCAATGAACTTTTGTGCGGTTTCAAGATCATTTTGCAGATAATGAACGATGCCCAGACCGGTCAGCGCATCGGAAAAGGCGCTCGCTTGCCGAATGACAATCTCTTCTGCCATTGCGCACGTCCGGGAAAAATAAGAGTGCGCCCGGTCAAGATTGCCGGCAACCAGCTCCACTTTCCCCAGGTTGCTCTGCGCCAGCATTTTGTCCAGCGGCGTCCCGGTAATTTTGCTCAAATGCAGCGATTCCGCCAGGAGCTCGCGGGCCTTATCCAACTCTCCCAGTAACGTATATGCGCCGCCGCCATGAAAAGCCGCCACGCATCGGTCAAAAGGGGGGCTTTCCGGAAGAATTTCCAGCGCGCGGTCGGCGTACGCGGCGGTCATCGAGCCGTCAAAATAGCGGTGATACGCCATGGCTGACTGCATTGCCCGGATTTGGCCCTCAAACTTAAGGTTTTTTGTCTCGTCCGAAGAGCGACCCTCGGCCAGATACCGCTCCAGACGTTCAAGCTCTTCTTCAACAGCCCGAATTTGACCTCGGTCAATCAAGACCAATACCAGCAAAATTCGCAACTGAGGACGCGTTTCGATGACGGAACGCGGAATTTGCTGTAACCACTCGCCTATATTTCCGGCCAGGTTGCGCCAATAGGTTCGATGACCTATTTCTTCAATCAGATCGGCGGCTTCGGCATACATCTTTCCTTGCAGCGCGTAGTGGATGGCCTGCATTTGCAGCCCGGCCTCACGGTGCCAATCAAACGCCCGCCGATACAGCTGCGGGCGCAAATCGGGATGTTGTTCTTCAAGCCGATGGCGCAGCATATCGGCAAAGAGTTGATGATAGCGATACCAGCGGCGGGTGTCATCCAGCGGAATGAGGAACAGATTGTTTTTATCCAGCATCTCCAGCATCTGCTGGCTGTTTTTCGCCCCTGTTACGGCGTCGCACAGATCGGCGCATAACCGGCTGAGGATGGACGTGTGCAGCAAAAATTGCTGAATCTCCCGGGGCTGCAATGAAAGCACCTCGTCGATCAGATAATCAGCCACATAGCGATTATCTCCGGTTAGCGTCCGCACCAGGCGGTCGGCATCGTCGGCGCTTTGCAGGCTTAACGCCGCTAATTGTAAGCCGGTAATCCAGCCTTCGGTTTTGGCGTCCAGTTGAGTAACCTGTTCGTCGGTCAGCCCCAGCTTCATGGTTTGGTTGAGGAAGGTTTCGGTTTCGCTCCGGGTAAAGCGCAAATCGTTGGCGCCCAGCGTTACCAGCTGATTTTTTGCCCGCAGTTTTGCCAACGGCAATGGCGGTTCGGTCCGGCTGATCATGACGAGATGCAATTGTGGCGGCTGGTTCTCCAGCAAAAAAGCGAGGGCGTCGTGAATGGTTTTGTTCTGAATCAGATGGTAGTCATCCAGTGCCAGAACATGCTGTTCCGATGATTGGGCCAGATCGTTGATGAGATGCGAGAAGAGCGTGGCAACCGCCGGCGCTTTATGGGTTTGCAACATCTCCAACGATGTCTTCCCGATGACGGAATCATTGCGGTTGAGGGCTGTAATCAGATAGACGAAGAAGCGTTGCGCGTCATTGTCGGCTTCGTCCAGCGACAGCCAAGCCACATGCCGCTCCTGTCGGGCCAATAAGCAACTGGCCAGCGTCGTTTTGCCGAAACCGGCAGGGGCGCAGATGAGGGAGAGTTTGCCCGAAGTTCTTATTTGTTCCAGCAGCCGCTGACGGGGGACCAATTGGGCACGAAGAGCCGGAATGTGGAATTTTGTCAACAGTAACGGCGCTATCATAACGTAATAGTATATCACAGCTACGATGGTTAAGTACCACGGGCGGCCGCCATTTTGCCGCTATGCCCAGGGCTGAGTAAGTGTCCGCTTTTAACTTGGCGGTACAGCGTTTCGGCCGATTCCCGGGAACGCCGGACTCCAGTCCGGCAAGCGTGCCGTGCCGGAGCTCCCGGATGTTCATGACAGCCGAATGAGCCGGCTCTCGGGGTGGAACTTCCGCCAGGAGAACCAATACTCATCCGAGAGGGCAATCGGCTCCAGATCGGCCTGGATCGCGCCGCTGATTCGCTTGCCCCGAATGTTCCAGACCGTCCCGCCGGACGCGTCCAGCAGGGTGTTATCGGGGGTCAATGCGATTTCCGGCGTTCTGCCGTTCTGCGGACGCTTAAAGCCAACGACAGCATCATTGACCGCGACAAGAAAAATACCCAATTCCTCACTGTATGTCATGCCCTGCTGCACCAACTCTTCCTTGAGATAGGCGACCGGCGGTCGGGCGATGGGGTCAATGACGCCCACCACATGGGTTCTGGCCGGGAAGGTTTTGTCCCGCTCTTTGGCGCTCAGCCCCGGTGTGACCTCGCTTGCCGTGATTTTCCGCCAAACGCCCGGAATGGGCAGCTGGAATTCCCGAAAATCCTTTTCCGTCACCTTAACCACCTTGGGCATGGGGTCCAGCTTCCGGACCTCCCCCCAGGAGAGAATCTGAAAGGGAATCATAGTCAGGGTGTGGGGGTGGAGCGCCCCGATGATGGACTGGAATGTGGCCTGTTGGAAAAATGTTTTGGTCTTTCTGTCAGCCACGATCATGTTCGCGTCTTTGAAGGAGCCCACAAACAGGGGGCCGATCTCTGTCACATCAAAAGGGATAATCGTGCGGCACATGGCGCAATAGGTCAGGGCCACGATCCTGTCGCCAAACCGATCGTTGACGATGTGGTGATGGATCACATACGCCAGCGGGTAGGCCTTGGTCATCCCGCCGTACTCAATGACCCCCAACTGCATCGCGTCTTGCAGGGGAAGGCTGGATACGTCTTCGGCCATGGCCGGAAAATCGACGGCCTTGAACGCGTTCTCCTGATGCATTTTGTCCGTCAGGAGCGCCGCTAACGCCATGAGGGCAAGCGGGACCAATGCCCACAGGGGGAAAGCGCCCGTCTGCCGGATGATCCAAAAGGTCGCGAGAATTGCGCCGATCAGGATCGTCCAGACCAGGGGCTTGCGAATGAAGTAGTGGTAATACAGCCACTGAACCGGAAAGGGTTTGAGGAGCGCCATGTAAACGGCCGCCGTACTCGTGGCCAATGCGATGAGGGCGAGCAGGTAGAAAAGCAATGCCATGTGTATCACTCTTTGTGGGTGGACCGGCGAGGAAGCGATTCCCCGCGGTTGGGATCCCTACGCAAAATCCAGCAGATTTTGCTCGATTTTCTTCAATACGGAGACCGTTGTCGCCACGTCCGCCTCATCGACTTCCGCGACGCTTGCCCACAGCACCCCCTGGGCGATGGGGATCAGCCCGGCCTCCAGTTCCCTGGCGTATGGGGTGAGATACACGAGCTTTACCCTGCCGTCTTCGGTTGAAATTCGGCGGGTAATCAGCCCTTTCTTCTCCATGCGATTCAGGAGACGCGTCACTGTCGTCTTGTCTTTGATGGTCGTTTCCGCCAACTCGTTTTGGGGCCGCCCCTCTTTCTGCCAAAGGCGGTTGAGAATCACCCACTCTTCCGCGGTGACGTCATACCCGTTTTCGCTGAATTGCTGGGCCAGCCTGATCCGCAGCAGGATCACGCATCGATTCAGCGCATAGCCGATTGTGTCATCCAGATGAAATCTCAAACCGTCTTTGTCCATAGCCCAGTTAGTTGTATATTGCAACCAAATAAGTTGCAATATACAACTAACTGGGCGCGCTGTCAAGATTGATCCTTTTCATCCCCCCGGGACATGTGAGAAATCCCCCAGAAGAGAATCCCCGCGCCGCTGGCCGAGAAGAAGAAAAAGAGCGAGAGGCCCAAGGGGGATCCCCACGATAAAATGTACGGCAAGACTTCCATGACGTGACTCCTTTGACGATAGATGGGTTGTTCCGTGAAACAAGGGGCGGACACGAGGAAAGGCGGGCGGGCTTGCGTACATCAGCGAAGTCGGCGCTGCCGCCTTTCCTCATGTCCGTACGGGACTGTTTGATGCGCCTCAGGCCGCTTCCAGCGCCGGGCCGTGACTTTGCCGACGATCCATGTTGACGCCCTTGACCAGCAGCCAAAGGGGGAAGGCAATCTCGGCGACGGCGATGATCACGGCGATCAGGCCGGGGGTCTGGGTATAGCCCGGGACCAGCAGCAGGCCCGTTGTGTCGAACAGGTAGCCGATTCCCGCGGCGATGAACAGAAAACCCAGCACCCTGGGGAAGTACCCCGACTGGACAATCAGGTACCCCAGAATCAACACGTGGGGGACCAGGAACGCGATGCCGATGGTGAAGCCGATACTGTGGGCCTCCAGAAAGAGCGTTGCCAGCGCCTGGACCTGCGCCGGATCAAAGGCCGACGCGGAGCCGTTGCCGTTGATCAGTTGCAGCACCAGGTAATAATTGAGCAGGTTCATGCCGTGGATCACGGTCATGGCCAGCCGGGAAACGAGCGCGATCAGCGCCGGCGTGCTGTTGACCGGCTTGAGCAACACGTACAGGACCACGGAGAGCGCAACTTCGCTCAGCAGGATGATCAGCTCGCCTCCGATTGCGCCCGCGCGGAAGAGCGTTTCGTTGGCCGCGATATTGGCGACCGTCGCGGCCGCATCGCCGGGCGCAATGAACTGCTCGGGGATGACAAAATGGGCAAAGACCGCGGCCACGGTGATGATCAGATACAGAACGCCCGCCAGTCGGGCATAGGCGGACGGGGACAGTTCCCGCACGGCACTTTTCATGTCAGGTTCTCCTTTGGGTAAAACGGTCGATTTCAGACAGGGCCGGGAGCGCCGGGCTCCAGCCCGGCAAGAACGCCAAGCCGACGCCCGGCGCTCCCGCCCTTCATGTTTCAAAGGATACACGTGCATGGGGTGAGGGGTCATCACCAGATGTGGTGATTAAGGTGGTGATTCACAGGAACATCGCGGTAGGGACACGAGGTGCGGCGGCCGGCGGATGTGGGCTGGAGGGGAGAGTTTTTCACCGCGCCTCATGTCCGTACGATTTATGGTTCCCTGAGCTTTCGTGGGGTCAAGCCGCCGAATGAATTCGGCGGCTGCTACGGGAAACGTGCTCAAGCACGTTAGTTTCCGATCAACCAACCGGCTTTGAGCCGGTTTCCCGTAGCAGGCGGCGGTTTCAACCGCTGCCCCCCGCCCGGAAGCGCTCCCGGGAGCGCCGGACTCCAGTCCGGCAAGCATGCCGGGCTAAGGCCGTTTCCGGAAATTGGCCCCCTCAAACGTCCCCGGCACTGGCCCGCGTCACACTGGTTACCAGCGAAATTTATGGCCAGTGCCGGGGACGTGATTCCTTGAAATGGCCTAAAGCAAGACGTTCCTTTCCAGGGGCGGCCGCAACTGATATGCGAAGCGTCAACGGGCGACCGCAAGGGTTGCGCCCTACCGCGGCAACAGATCGAGTTCCTGCGCGCGGCGGACGGCCGTCCGCCGGCTGGTGGCGCTCAACTTGGCGTAAATATTTTTCGTATGCGTGCGCAGGGTATTGAGGGAAACCACCAGCTCCCGGGCAATCTCGGGACCGGTGAGTTCGGTGGCGAGCAGACTGAGCACTTCGAGTTCCCGGCGGGAGAGGGGGTCGGGGAGAGGCTGGGGCGGCGGAGTGACGGTCGTCTCTTCCAGCGCGGCCAGCGCCTGCCGGGCGAAAAGGGGGGAGCGGCCTTCCGCCGCGGCCGCGGCCAGCAGCGGCGCCATGGCCGGGCCCGCGTCCACAAACGGACGCAACAGGCCGCCCGGCGCGGCAAGCGCCAAAGCCTCGTCCAGCGTTTGCACGGCCTGCCCGCCTGCGCCGGCCGCTTGCTGGGCCTGGGCTTGCAGCAGCAGAACCTGAAGCCGCTGATCGGCCCAATCGTTTGCCTCCGCCTGCTCGCGCAGCGGGGCCAGTTGCGCAAGGGCCGCTTGGGGCTCATGCTGTGCGAGGTGCACCCGCGCCCGACTGAGGGGCAGATCGTGGGCATCGGCCAGGCGGGCGGCCGCGGCCAGAGCGCCCTGGTGCAGCAGCGTCCGGATGCGCAGGGCCGCTATCTCACTCGTCCACTGGTCGAAATGATGCTGCTGTACGAACTGCTCCGCCTCGGCCAGACGGGTTAAGGCGGCCGTTGTATCTCCCTGGGCCAGCTTCACCCGGGCCAGCAGAAGGCCGCACGCGGCGGGCGTATCCACATTCTCCAACTGCCGGGCCAGGGCCAACCCCTGCCGCGCATACTCCGCCGCGGCCGCCAAATCGTTCCATTCGTAATAGAGCCGGGCCAGCCCCGCGCACGCCTCGCACGCCGCGGGCCACGGCGGATCGCCGACCAGCTCCAGCACACGGCGAAAGGATCGCGCGGCCGCATGGGCCTGATTCTCCGTCTCCTGAATCTGCCCCACGCAGGTCGTGGCCGCGATCTCAAGCATGGTATTGCCCGCTTTTCGGCTTTGGGCGATGGTCTCCGCATACGCGTCGGCCGCGGCCGCCCGTTTCCCCTGCACCTGGTAGGCATAGCCCAGCGTCCAGGCCGTGATGGTGCGCATGGGCGCGTTGTCCGGGTGCAGCAGATCCAGCGCCCGGCGCGACTGGGCGATGATGGTCTCCGGCTGATTCTTCGGCACGGCCAACATGGCCCGGTTGGCCGCAATCCGCCCCAGGAGATCATCTCTTTTGTCATCCGGGGTCGCGTCTTTCAGGGCCGCTTCCGCCGCGGAGAGAATCGGTTCGATGTTCTCATGGAGGCGGCCGGTGACGGTGAGCACCGAGGCGTAGGTCACCTGCAGTGCAGGCCGGGCCCGCATCTCGGCTTCCGACAGCGTTTCCAGCCACTGGCGGACCGGCAGCGCCTCGCCCCGGAAGTAAAGCGGCAGCCCGTCCCCTTCGATCAGGCCCAGGGCGCGGTCCACATCATTGGCCGCTGTCGCGTGGTAAAACGCCTCCAGCTCCAGGCCATTGGCCTCATACCAGGCGCAGGCCCGCATGTGGAGGTCCCTGATTTCGTCCTCCCCCGCGCGGAGCTGCAGGCGCCGGCGCAGCAGCTCCGCAAAAAGATGGTGATACCGGTACCAGCGCCACTCATCGTCCAGGGGCGTGAGGAAGAGATTGGCGCGGTTCAGGGACCTCAGCATCTCCCGTCCGTCAGCTTCTCCGGTCAGGGCGTCGCACAGGGGGCCGGTCAGTTGGCGGAGGATGGACGTTTGCAGCAGGAATTCCTGCACATGGCCCGGCTGTCGGTTCAGCACCTCTTCCAGCAGATAATCCAGCACAAACCGGTGCCCGCCGGTGAAGGCGCGGATCAGGGCGGACGCGTCTTCCCGACCGCGCAGGGAGAGCGCGGCCATTTGCAGCCCGGCCATCCAGCCCTCGGTCCGGGCTTCCAGCGCGGCGATCTGCTCTTCCGTCAGTTCCAGCCCCATGACGTCGCGCAGAAAGACGGCCGCCTCTGCCACGGTCAGGCGCAGATCGGCCGTGCGCACTTCCGTGAGCAGGCCCCGGACGCGCAGCCGGGCCAGGGGCAGGTCAGGGTCTTCCCGGGTAGTGATCACCAGATGCAGTTGGGGCGGCAGATGATCCAGCAGGAAGGTCATCGCCTCGTCCACCGGCCGGGCGGCGACGGCGTGGTAATCGTCCAGCACCAGCATGAGCCTGTCGGGCCGGGCCGCCACATCGTTGAGCAGCGCGGTGAGCGCGGCCGGAATGGGCGGCGGCGACGCTTGCAGCATGGAGCGGGCCGACTCGCCGATGTTGGGGTCAATGCGCTGTAAAGCGGCCATGAGGTACGTCAGAAAGCGGACCGGATCCCGGTCGTTTTCGTCCAGCGAGAGCCAGGCGACCCGCGTGGGCAGGGGCGCGCGTTGGAGGGCGTCGATCCAACTGCCGGCCAGGGTGGTTTTGCCGAAGCCCGCGGCCGCTGAGATGAGGGTCAGCTTGCCGCTCCGCCCCTGGTTGAGCCGTTGGATCAGCGCCGGGCGGGGAACGAGCCGGGCCCGCAGCCGGGGCGCCTGCAATTTTGTGTGGAGCAGCGGGTCAGACATGGACGTGATTATATCGATGTGACGGAAGGGGGGCAAAGTGAAAAACGCGGGAGGAGCGTCTTGCGACAAAATTGGGTGGTTTGTGTCGCAAGTGATGTCGCAAGTTTGTCGCAAGTTATCTGCTACTCAACTTGCGCTCTTCAGTCGATAGATCAGTCGATTGGTAGACCCTTCAGCAACAATCATATCTGCTTTGAGGAGGACTTTCAGGTCCCGCTGTAGTGTTCGTATGCTGATATCGGGGAAAAGTGCTTGCATATGAACGCCGAGCGATCTCCATCATAGTACTCGCTAATGGTGAACAGGCGTTTGAAGTCATAGCCCACTCTGTAGAGTACCAATTTTGTGATGGCGAACTGAGGATTGTTCCTGTTCATTCACATTCACCAAGGCTGTTTTGCAGTTCAGTTTTCCTCTTTTCCAGCGAAGCTACCTGAGCTTTTCGTTTTTTCAACTCTCTTTTGGTTTCAGCCAACTCTTTCGCAAGCTGTTTCTTCTTGAGATAGTTGCGACCATATTTTTCATTTACGAGCGACTCTACTTCGCTTCGGATCAGTCGCAGGTACGGGTTTCCAAAGATATTGTTTTGACGGTACTGCAATTTGCCGGCCCTAATCGCCCCGACAATCTCTGCTTGAGTCAGGCCAAATTCCTTGCGAGCAGATTTATCGCTCAGCGTGCTGCCTTTTTGAGTCCAAACGGAGTCTGATTCAGTAGAAGTCATCTGACCTGTCGCTCTCTCAACAATAGTCCCAAACGAATACAGGTGATGCAGCGGGGAAAAAGCTAAACGGCATAATCCAGCATATCATCCACTGTGGATGCCAGCACATAACGGGCCGGGTTCGTCCCCTCGGCAATTGCTTCAAAATGCTTTTCCCCACACTTGATTTTTGCGCCTTCCTGATGGCGGAAATCGTCCCACCAGCTGCTGCCCTTGGTTTCGACCACGAAGTAGAGTTTCTCCCGGCCATCCTCGTCTACCACTACAGCCCAGTCGGGGTTATAAGCGCCAAGCGGCGTAGGAACCTTAAACCAACTCGGCAGTTTGGTATAAAGCTTCACTGCTTCATTGGCTTCCAGGTCGAGCGCGAAATTTCTCTCGATACCGGCCGAATCATAAATCACCCGGCTATACACCGACTTTTGCACTTCCAGCGTATTTTTGAGATAACCTCGCAGCTCTTCCTGTTCGAATAATTCCTGGGCATAATAATATCCCGAACCCAGTTTGCGATAGCGAATGCCATCCACCAACGCAAGCCGTTTGGCCCGGTTGATCGCTTCAGCTGCCAGATCGATAAATTGCTGGGGGTTGCGCTTAAAGTCAGCCAATCTCTTGCTCTCGATGAGGATACGCACAATGGTCTGACGTGTGAGTTGGGTTTTATCCTGCAAATCCGTAAGTAAGTCGGGCAGGTCGATGTTGGTTTCGTAAATGGTCGTCGATTCGGAAATCGCCTTTTCCGTTGCTTCGACCCCGCCCTTGCCGATGGATACGTCTGCTTTCCGAAACCTTGCTCTGGTTCTGGTAATCGGTGGGCAGTCAGTAACAGACTTCGCGGCATCCTGAATCAGCTTTTCATTATTGAACTCAACGCGATAGGTCGTCTTATATTTGATTCGCTCCCAGAGTGCCTGAAAATCCTCGCTAAGAAGAATCTCTTTCCGGGGCTGAATATCGAGCCGCTCATCGGCATTCTTAATATCAAGCCGCCCGGCCAGCTTACGGAGGATTGCCTTGATCTCCGGCAATTGTTGCTCAAACGCTTCGGGCACCTCCAGCGTATCATCCTTGAGATGCTGACGCAGACTGTCCTGCACCCTGCCCTTACTGTCGATCCATTCCTGCTCATGTAGGAAGTGCCAGAGCTCTTCAGACCTTTCCACGCCCATTGGCACGGCCTGCCCAGCCTCGTCGGTGACAGCAATCGCCGCGAATTGGTGCTGCTCTACTACCCCGAATCGAATACCCGTATCAGCCTCAATCTCCTTTTGAAGATTTTCTGCAAATTGTTCATAACCTTCCGTTGCAACAACTGTTAGCGTGTTGACATCGAAACCGCGCAAGCGCAGCCCCTGCTGATTGACGCAGAGCCTCAATCCCCGGCCAATAGTCTGCCGTCGTTCGCGCTCAGTGCCAATATCGCGCAAAGCACAGATCTGGAACACATTGGGGTTGTCCCAGCCTTCCCGCAGGGCCGAATGCGAAAAGATAAACTTGAGCTTACTGTCAAAGCTCAACAGTTTTTCTTTTTCTTTCATAATGAGATTATAGGCGCGTTCAGCGTTGTCGCGATTGCTCTGATTATTTTCCGCTGTTTCTGTCCAATTTCCCTTTTTGTCAATCGAAAAATATCCATTGTGTAGTTCTGCCACATCGGTGGATAAATCGATCTTTTCAAAGAGCGTCTGATATTCCGGCTGTCGAGCCAGTCGCTGATATTCTTCCTCAAACATCAGCGCATATTTGCCTTTGACCGGCTGCCCATCCTCATCATATTGACGGTAATGCTCCACGCTATCGACAAAGAAAAGGCTCAAGACCTTCACGCCCATCTTCTGCTGGGCAAAGCGCATTTCCTTATCCAGATGCTCTTTGATCGTGCGGCGAATCATCAGCCGTTTCAGATCATCCGGACTAACACCGCCAATCACGTCACCGGGATTAAGTGGCGGATATTCCATGTCCGGCACTTTCACTTCCATCGATTCATTGTTTTTGCCACAGGTAATCGTGCCAATCTGCCTATTGGCATAGATGGCACGGCCATTCGTCACCTGCTCCAGATCATCGCCATCCTCTACGGTCACAATCTCCCGGCGGATATTTTTGCCCCGCTGTATGTCAATTTCCACCTTAGCCGTAACGGAACCACGGATATTATGGGTAGAGATGAGTTTGAGATAGGGTTTGTTGTGCCCATCCTCCACTTCCAGTGATGCAACTTCGATCTGCTTGACCAGGCCGCGTTCATACGCATCCACTGCATCCAGCCGATAGATCATAGCGTGCTTATCGACATGGGTGGCCGAATAACGTAGCGTGCAGAGCGGGTTCATGGCCTCCAGCGCTTCCTTACCCCGTCCCTGCAGACCGCCGTCCACGCTCTGTGGCTCATCGACGATGAGTATGGGGTTGGTTGCCCGTACTAGATCGATGGGCTTTTCCCCGCCAACATTCTCGCTTTCTTTATAGAGGTTATTTACATCTTTCTTATTGATAGCCCCAACCGTCACAACCATGATCTGGATATTGGGACTGGTGGCAAAACTGCGCACCTGCCCCAGTTTGCTGGAATCATAAAGAAAATACTCATACCCCTTGGCCGTAGGATAGAGATTCTCAAAATGCTCCCTGGTGATCTGGAGCGTCTTGTAGGTGCCCTCCTTGATAGCAATCGAAGGCACAACAATCACGAATTTTGTAAACCCATAGCGCTGATGCAACTCAAAAATCGTGCACAGATAGACATAGGTTTTGCCGGTACCGGTCTCCATCTCAATCGTGAAATCACCACTGGGCAGTAACTCAGAAGGCCGCAACCCGCTGCGCAGCTGAATGGCGCGCAGATTTTCTAAAATCTCTTCATCCAGCAATTGCAGGCGGTTGCCAATACCAAGCTCATTTTCGATAAAGCCCATCTGCCCCTGCACCATCGGCGCGCTGGATTGAGACGTCACCGTGAATTCCGTGCGACAGATATCCTGCCCCTGAAAAAGATCAACCACGGCATCCACCGCAGCAAGCTGGTAATCCAGATTATCTTCGAAATAAAGCTTCATCCCACACCCCCCTTACAGGCTGCGCACATGGTGAATACCATGCTGCTGCAGGATGGCAGCAAGGTTGGTTTTCGTCACATCATCACCAAAAGCACTGTCCCGGAAAAAGATATGGGTATCAGCAGCAGGCTGCAATTCCTCATGCCAGGAAATTATGCCGCTGGCCAGCTCTTCCACTTCCCCCCGTGCAATGGAAGGTGCAAGACAGGCAATCAGCACACCATAGCCGATGCTATAGACGCTCTTCCCCGCCACCGTCCGGCTTTCAATCGGGGTGGCAAGGTCCACACCGCGCTTTAATAGCAATTCATACAGCACATCCTCTTCACTGCGGCCCGGTACCAGATGTTCGACGTGATCATAGAGCGTCTGTTCCAGATCGCTGGCGTCCGGGTTCCAGGCACGGATATTGCTGCTATCCAGCTTGAAGACCTTGAAGCCGAGATCGCCTTCATAGTCGGGGTTTTCTTCTCGTATTTTTTTACCTGCGCGTCGTATGCGTTCTGTGCCAATATCCACAATTGTTGCAAAGCCCTGCTTATACGCAGTTGTACCTTGCTCTGTGGGCTCGGGTAGCTGCACCAGAATAAACCGTCGCATACCGCTATCTTCTGCGTTCATCTGCATAACAGTATGGGCCGTACTACAACTACCTGCAAAGAAGTCTAGTACAATATCTTCTGACTCCGTACCCATGGACAGAAGATAACTTAGATAATTTGTTGGCTTAGGATTATTGAAAACAGCTTGATTATTAAACAATTCTTTTATCTGCTTCGTTCCTGCATTCGAAATTCCAACAATGCTTCTTGGAATTAGTGATGAGGGCGCTCCTGATGCATCTCCAAGGTACTTTTTGATATAGATATTCCACTTTCCTCGAATACCGCGTTCGTTAATAAGTGGGGTTGTATTACTTCGTTTAAAAACCACCTCATTACTCGAGTTTCGACGATTTCAAA
>JAGRCP010000117.1 GCA_020433455.1 Caldilineaceae bacterium | reverse complement strand
GCAATATTCTGCCGGAACATAGTCGAGGCTTCCAATATTTCGTTCCACCCAGCCTTACGGGCTTTGGCGGTACTGGAAACCTGATCATAGCCAGTCGAATAAGCCCAATCGCCCCAAGACCAGTTGACGAGTTGCGCCAATGCATGGCGCTGGAGCCCGTATTTCTCACAGATACGCGCCCAAAGAGCCTCCTTGTCAGCCATGACGCGATTAAGGCTGATCTGCTGCACATCCAGCGGCGCCTCCATTCCAAAGCACTCACCAACAAGCGGCCAGAGATTTTTCCAACGGTCAGGCTCCCCATTGTTAATGTTGAAGGCCTCGTTCTCACAATCCTGGGTGGTAGCCGCCCATTCCATCGCACGCGCCAGAAGCCGGGCGTCGGTAAAATTATACATTGCAGAGAATGCTGCCTCAGTACCGGGAAAGCGCAGGGGCAATCCCAGTTCGCGTGAGATCGTGGCATAGGCCGACAGAACCATGAGATGGCTCATCGGGCTGCCGACAGAGAACCCCATAATGCAGTGCGGGCGAAGCGCTGACCAACTCCACCGCTTCCCACGCTGGCGCTCCGCAAGCCAATCCTGCTGATCGTAGTAGAAATTCGGCGGCATGTGACGCGGATCAGTCTCTCTTGCCGGCGTACGAAAGGCGCCCAGATGGTTGCCATACCATTTGGTCCCCTGCATCAGCTGTACATGCGTCAGATGCGGCGCCACCGGCTCCAAAGCCTCAACGAGATTTACAAGCATTGCCAGATTGGGGCCGACTTCCTGTGCCGCGTCCGCCCGGGGCGCATAAGAGGTATAAAAGATGTGGGTTGTCTCTCTTAAGCCACCCAAAGCAGCCCGGCACGCTGCGGCGTCAAGCAGATCGGCCTGCACATGCATGACACCGGGGCCAGGATTACTGTCGCGCCGCGATACGGAAATGATGTTCCAATCTCCGGAAACGCGCAGATGCTCTGTTAGCGCACGCCCGACAATCCCGGTTGCACCGGCAATAACTGCGGTTTTGGTAGCCATGTGCTTCGTTCCCTACCCATTGCAACTAGGCTGGAGAATTGCTCCCCACCGCTGCGACTTCGGCAATCAACTCGCCGACATCGGGAAGGTCTCGAAGGTTCCGCAGCATCTCAATTGAGCGGGAAATTCGCGCTTCCTCCAGCAAGTCATCCACGCAGCCGCGATATTTCGGGATGCACTCATCGAACTCCAGCAGTTCGGGCGGATGCCCCTTGGCCGCGGCAGGTTCACGCACGATCACTTCGCCGTTCTTCAACGTATAGGTAATCCGGGGCGTCCAGCCGGTTGGCGCCCACCCCCAATCCTCACGAATCACCGTTTCGACCTTGGGGCGGAAGGCTCTGAAGCGCTCGTCGTTTATGCAGACAGGAGTAAAACCAAAAGGCGTCACATCCTCATGCAGAACCGCAATCGCCAGAGAATGAGGCAGGCTGAACTGTGCTTCAATCTCGTCGCGAGGTTCGAAATGCTGAACCACTGTGGGGAAGAAGGCATTGACCTCAACTGAGATTTTTTCAATGTCATCGGCCGTCAGATTCCGCTCGCGCTTCGACTGCAGCGTCGCCTCGATAAGGCGCTGAAGGTGATAGCAGCAGGGATAAAACTTGATGCC
>JAGRCP010000116.1 GCA_020433455.1 Caldilineaceae bacterium | reverse complement strand
GGCGGTAAGACGCCTGCTTCCGGCAACCCCGGCCTTGAAGGAGTCTTTCATGACGGTAACAGCCCATCCGCCCGCCCATTCTCCGCCCGATAAGCAAGGGAAAAGACGCTTCAATGAATACACGTTGACGGCGATTCTCTTTCTTCTGCCCACCGTATTGGTTTTACTCATCTTTGTCATATGGCCTATTTTTGACTCCCTGCGCCTTAGCCTCTATAAGTGGAACGGCGTTGATCCGACGCCCACATTTATCGGCGGGGAAAATTGGGCGCAGCTGGCGCGTGATCCGCGTATGTGGGGCGCGATCAAAAATAACTTTTTGATTGTGTTGGCCTCGATTGCCATCCAACTGCCGGTGGGACTGGGCCTGGCAATCTTGCTGGATCGGGGCGGGCGCAAGATGCGCATTTTCAAGGTGGCCTATTTTTTACCGTTGCTCATGTCTACGGTGGCCATCGGCATCCTCTTCAAATACATTTACGACCCTTATTTTGGCATTCTCAATGCATTTTTGCAGGCCATCGGCTGGGATTCCATGGCAAAAGCCTGGCTGAGCGACCCGCGTTATGCACTCTGGTCCGTCATCTTGGTTATTTGCTGGCAATATATCCCCTTTTACATGATTCTCTTCCTGGCTGCGTTGACCGGCATCCCCTCCGAACTGCGTGAAGCCGGCTATATCGACGGCGCCACCGAGCGGGTTTACTACGCACGCATTGCCCTGCCCTTGCTGCGCAGCACGCTGGTTACGGGCATGACTCTTTCCCTGATCGGATCCCTCAAATACTTTGACTTAATCTGGGTGATGACCGAGGGCGGGCCTTCCGGGGCTACCGAACTGATGGCGACGTACATGTACAAAAAAGCGTTCAATTCATTTGAGATGGGCTACGGCGCAGCCGTGGCATCGGCTCTCTTCATCATCGTTTCGGTGATTGTGCTGTTGGTCTACTTCCCGCTCCAGAACCGTGAGGAGGATTTGGCCTGATGAAAAGACGCAACCTGGCAGTCTCAATTCTGCTTTTTATATTGGCGCTCTTTTGGCTGCTTGTGGCCATTGTGCCTTTCGGCTTTATGCTGCTTTCCAGCTTCAAGCAATCGCTGGAATTGATGACCGCGCCTATCTGGGCCTTGCCCCAGGCGCCGACGTTGGATAACTACCGCACGGTACTGGAAAATAATTTCCTGCGCTATTTGACCAACAGCATTATTGTAGTGACGGTTTCCATCGCTCTGGTCCTCATTCTCAGCGCGATGGCCGCCTATATTTTTGCCCGGGTTCCATTCCGCGGGAACCGGATTATATTTTTGCTGGTCATCGCCGGTCTGATTGTGCCCATTCACGTCACGCTGATTCCCGTCTATCTCCTGACGAGTCGGGCCGGGATTTATGATTCCCTCTACGCGCTGATTGGCCCCTATGTGGCCTTTAGCCTTCCCTTGTCCATCTTTATTCTCACTCAGTTCATGCGCCAGATCCCCCGGGAAATGGAGGAAGCCGCGCGGATTGACGGCTGTGGTCCCATGCGGGCCTTCTTTAGCATCATCCTGCCTCTCTCTAAAGCCGGTCTGGTGACGATTGCAATCTTTAATGCCGTTACGCTCTGGAATGAATTTGTCTTTGCTTTTGTTTTGACCTCCAGTCCCGGCGTGCGAACGTTGCCGCTGGCAATCTGGGATTTCCAGGGCGAATATTCGGCCAATATTCCCATGATTATGACCGTACTGACCCTTTCCGCTTTACCCCTTATCCTCGCATACTCTATTTTCCAGGAGCAGTTGGAGCGGGGAATTATGGCCGGTGCGATCAAAGGGTGATCACAAGAAGGCGCAAATCAGCCTGCGCTTGATTCTGCACAAAGGGCGGGCTCATCGATGTTGCGGCTCGCCCGCGACACTTTCACCACAACCAGGAAAGAGTGCGTTTATGACTACCAATTCCGATCAACGTCCTTGGCTTGATCCCAATGCTTCTACGGCGGAGCGCGTCGAGCATCTCCTAAACGCGATGACGTTGAACGAAAAAATCATGCAGTTGGGAAGCGCCTGGATCTACGAGGTGCTTGATTCGTCCCAGCAGCTCGCGCAGGACAAGCTCCAAACGTTGCTGGCAAATGGTCTGGGCCAGATCACGCGCCTGGCCGGCGCAACGACGTTGCCGCCCGAAGAGGTCGCCAAGCTGGGCAACCAAATTCAGCGCTTTCTGGTGGGGGAGACGCGGTTGGGTATCCCTGCCATGGTGCATGATGAGTGTTGCAGCGGGATGCTGGCCCACGGCGCGTCCAATTTCCCCCAGATCATCGGGCTGGCTGCCACGTGGGAACCTGAACTGGCCCAAGCCATGACCAACGTGATTCGCCTGCAAATGCGCGCCCTGGGCGTCCATCACGGTCTGGCTCCGGTGTTGGATATCGCGCGTGACCCGCGCTGGGGCCGCATCGAGGAAACCTTTGGCGAGGACCCCTATCTTACTGCGCGGATGGGGGTGGCCTATGTGCGCGGCCTGCAGAGCGAGGATTGGTCCCAGGGGGTCGTGGCCACCGGCAAGCATTTTGTGGGATACAGCGCACCGGAGGGGGGGCTCAACTGGGCGCCTGCTCATTTGGGCGAGCGGGAGATGCGGGAGATCTATCTGGCGCCGTTTGAAGCTGCGGTGCAGGAGGCCGGCCTGGCCTCCATGATGAACGCCTATCAGGAGATCGACGGCGTTCCCTGTGCGGTTTCCAAGCGGCTGCTGACCGATATCCTGCGCGGGGAGTGGGGGTTTGACGGCGTAGTTGTCTCAGATTACTTCGCCATTAACCAGGTGGCGGATTATCATCAGCTGGCCCGGGACAAGGCCGAAGCCGCCCGCTTGACCCTGGAGGCCGGCATGGACCTGGAACTGCCCAGCATCGATTGCTTCAAGCAGCCTCTGATTGATGCCGTGGAAAGCGGGTCACTTTCCATGGATATCATTGACCGGTCGGTTCGGCGGGTCCTTGCCATGAAGTTTGCGTTTGGCCTTTTTGAAAATCCCTACGTGGATCCTGCCGGGGTGGCCGCCGTGTGGGATACGGCCGACCACCGTGCATTGGCCCGCCGGATCGCGCAACAGTCTATTGTCCTGTTGAAAAATGACGACGACCTGCTTCCTCTCTCCTCCGGATTGCGTTCGGTGGCCGTCATTGGGCCCAATGCCGACTCGGCCCGCAACCTCATGGGCGACTACTCCCATCCGGCCCACATTGAGACGCTGGGCGCGATCAGCGATGAGTTCATTATGGATATGACTTCTTCTGAGGTGAGCGATTATGACGCCTCCAATACCGTTCCCATCGTCACGGTGCTGGAAGGCATTACGCAAGCCCTCGCGCCTGGCGCAGAGGTGCGTTACGCCAAAGGCTGCGACGTCCTGGATTCATCGACTGACGGGTTCGCCGCGGCGGTGGAGGCGGCCGAAAATGCGGAAATCGCCGTGGTGGTGGTAGGGGATAAAGCCGGACTCACGCCCGACTCTTCCACGGGGGAGTTCCGGGATCGGGCTACGCTGGGCCTGCCTGGCGTGCAGCAGGAACTGGTGGAGGCTGTATTGGCTACCGGTACGCCGACGGTGGTGGTATTGGTTAACGGGCGGCCTTTCTCCATTCCGTGGATTGCAGAACATGCGCCCGCGCTGGTGGAAGCGTGGCTCCCCGGCGAGGAGGGCGGCCACGCGGTGGCCGACGTCTTGTTCGGCCGGGTGAATCCCGGCGGCAAGCTGCCGGTGACGGTGGTGCGCTCCGTCGGTCAGACGCCCCTCTTCTACAATCATCGCCCCTCAGGCGCACGTTCTTTTGCCTACGGTCCTTATGTGGACGAGAGCAACACGCCCCTCTTCCCCTTTGGCCACGGCTTGAGTTATACAAGCTTTGCGATTGACGATCTGGCCATAACGCCCCAATCTGTCGCCGTTGCCGACGAAGTGGAAATTTCCGTGGTCGTCACCAACACGGGGCAGCGGGCGGGCGATGAAGTGGTGCAGCTCTATACCCGCACGGACGGAGCCACCGTCACGCGCCCGGTGAAAGAACTGCGCGGCTTCCTGCGCCTGACCCTGGAGCCGGGGGAAAGTCGGACCGTCCGCTTCACCCTGCCCGTTGCCCAGTTGGCCTATTACAATGCGGGAATGGAGTACGGCGTGGAAGCGGGTGACGTCACCGTGATGGTGGGCAACTCGTCCCAGGCTATCCAGCAGAGCGGCTACTTCCGCATCACCGATCCGGCCGGCGTCATCTCCGGTCCCAAGACGTTTTTTGGACGGGTTGAGATTCAGTAAGATCGATTGCGATCAGCGGGGTGAAGAACTCAGGCTTTCGTCGTGGGATTGGGTCAGGCGGCAACTTCGATAACGCCGGCTAGTCCGTTCAATGTAACCTTAAAGATTAAATGCTGTCGGAACCCGGTCGGAGTCAGAACGTCTCCAGCAGGCTGCCCAGAGTCTCTTCCAGCACTTCCAGGGAGAAATGGGCTTGGGCGAGGGCGTAATTGTGCTCGGCCATTTCACGGCATGCAGCGGGATCCCGAAGGAGAGCCGCGGTCCGGGCCACCGCGGCTTCGCTCACAAAGCCGTCCAGCTCGATGAAGCGGAAACCCAAGGGGCCGATGTCCGCGTTATAGACGGGGTAGCGGTTGATGATGATGAGGCGCTTGAAGTAGACGGCCTCCAGGAGTGCGTTGCCGAACCCTTCATAAAGACTGGGATAGGTGACCAGATCGGCGTGGGGATAGATATCCCATAGCGAGTAAACCTTGCGGCCGTTAAGCCGGCCGCGCTGGGGTTGGACCTGCTCATCTGCCATGCGCAGGTCCACCTGCATGGCCCGGGCTTCCCGCTCCAGCCAGTGGAGATAGTCGCGCCCCTCATCGCCCGCGCTGTGGCTGATGACCATGCGCTTGTGGGGCAAGTCCAGCCAGTGGGTCAACTCGATGGCCAGCTCGATGCCCTTGCGCTGGATCACCCGGGTGGGCTGGAGGATGAAGAGGTCGTCCTGCCCGAGGCCCATGGCCGCGCGCACGTCCCGGCTGTACTCGTCTGTTTCGGGCGGCGGCACGGCAAAGTCATGCACGTTGGGGATGGTGACGGCTTCGATGCCCCGGCGCGCGGCCAGTCGCTTCTGTGCGATGGAGTTGATGGTCACGTGGCGCATGCTGGGCAGATCGGGCGGAAAGACCCGGTCCAGCAGATCGAAAATCCGGTTATTCTGATAACGTTGGCGCTCCCAATAAAAATCATGATGGTGGGCAATGGTCGGCAGGTTCAGTTCGGCAATCAGCTCGGTAAGGGCCACGCCCAGGGGCAGATTCATGGGGATGGCCAGGGCGTTTTCCACAATCAGCAGATCCAGCTCCTTCTCTTCCACGAAGGCGCGCAACGGCGGGATCAGCTCATCAGCAATCGCCTGGATTTCTTCGTATAGTCGCTCGGGCGCTTCCTCACCGGCGAAGGCCCGCCGGGTCAGGCTGAGAATGGCAGGGTGGCCGAAGTAGGCTTTGGGGATGAGCGCGCCGCCCGCAGCATAGCCGCCCAGTTCGCCTGCGCAGTAGAAAATTTCGTGGCCCATCCTTTTCAACACCTGGGCCCACTTCTCCACTTCCAGCGAAACGCCGTCGGTGCCGTTGAGTCGTGTCGACAAAATCCCGATCTGCATCAAGTAGTTTGCTCCGATAACGAGTGAATCAGGAGAAGAAGGATGTTAGCCCTTGACCGCGCCTGCGGTCAGACCCTGGGTCAGGAAACGTTCAAAGAAGAAGAAGAGAATGATGATGGGCACGGTAATGACGACGGAACCGGCCATGAGCATGGTCTTGGGCACTTCCTGGGTGTTGAGTTGGGCCACGCCCAGAGACAGGGTCCAGGCATCGCGCTCCTCCAGCAGGAAGAGGAGCGCGTAGAGGAACTCATTCCACGCGATCATGAACACGTAGAGGCCGGTGGACGCGATGGCCGGCACCGACAGGGGAATGATAATGCGCCAGATGGTGCCTAAGCGCGTCGTCCCGTCAATCAGCGCGGCCTCTTCCAGTGCGGTCGGTATGGTCTGGAAGTAGGAGCGCAGCATATAGAGCGCGACGGGCAGGGTACTGGAGAGGTAGACGATGATCAGCCCGAAAAGCCGGCGCTCAACCGTGGCGCGGAAGCCCAATTTGCTGAAGATGACGAAGAGGGGAATGGCCAGCACGATTGCCGGTACCAGATAGACCAGCAGAATGCCCCAGTTAATCAATCCTTTGCCTCGAAAGTCGAGACGCGTGGCTGCAAACGCGGCCAGAATCGCGATGATCAGCGTTAATGCTGTAGCAATCGTCGCAACCATAAGGCTGTTCAAGATAAAGGTGTAGAAACCTTGCCCCCCTTGGGAAACCGGCTTCATGATATTGATGTAGGTCTCCATGGAGGCGACCAGACTCCAGTCCGGCATGAGGTTGCCGGGATCGGTCAGCAGGTTCTGAATCGAGCGGAAGGAGAGAAGCACCATGTAGTAGAAGGGGAACGCTGTGATCAGGAAGAAGAAGAGAATACCGATCCAGCGTAGCACCTTGCCGATAAGAAACTGTTCGATGGTTTCGCGTGTGTATGTCATGGTTTAGGCCTCGTCTTCCTGGAAGAACCAACGGAAATAGATCATAAGCAGCACGATGAGAATCAGGGCCAGAATAATCGAGAGTGCGGCCGCGGCCCCGACGTCCGAGCGGCCGAAGAGCCAGTCGTAAATCTTGACGGTAATAATCTCCGTGCCTGCTGCGCCGCCCGTCAGCAGGAAGATGTCGTCAAACTTGTTAAATGTCCAAATAAAGCGCAGTAGAATCAGGGTGCCCATGACGCCGCGCAATTGGGGCATGGTGATAAACCAGAAGCGTTCGGTAAGGGATGCGCCGTCCACTTCCGCGGCTTCGTAGAGATTGTCGGGCAGGGCCTGAAGGCGGGCCAGAAAGAAGAGAAACGAGAAGGGAAAGTAGCGCCAGCCCTGAAAGAAAATAACCATGCTCAGAGCGAGGGGGAATTCGTGTAGTCCCGGCATGCCCAAATCGATGGTGCGCTGGCTGAGAAAAGAGATGCGCTGGGCCCCGAACAGATCAACCATCCACTCGTTGACGATGCCGAACTGGGCGTTGAGCATGATGCGCCAGACGAAGGCGACCGCCACAATGGGGGCGATATAGGGAAAAAGCATAAAGCCGCGCCAAATCGAACGACCGGGAAACGCGTCTCGGGCCAGGAGCGCGGCCGCCAGCCCCATAAGGATGGGCAGAATCGTACCGAATGTGGCGTAGATGAGCGTGGTGCGCAACAGCTCCATAAAGCCGCGGCTGCTGAGCACCCGGCGATAGTTATCGAGGGTCGGCGTAAAGGAAAAAAGATTCAGGTTGCGCAAATCGATGAGCCGCAGACTCTGAAAGCTCAGGAGGATATTCCATAACAAGGGAAAGATAACAACGGCCAACACGATGAGAACGGGGACGGCCAATAGCGCATAGGCCAGCCGAGCGTCACGCTGTGCCAGCGTTAAGCCGCCCTCCTCGCGGGGACGTTTTGGTTGTGGGGTTGTGACGGCACTCATTTAGATGCTCTCCTTGCCTATACCGTTCTCAAAAGCGGCGACGAACTGCGCGTTCGTCGCCGCTTTTGACATGTCAGAACTATTGTCGCAGGTCTTCGATTTCGGCCGCCATCTCCTGGACAGCCTCTTCCGAAGTCAAGGATCCGGTCAGTACGTCGTTGAGCGCCTGGGGAACGACCAGAGACTCGTAGACGGGGCTGACGAGCGCGCCCTGGCCTACGCCGAAGCCCCAGCGGTTAAAGTTGCCGGCGCCTTCAATCAGCGTCTGGATAACGTCTGATCCGTAGACTTCACCCAGCGGCATCTTGCGATCGACGCCGGTGGAGAGGGTCTGCCAGCCGTCGATGAACTTGTTGGGCTCATCGGGCGTGCCTTGGCGCATGGGGAACTTGCCCTCGGGCGCCACGGCCAGCCAGTCCAGGTAGCCTTCGTTGAACCAACAGCCCATGAACGCCTTGGCCGCTTCTATATCGGCGCCGGTCATGATGCCCATATAGCTGACCTGGCCGTACTGTGCGGGCGAGTCGCCGCTGGGGCCCTGAATCGCGGGCACAATGCCGCTGTTCTTGGCCAGGAAGGCGGGGTCGTCTGCACATTCAGGGCAGGCGGGGAAGGCTTCATCGCGCAGGCCGGCCATCTCATCCAGGATGAAAGGCGACCAGACGATCATGCCGGCCTGGCCGGCAAAGTAGGTGGCCCGGGTGCTGACTACGTCCTGCACGCCTGCCGGCGAACTGCTGTTGAGCAGGTTGGTGAAGAAGTCTACGGCTTCCACGCATTGCGGAGAATCGATGGTCAGATCGCCCGCTTCATCAACCAACTGACAGCCGTTGGCCAGCGCGAATTGCTCAAACGTCTGCTGGGTGAAGACGGCGCTGGGATCGTTGGCCGCGGTGATGCCGTAGAAGTTGTTGGACGGATCGTGAAGCGCCGCGGCCGCGGCCTGGATCTTCTCGAAGGTGTCGGGCGTCTCCAGTCCATTGGCATCAAAGAGGTCCTTGCGATAGATGAGCAATTGACCCCAGCCGTCGGTGGGGACGGCCGCATAGCCGTCGTTATAGGCAACCAGGTTCAGGGGGCCGGCAGCGAAGGTATCCTCGCCCAGACTCTGAATGACTTCGGTCGCGGCCTGGGTGTCCAGCAGACCCTGATCCGCCCAACCGATGGCGAAGTCCATGGGGAAGAAGGCGATATCGGGCAGGGAGTCGGCTGCCGCCGAGGAGGTGATGAGGCTGGGCAGGTCATCTTCGTTGGTGAGGACCAGGTCGGCGCTTACGCCCGTCTGCTCCTGGCAGGATGCAATGATGGCCTCGGTGGCCGCGGCTCGCTCGGGCTGCTCTTCCGTACTCCAGAAGGTGATCTCTGCGCCCTCAACCGCGCCGGCGTCGCTGCTGCTTTCATCAGCTGCAGCGTCATCGGTATTGGTCGCGGCCGGCGCGGCTGCCTCGCTGCAGGCCGTAAAGAGCCCCAGAGCAAGGATAAGCGTCAACAATAGTGCGAAATGTCGCATTTTCATGTGTTTTCTCCGTAAGATGGTGTGGCGAAGTATAGACGGACAATCAATTGCCGGAATCACCTCCTTCCTGGCTTGCGGCGTTATTTCGGGTTGTCTGAGATGGGAATCGGAGCCACGCGACGCCATAAGGCGGGAGCGAGAAGGCGGATGGCTGTCCCGGCTCCAGCGTGATTTCTATCCCTTCCAGCAAATCGGTCAGTACGACCGGATGGGTGATAGCATAGTCGGCCGGATCGATCCGGCATTCCTGCGGCTGGGCCGTCACATTGTGGACGCAGAGCACGGAACTGTTTGCGTCGGGCGCGTCGCGCAGAAAAGTGAACAGCTCGGGCGGTGAGGCCATAATCCGCTGGCTGCCTTGGGGATGAAAGGCGCTCTCGCCGGTCCGGGCTTCAATCAGCGTACGGAACCGGTTGAACACCTGGCTGCGCAGGGAAGCCGGGTCCGCCAGCTCCGCCTCAATCGCGGACCGCTGCCACTTTCGCCGGTTGATGGTGCGGAGGCGGCCCGTTTCCGTTACGCCTTCCGCCCAGTTGCGGCTGCCGAAGAGGCTGTGGATGTAGATGCCCGGTACGCCCTGCATGGCCAGCAGGATGGCCTGGGCGGCCATAAAGCGACTCACCTGCATGGCCGGCGCTTCATCGGCGTGAGGATTGTTCAGGGCGTCAAAGTAGTTGATGTTCAGCTCGTAGGGGCTTTGGGTGCCGTCCGGGTTGGCTTTGAACGAAACATTGCCGCCATGGGCCTGGGTCCGCTCAACCAGCGTCTGGCGCTCGCTGTTACTCAGCAGCCCCTCCAACGGCCGGATGCCGACGCCGTCATGAGAAGCCAGAAAGTTAAAGTAGGTTGTGCGATCGCCGGGCGTGCTCAGCGTCGCCGCCCACTGCTGCAGGCTGCGGGTATCGCCGCTGTAAAAGGTGTGGAGCAGCAGCGGCGGCAGGGAAAAGTTGTAGACGAGTTGGGCTTCATTCCTGCCGTTGCCGAAGTAGCTGATATTTTCGGCATGGGGAACATTCGTCTCGGTGATGATGACGGTGTTGGGCGCTACGATATCAAACACCGTGCGCCAGAACTGGATCACCCGATGGGTCTGGGGCAGGTGAATGCAGGTCGTGCCCGCCTCTTTCCATAGATAGGCGATGGCATCCAGACGAATAATTTGTACGCCCCGACTGAGGTAGTCCAAAAGCACGTCGGTCATGGCCAGGAGCACATCGGGATTGGCAAAGTTCAGATCGATCTGGTCGGTGCTGAAGGTAGTCCAGACGTGGCGGATGCCCTGGGCCGTTTCCATGGGCGTCAGCAGAGGCAGTGCGCGCGGCCGTACGACCATGGAGAGGTCGCTTCGGGGATCTGCCGTAATGACGTATTCAGCGTAACGCGGATCGCCGATGCGAAAGCCCTTTATCCAATCATGGCTGGCCGAGACGTGATTGACCACCAGATCGACCATGAGTCGAAATTGCCGGCTCATGGCCTCTACCTGTTCCCACTCGCCCAGCAGGGGGCTGACCGCGTCGTAATCGGCTACGGCAAAGCCGTCGTCGGAGGTGAAGGGAAAGAAGGGCAGGATATGGAGGCCGGTGAGGAAGTCATCCACCTGCTCCGTAAGGAATTCGGCCAGGCTTTGGAGGGGCGGTCGGCCCGGCTCCTGCACCTGATCGCCGTAGGTGATGAGAATCACGTCCCGCTCGTCCGTGCGCGAGCCTCCCGCCTCAGGAGGCGCAGGATGGTCGCGCAGGAAGCGCTCCAACGTTTGGCGTAGGCGCGCATAGGCTGCCTGGGCTTGTTCAGGAGGATATAGGAACGCCAAATCTTTCTGTAAGGCTGCGGCGCGGGTTGCGGGAATCACAGTAGCACTTGTCCTTTGCTTTGATCGCCGGTGCTTGACTCGCGGACGATCAGGCGGGGGATGAGGAGTTCGTTTTTAGGGAATGACTCATCTCCTGCAATTTGCGCCACGGCCATTGCGACCAACTTACGCCCGATTTCTTCCGTGGGCTGGGCGACGGTTGTCAGGGGCGGCGACGTGTAAGCCGTCAGGCTGAGGCCGTCAAATCCGACGACGGCAACATCTTTGCCGACGCGTAATCCCGCGTCCTGGACTGCCCGCATCGCGCCCATGGCCACCAGATCCGTTACTGCGATCAGGGCGCTGGGCGGGCGCCCAAGTTCGAGCAGACGCCGCGTGGCGGCATAGCCGTCCCGCTCCGTCATGTGCTCCACCGTTATGATGAGGTCCGGCTCCAGGGGTACTCTCGCGGCAGCCAGCGCGCTTGCATAGCCGGCCTGACGTTCCCCTACAAAATGATATTGATCCGGGCCGAGAATGTGGCCTATGCGGCTGTGCCCTAACGCCAGCAGGTGCTGGGCGGCTGCGTGGACGCCTGCCTGGCCGTCCACATCGATCCATGCGCAGCCGTCGTCCCGGCCCGTGCGGCCGAAGAGCGCGCAGGGGATGTTGAGCCCGGTTAGCATGGCAACCCGGGGATCATGACGTCGGGCACGCATGAGGATCATGCCCCCGATGCGGCCGCTCTGGGCCAAATGGCGATAGGCGTCTTCTTCCTGCGCGTCCGGCGCATGGGCGGAAAGCAAGATGCTGTAGTCATGCTGGGCCGCTTCACTGGCTACGGCGCTCAGGAACTCCATAAAAAACGGTTCTTTCAGGCGCTGGGCTTCGGCGGGAATGATAAAGCCCAGCGATTGTGCGCGTCTGGTTTGGAGCTGCCGCGCGTTTAGATTGGGACTGTAGTCCAATGCCTCCGCCGCTGCGCGGATGCGGCTGCGCGTTTCCTCGTTCACGTCGTCATGACCGTTGAGGGCGCGGGAGACGGTTGTCACGGAATAACCGGATTGGCGTGCTACGTCTTTGAGGGTAGCCGTCATGGGATGACTGGTTAACTTTCTTTGGATGGCGGGGAGCGTCTTCCGAAACGTTTCGGATACAGAGAGTATAGTCCGAAACGTTTCGGATGTCAAGCCGCAGATTAGAAATTTTAGAATAAGAAGCAAGAACATTTGTGCTGCTTGTTCCCGCTCAATGCATCTTCTATACTCACAGCCTTGCCGCACACTGACACGAGCCGACAAAGTGGAGGAATCGCATGGGAAATTCACCCTTACCCCTATCAAGCATGCAGGAGTCGGACGTGGAACGCTGGGAAGAAAATCTGCGTGTTGTGACCAATTACATTGAAAAATTGCAGGGCATGTGGGTTCAGAATCCTGCCCGGTTCGGCAATCCCGATGCCGAAGCCGTATTTGTGGCCGTATTGGCCCAATTGTCGCTGTTCGGCGAGAGCCTGTTTACCTTTGCGCTTGATGGCCTGGTGGAAGGCCGGGGGAAACCCTATGTTTTCTCGCAGCCGGAAAAATTAAAGGGACGGTTTTCGTCACAGTCGCTTTTGCAGGCGATTATTGACCAGATGACGAGCGATTTGGTTGTCATTGAGCGGGCCTTTTTCCAACGCATCGTGGCCGGATTACAAGGCCGACAGGATAGACCCAACACGTACCAATCGATTGCAAAAGATGAATTGGGCAGGGCGGATATTTATGCGTGGATCTGCCGGGAATTGTTTTGGGCGTATTTAATTCAGGATGCTGCCGTTATCACGTATATTCATCAATCCGCACGGATACGCACCATTCCTTACGCGCCCGTTGCGTTGATTGGACTCCCGCCGTCGCCTCTTTCTGAGCCGCATTTTTCGCGCCGCGCCATTCCCCATGAATTTGGTCATTATTTGTACTGGAACGGTCGGGAAAAGAACGATGCATTATGGGAGATGACCCAGGTGGATGTCCGACGTCGCAGCGTGAATCAAAATACCGTTGCGTCTCCCTATCTCAGAGACGTGCTGCACGCAAAGCTCCAGGCCAGGCCCTTCTGGAAAAAAATGTCAGCCAGGCTCGAACCATGGCTGGAAGAGATATTTGCAGATGTGATCGGGTGCATTATCGGCGGGCCAATCGCGGCCGAGACCATCCAGAAAATCCTGATTACGGCCCCCGGCGAGCAATTTTTTACCAATGATCGCATCCATCCGCCGGCAATATTGCGCCCGTACATATACTTCTGGACGCTCCACAAGCTGGCTCCGCCCGGTGAAGACGGCGCAGTGCTGGAGGACGAGGTCATGCGCCTCGAAGAGGCCTGGCGGCGTCTGCTCTGCGCGCAATTGACGGCTGCGCCTCCTGGGCGTCCGATTGCCGAATGGGGCGATCATGCTTTCGAAATAATCGAATTTTACGGCGGGGGCGACACAATTACCTCCATCGAGTTCGTCATCTATTTGGATGATATTTTTGGGGTGGTCGAGGCAATTTTGGAGACGCTTGATCTGGCGCGCCCGGGAGCTCCTCCGGAGGGCGATATTCTGCTGCGCAACCGCTGGGGATCCGTCTATCAGGTTGACGGCATCGCCGGTGAAGACGGCGTAAACGGCGTGGACATGCAGCCGCTTTTGGCTGAATTGGGCGATCCCGTTTTGTGGCCGCTCTTAATCCCCGCGGGCGGCGGGGCGGGAAGGCCCCACATTGGGTTGGAAAATTGGTTGGGCAAGATTGCCGCTTCATTACAAGCAGATCCGCCGGTTTGGCCCGGAGAATCAGGCATCACTTATCAGTGGGCGGGTGAGCTGGAGTGGGCGCTTCTTCTGACCACTTTGCTGGATACAATTGAAGCCCGCCTGTTGTTGTCTGACCATGAAGCGGATGATGGCTGTAACCAATATGGGGATAAATCTGACGCACAAAATTCGGGCGGGGAGGGCCATGCGGCAGCCGAAGCCTACGCCCCCATCGCCCATCAGATTGCCGCGCTGAAGGCCGGATTGGGTTCAACCGCTCAGGCCGGAGATGATCCGGTCCCTGTCCATCCTGCTGTCTGGACGAATATTATCTGGTTTTCCGGCTGGTTGTCGGAACCGGGGCCCGTGGGCGGCGTATCCGATCACCCGCTGTTGACGTGATCCGTTGACGCCGGCGCATGAAGTCGCTCGTCAAATTGGCGGGTGATTGGGTGCTGCAGCGACTGCGCCAGCCGCTTGCCCCTGATCCACAAGGCTTCGGCCCGGTCCCGCTTGCCGGCCCGCAGATAAAAATCCCCCAGCACCTTCATACAGATTACGCAGCTGTACTGATCGCGTAATTCGGTCATGATGGCGAGACTTTCTTCCCCCAACGCCAATCCTTCTGCGGTCATGCCCATTTCGGTCCGGATAATGGCCTGCTCATAGAGCGTCCGGGCCAGCCAGACGCGGCGTCCCGTCTTTTCGCTGATGATCCTGCTCTTTTCGGACCATTTCCACGCTTTCTCCCACTCTTTGCGATAGCGATTCAGGGTCGCCAAACTCAGATAGCATTCCCCGCTTTTGGCAACCAGATTGCGGGTTTCCAATTCCCCGCGCAGTTCGTCCAAATACCGTTCCGCTTGCTGATAGTCGCGTTGAGCAAAGCCGATATTGACCAAAATCTGCAAGGTCTCGATTAGATCAAATGCAGACCCGCATTGAGCCTGGGTCTGACGCGCCTGACTGCACAGTGCTATCGCCTCATCATATTCTCCGATTTGGAAGAGTAACTCGGCCCGCAGTGCCTGCACTTTACTCTCGCCGCAGATATCGCCCGCGGCACGATAGGCCGCCAGGCTGTCCGTCAGCCGTTGGTCCGTCTCTTCGTGTACGCCCTGCTGGAGGGCAAGGCGCGCCAGATAGTATTGGGCTTGGGCCGTATGCAATTGATCGCGCCGCTGCCGGGCAAGGGTAAGGCCCTGACGTAAGTATTTGCCTGATTCATCAAATTTGTTTTGGGCGTAGCAGATATCTCCCCACCCAATCAATACCTGTGTAAGCTGGTCTTCCGCGTCCAACTGCCTGGCGGCTTCCGCGGCCAGCGCATACCCTTGGCGCGCTCGATCATATTCCGCTTGCGTAAGCCACCGGGAGGCCAGCAACGCGGTATAACCCAGCACGGCTGCCCAGCAGTTGCGCCGCGCGGCCGCGTGCATGGCAAACATGACGTTGCGCCACTCCTCCGCCGGGAGCAGGTCATCCTCGCCTTTTTCGCGCAGGAAAAGCTGGTAAAACTCTATCATTCTCGTCAGGTACAGGGAATCATCTTCGATTTTTTCCCGAGCAAAATCCGCCAACAGGGCGTGCTGGCGAAATCGGTTCGGTTCCTCGGCTTTACTCATGAGGGAGAGCGCTTGCAGCTCCCACAGCAAATTTGTTGCGCTTGTCTCTGTCGCGGCAACCATATAAGCCAGCGCGCGGGCTGTAAACGGTGCGCCTTCAAAGACGCCCGTGCAGGCGAAAAGAGTCCTGAGGCCGTCATGCAGCTGGGTCCAGCTGACCTCAAACGCCGCCCGGACGGCGCGGTCGCTGATGTGTAATGCATCCAGTCGTTCCGATGCGTTCCGGAGCAGGGCCAGCATATCGCTCAGCGGCTGATCCCTGCGTGAATTCAGGCGTTGCGCGATGATCTCTACGGCCAGGGGCAGCCCTTCAACCAGGCTGCAAATGGCCTGGGCCGCTTCCTCTTCCGCCGCTATGCGTTCAGGACCAAGCACCCGCCTGAGCAGGCTGACGCCCTGCGTGGCATGTAATTCTCCGATGGGGACGATGCGGGCATTGAGCCCCGCGGCGACATCATGGCTGCGCGTGGTCAGCAGTACCCGGCAACGCGCCCCGCTGGGCAGTAAGGCCCGGATCCCCGTAACGTCAACGGCATCATCGATGATCACCAACGCCTGCTTGTCGGCCAATACAGCGCGAATTGCCGCGGCGCGGCTTTCTATGTCGGGCAGGTCGCGGAAGTCGTAGCCGCTTGCCCGGGCCCAGCTCTGCGCAATGTCCAGGGGGGCGGCAATCATGGCGTTCGCCCAGAAAACCCCGTCCATGAACTGTGCGCGCAGCGTGTGGGCGACGTGAACGGCTATGGCTGTTTTCCCGATGCCTCCCATCCCCACAAGGGCGATTGCCTCGCTGCGCTCCTGCCCCAATGCGTGACAGACCTGCTGGATATCTTCCTCGCGGCCGACAAAATGAGGAATCGCGGCGGGCGCTTGAAAGGGAGCAGGTTGTATGGCTTCTCTTTGATCGCCTGCCGGCAGTGGTCGCGGCTGCGACGTAAACGAAGCCCACTCTTCGTTGCTGATGGGATCCCAGCCCCATTCCTCCTCCAGGATTGCCCAGACTGCTTCAAACGTTTCCGGCGCATTGCGCAGCTGCAGATCATCCCACAGATAGCCGATCATCCGCGGACGCCGCCGCGGGGAAGGCACGTAGCCTCCCCGCTCCCACGCGCCCGCGGTCTGATGGCTTTGCTTGCCCTGTAGTCCGCAACGGCGCGCCATATCAGTCAAGCTGAGGCCGACTTCACGGCGCAGTCGGGTGAGGGCCATGAGGCGTTGGGCGTTCGGTTTGGTCATGAGGGGTGAAATTCCGGGTTTAATCAAATCTTGATGGGTGAACAGGCCGTTTTGATGGGTGACAACCCCTCAGCGCCGCCTTCATGCTGTGGGTGCTTGCGCAAGCAGAAACAAAACCCGCTCCATGCGGAGCGGTAAAACCCATATTCCTGTGCTCATTGAGGACGCACGTGCGCCGACTTGCCCTTGACGGGGAGAGCGGCAGGATCCTCAACTCGATGGGCCTCCCCACCTATACTGAAATCAGAATGAAACCCGCAGTTTGTCACCAGACCTATCCGCAGAGAAAACTACTGGTCTCAAATTGCACGCAGTATAACAGGAGGAATCTCATCATGATGCTTGCAGGTTTGACTATTTCCCCGCAGCGTTTTTTGTCGGCGATCGTGCTTGGAGCCATGCTGCTGATCGCGTCCTTCACTGCGCAGATTGGGCTGGACAGTGTGTTAGGGATCGATCTGGGCCCGGCGCTCCATGCTGAATATGAATCGGGCGGAGGCGGCTAACGCTTGCGGCTGAACCCCGGCAGTAATCCACGCACATTTTTTTGTGGAAGGCAGTAATCGCCTGATTTCCGCCGGGGGCATTCACCCCATTCTGTACAAGCAAGGCGTATGGTGAATTTATGCATGCGCCTTGCTCTCTGCTTGCGCCCGGCGCAGACCCCTGGCCAGGTTCTCCAGCGTCTGCCGGGAGCAATGTCGTTCTGTCTGTTCCGCCTGCATGGCCAGCGCTGCTTGATACGTATGAACGGCCCGATCAAATTCCCGATTGCCCAGATAGGCCGCCCCCAGGCTTTCCTGCGCGTTGAGATAGCCTTGCAGATTATCCAGCGCCAGCCAAAGCTCGCTGCTGGCCTGCAACAGCGTTTGGGCGTCTTCCCACTGTCCCAACTCGTTCATGGTCATGCCCTGGTTGTTGAAGAGGCGGGCAAGGTAGGCTCGATCACGCAGGCGCCGAAAGACCGGCTCGGCCTGGGCATAAGCGGCCAGCGCGGCTTCCGGCTTCTGGTTCAGGGAGTAGATGATGCCTAAATTCATCTGCACAACGGCCAGATCGAAAATTTCGTTGCTTGTTTTCAGCAGTTCAATAGCTCGCTCATAAGCGGCCGCGGCCCCGTCATAATCTTTTTCCATGCTGCGTACGCGCCCCAGGTTTTGGATGCAGATTGCGGTGCGCCGCAGATTGTCGGTGCCTTCATAGAGTTCCAGCCCCCGGGCAAAGTGGCGGCCGGCCTTGGCCCAAAGCCTTTGGTCGAAGGCAATACGTCCTTTGATCAAGTAGGCATGGCCCCGTTCCTCGCGGTCGGCTTCATCCTCGTTGTTGAGTTGGGTTAATGCTGCATCAACCAGTTGCTCCGCGGCCGCATATTCCCGGCGGCTGCGCTTGATCTCCGCATGGCGATTGAGGGCCGCGCCCAGGCGCGCACGGGTTTTCTGCCGGGAGAAAAGCGTTACCGCGGCGCCGGCATGCCGGTCCGCTGGGGTCAAATGACCGAGACGCTGCTGGAGATAAGCGAGATGGAGCGATAACTCGGCCTCCGCGTCAAGGTCCTGTTGGGCTCGACTCCTGGCCAGTCCCTGTTCCAGATAAGGTGTCCAATCCTGCCAATGGCCGGCCTGAATCATTTTTTGCGTCAGCGGGAACAGCAGCGCGCGCACGTGAGGCCAGGCGTCCTCCACAGCCAGGGCGTAGCTCAGCATGTGCCATGCCTGGCGCCGGTCATCTTCGGCGAGAGGACCAGCCACGCCCTGCACCCGGATAAGAGATGTTTTTAGCCCGCCCACGATATAGGAAGTGAAGAGTTGGTCGTAATTCTGCTCAGTTGCCATTTTGCCACCCCAGTACTTCCCGTTGGAGAAAGGTACGCGTCAAGCCGTGGATCGAATAGCGCCGCTGCTGCAGATCGCCGCGGCTGTCGACCAGATTGCGCTGTACCAGTTCATCCAGGCCATCGCTGATCTGCCCGTAGGATAGGCCGCCCAGTGCGCCCATTTCGACCAGATATTCGAATTCGCCGCCGCCGTCTACGGCCAAGGGCATGAGCAGAAAGACCTTGCGGGCGTTTTCGTCCAGCTCTTGCCACGCCCGACGATAGACGTAGGCGTACATTTCCGTGGTCTTCCGCCCGCGTGCATCGCGCAGATCGGCCAGAACGCGGGTCAAGCCCTGCGCGTGCAGCTGTCCGACTACCAGCCGCAGGGCCAGGGGATTGCCGCCGACCGCGGCGAAGATGGGCATGAGTTCGTCGTCTTCCGCTTCCTCCACACCCGGCGTATTGTGGAGCCGCGCTTCCTGACGCATGAGCGCGAGGGAATCTTTCGCAGTCAGTTCGGGTACGGCGAAGTGATAGAGGCCCGCCGTGTGAAAATGGCTGTAGCGGGTCGTGAGCAGGAACTTGGTCGGATTCGCCAACCAGCGCAGGCTCTCCATGAGCGCTTCCTGATCCGTCAGCGTCTCCAGGTTGTCGATGACGATGAGATGGGGGCGGGCATGCAGCAGCTCTTTCAGGAGCGCCACCTTCTGAGGGTAGACGAGCGGGGCCTTATCCTTTTCTTCGCCGGTTAGCTGCCGGATCAATTCCTCAATCAACTCTTCGCTGGTTAGAATCGGCTGATCGATCTCTTTGATGGCCCCGCCGCCGTTAAAAATGGCCTGGCGCACCGACACCCAGGCAAAATCCTGCCAGCGGGCATTGCCCAGCAGGCGCCGGCTCAGCATGTGGGCCAGCGAGGTCTTCCCGATACCGCCCATGCCCTCAATCGCGATCTGCCACGGCGGCCCCGGCTGCATGAACTGTTGTTCCAAACTGAGAAGATGGGCCCCGCGTCCCAAAAGGTGCGTGTAGGTGGCCGTCTCTATGCGGTCGGCAAAGCGGGAGAGGCGTTCTTCCCGGGCGTGTTCTTCCCGGACGCGTATGATCTCGGTCAACCGTTGGATGGCCTCGCTCTGCTTGCGCCAGACGGTGCCCTCGGCCATGGCCAGCATGACGGCGACCTGGTGCGCGGCGCGCCCTTCTGCAAAGCGCAATTCCAGGATTTTGCATCCTTCTGCATTTTCTGTCGCCAGGCAATCCAGCGCGTTTTGCAAAACCTGATTGGTCGCCGTGCGCATGGACGTGGAGCCCTTGGCCAATTGCTGCTGAAATAAAAGCAGGTTGTCGAACGGACCCTGGGGCGTGGCTCCCTGTTGCCACTCTTTTAACGCCTGATGGACGGTTTCGGTGGATAGAGATTCGATCATGAATAGTTATGGATTGATTAAGATACCGAGGAAGAGCGGGGGCATTCAAGAGTAAGGTAAGAGACTTTTGCGCGTGATTGGTGAGGTTGCCGTTAGGGTGCGCATGGTAGGCTCCAGCCAACCTGACGGTATGGCTTTTCTCCCGGAACGGATACCCCGGCGTACGTCTCGCTATTTTACATGATGCTTACAGGACGAACAAGGGCATTTTTTTGTCCATCAATTCTGAGCCGTCTGTCCGGAGAAAAGAAGCCGTTAACGATTTCTTTGAATCAATGAGGTTCAAAATGACCAAGGTTGTGCGTTGCCGAGATGTAGGTTTTGACTGTGAAGGAGTCGTCCGTGCCGAGACCGAAGAAGAGGTTCTGATCCAAGTTGCGGCTCATGCCAAAGAGGTTCATGGCGTGGAAGAAGTCACGCCGGAAATCGTCGAAAAAGTGCGATCTGTCATGATTGTGGAGGCATAAAGTTTCATTAATCGTCCGGCGATAGGGCGTCTCTACTCGGCGTCTGACGCCGGTCTTTACTGACGAAATTATATCCATCCCCAAGGAGGAACCGTATGAACCACCGAATGATCGTCATAGTAGCGCTCGTACTGGCGCTGATATCGGCTGCCGTCCTGCCGGCTGCGCCGGTCCTGGCCGGTCCGCTCGTACAGGATGCGACACCTACCGCGGCGGAGGAAGAGAAGACGGCTGACGCCGACGCGCAAGCGATGGAAGAGGTGCTGGAGCTTGTCACGGCCACCGCGCACGCCGATCTCGTGCGGCCGGGCCGCGTCCTCATCTCTGCCCGGGGAAACCACTGGATCTATGACTCGGTGCCGCCTCTGGACGGACCGAATGAAGAGGTCAACCCGCTGGATGGCATGTTGGGCGCACTGCTCTCCTGCGGCCTCTACATCTATGAAGCGGTTGCATTAGAGAACCATATTCCCCTCAATCACGCGTCCGGCACAGTGACCGGCGAGCTGGATGCGCGCGGCGTGGCCGGGGCCGACGTGAACCCGCGGGTCCGCGCCTTTTCCCTGACCATGAACGTGGAAGGCCCCAGCGCGGAAGAGGCAGCCATGATGGCGGCCGCGACCGCGAAGCGCTGTCCCATCTTTACGACGCTCAGCCGCTCTGCGTCCATCTCTGTGACAAATGTGGTCTACGGCCAGGCCCAGGAAGCGATCACGACCGCAGCGCCGGATCCGCTGGTCGAGGATATGACCGACGAAACTCAGCTGGAGCTTACACGTCCTCTGGTGCAGGCGCGCATGATCGAAAAAGGCCGGTCGCTGGTCTCTGCCCGCGGCAACCACTGGATCTACGATTCGGTTCCGCCCATCAACGGGCCGAATGAAGAAGTCAACCCGCTGGACGCGCTGATCAGTGCGCTGCCGGCCTGCGGCATTATGGTCTATGAGGCTGTCGCGCGGGAGAACGACATCGCGCTGAATGGCGTCAACGCCACGGTGGAGGCCGATCTCGACCCCCGGGGCGTAGCCGGTGCTGACGTCAACCCACGCATTCGCGCCTTCCGCGTGACCATGAACGTAGACGGCCCCACCATGGAAGAAGCGGAGATGATGGCGGAGCAGTTCAGCCAACGCTGCCCCATTTACACCACCTTCGTGCGCTCAGCGCCGATTGAGGTAACGAATGTGCTAATGGACGCGAGTGCGCAAGGCGAGCAACCTGCTGCCAACGCCGCGCCCACCGTTACCTTTACGGCCGCCAATTCCGCCTACGAAGGTCCGGACTCTATCCCGGCCGGCCTGACGCGTATCGAGTTCGTCAACGCCGATGAAAAGGAGCATACGCTCTGGCTCGTCAGGCGCGATGAGGGCAAGTCCTTTGACGATGTTCTGGGCGTCTTCGCCGCTCTGGGCAGCGAACCGGAATTTCCGGAATGGGCCGTCTGGCACGGCGGCGTCACGGCCGGACCGGGCGAGACGCGCGCCTACACCATGGATATTGCGCCGGGCGATTACACGATCTACTCCTTCAGCGCCAATGCCGACGGCGTCCCGGAGATGTTCACCGGCATGAGCGCCGACTTGACGGTGACCGCAGCTGAGGCGACCGGGGTCACGCCGCCTGCAGCCGATCTGCGTACCGAGATGGTCGACTACAGCTATGTTGTGGCGGGCGCGCCTACGGCCGGCCCGGTTATTGTGGAAGTAACCAACACGGGCATGGAGCCGCATGAGGCCTTCGTGTATAAGCTGGCTGAGGGCGCTACCGTCCAGGAGGTCATGGAGTACATGCTGGCCGGTGAGGACGCAGAGGGTTCGCCGCCCTTCACGGCGGTCGCGGGCCTGGCGCCCATGAGCAACGGCTTGATCGGCTGGTATGAAGTGGAGCTGGAGAGCGGCGACTATGGGCTCTTCTGCTTTATTCCTGACACGGTCAACGTGGGTATGCGCCATCATGAGCTCGGCATGATGGCCCAGTTTTCGGTTGAATAGGGCCGGTGTAAGAAAACAACGATCCCGTATGTCCCCGGCACGGACTAACGATAGTTCTGGTTACCAGAATACGTTTGGTCCGTGTCGGGGACATTTATTGTCCGCCTCTTTGGGGAAGAAATGCTTTTGAAACGCACAAATCGCTAGCGTGGAGCAGGATGATCGAGAGTAACGGGAGAGACTTCTGCACGTAAGCTGCGAGGTTGCGATTAGAGTGGGGATGATAGGCTTTCGTCAAACGGACGGCGAGTCTGCTTGCGAGCGAAACAATTTACGCTTTGTGTATTCATAAGGAGCATTGCCATGAGACAAAATAGGGGCATTATTCACGCTTACCGGTTTACCCATACGGCGAGCCTTTTAATTGCAGTTGCTGTTTTGAGCCTCTTTACTATGTTATGCGTCTCTCCAAAGACGGTAATGGCTCAGGAAACGCCTCCGATCTTTACTGACGAGATTATCCCCGTCCCCCAGCCTTCGTCCGATCCTGGATTCGGATTGGTCGGAAGGCGGGGCGGCTATCTCTCTATCGAGGAAACATCAGGCAAATTGGTTAGCGATGATGCCGCCTCCTTCCGCCGGTTAACCGGTTTTTCTGTCGGCACGACCGCTGAATTTTATTATCAGTTCCAGCCGACTGAATATAGTCATGTCGAATATCCTGATGGTATCTACAGTGGAGAACAGGTAGAACAATTGTCACGTGCAGTTGATTCTATGTTATGGGTTTTTGACAATCGTATGGATGAGCTTATGGGCTGCGGCGTGCAAAATAGCGCTAATGAGATTCCTGGCGCTTATATAACGGCCAATAAACTACTTGACGGCAACAAACTCGCAGGCCATATTGATGCTCTTTTCTTCAGTTCCAAAGTCTCAATCATTGCAATCGGCGGATTTAATAAATCTCAAAACTCTAATGGGAGCTATACGCGAGGCGTCACATTTTCAGGCTTGCTCTATCCTCCGTCCGAACCGCCCCATTACCTGGATGAAATTCCATATTTGTCCGGGACCCTTACGGGATTTAATCTCAACACGAATTCTGTAGTTTGGAAATATATGGCCGAAGACATCATGGCCGGCGTCATTTTTCATGAAATATTGCATAACTTTGACTTTGGCCATAACAGCAATGATCTGAGTTCCTATAAAGATCGTTCAAAAGCCATCCTTGCCTTGCAAGACTGTATGGCCGAAGAGGTTTCGAATCGATATCGAACACAGCAGCCCGATCCGCCGGCCAATCAGCCGCAAAGTACGGCGCTTGATACGCTCAAACGAAATTTGCTAAATGCCCCGATTCAAACCCAATATTCGAGCCAGGCAAGCGCCTTTGCTACTACGCTATTTGGGCATATCGATCAATTTCAGCGTCCGGATCTTGGGGTTAGCAGCCAAGGCATGGCGTTATTATTGACGAATGCCGAGTCCGCGAATCGCATTAACGCTGTTGTCAACCGCATTTGGAAAGATTGGATCCCCTTTAATGATCTCAGCGGCGATCCCGGCGTGCATCCTACCAATACTCCGTTGCGGGTTTTGGTGATTCGAATGATTCAGGGGCGCCAACTCCAGCTGACAGACTCTGAGGTTCATGCGCTCTACAATCTCATTTCCCGTTCAGAATCTGCCGATGCGTGGCGTAATGATATCCGCGGCATTATCGCCCAAATTAATGCTGAAAGTTTCCAGGGCTCGATCTCCGGAGGAACAGGGACGATTGTTGGGGGCGGTGGAGTTCCTGCGACACAGCCCAACCAACCTGCCGTGCCCGTAACCCCGCCTGTCCAGCAGCCTACTCCTCAGCCGCAGACTCCGTCTGTACCCGCGTCTCGACAAATCGGGCGCGTCATCCCCATTACAAATTTTGAAACGTTCGGCACTTGGAGCCGAGGTGATGAGCCTTGGGGGACTTTTACCCAATCCGCTGAGCAGGCTACGGATGGCCGTTTTTCTGGAAAATTCACCTACGATTTTCCTGCTGTTAACAATAACTATATTGTCTTCCGCCACAGCATTAACATTGGCGATCGCCCGGATGCCTTACGTCTTCAGGTTTACGGCGACGCTTCTACCCATTTTCTCAATGCCTGGGTGCAAGACGCCAATAATCAGATTTGGCAGTTTACCTTCGGGCGCATCAATCACGCTGGATGGCAGACGATGCTCGCTCCGTTGGACCTGAGTTTAGGATGGCCTAACCAGTCTGTGGGCAATTCCAGCGCTACTGCGCCCGCATATCCCATTCGGCTTTATGCCCTGGTGCTGGATGGCTATACCAGCGAGCAAACTTTTCAGGGGGTTGTTTACGTAGATGGCCTGGAAGCCGTTATTTTCACCGACTCACCCAATTTTTTGGGCTCGCCCGCCTCTGCGCCGCCTGCTGGCGGCGGTTCCGGCGGAGTCACTTCTCCCACCGGTAATCTGCCCACAGCCATGGTTATCTCTGCCGGGCTCAATGTGCGCAGCGGTCCGGGAGCAGACTATAACGTTGTGGGTACGCTTATGGGCGGGCAGCAGCTTACTGTATTAGAAGAACATGCGGCATCAGGCTGGGTGCGGATTGCGAGCGGCCCTACAACTGGCTGGGTATCGGGTAGCCATATTCGTATTCAGTATTGACATGAATAAGGCTGCTCCAGGGAATCGAATCCTTTAACGTCCCCGGCACTGGCCACAAATTTTGTCGATGACCAGTATGGCGTCGGCCAGTGCCGGGGACGTAATTCCTTGGAGTGGTTTAAAACAGGGAGCGAATCATGGTGAATCTTTCTTCTCTTTTTCGATGTGCGCCCATGGTTATGGGCTGCGCAGGCATGATATTTTACCTGACGGCGTTTGGCGCTGAGCCGTTAATCGCCCAATCAGACAAGATAATCTCTGACTCTTCCCAATTTTCATCCATGATGTATAGCAATGAACCGCCGCCTGTCGCCTATGGTGCAGTCGATGTTGATAATAGCGGCAGCTGTCGCGCCGACGGACGCCCGGCCACGATTCATGGCGACTTGAACCTTGCCCTGCGCAGCTATGAACCCGCGGCCGCGCCGCCGATGCTGATGGAATACGACGGCCCTACGGACGCCGATGCGCCCCAGTTGTCGGGGCTTTTTCTGGATAAGCGTTTGCCTGAGCTTGTGGGAGCGTATCAGATTTATGACTGGGATTGGAGCTGTAATAAAGACGGATGCCGGGGCGATCTGCTTGCCGAATGGCCGATGACGCTGTTGGAATTGGCCGGCGCTCAGGGCGAGACGCTCTCCCTTCCGTCACGCGGTCCGAAAATTGATCGTGCGGGCAATAATGCGATGGTTCTTTATGCCGAGGCGACCCGCCTCACGCTTGCCTACACGCGGCATGACAGCGCGGCCTGCGGTTATGTCGTGCATTTAGAAGGCCTGCAGGTTGATCCCTCATTGGTCAATTTCTACCAAGCGCTGGATCGGGCCGGCCGCGTCCAATTGCCCGGAGTAGACAACCATGATCGCCTGGGCGTGGTTTCAGGCTCTTCGGTTAAAGTCGCGGTACGCGATTCGGGACGCTTTATGGATCCCGGAGCTCGGAAGGATTGGTGGCAGATGTATGGAGAAGAATGATAACTCGAGTTGATCCGGACCCCAATCGTGCACTATATGCGGACAGTTATCAGCCGGAAGGAAATAAAGCAATGTTTCGTAATAAAAAAT
>JAGRCP010000115.1 GCA_020433455.1 Caldilineaceae bacterium | reverse complement strand
TTCTGACCTTCTCGCAGTGAAGTCAGATATGCATTCATACGGTCACGTAAGCCTAATGGAATAACAGCGCTGTAGTTAGCGCCAAATGATGTAATGCTGCCAATTTTGTAATCACCGTTTCGATAATACTGAGCGCCAATAACCTGAACAGCATGACCGCCCTGGCTGTGACCTGCAAAATGGATTGTGCTACCAGGCGGGATCTGTTCAGCGATTGCCTGCTGGATTCGCTTTGTGTATACACTCGGCAAACCAATACCTGTATAGACATTCGTTGACCATACATTGGAACCACCAGTCCAGCCATCAGTTCCCTTTATCAATACTAGATATTCGCCGTTGGGTAATTTTGAAATTTGGATCGGCGGGGCATCTGGATCTTCAATTAGAGCATAAAGATCACCCATGGAGTTTGGCGGCTCTAATTCTCCAGCGGATGAAATGGTATCAGTCAGATTCCGGCCTGTTTCGTCGCTTATCACACCGGCGGCTACGCTATCAGATATGAATAACCGCGCCGCCTCCTCCTCGGCCGTACGGATCACCACGCTCATCTTCAGCGTCGCCCGCTGCGCCTCCTGCAGGGCATCGGCCAGGCGTTGCATGGCGGGCATCACTTCGCCATCCAACTCCCGCGCGAAGGCGTCTCCGCCTTCGCCCTCCCAACTGCCGCGGGTGAGCACGTCGGCCCGGTCTCGGATGGTGCGCATGAGCCGATCCTGCGCTTCCGTGGCGCGGCCGAAGCGCGTCGCGATTTGTTCGAGTTGCTCATAGTTGGCCTGAATAATGGATGCGGTCATAGCTGTTCCTCCCTTGAATTATGCAGATCAAATTTCAACCGACCTTCAATAGGTCAGCTACACAAACGCTTTACCGCAACCTCATCCAGCTAGGGACGGTACTAAAGGCTGCTCCTTTTACAACTTCTTTACTGCCTTCTCGAATTATTTTCGAAACGGCAGGTTCAGCTCCGCGGTCATATTGGCTAATGACAATTGGTTGCGCTCCGGCCAATGTAAACGGAAGCGATGTATTCTTTAATATCTCGCTTTCTCCATAGCTATGGTGAGCAGCATCCCACGCCTTAAATGGATTTAACGTTCCGTTCGTATCCCCCTTTTCAATTATGATTTCATCTCTTTCTCCGAGTTCGGCCAAGACTTCATTTACATTGAAGACAGGGGTCATGGGTTGTAAAGTAAGGGGATTTCTCGGATCAATACCGGTAAAATCGTTAAATCGATCAATTCGACGCAGGGGATCATTCGGCGCTAAATAAGCGGTCGTCTTTGCTTGCAGAGCTGGATCCATGTCCTCTACGCAGTAATAGGCGCCAAACGACGTAATGCTACCTACCTCGTATGTGCCTTCACTCGCTAGCTGATCGCCCAAAATCTGCGCCGCATGCCCTCCTTGGCTATGGCCCGCTAAATGTATCGTCGCACCCTCCGGAATACCTACCTCTTGCATTGCCTGGCGGATGCGTTGGGTATAGGGACTGTTATTCCCCATTCCGGAAAACAGATTCGAATACCACGAATTGGTTCCCTCAAAATTGGAGTTTGTACCTCGCAAGGCAATCAGGTATTCACCATTGGCCAGTCGGACAATTTGAACCGGAGAATTCGGATCTGTAGACTGAATAAAATCATATAGGCCTGCGGCGCTTGGATTTTCCAAAAAACTCTTCATTCCGACACTGGGGCCAATAATTTCCATTTGAGGTAATTCAGGACTCGATTGGTCGCTAGAAGCGTCATCGCTATGACTATATTCGCTATGCCGAAACAGCCGCGCCGCTTCCTCCTCGGCCGTACGGATCACCACGCTCATCTCCCCCGTCACCCGCTGCGCCTCGCGCAGGGCCTCAGCCAGGCGCTGCATGGCGGGCATGACTTCGTCGTCCAGCTCCCGCGCGAAGGCGGAGACGCCTTCGCCCTCCCAACTGCCGCGGGTGAGCGCGTCGGCCCGCTCTCGGATGGTGCGAATGAGCCGATGCTGCGTTTCCGTGGCGCGGCCGAAGCGGGCCGCGACCTGTTCAAGTTGTTCGTAATTGGCCTGAATAACGGGTGCGGTCATAGCTGTTCCTCCTGAGACGGGCAAATGGAAAATTGGGGTCGCCGAATCGCTTACAAATTACTCATAAATCAACGGTCGCTTCGATCTCCCGGGCAAAGCGCGCGGTGGTCGCGATGCACAGGTCAAACCAGCCGTCGGCTGCCGTCGTCGCGGCCAGCCAGACAACGCCCCGAGCATCCGCCAGCAGCAGCAGCTCATCCGCGGGCGTGAGGCGCGCCGCGCCATAGCGAAAGACCGCGACCTGGGCCAGAGGTCGGAGCGTGGCAATGCGCGCCGCCATGTCTTCGGCGTAAGCGGCGGACGTCCGGCCGTTCCCAGCCTCAGTCAGCGGCCAGTGGCGCAAAACCAAGGTGCGCAGAGCCTCCCCGTCACCGGAGCGGGCCAGGCTGAGCATTGCCTCAAATTCGCCCCGGGGCAGGCGCAGGGAAAAATCCGCCTCATCATCGGGCAAAGAGAGGTCCGTGGCCTGCTGCCAATGACGGACGATGGCGTTGGGCGATGCGAAGTGAGTCAGCACATAATTACCGTCCGCTGCAATATACTGCCCCACCACATGCCCCGGCGCGGCGTAGTAGACGACGGTACGGTAGCTATCGGCCGACGAAAAAAGAACCGCAAAGATGACCATGCTCGGGGCCGCCATAATCGCCGCCATGAGCATGAGCTTATTGTCCGTGTAAATGCCTTCATTTCCGCGCTTGTTCAGCCATCGATGTTCGGTCAATACGGCCAATCCGTCCTGTAGGAGCGCGCGGTTCGCGGCCGGGTCGCCGGGAAAGAGGGCCTGATTGTTAACGCCGACGACGCGTTTGGCGCCAAGGGTCTGGAGCAAATAAGCCAGTTCGCTGGGTCGTAATACCGCCTGCATAAGCGGTGCATCGGCTGTAGACATAGGAATTGATATCAGCTAAATAGGGTAAGCAGAGACGAATTCTTTGATCCGGCAAAGGCGTCATCCATGTCGCGCAGGAAATCCCGGCCCGTTTCCCATACCGCGTCGCTTGCCACATCCACCAGAAAAAGCAACTCGTCGGGAAAAAAGCGAAATGCCTGCGTGGTCCACCAGGAAATGCCGGCAATATGCCCGGCCAGGGGAGTGCCAGTAGGCAGCGCACTCCCCTGGAGATAGTCATAGCCCGGACCAATGTTGTGATAGTTGTACAAATATCCGCCGGCGTCATGAAAAACGCCGTGATAGCCGAAGGGATCGCCCAGCGCGGGCGAATAGGCAATGTCGCCCGGTCCGACCAGACCGCCGGTCGGCTGGAGAAGCGCGCCGAAAACCGGATCCAGGCCAAAGACGTCGCCCACAACCTTACCAAAGCGCAACGAGACAGGGCTGCCCAGAAAATCTCCGTGGAGGTCCAGATTGATATCCGGCAAATTGCCGCCGATTCGTTCTCCGTTCTCCAGCAGTTGGAGATAGGTCTGATAGTGCGCGTGGATGGTCATCCGGTCTACGCCGCGCAGGTCGGCGATTTGATTCAGCAGCGGCCCGACCCGAGCGGGATCGCTGAGCGAGACGCGCAGCAGCTCCTCCATGGCTTGATTCAAGGCCGGGTTGTCATCGCCCTGGAAACGCAGGCCGATAGCGTCCTGCATACGGGAGGGAGCGAAAACCCGGCTGGGGTCCAGCTTAACCCACGCCGCGCTCGACGGAACCGGCTCAGCCCCCCCTTCCCCGCTCGGCGCAACAGGTCCAACTATCCCGCTACGCGCATCACTTAGAAAATGCCTGGCCGCCGCCTCTTCGGCTGAACGCACAACAGCCGCAATCCGCCCCGTCACCTGGGGAGCCTCGCGCAGGGCGTCAGCCAGGCGCTTCATGGCGGGCAGCACCTCGTCGTCCAGTTCCCGCGCGAAGGCTTCCGCGCCGCGCCCTTCCCAACTGCCGCCGATGAGCATGTCGGCCTGGCGGCGAACGGTACGAATGAGCCGTTCCTGGGTCGCGGCCGCGTGGGCAAAGCGTGCGGCCACCTGTTCAAGCCGCTCGTAGTTGGCCTGAATGATGGGAGCTGTCATGTTGTTCACGACCCCTTCTCTGAACATGCTGTTACAGTTCGGCGTGAATACCACGTCAGAAATCCAACTGTTCCACCACTAGAAAAAACTGCATAAGGATTTCTGCCGGGATTCACTATTGGCATGGGTGCGCAGCGGCGCCGTCACACAGCACGATGTTATCAAGGAACCAATTGCTCTTTCCTTCACCATCCTGCTCCGCCAGGAAGGTGAGTTCGATATCTTGTCCGGCATAGGATGACAAATCTATTTCCCGGTAAGCCCACCCGCCGGTGTTTTCTCCATAACACAACTCCAATGGAGGAATGACCGGGCTGCCGTTGATGTTTACATAAGCGCGATCGGCGCCGCAAGCATTATCCTGCGAACCGATCCAATGATAGAAAGCAAGGCGAATATCAGCTATTCCATCCGGTAGAGATATGTTCTGGGAAAGCGTAGCCCGCTCATTTACCTGGCCGCCGAGCCAGGCCAGATTAGGCGGGCTATGCGCCAGAAAATCTCCCTGGACCAAGCTACCTACATATGTCTGGGAGACGATAATTGTCCGATCATATGTCGTATTTTCCCGCCATGTCGTGTCACCCGGAACGTCAAAATCACCGTTTACCAGGCTCGGAAAAGCGGGGGGCGGAACTGCCGGCGATTGGCCTTTGACGAGGGGAAGATAAGATGAAGAGGAGGAGTCGCCCATATCAATCCGCGTATAACGGACACCGGCAGTATGCGCGTTTGAGGGCATCTGAAGCGTGTTCTGCACACTGGTACTTGCGTTGTTCTGGGTTCCCGACCAGCCGGCTATCTCCCAGCCGGTCGCAGGCGCTGCCTGGAGTGAGATATCTTCACCGGCGTGATATGCACCGTCATTACAGTCGTCAGAGTTGAGGGGAGATGCAACCGGTGTCGCACCTTCGCCTTCTGCCAGGAGTTGAAGGGTATAACACGGGCTTTGCTCGATAAATGTTGCAGTAACACTTTTATTCTCATCCATCACCAGTGAAACCGGATTATCGGTGCCGGTGAGGTCCCCGCTCCAGCCCGCAAAAGACCAACCGCTCGCGGGTGCGGCGGTTAACGTGACTTCTGTACCGGCATCATATCGAGTTTGATCAGGAGTAACAGTGAGGGAGCCGCTTCCTGCAGTGGACGTTGTGAGCGTATATGTAATCGGCTTCAATTCATAAGTTACCGAGGCCGATGCGTCCCGTCGCGGCATGGTAAGCGAGTTACTCAAATCTGTACCGGCGTCGTAGTCGGTACCGGTCCAGCGGGCGACATGCCAGCCCGCTGCGGGGTCTGCCAGCAATGAAATAGCCTGCCCGTCAATAAACTCTCCGGTCGGGCACCCGGCTGATTGGGCGGGACTCGCTTCGGGATCGCTGCCGTCGCCTTGATGGCTTAGCGCAAGTGCGTAACATTGAATTCCATCAGCCTCAATCAATACGTCAATCGGAATAGCATGCCATGTGGGCATAGCGCCCAGTTGATAGAATTCGTTGGAACCCCAGCACAATATTCTTTCTCTTTCATAATCTTGGATTATAGCGCACGTATGCCGTGCACCTGCAGCAATAACGCTCGCATATATTTCCCCGGCAACAATATAAGCGCCGTCAGCGCCGTTAGCCTTTCTATGATTAAGCCACGTACCATCTCCTAATTGCCCATATTCGTTCCAGCCCCAGCACCGGATCGTCACAGAAGCCAAGTTTACGCAAGTATGGCCAAAGCCGGAAGCAACGTCTCCCCCAAACCAACCATCACTGCCTGTGGAGAGCGCAAATACTGACGTCCAGCTATCACTGAATGAATCGTTTCCCAACTGTCCGTAAGCGTTCCAACCCCAACATTCTACTGTAGTCTGGAGGTCTTCGCCATAGTATGTAACCTGGCTATCAAGGCAATTGTGCCTACTACCACTAGATAGTGAAATTGTACTCAACCTCTCTACATAACCTTCATCGCCTATTCCGATTACATCAACCGGTGCGCTCCGGTTATTCGTCGTTCCATCCCCCAATTGTCCGTTAGAATTATTGCCCCAGCACTTTACTCTATCTGAATAAGTGTAGTTATATCCATCATGTAGAAATATGACGCAGGTATGGTTGTCACCAGCAGAAATCTGTCTTACCTCACTTTCAAGACCAATCACATTCACGGGGACATTACTACTAACCGTATTACCGGTCCCCAGTTGACCATCTGAATTATCGCCCCAGCATTTAACTGCACCGGAATTAGTCAGTGCGCAGGTATGGAAACGACCGGCAGACACAGCCGCAATGCCGGCACCGAGACCGACTACGCTAACGGGAGAATTAGAGCTAACCGTCGTGCCCGACCCTAATTGGCCATAGGCATTATCGCCCCAGCAGATCACGCCGCCGGCTTCGGTCAACGCACATGAATGTTGGGCGCCAAGAGAAACACTCGTAATGCCGCTTTGCAAACCCGTAACCTGGACCGGATTGAGTCGATCTTGTTGCGTGCCGTCGCCAAGCTGCCCATACTCATTCCTTCCCCAGCACCTTACACCTCCGCTATCGGTTACGCCACATGTATGGAAATCACCAGCGTCGATCCGCACAATCCCTTCGTCCAAACCATCCACTTCAGTCGGATAGTTTCGATTGATTACCGTATCGTTACCCAGTTGATTTGCTTGATTGTCGCCCCAGCACTTGACGTTACCGACAATTGTTACGGCACACACATGGTTCCTACCGGCAGTCAAATTAGTCACGGAACTATCGATTCCAACAATTGGAGCCGGCGTACTTATCTGGTGCGTCGTCCCGTTCCCTAACTGCCCATAATCACTATCGCCCCAGCAGTAAACAACATTATTCGTAGTTACGGCGCAGGTATGTTGAGCGCCGCCCGCAACCGTAAATACTGGATTATCCAGGTCTAGTACATCCACAGGAGCATTTCGACCGCTTGTAGTGCCGTCACCTAGCTGACCGGCGTTATTTCGCCCCCAACATTTGAGCAAACCGGCATCGCTTATGGCACAGGTATGCCATTGCGCAGCGACGACTTTAGCCGTATCATTGCCCAGACCGGTCACATCGATAGGCAGAAGCCGGCCTTGAAAAGAGCCATCGCCGAGTTGACCATGAAGATTTGCCCCCCAGCACTTCACGTCGCCTTGAGCGGTCAACGCGCAGGCATGTTCACCACCGGCTGTCAGGTTGACGACGCCAGAGGACAAGCCGGAGACATCAGTGGGCACCTTTCTATCCTCGGTTGATCCGATACCAAGTTGACCATCAAAATTCTGCCCCCAACATTTCAAACCACCATCCGTCACCAACGCGCAGGTAAATTCGCCGCCCGCGGCTATGGCCTGAACGCCTGCACCGAGGCCATAAACTGCTGCAGGAGTCCGCCGATCTGTGAGAGTGTTGTCGCCGATTTGTCCATCATCATTTTTCCCCCAGCATAAAAGTTCTCCGCTCTCCTTCAATGCACACGTATGATCTCTGCCGGCGCTAATCATGATGACGCCGCTGTTCAATCCTGCAACGGCAACGGGGGTAGGCCGGTTAACCCTGGTATCATCGCCCAACTGGCCATACGTATTGTCTCCCCAGCAGAAAACGCCCCCATCAGTAGTCAACGCGCACGCGTGGCCGGAGCCAGCCGTTACGGCTTGAATATTTCCCAGCGGCACAAGAGCTGAAGTGGCTTCCGTATTAGCGTGAAGTATGCTGGAAAAAGAGAATGCTATTGTTGCCATTCCCAGCATAACGAATACCGTCGCCAAAATAACAGAGGGCCGCAAAGGATTAATAAAAGAGAATCTCATATCCGTTCCAACGGCGCAGAGCCGCCTCCTTTGTTAAATCCCCAATTAGGCGCATACAGAATGCCATATCGTATCACCTGCCGCCGTCATCCCCGCCGACGCTGGGCGTCAGGTTGATAATTGGCTTATCCGGTCCCACAATCCCGGCATAGACAAAGCGCCGGCAGCCCTCGCTCGCCATGACCGCGGCCTGATTGTTTACCGTGTCCCACAGCCGCACGCCCCAGCAGAGGGTAGAGTCGGTCTCGGCGCCAAAGAGCGCAACCGCAGATTTCAGATTGACGGATACATTGACATTCGGACTGCTTCCTATGGGGCTGCGACCATCACGCAGCCCGTCACCGCCAAGCGGCCAAAAAACCAGTTCATAAGCCAAACCGTTCGGCAAACCGTTCGCAAGTTCCGTCCACGAAAAAATCTTAGGCGTGTTGCCGTCCAATGTTGCGCCCTCGGCAGGCGAGATGAGCCCAACCTTCCCCTGAGTTGTACCGACCGTAACGGGCCTCGGTGCAGGGGGCGGATCGGTCGGAACCGCAGGCGGGGGCCGGGTTGGCGTTTTGGTTGGCGTAGGCCGCCTGGTCGGCGGACGCGTTCTGGTCGGCGTGGACGTAACCGTCGGCGTGGCGGTCGGCGTTGAGGTGGGAATCGGCGTTGACGTCGGCAGCGGCGTGGCGGACGGCGCCTGCATGGTTGAAAGCGCAGCCGCCACACGCACGGCAGCCGCTGTTGCGTCCAGAGCCGCGCGGCTGGTTCCCGTCGCATCGGCTGCGGCAATCTGGGATTCACCCTCGGCCGTCGGCACAGAAGCGGGCAGCTCGGTCGTTGCCCCGGCCGGAGTCGAGTTCGCCGTTGACGGCGTCGCGTCCGTTGCCTCCATCGCAGCCGGAGCGGCCGGCGTGTCGGTTGCCGTCGGCCTTGCGGTTGCAGTCGCGGCCGCGGGAGCTGATGCCGACGCCCCCAACACCAAAGCTTCGCCGGGCTGGGCCGGCGATGAGTCCGGCGGGCCGCCGCTGCGCAGCCAGAGCAGGGCAGGCAGCGCCACAGCCGCTAAAATCATCAAGGCCCCAATCCAGCGGCCGGGTTGCTGTCGGGAACGGCTGCGCCGACTTGTGGGCGGACCACCTTTGCTCCGTCCCTCAACGCTGAGACCGCCGCCGACTCCGTCTCTGCTCACGGGCGTAGTCAGGGGTGTACCCAGGAGGGCCTGGTGCATCTCCGACATGCTTTGGTAGCGGCTTTCCGGCCGGAAAGCCATGGCCCGGTTGATGGCCTCTTCGCACAGGGGCGAGACCCCGCTCGCCAGACGGCGTACGGGCGGCAGGGGCGCGCCCGAGGCCATGTTGGTGGCGCTGGGCGGCGTCTTGGCCGTGAGCAGGGAGAAGAGGGTCGCGCCCAGCGCATAGACGTCGGAACGCGCGTCCGTGCCGCCGTGATATTGCTCAATCGGCGCATAGCCCGGCGTGAGCGCGCGCGCGCTCAGCGCGGTATCCTCGTCGCCCACGGCAAACTTGGCGATGCCGAAATCCACCAGCACGTAGCGCCCGTCGTTCATCTGCTTGATGTTGGCCGGCTTGACGTCCCGATGAATGATGGGCGTAATTTTGCCCGTTTCGGGATTGCGCCAGGTGTGCATGTAATGGAGCGCACGCATGATTTGGTCGGTGCAGGCCAGGGCTTCGGCTTCGGCCATGGATCCCGCCTGCTTGAGGCGATCGCGCAGGTCCGGGCCCGGGATATAGTCCATGACCAGGTATTGATGCGCGCCTTCGTTGAAGTAATCGGTCACCTGCGTCAGGTTGGGGTGGCGCAGGCGGGCCAGGATGAGCGCTTCCCGCTGGAACTGGGCCTGACCGTCCTCGGCCGCGTTCAGATTCTCCTTGATGGCCACCAGCCGCCCCGGCAGGCGCGTATCCTCGGCCAGATAGACCGCGCCCATGCCGCCGTGCCCCAGTTGGTCACGGATGATGTAGCGCCGGCCCAGGCGGGCGTTGGTTGCAGGAGAGTTGCTCATTGGTTGAATACCAGATACAAATGCATAGTAGACGATGGCACTGTAGGTCGGCGCCTCCGGCCCGACATGGCCAGGATGACCCAAACCCGGTCGTTTGAAGGCCGGACGGACACCGCGTCACCGGACGCCCGCACCGGGATCAAACCCCGGTGCTATAGAACGAC
>JAGRCP010000114.1 GCA_020433455.1 Caldilineaceae bacterium | reverse complement strand
CTCTCACGCCCACGGCAACCGCCGCAGTCGTCAACCAGCCGCCCACAGCCGATGCCGGGCCCGACCAGAGCGTCATGGACAACGACAACAGCGGCGCTGAGTCCATCATTCTCAACGGCGGCGCCAGTGGCGACAGTGACGGCTCTGTCGTCAGCTATAGCTGGACGAGCAACACCGGCGTCACCATCCCGGACGGCGTCAACCCGACGGCTGACTTCCCTGTGGGCGTACACACCGTCACCCTGACTGTCACCGATGACGACGGGGCCCAGGATACCGACACCGTGACAATCACCGTCTCGGCGCCCGCCGCCTCAACGTCTACGCCCACAGAGACACCGACTGAGACACCGACTGAGACACCGACTGAAACGCCGGTCGCAACCGTAGTCCCCACAGAAACGCCTGTGGCGACAACGACGCCTTCAACCGATCCCTGCGCCGGCGCAGCAACCAATATGATCCGAAATCCCGGCTTTGAGGAGAACAAGAGCAACTGGCTCTTCTACAACAACGGCAGCGGCGGTCTGGAGATTACAACCGACAATCCTGGCCACTGCACCCGCTCAGCCGAGATCGCCCTCAACAACAGCGGCTCCAACGTCCAGCTCTACCAGCGCAACGTCTCGCTGGATGCCGGTATCCGCTATCGCCTGCGCTTTATGGCCCGGGCCTCGTCCAACGTCACTGTGCCCGTCTATCTGCACAAGGACAGCGCACCCTACACCGACTACGGTCTGAGCCAGAGCTTCGACCTGACCACAGGCTGGCAGAGCTTCTCCACCGAGTTCACCGCCACCAGCTTCAGCGGCTCGATCAGCAACGGCCGCCTGCGCTTCTGGCTGGCAGGCGTTCCCAACAACACGACGCTCTTCTTCGACGATGTGATATTGGAACGAATTGACTGAAGACGCTGAGACCAGGATCGGAACCATCCGAAGCGGCACGTGTTGCCGTTGGCGGATAACAAAAGGGTGTGTTCAAAATCAGTTGATGCGCCACGGGCGGCCGCAAGGGCACGCCCTTACCGCCCCAACCCGTTTTGAACACGCCCATAACAAAATAATCGGGCAGCGACCCAAAAGTTGCTGATGCCGGTAATTTTTTTACGCACCTCCAAGGTAAACAAAGGCCCATCGCATTTAATGCGACGGGCCTTTGTTTTTTGTTGTGGGCAGCTCAAGCGCGAACTGATTTGCTTCCGGGGTGCTACTTTTCTGGGCCGGCTTAGCGTCGCCCTACCCGTTCTCCAATACCTGCTTCAGCTTGGGGTCCAGCGCGTCGCGCAGGCCGTCGCCCAGAAAATTGAAGCCCATGACGGTAATCATGATGGCCAGACCGGGGAAGATGCCGATCCACGGCGCCTGCTGGATGAAGGAGCGCCCTTCGCTGAGCATGCGTCCCCACGACGGGTCGGGCGGCTGCGCGCCCAGGCCGATGAAGCTGAGCGCAGCTTCCGAGAGAATGGCGAAGGCCAGGCTGAGGGTGGTCTCCACGATGATGGGCGCGGCGATATTGGGCAGGATGTGGCGCAGCAGGATGCGCCGGTCCGCGCTGCCGATGGAGCGGGCGGCATCCACGTAGACTTCCTTGCGCACGGCCAGAACGCTGCCCCGGGTGATGCGGGCGAAGATAGGCGTATAGACCACGCCGATGGCGATCATGGCGTTGGTTACGCCCGGCCCCAGCGCGGCGACAATCGCAATGGCCAGAAGAATGGCGGGGAAGGAAAAGAGGACGTCCATGGCGCGCATGATGACTTCATCGGCCCAGCCGCCGTAGTAGCCGCTGATGAGGCCCAGGCTCGTCCCCGCCAGGAGGGAAATCCCCACGGCCACCAGCCCCACGTAGATGGAGACCCGCGCGCCCGCCAGCACCCGGCTAAAGACGTCCCGCCCGAAGTCATCGGTGCCGAAGGGATGGGCGACGCTGGGCGGCTGCACCCGCGCGCCCATGTTGATTTCGTTGGGCGGATAGGGTGCGATAAAGGGACCCAGCACGGCCAGCCCGATCAGCAGCACGATGATGACCGCGCCCAGAAGCGCCAGGCGGTTGTTGGCCACCCGGCGTAGAATGCGCCTGCGCTCGGAAAGAGGCGGCGCAGGCGCATGACGATCGGTCATGGACAATGATGACATGATTAGTACTTGATCCTTGGGTCCAGATAGGCGTAGAGGATGTCCACCAGGAGGTTGACCAGGGCGAAGGCCAGGGCCACGAAGAGGACCGCTCCCTGCATCATGGGATAGTCGCGCCGCTGGACCGCGTCCAGGGCCAGGCGGCCCAGCCCGGGCCAGGCGAAGATCACCTCGACGATGACCACGCCGCCCAGCAGGCCGGCCAGTTGCAGGCCGGTTACGGTCACGATGGGGATCATCGCGTTGCGCAACACGTGCCGCAACACCACGTGCCGTTCGCTGATGCCCTTGGCCCGCGCGGTGCGAACGTAATCCTGGTGCAGCGCCTCCAGCATGGCGGAACGTACGAAGCGGGTCAGCACCGAACCGCTGACGATGCCCACCGTTACCGCGGGCAGAATCAGATGGCGCAGCCACTCCAGCGGGCTTTCACTGAAGGGCGCATAGCCCGACGGCGGCAGCCAGCGCAAGGTCAGGGAAAAGAGCAGAATGAGCATAATGCCCATCCAGAAATCGGGGATGGAGACGCCCACCTGACTGAAGATGGTCGCGAAGTAGGCTGCGGGGCTGCGCGGCCGCAGCGCGGCGATAATGCCGGCCGGCAGGGCAATCAGCAAGGCGATGACCAGGGCCGCGCCCGCCAGCGTCAAGGTGCGGGGCAGGCGCTCCACCACGGCCTGGGTGACGCTCTGGCCGGTGATAAAGCTTTCGCCCAAATTGCCCCGCAGCAGATCGGCCAGCCAGTTGCCGTACTGGACAATAAAGGGCCGGTCCAGCCCCATGGCGCGCTGTACCTCCGCCACCTTCTCCTCCGTGGCGTTGAGCCCCAGCATGATGCGCGCCGGATCGCCCGGCACCAGGTGGATGATGAGAAACGAAATAAACGTAACGCCCAGAATAACCAGGATGGTCGTCAGAAGACGGCGAACGATGAAGCGAAGCATAGGAGGTTGCTTGGTTGACTGGTTGATCTGTTGATTGGTTTACTGGTTCATTGGGGGTAGGCGGACTACCTGGCTACCCAATCGACCAGTAAACCAATCAACGATTCCGCGTCTCTACTGACTCATCCACGCATTCTTGAAGCGGATGGCCGAATCGGGGCGGGCCTGGACGCCATGCACATTGGGCTGCCAGGCGTTGACCGTCGCGGGAATGTACATGTAGACGTAGGGACTGTCGTCGATGAGGATTTGGGCGACCTGATCATAGATGCCCTTGCGCACGTCGGGATCGGCTTCGGCCCGGCCTTCATCCAGCAGTACGTCCAGCGCTTCATTGCTGTAGCCGGTAAAGTTGAAGATCTCGCCGGTATGGTGCTGGGCGTAGAAGTAGTCGTCCGGATCGATGTTGCCGATCCAGCCGCCCACGTAGATGTCGAAATTGCCCGCGCCCTGCTCTTCCAGCCACGTGCCCCATTCAAGGGTGCGGATGGTCGCGGTGACGCCCACGTCGGCCAACTGCGCCTGGACCACTTGGGCCGCGCGCACGGTCTCTTCGTACTGGGAGGAGGGCATCAATTCCACCTCGAAGCCGTCGGCATAGCCCGCTTCGGCCAGCAGTTCTTTCGCCCTTTCAGGATTGTATTCGTAGGGTGCATAGCCGCTGTTCCAGGCGCTCTCCGCGGGGATGGGGTTATCGCTTGCGACCGCGGTATCCCAGCGTGCGGCAGCGGCCACATCTTCCTTGTTGATGGCGTAGTTGATGGCTTGGCGCACCAGGGGATCGCCCAGGGGTTCCCGATTCAGGTTTACGCCCAGATACCAGTAATCGCCGCCGGTCACCACATCGACCATCACGTCGCCCGCGTCGGCAATGCTGTTAACCTGCTGGGGCGGCAGGCTGTCCACCCAGTCCACCTCGCCGGTTTGCAGGTTGGTGGTCTTGACCGTTTCATCGGGGATGGGGCGGAAGACGACTTCGTCCAGATAGGGCAGGGCGTTGCCCGCGGCGTCCGTTTCCCAATAGTTTTCGTTGCGCATCAGGGTCACGTGATCGCCGGGTACGTACTCAACGAACATGAAGGGGCCGGTGCCGATGGGCATCCGCTCCAGATCCTCGGCTTCGGACGAGACGATGGCCATGCCCTTGTAGCCGGCCAGTTTGGCCAACAGGCCGGGATAGGGCGCGTTGAGGGTGATGGCTACGGTGTAATCATCGACCGCTTCGATGCTCTCCACGTTGGCCAGACGCCAGGACGCGCCTGAACCTACGTCGGGGTCCAGAATGCGTTCGTAGGAGAACTTTACGTCTTCGGCCGTGAGGTCGCTGCCGTCGTGAAAGGTGATGCCCTCTTGCAGCTTGAAGGTCCAGGTCAGACCGTCTTCTGAGACTTCCCAGCTTTCGGCCAGGGAGGGCGTAATGTTGAGGTTTTCGTCGATGCTCACCAGCGTGTCAAAGACGTTCTCCAGCACTTCGAAGCTGGAATAGGCGCTGGTCAGATGGGGATCAAAGCCTTGGGGATCGGCGGAGATGGCCGCGGTGAGGACGCCGCCGGTCTGGGGCTCCGTGGCGGCCGCATCGGATGTTGTATCGGATGCCGTGTCCGCTCCCGTATCTGCGGCTGCGTCGCTTGGCGCGGCTGCGCCTGAGCTGTCGGTCGGGCTCCCGCCAGAGGCGCAGGCGGACAAAGCCAGGACGCCAATCAGCAAGAGGGTAATGAGAAAATAGAATCGTCGCATAAGGGTTCCTTTTCGGAGTACAGTGTGGTGAAGTGGGGACATGGGCGCGTGCGCCCTGCATTTCACCCAATCCTACCGTGAACCGGAGGAAAGAGCAATTGCCTCCTTAAGGCTTTCGTAGTCCCAGGAATTTTCGTACTTGACGCCGTTGATGAAGAACGAGGGCGTCCCGTTGACGCCGCTGTTGACGCCGCCCATAAATTCTTCTTTGATGCGGTCGGCTTTTTCATCGGCATCCAGCTTGCGGGCAAACTCGCTTTCGTCGATTCCTAATTGCCGGGCATAGCCCAGGAGGCTTGTCCGATCCAGTCGATCCTGGTGTTCGTAGAGCAGGTCGTGCATAGCCCAGAACTTGCCGTATTCTCTTGCGATCTCGGCTGCTTCGGCCGCTTTCAGCGCATGGACATGCATTTGCGCCAGCGGGAAGTTGCGAAATACGAAGCGCAGGCTATCGCCAAAGTGAGCCTGGATCTGCTTCACAATCGGATGGGCCTGACCGCAGTAGGGACACTGATAATCGGCGTACTCCACCAGCGTAACCGGCGCGTTGTCCGGGCCCTGGCTATGGTCGTCCGACGTTACCGGCTGTGACAGGGAGTAGTAGCGACTAAGCATGTTGAATCTCCTGTAATGTCTCCAGAATCTCTTTCGCGCCCGGATTGACGCCCATGGGCGAAATGTAGCTGTAACGGATGATTCCCTGCGCATCAATTACGTAGATCGCCCTTTCACACAGGCCGAGCTGTTCGTTATACGCGCTGTAGAGCTTGGCCGTCTTTCCTTTCGGTTCAAAATCGCACAGCAATTCAATGGAAAGATTGTTGTGCTCTTTGAACGCTTTGTGGCAGAAGGTTCCGTCAACCGATATGCCGATGACTTCTGCATTGTATTCGGCGAAGGTGGGAATCAATTCGTTGTAGAGGGCGATTTGGCTGCCGCAGACCGGGCTCCAGTCGGCCGGATAAAAGGCCAAAATTACGTTCTTGCCGCGCTCGTCCGCCAGATGCCAGAATGTGCTCGGGTCCGCTCCCAGTTGGCCATCGCCCTTGGGCAAGGAAAAGTCAGGTGCGGTTGAGTTCACGGGTAAAGGACCTGCTGATTGGGAAGTCATGCCATTTCTCCTGTGGGAATTGTGTTCGGTTTCGATAGCTGATGCGTGGTACGTAATGCGGACTGGAGTGCGTAACAAGTAGCCAAAGCGGTCGGCGCCCCCGTCTCAATCTTCGCGCCTGAGCCTGTTTTTACGCAATATCCAGAGGCTGACGACAAAAACCCAAATCGGAAAGCCCAAACGCAGCCCGTTGAAGGTGCTCCCGCCCAGCAACAATACCAGAGCAATCCCGTAGGTGGTCACAACCATCCAGAGGGGCATTACTTTGGTGCGCAGCCAAATGGTTCCCGACGACATCATAAAGACGCCGGCCATGCGCAGGGCAACCATCCCCGCAAGCTGCTGTAGCATGGTCTGCGAAAAAATATACGCGTCGCTGGTCAGCCACGTGTCTGATGCCGCGTCATAGCTGCTCAAAACCGCGCTGACAATCGCTGCCCAGGTAAACATGGCGCTGAGAAAAAGCAGGCCGCTGCCGAGAAATATGGTCGAGAAGAACTTGTCTTCCAGCGCGCCCACCTGATCGCGCACAACGCCGATAAACCAGAGGAAGGCGATTCCGCCGAACGGCATTAACGTCATGGCCAGCGAAATTCGCCCCGCCTGGTTGGGCAGCCACTCAGCGTTGATACTCGGAAGCGGCGGCATGGAAAGCTCGATCAGGATCAGGCTGGCGCCGAAGAGGAGCGAAAAGATGATGCCCGCCAGTCCGGCCGAGCGGGGTGATTGCATGTTTAGTCGGACCGGGGGATCCGTCGCATTCGATGTGTTGTTCATTGTAGATTCCGACATGTCGGCTGTTTCTTTCTCTTCCGGCTGTTCAGGCGCATAGATTTACGCTCTGCCACGCCGTCCGGGTTAACTTAAAATCCCTGGCGATTGGGCATTTCAACCGATTCGCTCAGCTCTGGCGACGTATGATGGAGCGCCTGAATGGATTTGGTGTAGCGGGCAACCAGGGGATTGGCGGAAATTCCATGCAGAAAAACGCTGAAAAGTACGGTTGTGATGATGGCAAGTTGCAGTTCGACGGGTTGGTCTTCGGGCGCAATTTCCCGCAGCAGGATCAGCCCCAGCACGATAGACGCCAGGCCGCGTGGCCCGAACCAGCCCAGAAAGAGCACCGTCGCTCGATTCAAATGCTCCCCCATCAGCGAGACGGCAACCGGTAGCATACGGATGATGGTCAGGCTCAGCAGGGCATATACGCAGATTTGCCAGGTGATCTGCCCCAGCAGCGGAAAGGCAACCGCGCCGAAGAGGAAGAAGACCAGCAGGCTAACCCATTGCCCCGTCACTTCGCCGAAGTCGCGCTCCTCTTCGGTAATATTCCGCATGACGACCGCGATGGTCAAACCGCCGCAAAAGGCGGCGATGAATCCGTTGCCGCCGATCTCATCCGCGACATACCAGGTAAACAGCGCTAATGCAGGAAACATGAGGGAAGTAAACGTCTGGCTGACCCATTGGCGCTTTCCGGCTTCGGTAAAAAGGCGACCGCCTACTACGCCCATTAAGATGCCGAATCCTGCGCCGATACCGATCTGACTCACGATAAAGTTGAGCCATTGTCCCGGCGATTGGAGAGATTGCTCGGCCGTTACCAATGCCACCAGAATCATGAAGATGGGCGTAGACAGGCCGTCATTCAGGCCCGACTCAATATTGAGCGCCTGGCGAATGCGCACGGGAAGCCGCTTGTCGCTGACGACCGCCTGCCCCAGCCCCGCATCGGTGGGCGAGAGGACGGACGCCAGGATGGCCGCTTCCCAGATGGAAAGTTGGGGCAGGATGATCGCTGCCACAACCGTGCCCAAGAGAATCGTCAGCGGTAAGCCGATCAGCAGCAGACGCCCGGGCAGGTCCGCTGCGGAGCGTAAGGCGTGCAGCCGAATTCTGGAGGCATCCCCAAAGAGAATCAGCGCCAGAGCGACTTCACCGGTCAGAATAAAGATCTCCGTCTCCAGAGCAAACTGCTGATCCCGAAGCGTTATGAACGCAACAAGAATGCCGGCCGAGACAAAGACCATGTGCGGCGTGATATTGTGGTTTGCCAATAACTGCGAGACAAACCCGTAGACAATGACCAGGAGGATAAACGCAACCAGGATTTCCACTTTTGTTTACTCTTGCCACTCAATGCGTCCGTCAACCGAGCCGGCTTCCATCATGTCCAACGCCTGGGCCGCGCCTGAGGAAACATCGATCAGCGTGGGATTATTGACGGGCATCCGCTCGATGACGGTGACGACTACGCTCTTGCCGTTGGCCAGGTTGGTGACCGTCACCTTCGTGCCGAAGGGTAGGTCTTTGTGGGCGGCAACCATGTCATCTTTGTGATACACTTCGCCGCTGGCCGTTGCGTTGCCGTCCAAGGAGTCACTCATGTACATGATGGTCCCCTCTGCGGTTGTCATGCTCCCGCTGTCGCCGGCCGCGCTTGCCGCGGCCGCGGCGTCATCCGCCGTCGCATCGTCCGTCACAGCCGTATCCGCCGCAGCCGCGTCGCCGGTTGTATCGTCCGCGGCCTCGACAGGCGCCGCAGAGTCGGATGCAGAGTCGGATGCTGTAGCGATGCTGGCCGGCTCCGCTGTAGGCGCTTGCGTTGCGGCCTGCGGATCAGGCGTATCGTTTGATCCGCAGGCCGTAAGCACAAGGCTGCTTAGAAGCATTAGCGTGAGAATGGAGGCGGGAATGGTCCTCATTATCTCCCCTTTCTGATGGACTGGGTTTTGGACAAATCGTCGGACGCGGGAGCGCGGCGGACGGCTCTCCCGCCGTACCCCGCGCCCCGACTATCATGTCCCCTGTTCTATTGCAGCGCCATGGCAATTCGCGCCTTCACTTCGTTAATCGCATCCTTCGCCTTGGCGCTGAAGGCGAGTTCTTCAAAGGTGCAGTCGCTGATGTCCACCATGGCCTGGTAGAGCGTGCCCGTGAAGCGATAAGGGCTTTCGTACTTGTCCGACACGGGCGTCACCAGGTCGCAGCCCACGTCGAAGGTCTCGTTGACCGTGAAGCGGAAGGGCACTTGCTTGTCGAAGCGCCCGGAGCCGATCTCCGTTTCACCCGTGCGCAACGTCACATTGCCGCCGCCGCCGACTTTGCCCTCTTCATCGCATTCGATGGTGGCCGAGACGACCTGTTTCCCCGCGGGCAGCTTGTCGTCCGAGGAGACGCGGTAGCGGTCCTGGCCGAACCAGTTGTGCTCCCAATGCAGCTTGCCGTCCTGAACATAGAGCGTGTAGCCGCTGGTGCGGCCGCCGCAACAGAGCAGCACGCCTTCCGCGCCTTCTTCGGGAATCTCGATCTGGGCGGCGAGTACGTGGTTGATGTTCTTGGTGTTGGGTGAGGACGCCTCCGGGATGCGGGCGGTTTCAGGCAGGTAGACGAAATTTTTGATCCCCTGGACGTAGTTCGGGCGCAGGCTGACGTCGACTCGCTCGGCAAAACGATCGTCCAGCGGAAAAACGTTGTATCTGGCCGCTTCCTGCATGAACATGTCCTGCAGCTCGCGCAGCTTTTTGGGGTGCTCCTTCGCCAAATCGTTGGCCTGGGAGAAGTCCTCTTCGATGTTGTAGAGTTCCCACGTATCGTCATCGAATGATTTGGAGCCGGACATCTGCCACGGCAACTTGCCGTGCTGACAGCCGGCGACCCAGCCGTCGTGGTAGAGCGCGCGATTGCCGAACATCTCGAAATATTGGGTGATGTGACGGCCTTTGGCGTCGGCGTCATCCCACGTGTAGGCCAGCGAAACGCCTTCAATGGGCCGCTGGGGCGAACCGTTGACCTCAAACGGCTGGGGAATGCCCGCGGCTTCCAGGATCGTCGGCGTAATGTCGATCACGTGGTGGAACTGGCTGCGCAGGGAGCCCTTGTCCTTGATTTTGTCGGGCCAGCGGATAATCAGCCCGTTGCGCGTGCCGCCGAAGTGGGACGCGACCTGCTTCATCCACTGGAAGGGCGAAGAGCCTGCCCAGCACCACGGCACCGGATAGTGGTTTTCGTGCATAGGGCCGCCGATCTCGTCGATGTGCTTCAGCATGAAGTCGATGCTGTCGTGGTATCCCTGCTGGGTCTTCATGTTGTTGAGCGTGCCGGTCAGGGTGCCTTCCGCGCTGGGGCCGTTGTCTCCCACAATGTAGATGACCAGCGTGTTGTCGCGGATGCCCAGCACGTCCAGCGCCTCGATCACCTTGCCCGCCTGCGTATCGACATGTTCGAGAAAACCGGCAAAGACTTCCTGCATCCGTGCGTAGAGCTTCTTCTCGTCGTCGCTGCGGCTATCCCAGGAGGGGATTGAGTCGGGGCGGGGCGTCAACTGGGTCTCCTGGGGAATGACGCCCTTCTGCTTCTGGTTCTCGAAGGTGATTTCCCGTTGCCTGTCCCAGCCGTGGTCGAACTTGCCCTTGTACTTGTCGGACCATTCGTCAGTCACGTGGTGGGGCGCGTGGGCCGCGCCCGGCGCCCAGTAGAGGAAAAAGGGCTTATCTGGGGCCGATGCCTTCTGGCGCGCCATCCAGCCGATGGCCTGCTCTGCAATGGCTTCCGAGAAGTGCCAGTCGGGATCGTCGGCGGGCTGCTCGACGGGGTTCGTGTTTTCGTAGAGAGGCGTGTTCCACTGGTCGGCCTCACCGCCCATGAAGCCGTAGAAATATTCAAAGCCCTTGCCCGTGGGCCAATGGGTGAAGGGACCGGCAGGGCTCGATTCGTAGTCCGGCGTGTTGTGCCATTTGCCGAAGGCCGCGGTGTTATAGCCGTTGGCCTTGAGAATCTCGGCGACCGAAGCGGCGTCGGCCGGCCAGACGCCGTCGTAGCCGGGGAAGCCGGTGGCCAACTCCATAATCGTGCCGGTGTGGACGCTGTGGTGGTTGCGACCGCTCAGCAACGCTGCCCGGGTCGGCGAGCAGAGCGCCGTGGTGTGGAATCGGTTATAGGTGACGCCCTCGGCCGCCAATTGTTCGATATGCGGGGTTTGGGCCGGGCCGCCGAACATGCTGGTCTGGCCGAAGCCCACATCGTCCAGCATGATCAGCACGACATTGGGCGCGCCGTCGGGCGGCCCGTCAAGCTCTGGAACGACTGCTTCAGACTCTTTGTAGGTGGTGCCGATCCTGCCTTCGAACGTAGCCGGGGGAATAGGTAGGTAGTTGCGATCTTTGCTCATTGTCTTCTCCCTTGTTCGATGATGTTAGGCTTTTCTGGAATGACGCGACGGACATCCATCCCTGCTTCTTGTTATAAGCGCCTCCTCTCTGATGGTTTTGATGCATGTGTCAGTGGACAAGTTGCTTAGGAATGGCGAGCATTTAATTTGCCGATTTGGCGTACTTTCCCAGCGATACTGTGAGTTAAAATCATCAAGTAGTTTGATCGCCATTCCTTATCAAGATGCAATGGAATGCTGCAGTAATCCGAGGAGCATGAACGGCCGCCCGCTCCTCACCGGGAATCTATAATTTCATTGTGGCAAACAAATTTAAAGTGAGACTGCGCTGTTTGGACCCGAAACCGGCAGGAAGATGTGGTTTGCGCTTCCGAAGACGGAGCAAGCCGAAGTTATGTTCATAGTATAGCGCCAAGGGCGGGGACGAATCAAGTTGATTTGGGGCATCCAAATCCGTTAGACTTTTTTTGCAAGCGCATTTCATGACTTCTTGAGTCACATGCCGGGCGGCGTCCCATGCATCCTGACTCATTCAGATTGGCCCGTGTTATGCTATCATGCTGGATAATCTCAAAATTTTACATTCATGCGAAAGAGGGACGAGCAGTCATGACTATTCACAAGGACAATCCTGACGGATTGGACGAAGCGCAGGCTATCGACCACGTACGCAACTCCGATTTGATGACCACGCTTTTTGATGAAGATGATCAGTTGGAAGCCGTCAGCCTGACCGAAGGCAATATCAATCTGATTTACCGCGTCTATAGCTCCCAGGACCCGATGGGCAAGTCGGTGCTGATCAAGCAGGCGCTGCCCCACGCGTGGCGCTATCCCGAATTTAAGCTGCCCCGGGACCGGGCCCGGGTGGAATGGGAAATGCTGGAGATGGAGGCATCCTATTGTCCGGAAAACGTCCCGCGCCTCTACTTTTTTGATGCCGAGAACTCCGTCATGGGGATCGAAGACCTGAACCGCCATACGGTTATGCGCACGGGCATGATGGACCAGGCGGTCTATCCGAAGGTCGCGCGCCATGTCGGGCGCTTTATGGCCCGCACCCTCTTCTATACCTCTGATTTTTATCTCTCTTCGGGCGAAAAGAAGGCCCTCCAGAGTCGCTTCATCAACCCGGTTATGGTCAAGCTGCAAGAGGACCTGGTCTTCACCCAGCCCTATATCGATCACCCCGACAATCGCTGGACGCCGGAGCTGGAGGCCCAGGCCCGGGCCGTGCAAAACGATGCGGCCCTGCGCTGCGAGGCGTTCCAGCTCAAGGAGCGCTACATGACCCATCACCAGGCGCTTCTGCACAACGATTTCCACACCGGCTCCATCATGCTCAATGCCGATGAGACCAAGGTAATCGATCCTGAGTTCGCCTTTTACGGCCCCATGGGCCACGACATCGGCTCCTACTTCGCCCACCTGGTTATCGGCTACGCCGCGCAGGAGTTCCACGCCAAAGATGCGGATGTTCGGACCGACTATCGCAACTGGATCATCGCCTCGCTTCACGAGACGTGGATGACCTTTGCCGCCGAATTTATGCAGCTGTGGGAAGATGAAGGCAATGATGGGTGGCCCTCGGCCGAATTTCGCCGCTGGTATGTGGATCAACTTCTTCAGGAAAGCGCAGGCTTCGGCGCAACGGAGATTATGCGGCGCACCATCGGTGTGGCCCATGTGGATGACTTCGTCCAAATTTCCGACAGCCTGACCCGGGCCACGGCTGAGAGCCTGGCCCTCAACGTCGCCCGTCGCTGGCTTATGGAGCGCCGCGGCTTCACCTCCATCGATGACTTGATCAACGTAGTGCTTGCCGCCGAACCGACGCTTTAAAAAATGAAGAATAAAGATTGAAGATTGGGGAGAGCAGTTTCTGTGGAGAGGAGCAACGCTTTTCCCAGCGAAGAATCCCCAATTTCTAATCTTCAATCTTTACCCTTCAACCAAGGACTTGCGCATGACAACCTACCGCAGCATCGAATGGCGGGGCGACAGCATACGCCTGCTGGACCAGCGCCGCCTGCCCCACGTAACCGAGTACCTTGACTTCACCGACTATCGCGCCCTTGCCGACGCTATCCAGGCAATGGTGGTGCGGGGAGCGCCGGCTATCGGTGCGGCCGCGGCCTACGGTCTGGCCCTGACCGCGGCACAGAGTCAGGCGCAGGATGTCGCCGCCCTGAGCGGGGAGTTGGTCGGCGCCGCGGCTGTTTTGCGGGCAGCCCGACCCACCGCAGTCAATCTGGCCTGGGCTGTGGACCGCATGCTGCGGTGCAGCGTCGAGCCGGATATCGCCGGCGTGGATGCGCTGCGTGAAGCGATGTTGGATGAAGCGAATGCCATTGCCGCGGAAGATGTGCGCACCAACCGACAAATCGGCCTGAACGCCATGGAGCTGGTGCCCCAGGGCGCAACCATCATTCATCACTGCAATACGGGCAGTCTGGCCACGGTGGATTACGGCACCGCGTTGGGCGTCATCCGCACCGCGCACGAGCAGGGCAAGCAGGTCCACGCCTATCTGGATGAAACCCGCCCGCGCTTGCAGGGGGCGGCCCTTTCTGCGTGGGAGCTGATCCAACTGGGCGTGCCTCACACGGTCATCGTGGACGGGGCGTCGGGCCACATTATGCGTACCCGGGGCGTGGACCTTTGCGTGGTGGGCTGCGACCGGGTTGCGGCCAATGGCGATACGGCCAATAAGATTGGCACCTACAATCTGGCCCTGGTCGCCCATGCCCACGGCGTGCCGTTTTACGTGGCCGCGCCCACCAGCACCATCGATCTGGCGACGCCCACGGGCGACGACATCGCCATTGAAGAGCGCGGCCCTGAGGAAGTCACCACCATCGGGGGCGTTCAGGTTACGCCTGCGGGCGCGGACGTGGCCAACCCGGCTTTTGACGTGACGCCTGCCGCCTATATCACCGCCGTCATTACCGAAATGGGCATCGCCCGGCCGCCCTATGGGGAGAGCCTCAGGCGCATGGTGGAACTGGCGGAGGAGGAACGTGCTGTCTGACAATCCGTCAGGGAGCTGTCGATCAGAGAACCATAAAACCGAGCACGAAACAGGATTGCAAACGTGAATACCGCTACATCATTTTCATCCCGCGAAAATGGGGGCGTCTATGACGCCGCCATCATCGGCGCGGGCCCTATCGGGATTGAGTTGGCCGTCTGTCTGAAAGAGGCGGGCCTGAATTATATCCACTTCGACGCCCATCAGATCGGCTATACAATGACCTGGTGGCCGCGCAATACCAACTTCTTCAGCACCACCGAGCGTCTGGCCATTGCCGGCATTCCCATCCAGAACAACCACCAGCAGCGCATCACCGGCGAGGACTACCTGGCCTACCTGCGCGGCGTGGTGGAGCAGTTCGATCTCGCGGTCAACGCCTACGAGCCGGTAACCGGGTTGGTCCGGGATGAGGACGGCTTTGCCTTGACGACTGTGGGGCAGGATGAGGCGCGCGTCTATCGCGCTCGTCGGGTTATCCTGGCCATCGGCGACATGCACAATGCCAATCGCCTGGACATCCCCGGCGAGGACCTGCCCCACGTTTCCCACTACTTTCGGGATCCCCACGACTATTTCCGGCGTAAGCTCCTCATTGTCGGGGGGAAAAATTCGGCTGCGGAGGCTGCCCTGCGCTGCTGGCGCATTGGCGGGCAGGTGGCTGTGAGTTATCGCCGGGCCGAGTTTGATGACCGGAAGGTTAAACACTGGATCCTGCCCGACCTGCTGGCTCAGATTGAAGCGGGCTGTCAGGCAGTGCAGGTGTTCGACAGCTGGGCCGGTTGCCTGTGCCCCGCCGACTTCAAACGCTACGTGTTGCCTTACACTCAGAAACTGATTGACCAGATTCCGGAAGAAACCCCGGTCATCAACTTTCTGACCGGCAACCCGTCACTGTTGCCCATGCAGGTTCAGGCGGGAGGACAGGTGATTGGCATCGACTGGCGGATGGATCTGGGCGAAGCGTGGCGGACAATTGTTTACGACCGGGCGATTCAGGGGAACCTGGACCCGGTCGTGATCTACGGTGACTATCCCTTCATGCGGGAGCGCGTGATCGATGTGCTCGATGCCGCCGAAGGTCGACCGGGGCACATCTTCAACCTGGGCCACGGAGTGCATCCAGACATGAACCCGGACCATGTCAAAGAGCTGGTGAAGATGGTGCACGAACTGGGCGCCCACTGATGTTCACGACTGAGTGAACGCAGTCATCCCCCAGCGGGCGGACGCTTGCGCTCTTCGAGATGTTGGGCACGTCCGGCGACATAGTCCTCGACCGAGATGCCATCGTTCTCAACAACCTTCCCCTCCTGCGCCTGATCAAAGCAGCGTTTGAGGTAGGGCACGCACCAGCCGCACCCGGTTCCCGCTCCGCCGCACTCACTGAGCTGACTGGGTCGCCGGGGGCGATGCACCTTGAGATAATTCACGATTTTCCGTTTGGAAACGTGAAAGCAGTAACACAACTCGTCGTCCAGTTTCATGAGAGCATTATACGCTGGTCGAGCTGAGCAGGATGGGCAGCAACAGGGCGACAATCACAAATAACACCACCGAGGCCATCACCATCAGCATCAGCGGTTCAAGCAGTCTGACCGCCAGATCGAGTTCTCGATTGGTGCGGCGCTCGAGGTTTTCCGAAATATCGATCAGCACTTCTTCAAGGTTGTTTGACTCTTCCCCCACGGCAATCATCGCGACAATTTCTTCGGAGAACTGCCGGCTCGCTTCTAACGGTTTCGCCAGCGACTTTCCCGCCGAAATGTTGTCAGCAGCATTGGAAATGGCGTTGCTGAGCACAAGGTTTCCGGTCGCATCCTTGGCGATTCGCAACGACTGCAAAATGGGCACCCCATTGCGAAGCAGTGTTCCCAGCACGCGGCAAAATCGGGCGGTCGCCAGATTGCGGACAATGCGTCCCAGACCAATCGTTTTGAGCCGCCACGTATCCACAACCAGCCGGCCTTCCGTCGTTTGCATGTAGCGGGAGGCTCCATAGATCGCGGCGGCCCCAAGCCCCAGCAGCACGAACCAATAGTTCTGCGCGAAGCGGCTCATCGCCAGCAGTGACGTTGTGGCCCAGGGCAGGTCGCCTCGCTCACGCATCTGGGCGAAGATTGGCTCGAAACTGGGAACAAACTTAACCAGCAGGAAGATCACCACCGCGCTGCCGAAGACCGACAGAATGATGGGATAAATCATTGCGCCGATAACGCGTCCCTTGAGGTCTTCCTGATGGTCGGTGAACGCGGCGACCCGCTTGAGGACTTCCTCAAGAAAGCCCCCTTCCTCGCCCGCCCGCACCATGCTCACCACGAGTTCGTTGAACACGCGGGGGTGTTTGCGGAATGACTCATAAAGGCGGGTTCCGTCGGCCACATCGGTGCGAATCTCTTCCAGAACATGCCGCAGCGCCGGTTTGGTTGCCTGTCGGTTGAGCAATTCCAGGGCACGTAGAAGCGGCACGCCAGATTTCAGCAGGTCGGCCAGTTGCGAATACAGAATCGCCAGCTGCCGAGCCCCGACCCGTTTCCCGGCATAGGACTGCTGCTTGACGGATGCTGCCGCCATTTCCACCTGCAGTGGAAACAGTCGGCGCGAGGAGAGCGCGGAAAGTGCTTCCTGCTGCGTATTCGCGGTAATACTGCCACTGACCTGCTGGCCGGACGCCTCGCGAGCCGTGTACTGAAATTCGGGCATGCTGGATGGAACCCTGAATCGTCTCATTCGGACCGCGAAAACGTGCCGGTCCGGTCAAGGTGTAGCGTACCGTCGGGAGTGGTCCATGGCGAGATGGAAGCGAGGAGTCACGCCACGAACGCGCACAGTGAACGCTGTCTGCTCAACACCTAATGCAGGAACATCTCAGTCAGTCCCGACGGGATCGATCGCGGAGGATGCCGGCAGAGGATTCAAAGATTCGTTCCTGACGCGAGGCCGGAGGGGCTGACTGCTGGAGTGCAGCATGGGCTTCCTGCAGGTCTTCGAGATTGGCTTCGCAGACGCGGCAGCCAACCTGTTCGATATGAAAACCGATGTAGTCCGCCAGTTCCGAATCGAGCACGCCGAGCACGAGACTGGAAAGTTCGCTGCGTGAGGGGCAACTGAGCCGATGCCGACGCCAGATCTCTCCCACTGTGCGGCCCCCCTGATCGCGAACACGAATCAGTTCCGCAGCCCGTTCGCGTAATTCAGACGATTCACGCAGCTGCTGCTCAACCGCCGTGGCGCGCTGGGCGGGTAACATCTCTTCGACAAAGGCGAGCAGTTCGGCATCAGTCGGCAGGTCAGACATCGTCCATTTCCGTAAAGAGTTGCATCACATGCAACCGGGTATTCATTGCCAGAAGGCTGACGCCACTCCGCCCACTGAGACGAAGGCTACTCCACCCGTTCAATCAGCAGCCAGTTGACGCAGGTATTGGTCTTCGATCCAGGTCGACCGATTTCCATTGTGAGTCGGCCGTCGTTGATCGCCACTGTGGTGACAGCCTCATGGAACATCCCCGATTCGGTATTCTGATTTTCCATCAGCGTCTGCCCCTCGACCGTTACATTCTGCCCCAGTTGCTCGTGATCCGAGTCCCCCACGCAAACAGTCACGCGGTAGTTTCCACCGGGCAGCTTATACTCCCAGACGTCGTGCGAGCGAGTGAAGAGAAACGTGTCTCGAATGACTTCCGGCATGCGCTGACGTTGCCGCACGCTGGCCGACAATTCCCGCTTCCATCCGAATCCCCGATCGTCACTGAATGTGGCTCCCATATCGAGCAGGAATGGTTCCGGTCCAACCACGTCTCGACCTGCGAAGTTCACGGCGGCGACGAGTGAAGAAAGTTCCGTGGGTGGCAGGCCATCTTCGCCGGGGGGAATTGGCGTCACCGGCCACGACGAAGTTTCAACGCTCCAGGGAAGTGGATCATCGGTATCGGCAAGGCCGTCCCCGTCACGATC
>JAGRCP010000113.1 GCA_020433455.1 Caldilineaceae bacterium | reverse complement strand
GACGGTTTGGTCATCATGCAACGCCAGCAGATTGAAGCCGGCAACGCCCTGCTCCGCAGTCGTCTCCCACTGGAAATTTACCATGCCTCCGTTTGGCTCAGCCAGGAACCAATTTAACGTCACAGCCAGCGGGCCGTTCACCTCAAGCGTTACGGGAACGTCCACCGTGCTTTCGTCCAGATCATCCGATGTAATCCGAATCGTCTTGGTATAGATGCCGGGCCCCTCGCAAACATTAACCGTGACGCCAAGCAAGACCGAGTCATCAGGAGTAAGGGTAAAAGGCGTTGTCGGCGCATCGAGCACAAGCCAGGCGCAGTCGGCTTTCGCCTGCGTGCGGGCCAGGACTGGCTCGATGATGCTGATATTGATCACCGAAAGATCGCCATATCCGAGATTACGAATCGTCAGGGATTCATAGTTTGCCAAAGCCAGCAAGGCTGCATAGACATCGATCCGGGGCTTCACCAAGCCGTTGCGGGCATCGGTGATGGGGACCCCGGTTGATTCGAGGGCGTAGAAAACGTCAGCTATGCTTGCGTCCGGTGTTTGGGATTTCAAGACTGCCCAGGAGCCGGCTACATGGGGCGTCGCCATGGACGTACCGTTCCACGAGGCGTATCCCCCGCCGGGCACAGAAGAGTTGATCGATGAGCCCGGAGCCAACAGGTCCAGAATCGGCGCGCTGTTGGAATAGCCCGCCACCACATCGGCCGGAGAGTGGGAAGTTGTCGCGCCCACGCTTATGGCGGAAGAAATGCAGGCCGGAGCAGTAATCGAGCTTGTGTAGCCATTGTTGCCGGATGCAATCACGGTAGCAATACCCTCAGAGCGCAAATTGTCGATGATAGCCTTGCGCGGGTCCGAATCACATGCGCTGGTATATGACCCGCCACCCAGGCTCATGTTGACCGCGGCAATAGAGAAATCATTCCTCAGGTCGTATACCCGCTCCAGCCCCAGCATCTGATCGCTGGTATAGGATAGCGCTCGTAGCGTTCCGTCAACATCAAATTTAGAAAAAACCTGAATTGCAATCACGTTTGCGCCAGGGGCGACGCCGTCAAACGTATCGCCGTTCCCGGCCACAATGCCCGCTACGTGGGTGCCGTGGGAACAGCCGCCGGCGCCCGTACAATGCACGCCTGCTCCCGCACCCGTCTGACTGTCCAGGCCATTGGGGCAGAGAGTCGTAGAGTCGGTATTCGTAGTCGAGTAACAAGCCTCTGAAACTACTTTGCCGCTCAGAAAGGGATGGCTGGAATCCACGCCGGTATCCAGCACAGCCACTGTCTGTCCCGCACCCGTATAGCCCGCTGCCCAGGCATCATCAGCATTAATGAGTGGAATGCTCAAGTCCAGCGTGGGCTCTTCAGCGACATCTTCCATGACGCTTGTGGCGAAGGGAGAGCGCTGCAGCGCATCCATGGCCGCGGCATTTACCGTCATGGCCACGTAGGGCATGGAGTGAAAACGCTTTACACCGGTGACACCCAAACCGGACAAGTTAGATAGGAGAAAGTCCTGACTCCGCGCAATCGCGCTGCGCTGCTCATTAACGGCCTGGGGCGAACCGAGCGCGCCTTCGGGCATAAAGCCGGTAGTCAGACGTACGATCACCGGCAGTTGACCATTTTCGACGACCTTCGCCTTTAATTCAGCCTGGGTAGAACGAGAGGCTGATATAGCAATACCCGATCCCGCTGCTTCACGCGTAAAGTACAGGGATGTGGGATCCACTTCAATATCGGGGGCCAGGCTGGCGACAACGTCTTTTGAAAGCACGATATTGTCAACATAGGCGCCCTCATAGTTATTGCCGCTGCTGTTGGTCTGAAAATAGAAGGCGATCCAGACATCCGGATCCCCCACATGCCCGGACAGGTCTATGCTGGCAGGCGACCAACCGCCGCCAGCACCGGATGCACGAAAACCCGAAAAATTTGCTCCGTCTCCAGAGGAGAGCCAATAAAAATAGTCGGCGCTCGCTTCGCTGTCCAGCCAGTAGTAAAAATCCAGTTGGGCATCGATCACGTTGCCGCTCAAATCAAACGGTCCGTAAACCATCCACGCCGCCATGTTGTTATCGTACGTGGCGCAATCGACCATATCGCCGGCATCCGCCGCCCAAATTGACCAATCGCCGGCATAGCTTCTGCAATTGACGTCATCCCAATAGTCATCACCGCTGTTCACATTATCATCGAACACGCTCCACCCGTTGTCTTCGGGAAATGCACCCTCCGCATCCTCACTCATGATGGTCTCCCATCCGGCTTGCGGAGCCGAAATCTCTACGCTGGATGTCACCTTAAAATCTTCCTCAGGATTCCCCCCGTTCCCGGGAGCGACAATCTCGTCAAGGGTAATCGTCACAGGCTCAATCACCAGTTGACTCGTACCCGATTCGGTTTGTTCCTGAGCAGATGCACGATTCTGTTGAGCCATAAAAGAGACGACCAATAATATGGCCGTCAGCCCAACCAACAAGGTAATTTTCATCCAGTTTCCTGTTGCACGCACGGTAATCTTTCCCCTTTTCATGG
>JAGRCP010000112.1 GCA_020433455.1 Caldilineaceae bacterium | reverse complement strand
AGCAGGCTGTCCATTTTGTAGGTCGTGTCGCCGATGGTCACCTGGCGCTCCTGCATGGCTGCCAGCAGCGCGCTCTGCACCTTGGCCGGGGCCCGGTTGATCTCATCCGCCAGGAGCAGATTGGTGAAGACCGGGCCCAGCGCCGTATCAAATTCGCCGCTCTTCTGGTTGTAGATGCGCGTGCCGATGAGATCCGCGGGCACCAGATCCGGCGTGAACTGGATGCGCTGGAACTCACCGCCGATGGAGTCGGCCAGGCTCTTGATGGCCATGGTTTTGGCCAGCCCTGGTACGCCCTCGACCAGAATATGGCCCCGGGCCAAAAGCGCCACGATCAGCCGCTCCAACAGGTGATCCTGGCCGACGATCACCTTCTTCACTTGATAGAGCACCCGCTCCATCGGTTTCTTGTCATCATAGTCATAGTCCATAAATACGCTGCTCCGAATCCGTGTCTTGGCAAATCCGTGTCTTGGCATGGCGGCTTTTGCCGCTGCCGCTTCCGTCACTGCCGGTCTGTCACTGTGGGGGCAATCCCGCTGCGCCGCCTGCGTTGTCGATGCGCACCGCCAATCCGATGCCCATAAAGGTCTCCGCCCCGGTCGGGTTGACCAGCGCGACGACGATGCCGATGACCTCGCCGTCGCGATTGAGAAGAGGGCCGCCCGAATTGCCGGGGTTGACCGCGGCGTCAAACTGGATCAGCCGCTCCAGATCAGGCCCGCCGTAGGGCGAGACAAAGGTGCGATCAAAGCCGGAGATCACCCCGGCGCTGATGGAGCCGGCCAGCCCGAGGGGGTTGCCCACGGCATAGACCTCATCGCCGACGCGCATCGCACCCGGGTTGCCCAGAACCGCGGGCGCAAAGAGTTCGGGCAGGCGGTCCGCCTGCAGGACCGCGATATCGTTATCCGGCTCCGCGCCCACAATTTCGCCCGTGGCCCGGGTCCCATCGGCAAAGAGGATCTCAATGGTCCCCGCACGGGCCACGACATGCAGCGCGGTCAGGATCATGCCGCTACTGTTCACAACCACGCCGCTGCCGATGCCCGACGACCCCGGCCCAAACGGGTCTCCGTTCTGGACGGTTTCAGGTTCCACCGGGCCGGTTGGCCCCGGTGAGTCGTCCAGATAGAGCGTGTTGGCAAAGGGTGAGTCGATCTTCGCGGTGCTGCCGTCGCCCGAGGGCGCAGAATCCCCGACTCTGATATAGACCAGGGAAGGGAGGATAGTCTCGTAAACCGAAGCGGAGTAGGCGGGCGCAGGCGTTGCCGCGGCGACCACGTCAGCGGCGATTGCGTCTACATCGTCAGGGGAGAGGGGATCCGGCGGCGGCGCCAGAAGATTGTAGAGCCAGAGTCCCGCCACAGTCGCGCCGATACCGGCAACAAAAAGCAGAACCGGAGCCAGTCTGGACAACGGGATTCTTTGAGAAAATCTTTTGCGTCCGGCGGGGTGATTCGACGCCTGTGGTTCAGGGAACCGGCCCGGATCCGTCAACGGGCGGTTGTCGTGCCGTTCCTGGACTGTCATTTGTGAGACGCTCCAAACGATGCTACTGACGTTCGTCACATACAACAACATGACTCCTGCGTTCGTCTGTAACAACTATCCCATCTATGGAATCGTTCAATCAGCGTCCTCAACGCGTACGCCTGTTGAGCCAAACCGACATTTCTGATTGTCCTCGGTTATCCCAGGCGTAGTAAGGAATGAGCCGGATCGGCATCTCAGCCCCTTCGTCCGGCTGAAGCTCACGATAGAGCAAACCGTTCCATTCGTCAGCTTCTGCACCGTTGATGATGCCCATAGTCGCCAATGCCGGAATGCCGGGCAGGTCCCGGCTCTCGGCAAGCGTAAATTCGGCATCGTCGGTCAGCGAAACGTCCATTGGGCGAACACCTGCGGGGAGATCCGGCGATTCCAGGCAATAGACCACAGGCCCGCGCATGACCGCCACCTGATTTCGGACCTCTTCCACCAGTGGATGGGCCTGAAAAAGCTGAGCCGGCATGGGCAAATTCAGCTCTACCACATCGCCCTCCGTCCAGTTTCGTTCAAGCCGGAAGTAGCGACCGGACAGGATCGTTTCGGCAACCGGTTCGCCATTGACGGAAACGGTTGCGTCATTTACCCAGCCGGGAATACGCAACATGAGCGCCTGGATTGACGCAGCAGGCTGTTCGACCGTCAACGTAACGTGGCCGTCCCAGGGATAGTCAGTCTCCTGGCGTAATTGCAGCAGATCACCCGCGGCCGTCGCGGTTGTCAAACGGTTGCTGCCGTAAAGATGAATCCACAGGGCATCCTCTGTCAGGGCATAGGCGTATCCGTTGACTTCGGCAATCATCCGCACCAGGTTGGGCGGACAACAGAAACAACTAATATACGGTTCACGCGTACGCGACCAACGCAGTTCATAGGGTAAATCATCCAGCTGGCGCAAGGTATTGGTGTAGAAGAACTTTTTACCGTCAAGGCTGATTCCCGCCAGGGCGCTGTTATAGAAGACCAGTTCCATGACATCAGCGTAGCGGGCTTCGCCGGTGAGCAAAAGCATGCGCCAGTTCCACATGGCGTTGGCGATATTGGCGCAAGTTTCATTATGGGCGGAGGTATTGGGCAACTGATATTCCCGTCCATACGCCTGATGGACGCGGGTAATCGTCGATTGGGCTTCCGAACCGTCCGGCGACGCGCCGTCATAGAGCGCGCCGCAACCGCCGGTAATATACATCTTCTGCGTCACAACGCTCTGCCAAAGCGTCTCCAGCACGCGCATGAGCGACTCATCGCCGGTCTCGGCTACAATATCGGCCACCCCGGCGTAGAGATAATTAGCCCGCACCGCATGGCCTACCGCCCGATCCTGTTGGCGGAATGGAACACGGTCCTGGTTGTCATCGCCGCCATTCGTCACCAAATCCCGAATCTCAACCAGATTGCGACCCAGCTCAAGATAGCGGGGATCGCGCGTGGTGCGATACAGTTCGATGACGCCCATATAGTGAGAAGGACAGATCGCATTGCGCGCCAGTTCAGGCGAGGATTCAATATAAAACCTATAGAGATAATCCGCCGCCTTGCGCGCCAGATCAAGCATAGACGTCTTGCCGGTTGCCCGGTAGTGGACGCAAGCAGTAGTCATCAAGTGGCCCATGTTGTAGGTCTCAAAATCGAGGCGCTCGTGAAAGCGCTCCGCATCAGCAAGCCCTTGGCGGCGGCGGATAATCACCGGCGTGTGAATGTAGCCGTCATCCCGCTGGACCCGTCCAATCAACTCAATGAGACTGTCGAGCAGAGCATCCAGCTCAGGATCCTTGCTCACAGCATAGACGGCAGCCGCGCCCTCCATCCACTTATAAAAGTCGCCGTCATGCCATTGGGGCCCCTGGTGACTCCCTTCCTCATCCCCGGCTGCGATCAAAAAATTGGCGTAGGCATGGCTAATTGCCGGGTCCTCAAGCAGGCGCCACATATTGGGGACCATCACCCGGCGGCAGCGATCGAAGCGCTCGTCCCAGAAGCCGCCGGTCCACTGTACGCTGTCCAGAGGGAGGGATGTCAGTTTGGCATAAGGGCTCTGCGAAGTATCAACCAGCATAGTCTCTTCCTTTCGTCATATGGTATACTCGGCCTGACCGCGTATCTTCCTGGCCGACACCGCTGCTAATTCCTATATGAAAATTCTATTTGTATGACTTCACTGCGAGAAGGTCA
>JAGRCP010000111.1 GCA_020433455.1 Caldilineaceae bacterium | reverse complement strand
TGGTCCGTGCCGGGGACTTGCGGGAGACTTATTTACTTGGGACGGCCTAAATCCCGCCTGCTGACGACGCTGCACCACGAGCGCAAAAGAAAAGCTAATCCGTTTGATCTACAAGAGGTTAAAATCTGTTTAACAATGGACGACGGGAGAACGGGACTTTATGTTGCATGCCATTACCATATCGACAAACATCAATATTGACATTCATCTATATAATAGTGTATCGTAGCCAGGTAACCACAAGCGCGAACAAAGAAAGGGGGCCTATGAACCAATCAACCATTCAACCAATCAATCATTCAACCGCCTGCTGCGGGCCTGTTGCGGAGCTTTCCCTCACCAGCGAGGAGGCCGATCGCCTGGCCGCGCAGTTCAAGGCCATGGGCAATCCTGTCCGGCTTCAGATTGTCATGTTGCTAAGTCGCTACGGCGGCCAGGTCTGCGTCTGTGATATCGAAGCCCGGTTCACGCTCTCCCAGCCGACCATTTCCCATCATCTCAAAATTTTGCGCCGGGCCGGCCTGATCGAGTGTGAGCGGCGCGGCCAATGGTACTACTATTTCGTAAACCCTCGAGCCGCGGCGGCGCTTGGCGCAGTCCTGGCTCAACTACAGCCCGACGCCGGGCAAGGAGAATACGCATGAGTAACCCTGCTACGATTCAAGAAAAGACGATCCACGATGAAGTGAGCAAGCATTACGCCGGCCGCATCAACAGCGGCTCCTGCTGCGGCCCGGCCGCCGGAAGCCAGGCCAACGCCACGGCCATCGATCTCTACGCCGATGTGGAGCTGACCGCAGTTCCCATGGAAGCGGCGCAAAACTCATTCGGCTGCGGCAACCCTACGGCCATCGCCTCCTTGCACGCAGGCGAAACGGTGTTGGATCTGGGTTCCGGCGGCGGGCTGGACGCCTTTCTGGCCGCGCGTCAGGTGGGCGAAACGGGCTTTGTCTACGGCGTGGATATGACCGATGAGATGCTGGCGCTGGCCCGACGCAACGCAGAGCAAGGCGGATTCACCAACGTAGAATTCCGCAAAGGGCAGATCGAGCGCCTGCCCGTCGATGATCAGAGCGTAGACGTGATCATCTCGAATTGCGTCATCAACCTGTCGCCGGACAAAGAGCAGACCTTGCGGGAGGCGTATCGTGCGCTCAGGCCCGGCGGGCGGCTGGCCGTCTCGGACATCGTCATTGACGGCACGCTGGACGACCTGCCCGTAAGCGAGGAGCAGGTGCGTGCGGCGCTGAGCTGGGCGGGCTGCATCGCAGGGGCATTGACTATTGACGATTTTCGGCGTACGCTGGAGACGGCCGGTTTTGTCGATGTGGAAATCGACGCTAAGCATCGCTACAAGCTGGCCGAACTGGGTCAGGATATGGAAAGCGTCGCCGCAACCCTCACGCCTGAAGTGGCTGAAAAGCTGGTCCGTCGGTTTGTAAGCGCCAATATTCAAGCGCGGCGGGCGGCGTAATCGGGACGCCTTGCAGAATCAGGAGCGTCCCTTGCGGCACGGGTTTGGGACGCTCCCATTGATGCACGCTGAGGTTGCCGCATGAAAATTCATCCGTTTGCCTTTTCTCCGGTGTTCATTGCCGCCATCCTCGCTGCAGCGTTGCTGGCGGGCGTTCAAGGCGTTTTTGCCGCGCCCGTCACACGAATGCTCCCGGATGACAGGCCGGATTCATCCGCCGCCGACAGCGGTCATCCGGATGACCGCGCCGGGGCATCAGAGGCGACCTCGCCCGAGGCGCTGGCCGCCGTCACGGCGATCACCTACCCCATCGTTACTGCGCCCAGCCCCATCGTGCAGGGCTGGATGGCATCGATTACGGTTGACGATGTGCTTGTCACCGTCAACGGACTAAGCGGCGAAACGCCGGTCATCATCGGCGGTTCGCCCTACACCATCACCACGCGCCACACGGCCAGCGGCGAGCCAATCGCCAAAGCCGTCCAATACGCCGGTGAACGGCTGGCGGATGCGGGCCTGAGCGTCGAATATCATCCGTGGCAGACGCCGGGCTATAGCGGCGATAACGTCATCGGCGTCATCGAGGGAACGACCGAGCCGGAAAAAATCTTTATGCTTGTGGGACATCTGGATTCCCGGCCCAACAGCGGTCCAGCTCCCGGCGCGGATGATAATGCCAGCGGCTCCACGGCCGTGCTGCTGGCCGCGGAGACGTTAGGCGCTTACGAGTGGGGCTGCACGCTGCGCTTTGCCCTCTGGACGGGGGAAGAACAAGGTCTTCTGGGCAGCAAAGCCTATGCCCAGCGCGCGCGGGACGCAAATGAGCAAATCCTGGGCGTCCTCAACTTTGACATGATCGCCTGGAATACCGCCGACAGCAGCCCGGACGTAGACCTCCATGCCCGGGAATCCGTAGACGGCTCCGTCGCCCTGGCCCAGCAGTTCGCCGACGTTATCGACGTCTATAACCTGGACCTTATTCCGGAAATTTACGTGAACGGCACCGGAGCCAGCGATCACCGCTCTTTCTGGGATCAGGGCTACCCGGCCATTCTCGGGATTGAGGATTACTACGTCGGGCAACCTGATTTTAACCCCAACTATCACCAGGCCAGCGATCGCGCGCAGAACCTGGATACGGACTACTTCACCGAATTTGTCCGCGCGGCCGTAGGCGGCATGGTCCACATGAGCGATTGTCTCGTCACCGGCGCGCTTCACGGTCAGGTGACGGCCCTGGAAGACGGTGCGCCCATCACGGGTGCAACTGTCTCCGCCGTCAGCAGCGCCGGCCACACAATTTCCACGATTACCGACGCAAGCGGCAACTACACGTTTTCCCTGCCGGCAGATATCTTCAGCGTCACCGTCACGGCTCTTGGCTTTGATGCGGAGACCATCAGCGACCTGAATCTGCCCGGCGGAAGCATTCTGCAGCAGGACGTTGCGCTGGACGCCTCCGACCCTCTGTCTACCGACATAATCGCGAGCAACGTTGAGAGTAACGGTTTGCAGGTGTTACTCTCCTGGACAACCTATAACGAAAGCAAGCTCTCCCACTTCCACGTGGTGCGTCAACCTGAGGGCGACGGGCCGGTGCGCATCACCCAGGAGCCCATTCCGGCCGCGTTTAGCGGCGCGCCGGCCGGGACGGATTATCAATTCACGGATGAGCCGGGCGTGCGCTATGCGGCCATCACCTACAGCCTACAGGTTTTTTACACCGATGGCGGCATGCGGGAAAGCCACCTGGGTAGCGTGCCGCAACAATCCATCGTCCATCTGCCGTTGGTCCGGTAGAATTCATTGACATCACACCAACGCCAACAGTAAAATCCCCTTTCCCCCTTTTGCTATCATCCACCAGACGGAGAGCCGTTTATGACACGCTACGCCTTTTTTCAAGATCAGATTGTCCCCATTGAACAGGCCCAGGTCAGCATTATGACCCATACCTTCAATTACGGCACCGGCTGTTTCGCAGGCATCCGCGCCTACTGGAACGACGACACGGGCGAACTGAACGTCTTCCGCCTGGAAGACCACTACAAGCGCTTTCTGGAGAGCGCCAACCTGCTGCGGGCCGAATTGCCCTATACGCCTGCCGATTTAAGCGCGGTTACGCTGGAACTCCTCGCCCGGGAAGGATGGCGGCAGGACGCCTACATCCGCCCCCTTCACTACAAGACGGATGAGATCATCGGGGTGCGCGTTCACGGTCTGACCGATGCCGTGGCCATTTTCTCCGTTCCCATGGGCGATTACCTGGCCCGGGGCGGCATTCACGCCTGCGTCAGCAGCTGGCGGCGGGTGGACGACAATGCGATTCCCGCGCGGGGCAAGATCATCGGCGCGTACGCCAACAGCTCGCTCATCAAAAGCGACGCCGTCCTCAGCGGCTTTGACGAGGCCATCGTCCTCAACCAGGACGGCCACGTCTCCGAGGGCAGCGCAGCCAATCTCATGCTGATACGCGACGGAGCGCTCATCACGCCGCCCATCACGGATAACATTCTGGAGGGAATTGTGCGCCGCTCGCTCATGACGCTGGCGCGGGAAGAATTAGGTCTCACCGTCGTAGAGCGCTCTATCGATCGCTCGGAACTCTATCGGGCCGACGAGGCCTTCTTCTGCGGTACGGGCGTGCAGATCGCGCCCATTGCGCGCATCGATCACCGGGACATCGGCAACGGCGGCATCGGTCCCATCACCCAACAGTTAAGCGACCTCTTCTTCCGGGTCGTGCGCGGGCAGGAGCCAAAATATAGCGCCTGGCTGACCAAGGCGCCGGCGCTTGAATCAATTGAAACCAACGAGTAACGAAAAGCATTATGTCAAATCACAGCACGATCAAAGAAAGCGTCAATCGGCAATTCAGCCGCGTGGCTGCGAACTATGCGACCAGCGCGGTGCATGCCGGGGGCGAAGATCTGGCGCGCCTGGTGGAGCTGGCGGGACTGACCGGAACGGAGCAAGTGCTGGATGCAGGGTGCGGTGCGGGCCATACGGCCCTGGCCCTGGCGCCGGAGGCCGGAGAAGTGACGGCGCTGGACCTGTCAAGCGAGATGCTGGCGCAGGTAGCAGGATTGGCCGCAACGCGCGGATTGGACAATATAAGCGTTCAGCAAGGGGATGTCGAGCAACTGCCTTTTGCAGATAACCGCTTTGACGTGGTGACCTCCCGCTACAGCGCGCACCACTGGCCCCGGCCGGAGCGTGCGCTGGAAGAGATTCGCCGGGTCCTGACGCCGGGCGGCCGCTTCCTGTTGGCCGACGTGGTCTCCTTCGACGACTATACGACCGACACCTTCGTCCAGACCGTAGAGCTGCTGCGCGACCCGTCGCATGTGCGGGACCATACAGCAAGCCAGTGGCTGACCATGCTGCGCGGGGCCGGCTTCCAGGCGGAGATCGCTTTCATCTGGTCCCTGCGCCTGGATTTCGCCACGTGGACCGAACGCATGGCCACGCCCTCCGATCAGGTTGCCATGTTGCGCCGTACGCTGGACTTTGCGCCCGCCGAAGTCCAGCGCACGCTGCAAGTCGAAGCCGATCACTCCTTCACCTTCGCGGGCGCGCTCTTCTATGCTACGCGATCCGAAATGCTGTAGGCCGTCTCCTGGGAGCGCCGGACTGGGGTCCGGCACTCCCGGGAGACGGCCCCAATAACAAGCCGCTAAAAAACGGCCGGTTACTTATTCACAATGGCAGCCTGGGCCGCGGCCAGTCGGGCAATCGGCACGCGGAAGGGGCTGCAACTCACGTAGTTGAGGCCGGCCAGGTGGCAGAATTCAATACTGTTGGGATCGCCGCCGTGCTCGCCGCAAATGCCGCAGGAGAGATCCGGGCGGGTCTTGCGTCCGTTGTTGACGGCCATCTCAACCAGTTGCCCCACGCCCTCCCGATCTAACTGCTGGAAGGGATTGGTGGGCAATACGCCGGTCTGAACATACTCGATGAGGAACTTAGCCTCGGCATCGTCCCGGCTCATGCCGAAGGTGGTCTGGGTCAGGTCGTTGGTGCCGAAGCTCAGAAAGGCCGAATGGGCGGCGATCTCGCCTGCCCGCAGCGCCGCGCGCGGGGTTTCGACCATCACACCGAGCCGATAGTCGAAGCTCTTGCCCGTCTCGACCCGGACCGAGGC
>JAGRCP010000110.1 GCA_020433455.1 Caldilineaceae bacterium | reverse complement strand
TCAAAGTCTCGTTGTAGTACTAATCAGGGAATTTTAGCACTATGCCAAGCAGAATCCGCTCCATCTTTTTGGCCGGCACGTTCGCCGGCGTGCTCGCTCTGTTTATGATCCGGCCGTCGATTGTCCATGCCCAAACCGGCGACGGCGCGACCCGCGGAACCGTCGTTGATCCGGCCGTCGCGCACCTGATTCCCGTGACGGGCGAGGCGGTTAACCCTGTCTTTCTTACCCATGCGGGCGACGGCAGCGGCCGCATCTTTGTCGTGGAGCGGGGCGGCCGCATCCGCATTATCGAGGATGGGCAAATGTTGCCCGCACCCTTCCTGGATATTAGCCGCAAGGTGGCGACCGGCGGCGAGTGCGGCATGCTGAGCCTGGCCTTTGCCCCGGACTATGCCGCCAGCGGCGAGTTCTACGTTTATTACAGCTACGGCCTGGGTGATCTGGTTGCACCGGCCCTCCCCGATGAGCCCAACGGCGGATGCGATACCGTGGTCGCACGCTTTTCCGTGGACGGCGACGACGCCAATCGGGCGGATGCGGAGAGCGAAGAGATTGTTCTGGCGGTCAACCAACCCTACCTCAACCACAACGGCGGACAGCTTCAGTTTGGCCCGGACGGCTATCTCTACATCGGTCTGGGCGACGGCGGCTCGGGAGGCGATCCCCATAACCTGGCCCACAATCCGGCCGGCCTGCTGGGGAAGCTCCTTCGCATCGACGTAGCCGGCCAGGCGACCTACGCCGTGCCGGCGGATAACCCGTTCATCGGCGCGCCCGGCTATCGGCCGGAGATCTGGGCCGTCGGGCTGCGCAACCCCTGGCGCTTCTCCTTTGATCGACAAACCGGCGATCTCTACATAGGCGATGTGGGGCAGGGGCTGGTGGAGGAGATCGATTTTCAGCCTGCTGCGAGCCGCGGCGGCGAAGATTACGGCTGGCGCACTATGGAGGGCGACCAATGCTACAATGCTGAGACGTGCGATCAAACGGGGCTTACTGCGCCCGTTTTTACCTACGATCACGCACAGCCGAATTGCGGCGGCTCGGTGACGGGCGGTTACGTCTATCGGACGGATGAGGCCAGCCCGCTCTCCGGCCGCTACATTTTCGGCGACTACTGCCTGCGTCAAATCTGGGCGCTTACGCCTTCCGGCCAGCCTGCTGCCGCGCAGGAATGGCCCGGCGAATTGCTCATGGATGTCCCCTTCAGCGTTATGAGCTTCGGCGAGGATGAGGCAGGCGCGCTCTATGTTCTCGGTTCTGACAATACGATCTATCTCATCATGAGCATGTCTGTGCAACGCTATTTGCCGCTTATACGCCAACAACCCCAATGACATCGATTTGGAGGTATGCGCCATGATCCGGGTACTCTATCGTCATTCCAGCGGTACGATCCTGACTGAACTGAGCGATGCTGAAATTAAGCGCGCCCTGGGCGAACGGGGCAGTTATATCTGGGTGGATTTGGAAGACGCAACGCCTGAGGAATTTCAGCGAATGCTGGTTGATACGTTTTCTTTTCACTCCCTGGCCGTCGATGACGTGATCAACGATGTGCACTCGCCCAAGCTGGATAACTATGAGCGTTATCTCTTTCTCGTTTTGCATACATTGGGAGAAGGCGATGAACCCATGGATATTCACACCTATGAAATGGATGCATTTTTAGGCGCGGATTATCTCGTCACCATTCACGCTGAGCCCCGGCCTGCGATTGCGGACATGTGGAAGGCCGACTATCACCGCGATGACGGCTTGGCCCGCGGGCCAAGTTACGTGCTCTATAAGGTGCTGGATGCTCAGATTGACAGTTATGTTCCGCTCCTGGATCATTTGGACGATCGTCTGGAGGAATTGGGCGACACTATTTTTTTGCAGGGAGATCATATCGAAGAGCATACGATACTCAATGAGCTGTTGACGGCGAAGAGCAGCGCCCTGCGGGCTGAGCGCATTCTCCTGCGACAGCGGGAGACGGTCGGCCTGCTGGCCAGGAGCAGCTATCCGGTTGTCCCCGCGGATATGCGCATCTACTTCAACGACGTGTATGATCATTTGGTCCGTCTGAACGATCTCGCAGGCAGCTTGCGCGATTTGGCGGGTACGACCATTGACACTTATCTCGCGCTGGTCAATAACCGCACCAATGACGTCATGCGCATTCTGACGCTTGTCAGCACGCTCTTCTTGCCGCTGACTTTTTTGACGGGCGTCTACGGCATGAACTTTGAGTTTATGCCCGAACTGGGCTGGCCGTGGGCGTATCCGATTGCATGGCTCCTCTTCATCGCCTCGGCCGGGATCATGATATACTGGTTTCGTCGTCAAAAATGGATATAGTCTGATTTTCGATTTTTTGCTTATGCGCTACTACACAGTTACTTCCGCCACGCTCAACTCAACGCCCGAACCGCGGGCGGGGATGATTCTGCCGGCGGATTATCCTCAGGCGTTTCTGCCGCCCCTCATCACCGAACTGCATCAGAGCTTTGCTGCATGGGGTCGGGCCAGCTATGCGCCCGGTCCGCTGCACCCTCTGCGCGTTTGGTTCAATCCCCAGGGCGAACTGGCTTTTGCCCGGGAGAGTGATCCGCAGCCGGCAACCAGCTCCGGCATAGCCCAGGCTCTGGCGGCGTGGCTAACGCTGCTTGACGGGTGGATGGAGACGTTTGTCGTCATTGCCCGGGCCCGGGCTGTCTGGTCGGTGGCCGAACTGGCGGGCGCATTGAGCTTCACCACGCCCGCGTATCTGCCGCGTGCCGTGATGGAGCAATCGCCTGAGAGTTGGCTGCGCGTGGCCCAGGCATTGGCAACGGCGGTAGCCGACGGCCCGCTGCAAGGAGAAGCTCAAAATCGACACTGGCAGGAGCAAGCCTGATGAGTGATTCCCGGAATAGTGCGCGCGCAGGCAATCACTCTAACGTTTCGCGTCTGGCCCGTTCATCCGGCGGCGTGGCTTTTCGCCGCTCAGCGCCCGATGAACCGGTCGAAATCGCGCTTATCTCCACCCGGGGCGGGACGCGTTGGCAGTTGCCCAAGGGCTCATGCGAGCCGGGCGAGACCCTGGTCGAAACCGCTGTGCGGGAGGTGGAGGAGGAGACCGGCCTGCGTACGGAGCCGGTGATTTTTCTCAAAACCGTGACGTTCTGGTACTGGGATACGTATCGCAAAGACCCGCCTGTGCGCGTGCGCAAGATGGTCGATTTTTACCTGCTTCGGGTAGAAGGCGGTCGGCTGAGCGACGCCAGTCACGAGGTGGATGACGTCGCGTGGTTCAGCCTGGAAGAGGCGCAAAGCACCCTCACATACGAAACGGAACGCCAGGTTCTCAGCGCCGCGGTTGAAGCGTTGGAAAGTCTCTGATTGGCTGTTTCCGCCCATGCAGGAATTCTCCCTTACAGCTTCATCCCCACATGAATCGCTACCGTCCCCATCATGCGCTCGTGGTAGACCACGTTGCGCAATCCGGCCATCTCCATAATATGGGCCAATTTGGTTGGCGCAGGGAAGTTTACCGTGCTTTGAGGCAGATAAGCATAGGCCTCGCTGTCGCCTGAGATGAGACCGCCGATAATGGGGACAATCCGAAAGAAATAGAGCTGAAAAAGAGGCCCCAGGATCGTGTTGTCCGGCGGCGTGATCTCCAGGCAGACCACCCGGCCGCCGGGCTTGGCGACCCGGGCCTGTTCCCGGAATGCCGCCGTCCGATCCACCAGGTTACGCACCATGAAGCCGCTGACCACCGCATCGAAGGTGTTGTCGGCATAGGGCAGGTGATAGGTATCCGCCTGGGTGTAGGGCAACGCCAGCCCCGGCTCCCGCCCCACGCCCGCGGCCATCATTTCGTAGGTGAAGTCCGCCCCATAAGCCTGGATGCCGGGGTAGAGACGCATGGCCTCGTACGCGATGTCCCCCGTGCCCGTCCCAATATCCAGCAGCGTTCCCCGGGGCGGCAAGTTACAGTAGGCCAGCATCTCCCGTCGCCAGCTTTGATCCTGCCCCATGGCCATGAGGCGGTTCATGCGGTCGTAGGTCGGCGCAATGCGGGCAAACATGCTGTTGACGAAGAGGGGCTTTTCTTCGTTGCTGGGCAGGATCTGCTTGTTGGCTCCACTCATTATTGCTTCAATTCTATTAGATGTGGCTTAAAGTCCGGCTGATGCGCCGGGGACGGCCGCAAGGACGCGTCCCCGGCGTCAATTCATGATCCTCCGCACCCGCTTTATTCGTACGGGCCGAGGAGTTCCAGCGCCTGTTCGGTGAAAGAAGTATCCACCACATTCGCCAGGTCAATGGGTTCGTCATATTCGGTGCGGCCATTTTCCCGATGAACGCGCTCGACGTCGGCCAATCCGTCCACGGGAATGACCTGATCCGGATCGTAGACTACGGGCGTACTGGTACGAAGGGCCTCTTCCGTCGAGTTGACGTGGGCCAGGTAAGCGGCCATGTTCTCCGGCGAAAGGTACTCATCGCCCTGCATGAGCCGCGCCGCTTCCATGAGGGCCAGGGCGAAGCGTTGCGCCGCTTCCGGCCGTTCGTTGATGAATTGGCCCGAGCCCACGAAGGCCACGGTCATGAGGCCGGGCGTCAGGTCTTCCTCCAGGGAAACGCCGGCGCCCGATTCGATGACCTGGTCGGCATAGGGCGAACCGAGAATGCCTGCGTCAATGGAGCCGTTTTCAAAGGCCAGGGGCATATCGGCATTGCCGATCTGAATCGTTTCCACATCAAAGATGGTCAGGTCGCCGCGCTCCAGCGCCTTGGCCAGGAGATACTCGCCGCCACTGCCCGGCCCGCCGGCCACCCCCACGTTCATGCCGGCCAAATCGGCCACGGCGCTTACCGTGCCGTCGTCGCTCAGCTCCTTGCGCACGATGAGCTTGGTGGGGCTGTTCTCAAACGGCTCCAGCGCGCCGGGCGCAAAGATGCGCAGATCCAGGCCCTGGCTCCAGCCGTTCCACAGCGACGTAACAATCGCGATGCCGCCTACGTCCACCTGTCCCTCGCTGAGGAAGGCAATGGCTTCGGTTCCGGACGCTACGGGCTCGATGGTCACATTGAGGCCGTACTTGTCGAAGAGGCCCCGCTCCTGCGCCACGTAGAGGGTCGCGAACTTCATGATGGGCACATAGGCCACGGTCACATCTTCGGCGGGATCCAGAGGGGGCAGAACGGTATCGGTTGCTGTCTCCTCTGCAGAGGGTGCGTCAGCAGCCGCCGTATCGGAGTTGCCACCTGACGATCCTGTAGGTGCTGCTGCAGGCGCGGCGCAGCCGGCGGCCAGCAAGATAAGCAGCGCGGAGAGAACGAGCAGGGCAATGGGCGGACGAGGAAATCGCATGGCTAAGCTCCTTAGCGGACTGAATCAGGGATTGGATACGAAGAGGCAAAATCATACCATATCGGCTATCATACAACACTTCAACCATTTTTCGTATCATCTTTTGGGGCGGTCTTCATCCAGTAAGGAGCGCTTATGACCTATCACTCCGCACCGCGCCGGCCGGGACAACAGCGTTCCCGGCTGGGCGAGCTGGCCCATCGCACACCGTACTGGCTGGTCGCGACCATTGGGCTGGGCATCTTTTTCCTCTACAAAATCCTGACCGCCGATGTCTATAACGTTATCTTCCGCGCCCTGCTGAAGGGGGTCGGCGTTACGCTCTACGTGACGCTGTTTGCGTTCGTGGGCGCCATGATTGTCGGCCTGTTGCTGGGCATGGCGCGCCTGACCAAAAACCGATTTCTCCAGGAGGTTACGTCATTCTACGTGGAGATTGTGCGTGGCGTCCCTATGCTGGTGCTCTTATACTACATCGTTTTTGTGGGTGCACCGTCCCTGGTCGGCGTTATCAATCGGCTGGGCGATGGGTTGCTGGCTGTAGGCGTGAACGGCCTCGGCTCCGCCTGGAGCGCCATGTCCGTGCGCGATCTTTCCTTCGCCACCCGCGCCATCCTCGCGCTGATTGTCGGCTACAGCGCGTTCATCAGCGAGATCTTCCGGGCCGGCATCCAGAGTATCGGCCGCGGGCAGAGCGAAGCCGCCATGAGTCTGGGCATGAACCGCCGCCAGACCATGACCCACATTATTTTGCCCCAGGCCGTGCGTCGCGTGTTGCCGCCATTGGGCAATGACTTTATTGCCATGCTCAAGGACTCGGCGCTGGTCTCCGTGGTGGGCGTACCCGACATTACCCGCCTGGGCAATACCTACGCCGCCAGTACGTTCCGCTTTTTGGAAACCTATAACGTAGTCGCCTTTCTCTACCTCACCATGACCATCGCCCTGGCGCTGGGCGTGCGCTATCTGGAGCGGCGCATGTCGGAGAGTGACAAGTAGGTGAGTGGTTGAGTGGTTGACTTGTTACTTGTTGACCTGTGACAAACCCCATAACGAGCCGACCAATCAACAAAATCGTCCTTTTGCCGCGCGCCTATAACGCTTCTTGGTTTCGTCCGACATTTCGCATAAACTAGAACGTTATCTGCGGATACCGTTTTTCGCGTCAGCGGGACGCGAGATAAGATGCATTATTTGACAATAAGGAGAGAACCAAAAATGGACCAGAAGAGCAACAACGGCGAGCCGGTTATCGGCTCTTTTGCGGTCAAAACGGGCCTGGCCCAGATGCTCAAGGGCGGCGTGA
>JAGRCP010000109.1 GCA_020433455.1 Caldilineaceae bacterium | reverse complement strand
TTGACGGCCGGGCGGACGCCGCGGGACTGAATCGTGTCCACAAGATTCCTACGCCAACTCTGCACCGGGCAGAAAGCGAGGCGGACGGCGCTTCTGCGTTGCCTGTTCGTAGGCATAGGCGAGACGGATGAGCGTCGGTTCCCGCCACGCGGTGGAATAGAACGAGAGTCCCACCGGCAAACCGAAGATCGACCCCGTCGGCACGGTGATGTGGGGATAGCCGGAAACGGCCGGCAGCGTCATGCTTTGCACATGCCACGCGCGCACGCCGTCGCCCAGCACCAAATCCATGACCCAGGCCGGGCCGCCCGTGGGTGAGACAATGGCGTCCAGCTTGTGGGCGCGCAGGGTCGCGTCAATGCCCTCATCCCGGCTGAGGCGCAGGCAGCTTTTGCGTGCGGCCAGATAAGCGGGATCGTCCAGGGAGGTCGTCTCCGCCGCCGCGAGCAGGTGTTCCTGGCCGAAGTAGGGCATAACTTCCTCTGCGTGCTCCTGATTGAAGCGGATTAGATCGTCAATTGTGCGAATGGGGCATTCTTCAGACAGGGTGGCAAAGTAGGCATTGAGCCCCGCCTTGTATTCATGATGAAAGACGGTGAGTTCCGCCTGCTGCAGCCGGCTAGGATTGATGATGGAGACCGGGTCGATCACCGTCGCGCCCAGCTCCCGCATGACAGCGATCGCTTCATCAAAGATGGCCAGAATGCGCGGATCGGCATGTTCCGCCAGGCCGCGGGCCACGCCAATCCGCGCCCCGCGCAGACCGTCCGCAACGAGAAACGGACGGTAATCTGTGTAGGAATGACCGTCGCTCGTCTCAGTGACGGGATCCCGCGCATCCATTCCCGTCATCGCGCCCAGCAGGATGGCCGCGTCGGTGACCGTGCGCGCCATGGGGCCCGCCGTGTCCTGGCTGCCGGAGATGGGGATGATGCCGCTGCGGCTAATCAGCCCCACCGTGGGCTTGATGCCCACAAGGCCGTTGGTTTGGGCCGGACAGGTAATAGAGCCGTCGGTCTCGGTCCCCACCGCGACGGCGCAGAAGTTGGCCGCAACCGCCGCGCCCGAACCGGATGACGAACCGCAGGCCGAGCGATCCAGGGCATAGGGATTGCGCGTTAATCCGCCCCGGCTTGACCAGCCGCTGATGGAACGGGCGCCCCGAAAGTTAGCCCATTCGCTGAGATTGGTTTTGCCCAGGATAACCGCTCCGGCCTCCCGCAGCCGTCCCGTTACGAACGCGTCCTGTTGCGCGCGGGAATCGGCCAGCGCGAGGGAGCCGGCGGTGGTCGCCATGCGGTCGCCCGTGTCGATGTTGTCTTTGAGTAAAATCGGAACCCCGTGCAGCGGACCGCGTAGCTTTCCGGCCCTTCGTTCATCGTCCAATCCCGCGGCAATCGTCAGCGCATCAGGATTGAATTCGATAATCGCGTTCACTTCGGGATGGGCATCGATCTGCCGGCCGTACGCTTCACACAGCGCAACTGCGGTCAGCTCGCCGTCTGCCATCGCATTTTGCAACTCGGGAATTGATCGTTCTTGCACGGGTAGATCTCCTGAAAGAAAGTTAACAAACAGGCAGCTCGATACCGGTTCCAAACCGGCGGCTGTTACGGGAAACCGGCTCAAGCCGGTTGCGGAGCGGCCGCTCTCGCCGTGTGCGTAGTGCGTTTCAACGCACTTTCCGTATCAGGAGCCGGTTTTAACCGGCGGCCTATGCGACGTAACGCCAGGCTTGATGCGGACAGGGAGGGCGCGTCCCGCGCCCTCCCTGTCCCCTCACTCGGTAGCCAGCGCGGCAATACGCCGGTATTGGCTGGTATAGAGGTTGTTGTAAAAGCCCTGAGCCGCCAGCAGCTCTTCATGGGTGCCCCGCTCGATGATGCGATGATCGTTGACCACCAGCACCTGGCCCGCGTTGCGGATGGTGCTCAGCCGGTGGGCGATGACAAAGGCGGTGCGCCCTTGCATCAACCGCAGCAGCGCTTCCTGAATCTGAATCTCCGTGCGCGTGTCCACGCTGCTGGTGGCCTCGTCCAGAATGAGGATGCGCGGGTCGGCCAGCACGGCCCGGGCGATGGCCAGCAACTGGCGCTGCCCCTGGCTGAAGTTGTGGCCCCGCTCCGACACCCTGGTTCGATAGCCGTCGGGCAACGTGCGGATAAAGTGATCCGCGTTGGCCAGCCGCGCGGCCTGGATGACCTCCTCGTCGCTCGCGTTGAGCCGGCCGTAACGGATATTCTCCATGACCGTGGCCGAGAAGAGGAAGGTGTCCTGGAGCACGATCCCCAGTTGCTTGCGCAGCGACGTCTGGCTGACGGTGCGGATATCATGGCCGTCCACGTAAATTGTCCCCGCATCCACATCATAGAAGCGGCTGAGCAGGCTGATGATGGTCGTCTTACCCGCGCCGGTGGGGCCGACCAGCGCCACGGTCTGGCCCGGTTTCGCCTCCAGCGTGACATCGTCCAGCACCGGTTTGCCCGGCTCGTAGCCGAAGCTCACATGGTCGAAGAAGACATCGCCGCGCAGGGGCAGATCCAGCGCGCCCGGTTCATCCCGCACGGTGGGCTCCTCATCCAACACCTCGAAGATGCGCTCCGCGCCGGCCAGCGCGGCCTGGAGCTGGTTGTAGAGCATGGCGATCCCGCGCATGGGGCGGAAGAAGTTCATGATATAGACCACGAACGCGGCCAGCACGCCCACCGAGACGATCCCGCGCAGGGAAAGCCAGCCGCCCAGCAGCGCGGTCACCGCGATGGTGACGGTGCTCATGGTGGTGAACATGGGCCCCAGCGAAGCGGTGATGATGTCCGCCCGGACGCCCACCCGACGGTTTGCCTGGTTGACCTCTCTGAATTGCTCATAGACGCGCGCTTCCTGGGCGAAGGCCTGGACCGAACGCACGCCCGAGATGCTCTCTTCCATCTCCGCGTTGAGCGCGCCCAGATTGCGCTGCACATCCCGGAAGGCGGTGCGGCTGCGGCGGGTCACCTGAGTGGTGACCCAGAGCATAATCGGGATCACAATCAGCGTGCCGATGGCCAACTGCCAGTTGAGCAGGAACATGGTCACCATGATGCCGCCCAGCAGCAGGATGTTGGAGGTAAACTCGATCATGCCGTTGGAGATGGCCTGGTTGATGGCCTCGGTGTCGTTGACCACCCGGCTCATGAGATCGCCCGTGCGGTGCCCATCGTGATAGGGCATGGAGAGGGTCTGGATGTGGTCAAAGAGATCCTGGCGCACGTCGGCCACCAGTTGCTGGCCGATGCCCACCATGAGCCAGCTCTGGGCAAAGTTGGCAATCCCCGCGGCCGCGTAGACGGCTGCCATGACGGCGCAGATGCGGATCAGGCCCGCCGCGTCGCCGGGGATGACGTAGCGGTCAATGGCCCGGCTCAGGAGGATCGGCGCGGCCAGATTGAGCAGCGTGCCGATGACGACCAGAGTTGCGACGAAGCCGATCCGCCCGCTGTAGGGACGCAGGTATTTCGTCAGCCGTTGGAGGGTGGGACGGGCGGCGCGGGCGCTTTCGCCGGTCATGCCGCCGCCGCCGTGCCCCATGCGGATCACCGGTCTTGGTTGTTGTGCGCTCATTGATTATCCCCTCCCATTTGACCCAATTCCGCGTCGTCAACGCCGATCTGCGAGGCGACAATCTCCCGGTAGATGGGGCTTGTTTCCAGCAACTCGTGATGGCTGCCCGCGGCCGCGATGCGTCCCTGATCCAGCACAAAGATCTGGTCCGCGTTGAGCACGCTGCTGATCCGCTGGGCCACGATAAAGGTGGTGCGTCCGGCCATGAGTTCGTCCAGCGCCTCCTGGATCAGGAACTCGGTCTCCATGTCCACCGCGCTGGTGCAGTCGTCCAGCGCCAGAATGGCCGGATCGGTCACCAGCGCGCGGGCGATGGCAATGCGCTGCTTCTGCCCGCCCGAAAGATTCGTCCCCATGGCCTCCACCCGGCTCTCGTACTGTTCGGGCATGGCCATGATGAAGTCGTGGGCCTGGGCCGCCTTGGCCGCCTGGATCACTTCGTCCATGGCCGCGTCCGGGCGGCCGTAGGCGATGTTTTCCCGCACCGTGCCCTGGAAGATGGTCGATTCCTGGAGCACCAGGCCGATGTTGCGGCGCAACACGTCCGGCGCCCATTGACGCACGTCCACGTCGTCGATGCGGATGGTCCCGTCGTCGGCATCATAAAAACGGGGCAACATGTGGATCAGCGAACTCTTGCCCGAGCCGGTCGCGCCCACGATGGCGACGCGCTGGCCCGGCTCCACGCTGAAGGTGATGCCGCGCAGAACGGATTCGTTGCGTACGCCGTTTGCCGGCGGGACGCCGTTGCCGTTGTGATAGCCGTTGGCCCCGACGGGAAGCTGCGGCCGGGGCGCGTTAACGATTGTCTCCTCTTGATCCGACGCGGTCTCATAGGCGAAGGAAACATCGCGGAAATCGACCCGCCCCTGGAGCGAGTCGGCCGTCAACGCGTCGGGCGCGCGCTGAATGCGCGGCTCCACGTTCAGCACCTCTTCAATGCGCTCGGCCGACGCCTCCGCGCGGGAGACCATCATCAACACATTGCCCAGCAGCATGAGCGGGGCCATGCCGATCATCAAATAGCTGTTAAAGGCGACCAGTTCGCCCACGCTCAGCCGCCCGCTGATGGTGTCCAGCCCGCCCTGCCAGATGATGGCCACGGAACCTAGCCCGGTCAGCACCATGAGCATGGGCATGATCACGGCCATGAGCCGCCCGACCCGGACATTGGCGGCCATGTACTCCCGATTGGCCGCGTCGAACTGCTCCATCTCATAGGGCTCGCGCACATAGGCTTTGACCACCCGCACCCCGGCCAGGTTCTCCTGAACCAGCGTGTTGATGCGCGAAAGGCGCTGTTGCACCTGCATGAAGATGGGCTGGGCCCTGGTCATGACAAATGCGATCACCGCGCCGGCCATGAGCAGGGCGACGACGATCACCGCGGTCAGCGGCAGATCGATGGTGGCCATGAGGATGACGCTGCCGAAGACCATGAGCAGCGCCCGCAGCAGCAGGGCGATGCTCGCGCTCAGGAACATGCGCAGGATGTTCACATCGCTGGAGATGCGGGTCATCAACTGGCCCGTGCGCAGACGATCCAGATCCGGCCAGGAGAGAGACTGGATGTGGCGGAAGAGTTCATTGCGGGCGTCAAAAGCCACGCCCTGGGAGATCTGCGCCCGGCAGACGCCCTGTCCCAGCGTAGCGATGGAGCCGACCAGCGCGGCCAGCAGCATAAAGCCGGCGTAGCGGGCGATGACGGCCATGTTTTGGGGGCGGATGCCCTGATCGATGACAAACCGCAGCAGCCACGGGACGATCAGCTCCATGGCCACCGGGATAATCACCGTCAACAACCCGATGATTGCGTACCACTTGTAGGGTTTGATATAGCGAAACGCGCGTCTAAGCGATTTCATTCCTCGTCTGTAACCTCCATCAGGTCTGCGATATGGTCCAGCGCCCGGTCGATTTGGCTCAGCTCGTCCGGCGGCAGATCGCGCAGGCGGCGGCGCAGCAAGATCAGGCCGCCGATGGGCGCGCTCTCCGCCAGGCGGCGCCCCGCCTCGGTCAGCTCCACGATGACCACCCGGTTGTCTTCCGGGGAACGGGTGCGGGTGACATAGCCCGCCTCTTCCAGGTGGCTGACCAGCGTCGACGCCGCGCTGGCGCTGTTGTAGAGATACTCCTGCACCTGGCCGACGGTTGCGCTCTCCTGTTCCAGCAGGAAGCGCAGGACCGAGAGCTTCTTCGGCGCGATGCCGTAGTCGTTGACCTGGCGAGCGTACCGTCGCAGGTAGCGATTGATGCGGAGGAATTTATGCATTGTTTCGGCGGCAAGCGCCTGTTGGGTGTCGGCCATGGCAGATCTTTCATTGAAGAATATTTCATTAGAGAAGTAAATTTAGCACGCATGGATCGTTCCCGCAAGTCCGTTGATTCCGGTGAGGTTGTTTTACGCGGCCGAATCCGGTATCACGTCCCCGGCACGGGCCGGCGCTCCATTGGGTTACCAGTGAAATTTGTGGCCCGTGCCGGGGACGTGATACCGCAGGACAAATACCGCCAACTGGAAGAGGCGCTGTAAGGCGCGGGTCGTTTTGCTAATAAAAAAGGGGGGACGAACCTGAGTTCGTCCCCCTTTCGCGGTATGTATCGAATCCCTATACAGTATTGGGTCAACTATAGTAGGGTAGGCTCCTCATTTAATCGGTATTTCTATCTTGTCGCGTAGCGCCGTAACCATTCTGCTTCGTCCAGTCCGATCCTTGATAGAGTTACTGCAAACTGATTGGTGAGTCGAAGACCATGATCGCCGCGTAACTCCCCCAACCATTGATAACGTACGTTATTACAATCCATTATTTCAAAATTCCCGACGTTGTTCTTCACTGCACGTATCCTGCCATCCTCGTGAGAACTATTAAATGGTATTAGCTGAAGATCGAACGGCTTGCGTCGGCATATCAACCGATGGAAGCTATCGTCCTCACACACTACGAAATCGAAGTGTTTTTCGTTTTTTTCAAGCGGCAGGAAAAGAAATTTTCGTTCCTCAAAGACTCTAACGCAATCGCACCTTGGTTGAATACAGACGAAATAACAACTTTCCTCTGTTTCTGCTTCATGTCGGATGATTGTGCCTAATGATAATGTCGGTTCAGTGTTGTTATAGCGGGAGCGAATCATAGTTACATGTGAAAAATGCTCGTCGAGCCAGTCTGCATCTTCAGCGGCTCCTGTTAGTCCTGAGAAGTAGGCGGTGAGTGCCATCGTGTGCAACTGTCTTCCTGATTTTTTCAACTTGCTTTTGCTCGGAGTGGTATTTTCCGGTCGATTTTCTGTCCAGCTATTGTAACCACTTTCAAGGATACTTAGTACATCTTCGCTGCGGATCGAGACGTCATTTTCAAGTTTAAGTTCACCCGGATTGATAGCATCAAGCCACGCTTCGATCATCGATAGGTCGGCCATTTTTCCCGACTCAGCGTCTTCTAGAAGCCCGTAAAACTCTTCCGTTATCATGGAAATGAGTAAGGCTTCAGCCTCTTCAGGATCAGGCAACATGAAGCGATGCGTCAAATATGGGGCATCGAGCCTGCCTTGAAATCGGGTCAATATACGGTGGGTGTTTCGCCTAACCACTGCCAGAGAATTAAGCACAGTATTCGAGACCAAGCCAGCGGTCATCCCTGCAAATTCTTCGGTAAGACGATCGACAAGCTCCTCAAAAGGCACTACATACTTTTTGAATTCGGGTAGGAGATTAGGCGTTTCGGACTTGGCAAGCAGAATAACCTTTGCGGACCCGAATGAGTATGAGAGTTTCTCTTCTTCTCTCTCCTCTATTTCTTTCTCCTCATCTTCCAATTCTGTTGCAAGTCGCTTTTGAATTTTTTCGAAGATTTCGCTTAACTCAGGTGCGCCAGTATAGACAGCGAATAATCTGAGCTGACCCGAATCAAAAGAGTCATCACCCTTGATTGCATTGCTCAAAATATCGAGCGCTGTTTTACCATTATCTTTGTAGATACTCCAATCGAGCACAACGATATCAGCGCTACGTGCCAGATCATTCATAACACTGACACTTTCGTCCAAATCGTCTTTCTCAGGCTTGATCACCGAACAAATAATGCGCTTTTTGGCGAACCCATCTATTACCGCTTTGGCATACAGAAAGTGTGCGCCGTTTTCTTCAGAGTCAACGACATCTGTATCCGCATCCATCACTTGAGCGGCTTGCGACTCCGTCCGTATCGGCGCTTCATCTGGCGCGGTGATATTTGTCGGAGCCTCATACCTATAGAACTCAGCCGAGTCATCGAATACTACTGCGGTCTGCAGGAAACTCTCGGCCACCTGGACGGAACTTTTGAAAAATTCAGAATTTCGAGGGATAGCTGTCATTAAGAGTTTCCTTTTATTCCGGGAGCCGTATATGGAAAATCGTTTGGTACCCATCTTTTGGCTGTTCAAGGCTTAGCGCACATTTTTCACGCGTCAAAACTTCTTGCGCAATGTATAGCCCTAGTCCTCGACCACCAGGTTTACGCGTGAAGCCCATTTCGAAAATGGCGTCCTTATCTCGCTGAGGAATCCCTGGGCCGGAATCCATCACGAGAAACCCGTCTGTATCGGCATCAAGACAAACTGTCCGAGGGGGCTTGCGATCCGTAAGCCAGAAGACCGAGTTGTCAATTAGGTTGACGAATACGGGATAAAAGGTTGAAGGATACCCATACACAATTTTTTCTTTAAAAGCATCGGTCACCGTAAATTGGACGTCATGACGCTCAAATCTTTCCTCAAACAGCTTTTCTAAAAACTGTGCAATATCGGCACCCTCAATATCAGTTGCCTGACGATACAATCTACGATAAAGAGGTGTGAATAGATTTAGGTAACCATCTAGATGTTCAAAATTGTCACGTAGCTCTCGATAGACGGAGTGAAGTCCTTTATTTCGGTTTGCCCATCTTTGTAAATCACGGAGTCCGGCCCGGATTGCCCTGATGGTATTGCTAAACTCGTGGCTAATAATCTCAACCGCCATTCCCAATTGAGCCAACTCGAGATTGCGATCGACTTGTTCACGCAGGGCAAGCAATTCCTCAGCCTGCGCAGCATGCATCTCCGCCTTGGTTATAAACATTTCTTCTTGTCTGCTCCAACCAATCTGCTCTAATTGCCGTTGAACAAACCACAATAGGTTGATACTTTCGCCTATGTTTCTTTCAAGGTTTTGTTCCCATTCTAAGCGCTTCTCTTCGAGATGTTCCTCAGTTATGGTTTCCAGATCGGCGCTGGCAATATCTGAACGGATTTGGGCTTCGAGGACATCTATGTCTGCTGAGACTGCCTGCAGCAACCCGTATACACGATGCTGTATATCATCTACGGTGAGCTTAACTGTTGCCTTGGCATCAGAGAATTTTTTTTCTATTGTATCAATCGCCGCTGTGACAAGCGCTTGTGAACGCTCTTGTCTATCTATATGCAGTTGCGCTTCTGAAGCTGCCTCTAGGGCAAGTGTATGAATTTCCTGCTGGCCGGTCTGGAAAATTTCCCTATTGATCCGCTCATATTCATCCCGATAGAATAGCCAGTCACGTTCCAATTCTTCCGTGAGTGCGACCTCCTCTGGATGCTCAATACGATAGGAGGTTTTTAACTGCACTAGTTCAATATTGGCATCGGCTTCGACTTGGATTATTGGATGATAGCCAAACAGGTCACTGCCTTCTCGATGTGCAGCCTCCTGGAGCTTTTCGGAATATGTACTGAGTAAACCCGCAACTCGTTGTGCCGGCTCACTTTCATTAAACTGCTGAAGTATTTTATTTAAATCCCGTGTAAAGTTACTGCGCAATTCACTGCTTTCTGTCTCAGCCTGTTTTCTTGCGCGGCTACGTCGTTCCTCGCGCTCTTGGGCGAAATCTTGATTGGGGGACTGTTGCCGAAAGTTATCCGCCACCACTTGAATAAAGAATTTTTTCAAAATATCTTTTAAGTCCCGATAGGCCCTGTTCTCGCGGAACCCTTCTCTGCCAGCCTTTTCTTCAAGCGCACTATTGTACTTGCGAGTGATTTTTACCGCCCCGAACATCCGTCGATGTGAAAACAAATAGTACGATGCACTTAGATTTCTTCTTTGTTCAAATTGAAGCCAGTCGAATTCCACATCACCGTACGGAAGTATACGGATACCATCCCGAAACATATAGAAACCACTAATTCTATCCAGCCTTCGTATATAATTTGCATATTCATCGGGGGGAAGGGCCGAGTCTCTCTGCCTTCCGGCTATATATCCGAGTTCAATGCTAAATGGTCCACAACTCGTCTCTTTGCCCTGCGATTTGGACCAAGGTAATTCATACACGATCGGTTCATTACGATAGGCTTGGACGTGGCCTCTAAATCGTCCATATTTATCAAATTTCCCAGAGATTCGGATATCAGCTCGGTCAAGGTCTTCTGGGCTCCAAAACTCCGATTCATTCAGAATATCATTTTTGGGATACTGGCTGTTCTGCCAATACCGGAACGATGCCACGATCGCTGGCCGATTATCTGGCGTCATGGTATCGGCGAAACCCACCATTTGTCTACTCAATGTGCTTATCTTACCGGTTTCTCGGGCATCCAGTTCGATATCCTCTTTCAAAGTATCGACCACGGGGGAGATAAAAAAATGTGTGCCACGACCATCGTTTTCAAAAGTGAGAGCCGAGTCAAGTTTCGATAGGTATGAGGATATCCCATCTATATTAAAGTCAAACCGGTCAAGATCAGCCTGAATTTTCTGAGACGTTACTTCGTCGACTCTCCCGCATTCACAGTATTGCTTTAATTGTTCTTTTATGGACATCAATAGTTCATCGACATCCGCTTTTTGAGGCAATCGACCTTCCGGAATCTCCTTGATCGGGATATCTATTTCATCCAGATTGATTTTGGGTAGTTCGAAGAGCCCCCAGTGGATAAATGCCATAACCAGATTATGGCGTTCACCACTGCGGACAGATCTTGTCAAAATCAGTACCTGTGGCCCAATCGCTGCGATTGCCAAGCGACCGATACCTTTCTCGCCTGATATTGGCCGTTCGGGCTTTTCAGGATCTCTGGGAGCATCTTCCTCTTTCAACTTGCTTTCAGTACCAATGGTTAACCAACGCTGTTCAAATTCTTCCCGCGTCATACCGATGCCATCATCCCTCAATACGAAAAGCCCGTCTTCCATAAAGTAGTCGATCTCCACATGATCTGCGTAGGCATCGTGGGCATTTTTGAATAACTCGCTAATCGCATTGGGAACACCAGCAATCTGTTGACGCCCGAGCATATCAACGGTTCGGGCGCGAGTGCGGAATGTCGCCATCAGGTGGTTTGCCTTTCCTGGTGTTGCGCCACATGTTTGAGGAAGTGTTCGCCAAAACGTTGGGCCAGCAGTACTGGTACCGCATTCCCAATCTGGCGAGCCATAGAGGCAAGTGAACCTTTGAACGTATAGTCGCCAGGAAATGTCTGTAGCAAGGCAGCTTCTCGAATGCTGATAGCTCTGTCTTGATCAGGATGTCCGAATCTACCATTAGATAGGCTGATGCATCGTGTTGTGAGACCGGTAGCTGGTTCTCCCCACCACATTCTACCGTAAACGTCAGTATGACCGTCATATCCGTTTGAGTGGCAATCCAGTTTTAGCTCTTCGGGCCAATCCATTCGGCTCTGCCCTTGGTCAATTGCCTGGATCCGTAGCAAATTCGTTGGCGATAGATTGGCACTCCGGTGCATTGCATCATTTGAATCTATCTCTCCGGCGGAAATTTTCGGCAGCCCCTTTATCCAATTTTCTACAGTGCTGTATTCGATATTGTCGGTACCAGGACCATGCGTAGGCCGAGGATGGGTAATGGGACCAAGCTGGCTGGCAATCAGTATAAGACGTCGACGCTTCTGTGGAACGCCGTATTGTTGAGCGGCAACAATTTTAGGGTCAGATTTGTAGTTCATCTTATTCAACAGGTTGATCAAGGCGTCAAATGGACCTCCCTTTCCTTGCACCTTTTGTATGCCAGGCACATTTTCGACAAAAATCAAATCTGGACGAAATTCCCGAATCAGTTCCATGAAATCGTAAAGCAACACTCTACGAGGATCGTCCATTCGGGCCGATGTATTCTGTCTGGTAAACGGTTGGCACGGAGCACAGCCGCAAAACAGAATGTAATTGCCTGGCGTATTTTTCACCTGTTCAATACGGGTTCTAAGGGAATTCCCCTCATCCTGTAGAGAACTGACAACATACCGAATATCTGCCAGTTCAAAGTGTACTTCTTTGCCTAGATTGTGCTCAAATGTTTCCTTTGAATCGGGGTCGTTATCTAAGGCATATTTAAGCTGAAGGCCAGCGTCTTTGAACCCACAACTGGTTCCGCCACAACCAGCAAAGAAATCGAAAACATGGATTATCATAATATGCACTCTTGTACATTCGATAGTTATTCTGGTAGAACCACTCAAAAAAGTGCTAAAGGGCGTCCTGGGCCGTGATGACCT
>JAGRCP010000108.1 GCA_020433455.1 Caldilineaceae bacterium | reverse complement strand
CTGGCCCGCGGCGTCGCCCGTGGCGTAATTGAAGCGCAGATAGGCAAACTTGCCCGCCAAATAGGGATCGATGTTGAGCAGCTTGGCCACGCTGGAAGTCGCTTCCGCGTGTTCGGCAATCTCCCTGAAATTCTCGTGCACCCACGCGACGAAGTCCCGCGCTGCCCGGGCGTCATCGAAGACAAAAACCGGAGCCCGCTGCATGGCGTCATCCGACACGGTCACCTCAACGCCGCCCGACATATTGATCACCTTCATGCCCCGGTTGTAGGAGGCCACCAGTGTCCCTTCGGTCGTGGCCATAGGCACGATGACCTCGCCCTGCACGTGCTCGCCGTTGATGTGAAGCGGCCCCGCAAAACCGATGGGGATCTGGGCCACCCCGGTAAAATTTTCGATGTTGCCCGCAGTTGCATGGGCATCAAACGAGTAACGTTTGATGTGCTCCGCCTGCGCGCCGGTGTATTCCTCCACAAAGCGCTGGCGCTCAGCGATGATGGCCTCCGAATAGTCGTCCTCATGGTCCCGAGGAATCTTGGTCACGGGCGCCCGATCTTTGGCAATGGAGCCGTCCACCTTGAGCTTGAGCTTGCCGAACGGATCGGCAGTAAAGCGCACCTCAACCGTGTGCTTGCCTTCGGGCAAGGGATCAATGGCGCAAATGACGTCGATCACCTTGCGCAGAGGGAAGTCGATGCCCTCATCGCCGATCTCCGCGGGCGTGAGCGTCGTACCGTCGGCCAGGCGCAACGTAATCTGCTCCAACGGCGCCTCATTGCCGTCAAAGGCGACGCCGCGCACGCTCGTAACGGTGGTATCGCTCAGGCGATTTTTGAGCTGAAACTGAACGCCTTCGGGTGAATTTTTCAGGCTGCCGAAGGTATACAACTGCTTGAGCATAATACTGGGAATGGGGAAAGCCATGGTCGCTCCTCTGTCGCTGGACGCGGGCCGCAACGCCGAAAGACGCGCCGGCTGCCGCACTGAATTGAGTAGATGAATGGACGAGTCGGGAATGCCTGACTTTGATACCAGCAAGCAGCGCGCTTGTCAAATCAGAGAAAAAGCAGCGACCCCGAAGGCGATAATTTTCAATCTCCAATCTCTCAATCTCCGCCTGAGTGATTATGAGATTGAGAGATTGGAGATTAGCGTATCCTATTTCATCCACGGCGCGGAGTTGTGGAAGTTGGCCGCGAAGCCGCCCGGCGGGACCAGCTCATCACACGCAGCGCGCAGTTCGTCGCTCAGGGTCATCTCCATGACGGGCAGCATGTGCTCCAGTTGCGCCACGGTCCTGGGCCCGATGATGGGCGCGGTAATGCCCGGCTGATCCTTGACCCAGAGCACGGCCAGCTGCGCGGGGTCCAGGCCATGCGCGCGGGCCAACGCCACAAAGCGGTCGCCCACGTCAATCCCGGCTTGCGTCACGCGCTCAGCGTAGATGCCCCCGCGCAGCGTGGCGCGGGAATCGGCCGGCGGCGCATCCGCATGGGCATAGCGCCCGGCCAGGATGCCCATGGCCAGGGGCGACCAGGTGATGAGGCCCAGCCCGTAAGCCTGGCAGCAGGGAATCAGCTCGTTCTCAATGCGTCGATCCAGCAGGTTGTAGGGCGGCTGGTCGCTTACAAAGCGGGCCAGATGCTTCTGCTCGCTCAGCATGATGCTCTCCATAATCTTCCAGGCCGGCGCGGTAGAGCTGCCGATGTACCGCACCTTCCCCTGGCGCACCAGATCGGTGAGCGCGCCCAGCGTTTCATCCTGGAGAATGGTCATGTCCGGGCGATGCACCTGGTAGAGATCGATGGTCTCCACTTGCAGACGACGCAGGGATTCCTCGCACGCGCGCATGATGTGGAGGCGGGAATTGCCGCCGTCGTTGGGTCCCGTACCCGTCGGGTAGTGGAACTTGGTGGCGATGAGAGTCTGATCCCGCTTGCCGTTGGCCCTGAGCGCACGACCAATGATGCGCTCGCTCTCGCCCTGGCGGTAGCTGTTGGACGTATCGATGAGGTTGATGCCGCCGTCCAGCGCGGCGTCGATCATGCGCGCGGCCTCCGTCTCGGGTGTAGGGTTATCAAAATTATCGGTCCCCAACACCAGGGGCGAGACGCGGACGCCCGTGCGGCCGAGGGTGCGGTAGAGCATGTGGGGTTCTCCTTGGGAAGGGTAATTGTTTGGCTATCGCGCCGTAAACCCGCCGTCCACCGTCACCATGGCGCCCGTCATGTAGGAGGCTTGATCCGAAGCGAGGAAGGCGACCACGTCGGCGATCTCTACGGGCTGGGCCAGGCGGCCTACGGGAATGGTGCGGTCGGCCAGGTCATCCAGGAAGGCCCGGGTGGGCGGCGCGGCCCGCTCGGAGGAGAGCATGGGCGTCTCCACCTCGCCGGGACAGACGGCCAGGATGCGAATGCCGTCCCGCGCGTGGTCCAGGGCCATGGCGCGCGTCAGGTTGTGGACCGCGCCCTTAGTCGCGCAATAGGCCGCGACGCCGGCCGCGCCGATGTCGCCCCAGATGGAGCCAAAGTTGATGATGACGCCCCGCTGCTGCGCGCGCATGTGGGGCAGGACCGCGCGGCAGAGAAAAAAGATGCCGTCCACGTTGACGCCGAAAATCTGTCGCCAGGCCTCGTCACTGGTCTCGATGGCGTCGGTGCGCTTAATGATGCCCGCGGCATTCACCAGAATGTCGATGCGGCCGTATTCACTGAGGACCGATTCGGCCACCTGATTGCAGAACGCGGATTGACTCACGTCGCCTGCCAGGGGCGGCGGCGCGCCCAGTTCGTCGGCCACGGCCCGCGCGCCGTCGACATTGCGGTCCACGATGATGACCGTTGCGCCCTGCGCGGCCAACGCGCGGGCGCAGGCCGCGCCCATGCCCGACGCGCCGCCGGTGACAATCGCAACTCTCTGGCTGAATTCCATAGATGATGCTCCTGCTCGAATGGACCGCGCATGACGCGGCTGAGGGGATGTGCAAACGTGATTGCCATCATTGTACGCCGACCGGACGGGCGCGCCAAGACAGGAGCACGGTCGCCTACACTAGACGTTGACATCGTCTGGGCCCCGGTTTACACTTTCTTCCGGCGGACATCGCGGACCGGGAAGCTGCGGGATAATCATCCAGGCGCGTCACCGGGGTCCGCACCGGGGTCAAACCCCGGTNNCCCGGTGCTACAAAACGACGCCCCATCAATGGGGCTGGACAACGCAGAATCGCCGCTCCGACAAGCCCGGTTCAGCGGGCGTCGTTTAATAGCCCGGCCATTTGATGGCCGGGCGGACATCGCGGACTGGGAAGCTGCGGGATGACCATCCAGGCGCGTTACCGGGCGACCGCACCGGAATCAAATTCCGACGCTACAAAAAGGGGGAGAAACACGCATGAAGCTCACAGGCAAGCAGATCAAGCAGCTCCATGACGCCATGCTGGGGGCCTTTACCCAGGGCGAACTGAGTATGATGGTCGCTACCGAGCTGGACGAAAATCTGGATGCGATTGCCGGCGGGAACAATCTGTCGGAAATAGTCTTCAACCTCATCCGATGGGCGGAGCGACGCGGGCGCACCCAAGAGCTGGTCCAGGGCGCGGTAAATGCCAATCCCCAGGACGAAGCCCTGCTTGCCGTGCAGCGCACGTTATACGGCGACGCACCGGCCATAGCGACTCCACCCCAAGACCCTACCTCCCCACCTCCGGAAGCGCCACCCGCGACAAAAACGACCCCCAATCCCTACGCCTTCACCTACTCCGCACAGCAGTTGGGCGGGCTGTCAGTGACGGCCATGGTGCGCCTCAACCCGGTCCACACGGCCATTCTGCATCTCCTGCGGCAAGCGGATCATCCCCTGGTTACGGTGGCGCTGACCAACCAGACCACGAAGCATCTGCGCCTGCGCGTCTCCGCCCAGGTGGAGGGCTACAGCCGCACGGCCGTCCGCACGGCTCCGCTTATGCCCGGCGCATCCGCTACAGTGGACCTTTTGCCCGCGTTCGATGACGAAGCCATCGCAGCCGTCAATGAGCTAACCGGGGCTGACGTACGCATCCAGATCGAAAATTTGGCCGACGGCAGCCGCTGGGTGGATGAAACACTGCCCCTCCAGTTACTCGCGCTCAACTCCGCGCCCCTGGCCGCCCTGGACCCGGCAACGGGCGAAACCATGGACCAGACCCGCTACCTGGGCGTCTTCGTCACCGCCAACGATCCCGAACTGGACGCTTTTCTACGCGATGCCGCCCGCTTCCTGCCGCCCCACCACCGGTTTGACGGCTATCAGTCCAGCGACCTCTTTCCCCAGGTCCAGGCCCTTTATGACGCGCTGGCCGCGCGGGAGACCCGCTATGTGGACTCGACCCTGGACTTCAACCCGGCCGGAGAAACCCAGCGCACCCAACGGGTCCGCCTGCCCCGCCAGGTCCTCGCATCGGACACGGCCAACTGCCTGGACGGAACGCTCCTCTTCGCCGCGCTTCTAACGCGCATCGGCATCGACGCGGCCATCGTGATCGTACCGCGACATGCCCTGGTTGCCTGGTCGCCGGCCAGAGGTGGCGACAGTTGGCTGCATCTGGAGACGACCTGGATTGGGCAACGGAGCTTTGATGAAGCCTATGAGGAAGGGCAACGCCGAGCCGGAGTAAACCAGGCGCAACTGACCAAAACGGGCGATGCCGGCTGGTATCGTCGCCAGCCCCTGCGCGGGCTGAGGGAGCAGGGCATTCACCCTATCCCCCTAACCGGCGGTGATGAGCTGGGCCGTATGGCCCGCGCGCTGGAGGCCATGGAACGACGGCAGGCCGGCGGCTCATCCGCTTCCACCGGAAGCATTGACACGGGCGGCGGGGCCTACATCGCGGGCGACGTCCACACAGGCGGCGATTTTGTAGGGCGGGACAAGAAATGAGTGACGCGTGAATGCCCGACGAAGCGCCAATTTATCACCCGCCTTTGTCCGCTGCTTATGGCAGGTGCTATACTGACCCCACTGCACCGCAATCCATTCATCCATCTCACAGATATGGCACAGAGAGGAGATTTCCCATGGCAGGGCATGTTTACAAGAAGATCGAGATCGTCGGCTCATCGCCTGACGGCCTGCAAGCGGCCATCGAGGAAGCCGTCGCCAAGGCAGCCGAAACCGTCCACAACATGCGCTGGTTCGAGGTCGTGGAGACCCGGGGTCAGCTCGTAGACGGCAAGGTCGCGCACTGGCAGGTGACCATCCAAATCGGCTTCACGCTGGATTAACGACGCTAGACACGGAGAGCGCAGAGACATTCGGAGGGCCGCAGAGAATGAAGGTCGATTCTGTGGCCCTCCCCGTCCCCTGTGTCCCCACGTCCCTACAACCCCATAACCCGACTTCCTCTCGCCTATGCAAGCAGCTCTTTACACCGAATTCGGCGGTCCTATTCAAATCACAACCGTCCCTGATCCCGCGCCCGCGCCCGACGCGGTCGTGGTAGAGGTTAAGGCCAACGGCATCTGTCGCAGCGACTGGCACGGCTGGCAGGGTCATGACGACGCCATCACCGCCTTGCCCCACGTGCCCGGTCATGAGTGGGCCGGGGTTGTCGTAGCGACGGGCCGGGACGTCACCCGCGGGCGACTGGGGGATCGGGTCACAGCGCCCTTTGTGGGCGGTTGCGGACGCTGTCCCCAATGTTTGGCCGGACAGCAGCAAATCTGCGATCACCAGTTCCAGCCGGGCTTCACCCACTGGGGCTCGTTTGCCGAGTATGTGGAAATCAAGTATGCGGATGAAAATTTAGTGCGTCTGCCTGACGAGCTGGACTTCGTTACCGCCGCGAGCCTGGGTTGTCGCTTTATTACGGCGTTTCGGGCGGTGGCGGATCAGGGGCGGGTCCAAGGCGGGGATTGGCTGGCCGTTCACGGCTGCGGCGGCGTGGGCCTCTCCGCCATCATGATCGGCGCGGCGTGCGGCGCGCAGGTGATCGCCGTGGATATCAGCGAAGCCGCGCTGGCCCTGGCCAGGCAAGCGGGCGCAACCGTCGTCATCAACGGCGCAACGACGGATGACGTCCCCGCCGCGGTGCGGGATATCACCGGCGGCGGCGCGCACGTCTCCCTGGACGCGCTGGGCAGTCGCGTCACCTGTATTAACTCCATTCTCAATCTGCGCAAGCAGGGTCGCCACGTGCAGGTCGGCCTCATGGCGGGGCAGGACGCCGAGCCGCGCTTGCCCATGGGCCCCATCATCGCCAATGAGCTGGAAATCGTGGGCAGCCACGGCATGCAGGCCCACCGCTACCCCCAGGTGCTGGCCATGATCGCGGCCGGCAAGCTACGCCCCGACCTGCTCATTCAGCGCACCGTATCGCTACGCGAAGGGGCCGACATCCTCATGCATATGGCTGATTTCTCGGAGCCGGGCGTGACGGTCATCGATTCGTTTGGTTAGTTTTGTCGGGTGCGCTCCTGGCGGGCGCCCGCCAGGAGCGCACCCGAGCACATGAAATCCTGAAGACCTCCGACTCTCAATCCCCTACCAGCTGGGGCACGTCCGGTTCTGCGGCCTCACGCGCCTTCGCCGCCTTCCGCCGACCGCTCCGGCGGTCCAGCATCCCCACGATCAAGCTATAGCCCACCGGCACCACAATAAGGGTCAGGAGCGTGCTGGTCAACATGCCGCCCATGATGGCCGTCCCCATGGGCGAGCGGAACTCGCCCGCCGCGCCCAGCCCCAACACCACGGGAATCATGGCCAGGATGAGGGAGAACGCGGTCATGAGGATGGGCCGCAGACGCACGGGGCCGGCAATGCGCATGGCCTCATCCGCGGTTCGTCCCTGCGCCCGCTCCCGGTTGGCGAAGTCCACCAGCAAAATCGAGTTCTTGGTCACCAACCCCATGAGCATGATGAAGCCGATAAAGGCCGTCATGTCCAGGGGACGGCCGGTGAGGGCCAGCGCCAGAATGGCGCCGATCACCGAAAGGGGCATGGCCAGCATAATGATAAGGGGCTGAATAAAGCTGCCGAACTGGCTGGCCAGCACCATGTAGACAAAGACGACGGAAAGCAGGAGCGCCAGAGAGAGGTTCTGGAATGATTCCTGCTGAATCTCCGTATCGCCGCCCAGCGCGATTTCCATACTGGCCGGAATGTCCAGCTCCGGCAGCATGGCGACCACCTGGGATTGGGCCTCAGGCAGATCCCGTCCCGTAATGTTGAAGCCGATGGAGACCGAGGGTTGGCGATCCACCCGCTGGATGAGCGTCGGCCCCGTAGTGAAGGAAGCCGCGGCCACATTGCGCAGGGGAATCAGGCGGCCGGAAGGCGTAATCAGCTTGATATCCATCACCTTGTCGATATCGTTGCGCTCATCTTCGCTCAGGCGGACGACGATATCAGCTTCGCTGCCTTCGCCCCGATAGCCGGATACGGTCTGCCCGCTGACCAGGGTGCGCACGGTAGAGCCGACCTGAGCAGAACTCAGGCCAAAAGATCCCGCCTTCTGGGGATCTACGTTGATCTCCATTTCCGGCCGACCGGGCTGATAGCTCACCGACATATCCGTCGCGCCTTCTACCGCGCTGAACTGCTCCGCTATCCGCTGGGCCGTCTCGCCCAGCTCAACATAACTGCCGCTATAGGCCGTCAGGTTCAGAATGATGTCCCGCGTGCCCAAAAACGCGTCGCCGCCGGTCACCGCATCGGGAAGCTGAAACCCCAGGCCCGGCACGTCGGCCAAAGGCGTGCGCAGTTGCTCTATGACTGTACGACTGGGCACGGGGGTCTTTGCGCCGCCTTTGAGCTGGACTGAAAAGGTGGCCACGTTGGGCTTGCTGACCTCACCGATGGTGGTAAAAACGTCCTCGACGCTGGGATGACTGCGAACAATGGATTCGACCTGGATGGCCTCCCGTTCGGTCACGTTGAGGGGCGTCCCCGGAGGCAACTCCAGCTCCACATCAAACCGGCCCTGATCAATGTCGGGCAGGAAGGCCTGGTTGATGTAGTTCACGCTGAAGACGCTGGCCGCGACAATGAGCGCGGTTAACAGCAGGACGATCCACTTGTAGTCCATAGCAAAATTGAGGGTGCGGGCATAGAGGCGATCCAGCCAGGTGCGCCCTTCGGCCTCCCGGGCAATGTCATCGTTGATTTCTCCCACATTTTTCGCCGGCTTGAAGAAGTACGCGCTGAGCATGGGCGCCATGGTCAGCGCCTCAAATGTGGAGACGATGATGGCCATGGCCACGGTAAGGCCAAAATCCCGGAAGAAGCGGCCGATGATGCCCTGGGCGTAGGCCACGGGCAGAAAGACGGCCAGGATGGTGGCCGATGTGGCCAGCACGGGCAGGAGCACTTCGGCCGTGCCTCGGCTGGACGCTTCCCGAGGCGTATAGCCTCGCTCGATCCAGCGCATAATGTTCTCGCGCACGACAATAGCATCATCGATGACCAACCCCACCACCAGCGCCAACGCCAGGAGCGAGACCTGGTTGAGGGAGATGTTGAGCAAATCCATGAAGAAAAGGGTGGAGATCATGATCACCGGCAGGCCGGCAATGGTGATAAGGGTGCTGCGTATGTTGCGGAAGAAGAAGAGGATGACCAGCCCGGCCAGAAGCGATCCCCAAAGCAGGTCCTCGGTTGCGCCGTCGGCCGCAGCGCCGATCTGTTCGGCCAGATCACCGCCGATGACGATCTCCCAGTCGGGATTGGCCTGCCGGATGCGTTCAAGCTGCGCCTTGATCTCGTCCGAGACGGCCAGGGCATTGGAGCCGCTGGCCTTGCGCACGGTGAGCACAATGGCCTCCTCACCATTCAGGCGCGAGATCACGTCCCGCTCGACAAAACCGTCCACCACCGTAGCCACATCGCGCACGTAGATAGGCGTCACGCCGGCCCGTACCACCGTATTGCGGATCTCTTCCAGACTCTGGTATTCGCCCGGCGTACGCACCAACAGCTCCGTATCCCCCTCCACTACCGCGCCGCCGGGAATATTGACGTTGCGCATGGAGAGCGCGCTGATGATCTCGTTTACGGTTACCCGGCGGGCTTCCAGTTCGTCCTCATTGATTTCGACGCGAATCTCCCGCTCCTGGCCGCCGTTAATCGCCACATCAGCCACGCCGTCTATGCGAAGAAGGGGCGTTTGGACGAACTCCTCCACCTGATCGCGCAGGAGATCGGGCGGGGTTGCGCCGCTGCTGTCAGCCACAGAAAGGAACATAAGCGGTGACTGGGTGGGGTTAAAGCGGCGAATAATCGGCTCCTCGGCTTCGGAGGGAAGCCGATTGCGCAGGATACTCATCTCTTCGCGCACGTCCTGAATAGCCTGGATCTCCGGCGTATCCAGCGTGAAGAAGAGGATGACCGTGCTGACGCTCTCGGCGGAAACGGAGGAAATTTCATCCAGCCCCGCGACCGCGCCCAGCTCTTCCTCCAAAAGGTCGGTAACTTGCCGCTCCACCTCTTCCGGTCCTGCGCCGGGGTAGACCGTAGTCACCACCACCACAGGAAAATCAACATCGGGGAAGAGATCCACCGGCATGGAAAAATAAGCCAACGCGCCCAGCACCATCCCGGCAATGAGGATCATGGTCATAAAGACCGGCTGGCGAATGGCGATGTCCCAAAGTTTCATAGTTTGCTCACAATTGGGTAAAAGAAAAAACAGGAAGCAGGAATGAAAAATTAGAAATCAGGCATGAGAACCAGCATGTTGCAGACTGCCGTCTCGACATCATTGCGAGGTTTGGCGTCTTGAGGCATTTCTCATTCCTGCTTCCTCACTCTTAATTAGTTTCTATCTCCACCACCGCAAACATGCCCGGAGCCAGGGCTCGTTCGGGATCATCGGGGCGGATGGTGACGGCCACGGTGCGGGTGGCGGGGTCCAGTTCCGGCGCGATACGGACAATCTCACCGGCAAATGTTCGGTCAGGATAGGCATCTACGCGGATAGCAGCGCTGTCACCGATCTCAATTTCCGGGAGGAGCGCTTCTTCCACCATAACCACCACTTCATTTTCGGGTGAAAGCAGCTGCGCCACGACCGAACCGGGCGCGGTCATTGCGCCTTCCGTCAGCGCAAGGCTGGTCACAATGCCGTCCGCCGGCGCGGTGATGCGCGCTTTGTCCAGCTGAAGCTGGCTCAGATAGAGCGCAGCTTCGGCCTGACTGATTTGGGCTTCCAACGCACGGATTTGCGCATCTTCCACGCCCTTCTCCAGCCGCTCCAGTTGGGCGCGGGCGCCGGCCAGTTGGGCATAGGCTCCGCTGATGACGTCGTTGGTCGCGCCCTTGAGCACCTTGTCATACTGGGCCTGGGCGGCCTCCACGGCCAAGGTAGCCTGCTGGAGTTGAAGGCTCTCGGGCATGGCCCCGATGAGAGGATTGCCCTTGACTCGATTGTAGGCGGCCTGGGCGACGGTCACCGCGGCCTCCGCCTGCTTGAGCTGAGCCAGCGCGGCCCGGCGATCCTCCTCCGTTGCGCCTTCCAGCGCGCGGTTGTAGGCAGCGGCCGCGGCATTGACCGCGGCCTGGGCCGCTTCCAGGTCCGCCTCTTCCGGCGCTGACTGATCCAGCGCCAAATCAAGCTGGGCCTGGGCCGCCTGAAGTCCGGCCAACGCCTGGGCTCGCTGGGCTTCCAGCACCGCGCTGTCAACTTCAGCCAGGAGATCGCCCGCATAGACAAAGTCGCCCACTTCCGGCTCCACGCTCAATACCCGACCGCCCACTTCCGCCACAACGACGATGCGGGTTTTGGCCACAATTTCAGCCGTGTAGACCGTGTCGGCCATTCCGGCTCCGGCTACAGCCGCTTGAACCGCAACCTGATCCGCCCCGGCGTTCTCGGGGGCGGCGGCCTCATCAAGGGCCTGGTCCGAGGCCTGGGCTTGGTTAGAGGCAGCAGGCGCTTCCGCAGAGAGAACAGGCGTTGCTTCCGCCTGGCTCTCGGCTGCGGTCACTTGACCGCCCGGCGCGTAGGGCGTCGCGGCGAAGGGGGCGGGCGTCGCCTGGCCGCCGCCGAATTGGGGAACGGAGCAGCCGGTCAAAAGCGCGGTCAAAACCACGCAAGCCGTAACCTGAAGCGCGCGACTTGCTCCTAAAATGTTGCGTAGAGAATTCATAGACTTTTGCCCATTCTTTTGTGATGGCATAAAAAACGGCTCTTGCGGAGTTCATGCGGACTGCGGCCGGAAGCGTGACCCGTAATGCGTGACAAAGCGCGCCTTCACGCACCGCGTATCAGATATTCACGTCTCCCGCATCAGCCAACCACATGAAATCCGGTTGAGCCCAAAAAGCTCGGTTATGTACTGTTTATTCAGGAGCGCCTGGAAATGCCGCCCAAATAAAGCGCCAGCGTATGCTCAATCATCATCTCCCGCGCAGGAATCACGGCTTCATCGCCTATGCAATCGACCAGCATGCGTTGGGCGACAAAGCCGTTGATCATACCGATGAGGCTGAGGATGGCCATGTCCACATCCAGATCCCCGCGCACAGCGCCCTGCTCCACCCCGTCCAGAAGCACGGTGCGAAAGGGCTGCATGAAGGCGTCTCTCTGCTGCCGGAAAAAACGGCTGAACGCGGCGTCGAGCTCGCCCGCGCTGCGCAGGACGTTCAGGGCCAGGATGCCCCGCTCCTGCACAGCGTCGTTGTATACGGCAATCAGGGCGTAGAGGCGGTCCCGGGTCGGCTCTGCGGAAGTGCCGACCATGGCGGCCAGTTTCTCTTGCAGGAGGCGCATATCCCGTTCCAGCACATTGAGGTAGATTTCTCGCTTATCCTGGAAGTAATGATACAGCGTACTTTTGGCCACGCCGCTATGCTGGGACAGCTCGCGCATGGAAAAGCCGTCATAGCCGTGACGGGCAATCAGCTGTTGGGCCGCGTCAAGAATGCTCTCGCGTGAATTTTGGGCTACGGCTTGGACGCTCATAATTTTCTTCTCAACTCTTGACAAAAAACAGATCCACCGGTCATAATATTCCCGACCGACCGGTCGGTCGGGAACCGATTGTACAGTCTTGCAGGCGAATCAGCAAAACTTTGATATGATACAGAAATCAATAATCAAGCGATTTTTAGCGCAGAATTGAGGATTGAGTAATGAAACTGGGACAAGGAAACGCTTCGCTGCGCTTCGGCGTAGCCGCGCTGCTGGGTCTAATGCTGATCCTGAGCTCCGCCGTCTATTTTGGACGTGCACAGGCAGCGCCCGGCAGCGCGCCCGTGGAACAGGTCGGCCGCATCGCGGTCGTAGGCGCATCAGGCGCCACGCTGCTCGACGCGCCCGGCGGTAACGAACTCCAGGCCTTGCCGGTCGGCGCCACCCTCACGGCTGAGGGGCGTTCGGAAGACAGCGTATGGCTTTTTGTGACCCTGCGCAACGGCGAGCAGGGTTGGGTTGCAGTGGAGGATGTGGTTGTTTTCGGGCTGGACGAACTGCCCGTGCTGGAAGCGGGCGCGCTTCCCAATGCGCCGGCTCCCACAGAGGAAGCGACCGAAGCGGCCGGCGAAGAAGCAACGGCGCTGCCGACGAATACCCCGCGGCCGACCAATACGCCGACACCTACGCCTTCCCCAACGCCTTCGCCCACGCCGACCAATACGCCCACGCCTGAGCCCACGGCAACCCCCACGCCGGAACCTACCGCAACCCCTGCCCGCAGTCAAGCCAGTATGGTAACGGGCGGCAGTCTGGCGGTGGTCAGCAGTCGGGGTGCGCAACTGCTGGACGCGCCCAATGGGAACGTGGCGGCCGAATTGGAAGTCGGCAACTCCGTCACCGTTGACGCGCGTACAGAGGATAGCGCATGGCTGCACGGCGTCACCGCGGCCGGCGCGGCGGGCTGGCTTTCCGCCGAGGATGTGATTGCTTTCAAGGTGGATGAGCTGCCCGTAGCCACAGACGATGCTCCAGCGGCTGATGCGATCATGCCGGAAGCGACGACTCCCGCAGAAGCAGATGCAGAAACAGAAGCAGAGCAGGCCATGACCGAGGACGCCACGCCCGCAGCCCAGGAGGAAGCGGACATGGCCGAAGCAACGGCAGAAGCGACGCCGACCGCAACCGAACGGCCCGGCACGATTCCGCCCGCCGCCTCGCCTACGCCCCGCCCCACGCCGGCATTGGCCGCGGGCGACGTCGGGGGCACGGTGGCGCTAACCGGCTCACGCCTCAACATTCGTTCCGGCCCGGGCACGGCTTATGGGATTCTGGCCAAGGCCTATCCCAATGAGCAATTCAAGGTCATCGGCCGTAACGGACCGGCCACCTGGGTGGAGATCGAACTGCCGGATGCCGAAAATCCAAGCGGCTGGGTCTCAGCCCGTTTTATCAGCCTCACCGATCCGGTGAGCAGCCTGCCCATCACCAGCGACGACGTCAGCGAACCGCAACCGACCGCCGCTCCGCAACCTGACGAGGAGGAGCCCGCGGCCACGCCCGCTGCACCGGCAAGCGCAACAACCGCAGCCGAACCCAGCGGCATGAGCGGCGCCCTGGCCTTTCAGACCAAGGTGAGCGGCGATATTTACCTCTATGATCTGGAGACAGGCGCGCTGCGCTTTCTTACCAAGGGCTATGAACCGGACATCAGCCGGGACGGCAGTAAAGTGGCCTTCACCCGCTACGGCGGCGAACATGGGGTCTGGTCCATCAACAGCGACGGCAGCAACGAGCAGCCTATCTTCGGCGGCCGCGAATTGATCGCCTCGCCCAAGTGGAGCCCAGACGGCGAATGGATCGTCTTCAGCCGCAATGACGGCTCCTATCAATGTTATGATTTAGGCTTCGGCATCTGCATTTTGGAATCCCAAATCTGCCCGCCTTTCTTCCCCCAATGTCTACCTAGTTCAGCCCAGGTCGAACGCCCCAACTTCTCCTTGGCGCGGGTCGATGCTGACGGCAATGAGTACCGGGACTTGAACGTGCTCAACTCCGCCCGCGCGCCCGACTGGAACGAAGCCGGCATCGTCTATGATTCTGGTCCCAACATTGAGATCACCGAAGATACGCCGGACGGCGAAACGCGTTTGGTGGTTGCGGATGTGGGGCTTGATGATGCCGACTGGGCGCCCCACGGCGGCCTAATCGCCTATCAGGTCCAGGGGGGCAGTCACTGGGAAATCTACGTCATCTCACCCGACGGCGAGAGCGCCCCCCGGGCATTGACCCGGCCGGCAACCGCGCTGGTGGACCAGATGCCCAGCAACGTGGCCCCTGCATGGAGCCCCGACGGCCGCTACATCGCCTATCTTAGCAATCGCACCGATGAGGAGGAAGCAGGCCCCTGGCGCATTTGGGTCATGAATGCCGACGGCAGCAACCAGCACCCGCTACCCATCAACGTACCCATCGAGTACGGATTCGGCCACGAACAGATGCTGAGCTGGGGAGGATAAAGCGAACGAGGAATAAGAAATGAGAAATTGGGCGTGGACGAAAGCGCCGTTTCTCATTTCTCATTTTTCGATTCCTGATTCCGAATCTCCCGCCACTTCTCCATCCCGATCTCGGCATAAAAAATCCGCTCGCCGGGAATTTTGCGCACGCTGAACCCTAATTTCTTACAGACCCGCCGCATGCCCTCGTTTTCCGGCAGAATCTCCGCCATGACCTTGTCCACTCCCTCTTCCAACCCGATATCCAGGAGACGCGTGAGCAGTTTGGTCCCCAACCCCGTACGCTGATAAGCATCGCTGATCAGGATTGCAAACTCGGCATCGTTGATGCCGATGAGGCGGCGAAGTTGGCCCATACCTACAATCTCGCTGCCGCCGTTGGGCAGTTGCGATTCGGCCACGAGGGTCATTTCCCGGTCGTAATCGATAAAGCACATGCCCGCCAGCTTGCCGTGGGAAGTGAGGTGCTGGGGCGAAACAGGATGAAAATAGCGGAGATAGATGCTGTGGGGCGACAGCGTCCGGTTGAACGCGCCCATGAGCGGCTCATCTTCCGGACGCACGGGGCGGATGAGCACTTCCTGCCCGGTGCGCATGGTAAAGGACTCGACATACTGCTCGGGATAGGGCCGGATAGCGGGCGGCGTCAGATCCGCTTCCTGCACATCAGGGCCGTGGAGCGCAATCCGGGCATCCAGAATCATCAATTCGGACCCGGCCGCCACCAGAGGATTGATGTCGATCTCCTTGATCCATTTCTGCTCGACGACCAAGTGGCTGAAATGAATCAACATGCCGGCCAACACGTCGAGATCAATGGGCTGACGACCGCCGTAACCGCGCAAAGCCCGATAGATTTTCGTCTGCTCCATCATGCGGCGGGCCAGGGTAGTATTAAGGGGCGGCAGGGCCAAAGCCAGATCGTGGAAAGTCTCCACCATAATGCCCCCCGCCCCAAAAAGCAGGATGGGACCGAAGTGCTCATCATAGCTGCTGCCGATAATCAGCTCGTAGCCGCCCAGCGAAACCATGGGCTGGATCGTCACGCCTTGAAAGGCGTCAGCACCCAACTTCTCGGTCACGCTGGCCTGAATGGCCTCGTAAGCCGTGCGCACCTCGTTGCTGGTCCGTGCGTTGAGTTGGACCCCGCCCACAGCGCTCTTCTGGGTGCGGTCTTCAGAGTTGAGCTTCACCGCCACCGGGTAACCGATCTCCGTCGCGGCCGCTACGGCATCGCTGATGGCGGGAGCCAGGCGCGTCTGCACCACCGGCAGCCCATACGCCTTGAAGACCTCCTTTGACTCATATTCGGTGAGGAGCGTGCGCCCGCTGAGGCGGGCCTCATCGATCATGCGGCCGACCCGCAAGTGGGCCTCCTGCTCGCCTTCGCTGGTGGCGGGCAGGGAGGGCATCTCGTAAATGCTTTCCAGGCTGCGGGCGTGCTGCCACATGTAGTTGAAGACCCGGGCCGCGGTATCAGGATAAGGAAACGTGGGAATATTGGCCCGGTTGAGCAGGTTCATGCCCGCGCTGACCCGGGGGCCGCCCATCCAGCAGGTGAGAAGCGGCTTGGTCTGACTCTGCTCCGTCAGCTGGACCAATTTCTCGGCGGTTTGGGTGGGGCGGGTCACATTCTGGGGCGATAGGATCACCAGCAGGCCGTCGCTGTTGCGGTCCTGCAGCGCAATTTCCACGGCGTCGCCGTAGCGATCGGGCGACGCCGTGCTGTGAATGTCGATGGGATTTCTGCCGCTGAATTGCCCGGCCAGCTTCGCTTCCAGCGCGCGCAGCGTTTCCTCGGTCAGGGGCGTCAACGCGCCGCCCATCTTCAGCAGCGCGTCGGTCGCCACCATGGCCGGACCGCCGGCGTTGGTCACGATGGTCAAATGAGAGCCGGTCGGACGCGGCTGCTTGGCCAGCACTTCGGCCATGGCGAACATCTCGGCCAGCCGATCCACGCGCAGCACGCCGCTGCGGCGCAAGGCAGCGTCCAACGCAGCGTCGCCGGTGACCAGCAGGCCGGAGAAAGAAGCCAGCTCTTCCCGGGGGACCGGCCTGGCCAGGGGATCGATGCGGCCGGCCTTCATGATGATGATGGGCTTTTGCAGGGAGACTTCCCGGGCCGCGGAGAGGAAAGCTCGGGCGTCGCCGATGGTTTCCATGTAAATGACGATGGCCTTGGTGCGCTCATCTTCGCCCAGATAGTAGATGAGGTCCCCCCAGCCCACGTCCACCATCTCCCCCACGCCCACAAAGGCGCTAAAGCCCACATTATCCTGAAAGCTCCAGTCCAGCACCGCGGTGGACATAGCCCCGCTCTCGCTGATGAAGCCGATATTGCCCGGCCGGGCCAACCCCTTGGCTACGGTGGCGTTAATGCCGATGAAGGGCCCCATGATGCCCAACGAATCCGGCCCGATAATGCGCATCTGGGAACGAAGCGCCTGCTCCCGCAATTGGACTTTCAACGCCCGCCCCGTCTCGCTTTCCGCGCTGAAGCCCGACGAAATAATCACCGCGCCCTTCACATCCGCGGCAATGCACTCTTCCACGATGCCAGGCACGGTCGCGGCGGGCGTAGCGATGACGGCCAAATCGATGGCAGCAGGCACGTCGGCCACGCTGTCATAGGCGTGAATGCCCAACACATTATCCCGCCGGGGATTGACGGGATAGATGGCTCCGCCGAAGGGGTTGCTCATAAGGTTCCAGAGCAAGGTGCGTCCGATGCTTGCCTCATTCTCGCTGGCTCCGATGACGGCCACCGTGCGCGGCGCAAAGAGGGCCTCCAGCGGATGACGACGATAGGCGCTTTTTTCTTCAAACATATGCGTTTCCTGCGTAAGTCTTGACCGTCATATCAGATGAATGCATTGGCGCAAAGCGTCTGCTGCACAAAGAAACCCGGCTGATGCATTATGGCGCTCATCATAGCACAAAGCGGGCTTTGCCGGTGTTGCCGTTTAGTTGGACGCAGGCAGTCACCAACGTTTTTGCGCTTTGGGTCAAAGTTGGAAAAGCGTAGGGGGTTCGGAGAGGAAGCGCCTGCTCAACGTCAGCAAATGGTCCTGTGCAGGCGGATCGGGAGCACTGAACGCAAATTCTACCGTCTGCTAATCGGTATCGAGACGCCTGCTGCGAGTCACGCACGGACGGACAAAATCAGCTATGCTAAACTCCGGCGGCTACTGAGAACCGCATAGTGACGCATCTTCCCGATTCCGTGCACCTTCACCGTTATTCATTCAGCAAGGAGGCTCCACATGGACGCAATTGAATGGATCATCATGCTGGCAGCGGTCGCCATGCTGGGCGCTGCAGCAGTGCTGGAGATGTATAAGACCCTGGGACGCCGTCGTCAGGAAATGGAAACGTTTGAGCTGGTCGGCCTGAACTTGATGAGTTGGGGATTGCTCACTCTGGCCGGCATGCTGCTGGGCATCGTGCTCATGCTCAACATGCTCGCTTAGCAGGTCTGGGCAAACCATAGAGGTGAGGTTTCGGCCGCCCCCAGGAGCGCCGGATGCCAGTCCGGCAAGCATGCCAAGCCGGCGCATGGCGCTCCCGGGGCCAAGCCGCAAGCGCCATGCCATCGGCGGACAATATCTTAGTTTCCCCACACCTGGGCAAACTTTTCCTTGGCCTGCAATTCAATCAGCGGAATGGCGGTGGTGAAAGGATAGTCTCCCGTAAAGCAGGCATTGCAGTAGCCCTCCTCCGCCTTCAGCGCCTTCATCAGGCCGTCGAGGGAAAGATAGGCCAAGGAATCCGCGCCGATGTGTTCGCAGATTTCAGCAATGCTCTGCCTGGCGGCAATCAGTTCATCCTGGGAGGCCATGTCCACGCCCATGAAGCAAGGGAACCTTATGGGCGGACAGGCTACCCGCACATGCACCTCCTTGGCGCCGGCTTCCCGCAGCATTTGCACCAGCGGGCCTGACGTGTTGCCGCGCACGATGGAGTCATCCACCAACACCACCCGGCGACCGGCCAGATTTTCGGGCAGGGGGTTAAACTTCATGCGCACGCCCGCCCGACGCAACTCGTCGGTAGGCTGAATAAACGTACGCCCGATGTAGCGGCTTTTGATCAGCCCCTCGCTGTAGGGAATGCCGCTCTTCTGGGCGAAACCGATGGCGTGGGGCGTCCCCGAATCGGGCACGGGCATGACCATATCCGCCTCTGCCGGAGCCTCCCGCGCCAGTTGTCGCCCCAGTTTCTGGCGCACTTTGTGGACCAGCTTGCCGTTGAACGTGCTGTCGGGACGGGCGAAGTAGATCTGCTCAAATGTGCAGAAAGCCGGCTTCTCGGGCGGCGTTCCCTGAAATATCTGATAGCCGTCGGCATCCAGTTTGACGATCTCACCCGGCTGAATTTCCTGCACCAGGCCGGCGTTGATGGTCCCGAAGGCGCAGCTTTCCGAAGCCAGAACATACCCTCGGCCGTCGTCGAGCCGCCCCAGCGCCAAAGGCCGCAATCCCCACGGGTCCCGCACGCCGTAAATTGCATTCCGGGTAAGAATGGTAAGGCTGTACGCGCCCTCAGCCTTGGCCATGAGGATGCGGATGCGGGCCGGCCAGTCAGCGCTGCCCGCGCCGGCCAGCACGTGGATAATCACCTCGCTGTCCGTAGAGGTCTGCAACCCCACGCCCCGTTCCAGAAGTTCACGCCGCAATTGGGGCGCGTTAATCAGATTTCCGTTATGCGCGATGGCCAGGGGACCGTCCAACGTCTCCACAATGTAGGGCTGGGTATTGCGCAGCCGCGGCGCGCCGGTGGTGGAGTAACGGGTGTGGCCAATGGCCATGTGCCCGTGTAAGGCCTGGAGGTTGTCTTCATTAAAAACCTGGGAGACCAGCCCCATCCCTTTGTGTACGTGTGCGACGCGCCCGTCACAGCTCACAATGCCTGCGCCTTCCTGCCCCCGGTGCTGGAGGGCATAAAGGCTGAAGTAGGCCAAACGCGCTACATCTGATCCTGGGGCAAAAACCCCGAAAACACCGCACGCTTCGCGCAGCTTGTCGCTTTGATACATAATTCTCCTCGTCTACAGCGCGTTCCTGGCGCGTATCACCGCGTCCAGCGCCTCATCAATCGAATCCGCGGTTGCGGTCAAATGTCCCATCTTACGTCCCGGTCGCGCCTCCTGCTTGCCGTACAGGTGAAGCTTAACGCCGGGTACAGCCAAAGCCGCGGCCCAATTCGGCTCGCCCTCCGCCCAAAGATCGCCCAACAGATTGGCCATAACGGCAGGACGCAGGTAGTCAGTACACCCCAACGGCAAGCCGCAGACAGAACGAACCTGTTGATCAAACTGACTGTTGACGGCGGCATCAATGGTCAAATGACCGGAGTTATGGGGCCGGGGCGCAATCTCGTTAATCAGCACCCGGCCCGATTTCGTCACAAAATATTCTACGCAAAGAACCCCGATTACATCCAATTTTTCCAATACTGACTGGGCTAAATCCGCTGCCTGGGCGGCAATGCGCAGCGGAGTCCGGGCGGGCGCAATGGAGATGTCCAAAATATGATGACGATGGACATTCTCAATCACGCCGTAATTGACGAAATCCCCCTTCTCGCCCCGCGCCGCCACCACTGAAATTTCTGCAGCAAAATCCACAAACGTTTCCAGAATCGCGGTCTCTGCGCCCAGCGCCTCCCAAGCCGGTTGAATCTCTTCAGATGAACGCAACAGGATCTGACCCTTGCCGTCGTAGCCAAAGGCCGCCGTTTTGAGCAAGGCAGGTAATCCCAATTCCTGAACCGCCTCTTGAAGCTCATCCCGGCTCGTGACGGCGCGGAAAGGTGCGATGGGCAAGCCGTTCTCGGCCAGAAAGCGCTTTTCCCGCAGCCGGTTCTGCGCCGTGTGCAACACATGCCCGCCCGGCCGCACCGGCACGCCCTGGCTATGGGCAACTTCAGCCACAAATGCAGGCACATTTTCAAACTCAAACGTCACCACGTCCACATGACGGATAAAGTCGCGCACGGCGTCAACGTCAGCATAGGCCGCGACGACCTCCCGGTCCGCCACCTGACCCGCGGGTGAATCGGCGTGGGGTGAGAACGTATGGAAGCCATAGCCCATAGAGCGGGCCGCCAGTCCCAACATGCGTCCCAACTGGCCGCTGCCGAAGACGCCGATAACAGCGGGCGGAAGGAGAGGAGTCATGGGTGTATCCTTATGATGAAAGAGTAAAGATTGAAGATTGGGTATTGTGGGAGGCAGATGAGATGCGCAAGGCGCTGCGTCCAATCTTCAATCTTCAGTCTTCAATCTTCAATCTTTACTCTTCAATCTTCAGACTTTCTCGCATCACCGCATCCGCCCGCGCACGGCGAAACTCGGCCAGCTGTGCGCGCAATTCGGGGCGCGTGGCTCCGAGGATGGCAACGGCGAGCAAAGCTGCGTTAATGGCCCCGGCCTTGCCGATGGCCATGGTCGCCACGGGCACGCCCGCGGGCATCTGCACAATGGAGAGAAGCGAATCCATGCCGCTGAGCGCACGGCTCTGCACGGGCACGCCAATCACGGGCAGAAGCGTGTGACCGGCCACCATGCCGGGCAAGTGCGCGGCTCCGCCCGCGCCGGCAATAATGATTTCCAGTCCGCGCGCAGAAGCAGTTGCCGCGTATTCGACCATCCATGCAGGCGTGCGGTGTGCGGAAACGACCCGGGCCTCATAGGGCACGCCAAAATCGCGCAGAGTCTGCGCGGAGAACCGCATGCAGCTCTCCCAGTCGGAACTGCTGCCCATAATGACGCCGACAAGCGGCGATTCGGATCCGATCATATGGCTCCTCTGCATCACGCGTCTTTCAACTGCCTCACCCGTTTGCCGCCAGCCAGGCCCGCAGGTTATGTTCGATACGCGGCGACGCCGGCAGTGCGCCCGGCTCAAAGACGCGCCCGGTGAGCAGCTCATAGGTGCGAATGTAGCGCTGCGCGGCCTGAACCGCCAGATCATCCGGCAGGGGAAAGGGCTCGCTGTCGCCGCGGTAGCCCTGGGCTGCGTAATAGAGGCGCACGAACTCTTTGTCGAAATTCTCCGGCTCCCGGCCCGCGGCCTTGCGCTCGACGTAGCTGTCGGCGATCCAGAAGCGGCTGGAATCGGGCGTATGCACTTCGTCAATGAGCACAAGCTGCTCCTGGTCGTCAATACCGAACTCGTATTTGGTATCGACCAGAATCAACCCGGCCCGACGTGCAATTTCCTGGCCTCGGGCAAAGACGCTCAGCGCAACATCCTGCACTTCATCCCAGCGTTCCGACGGTATGAGGCCGCGGGAGACGACGTCGGCGCCGGTGATGCGCTCGTCGTGACCGTCGGGACCGCCCTTGGTTGTGGGCGTGATGACGGGCTGGGGCAATGGATCGTTCTTCTCCAGGCCGTCAGGGAAATCCATGCCGTAGATGGTGCGCTCGCCCCGGCTGTAGCGATACCAGAGCGCGGTCTTGGTCACGCCGCTGATGTAGCCGCGCACGACGACTTCCACGGGTAACGGCCGGCAGCGACGGGCCACCGTCACGTTGGGATCGGGTACGGCAAGCAGGTGATTGGCCACAATATCGGCCGTCTGCTCAAACCAGAACGCGGCCAGTTGGTTGAGCACCTGACCCTTATAGGGAACCTGGCCCAAAATTCGATCAAAGGCAGAGAGACGATCTGTGGTGATCAGAACGAGCTGATCGCCCCGCGCGTAAATATCCCGCACTTTACCCCTGGTTTTGGGGCCCAGAAAGTCAAAATCGGTCTCATCCAGCGTTTGCGACAGGGCGCTGCGCAGCGCATGAGTGAATTCCGGCGGAAATTTACGTAAGGATTCTACCGGGGGTAAACCCGCCGAATTTCCGGCGTGGTATTCACGCCGAACTGTATTAGTCTCCATTCCGTCACCTCACTTATTCGACTTGGTCCGTCGCTTGCGCCGGGGCTTCTTCTCCTGCGCCGGGGGTATGGGGACGCTCCGTATGCCCCGCCACAATTCCGCCTCGTCTTCGGCCACGATTTCGGCCTCAGCCGTTAGCATCAGCTCATCACTAATGCGAAAAAAATAGTAAATGGCGGTCAACGCGACCAGCACGGCGGGCGTAAGCGTCTGCGTCATGGTAAGCGGCGTAAACAGCGTACTCAGCCATGCCGTGACGGATGCGACGAAGAGGACGAGCAGGAGTATGCCCAAAATCCACCAGACAGAACTCAGGGCAGAAGCCGGCTGCACGCCGAGCACAATAAAGGTAATGATCAAGAGCAACGCGGCCATCGTGATTAGCATCTGCCAGAAGGGAACGGGAAAGAGCAGCGCCGTCAGCCAGGATAAACCCAGGAGAATAGTGGTGGCCAGAAAGATAGTCAGACCGGCAACCAGGAGCATGATCAGAAGTGCGCTAAGGGGCGAACCGTAGGTCAATTCTGTTTCTTCGTCGATTGATTCTTTTTGGGACATGACTCACCTATGCAGTATGGATGAAAGCGCGGAAAAGCGCCAAACCTGAACGGTCGGCCCTCCTCAGCGGATTTTGGATAGCAATAACGTGATCTTCCGGATGCGGCATGAGGCCGACCACATTGCCGCGTGCGTTGCAGATCCCGGCGATGTCGGCCGCCGAACCGTTGGGGTTGAGGGGATAGCGTCCGCCGGCCGGGTTGCCGTTGTCGTCTACATAGCGGAAGGCGACCAGATTGCGGGCGGTCAGTTCATCCAGCGCGGCCTGATCCTTAACCTGAAAGTTGCCCTCGCCGTGGGCCACCGGGCAGAAGATCAGCTCGTCAAGCGGGCCCAGCCAGCCTGCCGCAGCGCCGGGATTGACTTGCAGATGCACCCAGCGGCACTCAAAGCGGCCCTGTGCGTTTTCGGTCAACGTCACTCGCCGCGTCCCGATCTCCCCCAGCATCCCCGTGCGCGCTAATGATTCGCCATTCGGCAATTCATCATTCGTCATTCCTGGTCCGCCATTCCTCTGCCCCGGCAAAACTCCCGCCTTCACCAACACCTGAAAGCCGTTGCAGATGCCCAGCACGGGCTTGCCGCTGTCGACAAAAGCGTGAATCTGGTCGTGGAAGTAGGTCTGGAGATCCAGGGCCCAGCGCACGCCCGCGCCCAGGGCATCGCCGTAGGAAAAGCCGCCGGGGAGCAACAGCGCGTCATACCCGGCCATACGCTCCCGTTTCTCCCGCAGTTGGTTCAGGTGAAGGATCTCGGGCGCGCCGCCCGCCAGCTCGCACGCACGGGCCGCCTCGCCATCCCGGTTGGTCCCCGACGCGTGTAGGATTAAAACAGATGGCTTCATTCTCGGTTTAATTCCTCCAGCATGGTTTGAAGAGTTGCTTTGGTACCAGACAGGTCATTTTGAATGGTTTGCCAAACAGTCCGAGGATGAATCCCGAAATAAAATTGAACCAGTCGATGCTGCTGAGAATATCAGACAAATAGAGGGTATAATCGCGCTTCATTGATTTTTGCTACAAAGGATGAATTGACGCCATGACTGTCTCACGCAACTCGGAACGCAGCGAGTCAGCAGGAACGGCATCAACCTTTCTTTTCAGCAGCTCTTCCATAAAAATCGATAGTTCAACGAGATCAAACAAGCCCGCGTCCTGACCCAAATCGACAAGAATATCGATATCACTGGACGCTGTCTGGTCGCCCCGGACAATAGAGCCAAAGAGACCGACAATATCCGCATGATAGCGTTCGCGCAATTCAGGCTGAACATTCCTGATTGTCTGCAATATTGGCTCTAACTCAACTTTCTCTGTCATGTTGCCCTCTCCATTGAATCTCTCCGCTCCACGCCCCAAGCATAGTCTCGATTGGTAATTGCGTCAACGCCTGTCCTCCTGAGCGGATCGACAGATATGGGGCGTCAACGACCTTGCCGATCAGGGCAAGCGCGACGTCATCCTCGAAGCGTTGTTCAAAGGCGTCCGCATCTTCCGGCGCGACTTCCACAAGGAGGCGGCCGTTGGATTCGCTGAAAAGAGAAAACAAATTGACGATTGAAGATTGAAGATTGGGCGGCAAGGATTCACTGTCCGCATCCTCCTTATGCCATGGCAAGAGTTTGTATATCCAATCTTCAATTATCAATCTTTCCATCTCGATCTCCGCCCCCAACCGCCCCCCAATACACATCTCCGCCAGCGCGACGCCCAAGCCGCCTTCGCTCAGATCGTGGCAGGATTGAACGAGCCCGCCCCGGATTGCGCCGTGCAGCGCGCGGTAGCGGGTGAGCGGATCCGCGGGCATGGCCGGGGCAATACCGCCTTCCAGTCCCAGATGCGCAAAGAGGAGCGAGCCGCCCAGCTCCGCCCGCGTCTCGCCCAGCAGGTAGAGACGGTTGCCCGGCGCTTTGAGATCGGACGTTACTACCTTGCTCATCTCCGGCGCAATGGCGATGGCGGAGATGAGCAAGGTGCCGGGGATGGGTTTGCCGTTGAACTCGTTGTAGAGGCTGTCCTTGCCGGAGATGAAGGGCGTGCCGTAGGCGACCGCGCCGTCATAGCAGCCCTGGCAGGTGCGCACCAGCGCGCCCAACCGGTCGGGATAGGTGGGGTTGCCCCAGCAGAAGTTATCCAGAATCGCGATGCGGTCGGGGTCCGCGCCCACGGCCACCGCGTTGCGCACCGCTTCGTCGATGACGCTCACCGCCATGGCGTAGGGATCGCACAGCCCCAGCCGCGGGTTGATGCCGTTGCTGAGGACAAAAGCGTCGTCATGTTCCCATGTACCCAGCGGCTTGAGCACCGCAGCGTCCGTGGGCCCGTCCATGCCGGGGCCGGTGAAGGGCCGCACCAGCGTCCCGCCCCGCACTTCATGGTCATAGGTGCGGACGATGGACTCTTTGGACGCGATGGAGGGATGACGAAGGAGGGCAAGCAATAGATTTTCATAATTGAAGATTGAAGATTGAAGACTGGAAGGCGTGAATGTCTTGTCAGACCAACCATTACCGGACACCCAATCTTCAATCTTCCAATCTTCAATCTTCTTCTCTGTGTACACCGCCTCCATCTTTCTCCGCGGCAGGCCGTCATGCAGGAAGCCCATGGGCAGGTCGGCGACGATGCGGTCGGCGTAGCGGACGACGAGTTGCCGGTCGCCGGTGAAGCGGCCCAGGACGCTCACGTCCACGTCCCAGCGCGCGGCCAGCTCTTGCAGGCGGGCCAGCCTGGCGGGCGGCACGGCGATGACCAGGCGTTCCTGGGCTTCGGAGAGCCAGATCTCCCAGGGCGTCAGGCCGGGATATTTGAGCGTCACGTTGGTCAGCTCGATGTCCACGCCCAGTTCCTCGCCCATCTCGCCGATGGAGGAGGAAAAGCCGCCCGCGCCGCAATCGGTGATCGCGGTGTACAACTGTTCGTCCCGCGCCGCCTCGATGAGTTCGATGAGCCCCTTCTCGGTGATGGGATCGCCGATCTGCACCGCGCTGCCCGCGGTTTCGCCGGTCTCGTGGGTCAACTCGGCGGAGGAGAAGGTCGCGCCGTGGATACCGTCCCGCCCGGTGCGCCCACCCAGCGCGACGACTAAATCGCCGACCTGGGCCGCAGTGGGGTGAGTCCCCCTGGGCAGCAGACCTGCACAGCCGCAGAAGACCAGCGGATTGCCCAGATACCCGGCATCATAGAGCACCGCGCCGTTGACCGTGGGCAACCCCAGCTTGTTGCCGTAATCGCCCACGCCCGCGACCACCCCTTCCGCAATCCGCCGGGGGTGAAGGATGCCGGGCGGCAATTCAGCGTGGGGGAAATCCTGGGGACCGAAGCAGAGCACATCGGTGCAGGCGATGGGCCGGGCCGAAACGCCCAAAATGTCCCGCACCACGCCACCTACGCCCGTGTTGGCCCCGCCGAAGGGCTCCAGCGCCGAGGGATGGTTGTGGGTCTCCACCTTGAAGGCGAGATCGTAGCGCTCGTCAAAGGCGATAATGCCGGCATCGTCCACAAAGGCCGAATGGAGCCACTCAGGATAGACCGCTTCGGTGGCCGCGCGGATGTACTGATTGAGCAGCCCGTCGATCTCTGTCCGGCTGATGACCGCGCCGTCGGCATCTTCGTGGGTGAAATTGATCCGGGCGCGGAAGGTCTTGTGGACGCAATGCTCGGACCAGGTCTGGGCCAGGGTCTCCAGCTCCACGTCGGTGGGCTCCCGGCCCGCGTCAATGTAGAAATCCCGGATGGCGTGCATTTCGTGCAGGTCCAACGAAAGCAGCCGCTCACGGCTGATGGTCAATAGTTCATCGTCCATCGCGCGGGTGAGGGAAACCTCCTCCACCAGGCCGCTTCCCACGACCTCCGCGCCGAATTGGGGGAAGATGGGACCGATGCGGAAGTGCTGGATGGTAGCGTTGCAGAGCAGTTTCTCGGCCAGCAAGTGGAGTTGGGCGTCCGTTACGTCACCGGTCAATTCATAACGCGTGCCGGTGGTCACGTCGCAATCGGGCAGCCCGATCTCCTGCATGCCCCGGCGCAGCTCCCGCGCGGCCACGTCGGTAACGCCAGGCCGGGGCGCGACTTCGATGACGTGAACGCCCTTATCGGATGGGCGGACGTCCCAGCTTGCGCTCTCTGTGACCGGATCCGCCAATAAAAAAGTGCAGAGCTGCTGGAGCAACTCCGCACCGGGATTTTCTTCCAGAAAGTAGAGGCGGCTGACCGTACACGCTCTCAGCTCGTTGATGCCGAGGGCTATGGCATTACGCAAAATGCCTCGGGTTGTGGCGGCGTGGGCCCCGCGCACTTCAATCCGTACTGTCATGGGATTCAGACTCCCGCTGATACCTGGCCGGGCGGATAAGACTAAGGGATACAGAAAGCCCCTTAGGGGATCAACCGTGGTTCAAGGTTGATGCATCCGCCTGCGTTTCGACCTCATTACAAACGCGCGCCAAGAGCGTATCATTGAGTCAAAAGATTGACAAAAATTGTTGTGGTTATAGGGCAAAAAAGAGATGTGTCAGATTCGTTGGCGGGTGAGAGCCGGCTCTCCGATATTGGGGAAAATTCGCGAGATAGAGACTCTCAACTATACTGCGTGCAATTTGAGACCAACAGTTTTTCTGCCGCACGGGTCGAGTGGCAAACTGCGGGTTTCATTCTGAACGGAGTATAAGTTATACTAACTCACAGGTTAACCACTAAGGCCAACGCAATAAAACATTGATACAGCGATCCGTATCAGTTACAGGCGTCCCCGGGAGCGCCAGGCTGGAGCCTGGCAAGGGTTGCCGGACTGGCGTCCGGCGCTCCCGGGCGAGCAGCCGCAATAGCCGTCTCTTCGGGTCGTTAAGCCGTCAACTTAAATTTTTCGTTGGCCTAAGAACCTACAGACGCGCCGGGGCAACTCAAAAGTGATGAGGAGAAGGCATGATGGATCAATGGTGGGAAGTCTATATCGTCTCATTTCTCATTATCTATTCGGGCACGATAACCCTTATGTATCTAAAAAGATGCAGAAAGGAATAGTCCGAAACGCGTGGGACTCCTGAACCCAGAACGCCCTACTGTTCAATTGAATTAAAAACAAACTAACCCGCCTGGGGACGCGCCCGGCGGCGCGCGGTAAGGCGGCCGCCGATCCAGAACAAAAGGGCCATGACCAGGACAAGGGCGAGCACGGGCGCGAGCAGGGCCAGCAGGGCAATCGCTGTTGCGCTTACCAGTTCAAGCGTGGCCACGAGGAAGTTACCCAGTCCGCCGGTGAACAAGGTGGATGCGCCCCGGGCGACGACCGTACTCGCCTGGACCGCGGTGGCCACGCCGCCGCCCGCGATCACGGCCAGGCTCCACTGAAGCATGGGAGACATGTCGCCGAAGAGGGACGCGGCGGCCAGCGTCCCGGCAATCGCAGCCGCGGGCGTGGCAATGCCGTCCAGCAAATTGTCCACCCAGGGGATAAAGTAGGCGCCAATCTCCAACACGCTGGCTACGCCCAGCATAATCACCGCGGGCGGCGTAGCCAGCCAGGCAAAGCCGGGCGCCAGATCAACGTAGCCGCCCAGTGCGGCCAGACTCAACACGAAGAAGGGCATAAAAATCCGAAAACCTGTCGCTGCGCTCAGGGCAATCCCCGCGGCGATGGGAATGACGTACTCCACAACAAAGCTCCTTTTACGAATGAGAAACGAGAAATAAGGAATGAAAAATAAGGTGCGTCTGACCATCGCTCTACAACAACGTGACACGATTTCTAATTCCTCATTTCTAATTCCTTATTTCCTTATCCCTCATTCCTCATACTCATCCGGCGTCCACGAACTCTCCGGATCGAATCCGTTCTCCAGCAGCCAGGCCAGGCCCGGGCCTTCCCAGCGATAGCGGGGAAGGGAGATTTTACGCTCGGGGCCGAAGAGGATGCCTTCCTGAGCCAGCAACTCTTCCTGCAGCACGGCCCCGTGATTGTCGCCCCGGGGGCTGATCTTGCCCTGCGCGTTGATGACCCGCTGCCAGGGCACATCTGAACCCGCCGGCAGCGCGGCCAGCGCATAGCCGGCCATGCGCGGCGTGCAGCGCCCCACAATCGCGGCCACCTGACCGTAGGTAGCCACCCTGCCCGGCGGAATCTGCCCCACTACCAGCCTCACCCGGGCATACGTCCGCTCAGTCGATTGGCTTCCGCTCACAATGCCCCCATCTCCCTACCACCCAATCTCCAATCTCATGTCAGAATGAAGTATGCAGTTCACGCCGGAATGTCGGGCCGGAGGCGCCGACCTACAAACCCAAATCTTCCCTCTTCAACCCATTCGACGAACCGGGCCCACCAATCGTCGCGCTCACTTTGTGGGGAAAGCGCCAGGCCAAAGAGGTGGGTAGCGCCCGGGTGATCCGAGGCGCCCAGGCCCGGCGCGGGAACGAAGGTGGCGGGGTCTGCGGCCAGACGAGCGGCCAAACGCTCCTCGGAAACTGCGTCACCGCCAATGAGCAACACCGCGCATAACTCCACCCCAAACTCATCCAGGAGGTAATCGATATGCCAACGCAAGCGCTTGGCCTGAGGCCGCGCCATACGCGAGTCCGCCAATTCGACATCCATCAGCGCGCGCAGCAGGAGGAGACGCAACCCATGGGGCGGCTTGTTACCGCTACGCGTCGCGTGGCGCAACGTACGCCGGGCCAGGGTTGCACTGCCCCGCTTGCCCCTGGCCGATCCCACATAAAGGTAATCGCCCGCAGGCAGCTCGACGGCCCGTCCGCCGGCGAAGCGCCCAAAGCGCACCATGAGCGGCTCGGCCGCGGTCACGCGCAGTACATAGACCCCGCCGGGTTGTGACGGGCCAAGGATGGTGACAGGCGGCATGGGGTGGGGTCGTCTACTTGTTACTGGTTTACTTGCCACCTGCCACCTGCACACCCTATTCCACCACGACCGCGATCATCTTGTCGCCCTGGCGGATTTTATTGACCACATCCATACCGTCGGTCACCTTGCCGAAGACTGTGTGGCGGCCGTCCAGGTGGGGTTGAGGACCATGGGTGATGAAGAACTGGCTGCCGTTGGTGCCGGGCCCGGCATTGGCCATGGAAATGACGCCGGTCTCGTGGCGCAGGGGGTTGCCGTCAAACTCATCGGCGAACTTGTAACCGGGACCGCCCCGACCGCTGCCCGTGGGGTCGCCGCCCTGAATCATAAAATTGTCAATAACGCGGTGAAAAGTCACACCGTCGTAAAAGCCCTGGTTGGCCAAAAAGACGAAGTTGTTGACCGTTTGCGGCGCGTATTCGGGATAGAGATCCAGCACAATCGTGCCCCGGTTGGTCTCAATCTTGGCTTCGTAGGTCCTGTCGGTATCGATTTCCATCGCCGGCGGCGAGGACCATTGTTGTTTGGACATGAAGTCTCCTTAAAATGTGATGCGTAATGAGTGATGCGTAATGAGTGATGCGTAATTGAGCGGGTTGACTTGACACTGAAGGCAGACGCCGACAATCTCTCATCTCCCAATCGCTTAATCCCTAATCTCCACCTCTGCATACCAAGCCAGCGCTTCCGCCTCCAGCTCCTTGATCAAACCGTCCTTGTAATCCATGTAGGCGATGATGTCGTCGGGATGATCGGTCGCGGCGGCGCGCTTACACGCGGCATAGCGCGCCGCCCCAGCAGGATGATGACGCAGGTAGGCGGGAAAGGCAAGATGACGCCGGGCATTGGGATCGCCGGCGGCGTAGACGTGAACATGATGCGTGCGCTCGCCGTCCGTATCCCGCTTGAAATAGCGCCGGCCAGGCAGGCCGAATTCGCCCATGGCCTGATAGCCGGCGTCGATCATTCGGGGGATGACGGCGTCCACCCGACGGATATCCTTGACCAGAGGCAGCATATCGATGATGGGCTTGGCCGCCAGGCCGGGTACGGAGGTGCTGCCCACATGGTGAATCCTGACCAGATTGTCGCCGAAGAGGGGGGCAATACGCGCGGCCTCGGCTGCAAATTCAACCGGCCACGCGTCATCATACTCAACAACAACGATATGGCGCATAAGAAAGGGCTCCTCTTCGTCGCCCAGATCCTTGCGCAGCACGTAGAAAGTGGGCAGATCATAGCCGTCATGCGCCCGGGCATCCACGATACGGTAACCCACTTCCTGCCAGAAACGATGATTATCGGTCAGCGGGATCCGCACCCCCAACTCCATAAGCCGGACGCCCCGGATCAGCATAGCCTGCTCCACAGCATTGACCAGCGCGCGGCCCAGTCCCTGTCCGCGTTCGCCGGGCAATACGGCCACTCGGTGGAGCCAACAGCGCCGGCGGCCTGCCTGTTGGCCCACGTCGTAAAAGGCGCAGCCAATGATGCGGCCCGCTCGATCGGCGACGAAGGCGTCTTCCCGCGCGCGCAGAGCCGCCACACCGGCTGCGGTCTCTTCATGTACGCCGGACGGCGGGTCCAACCGCCCGCGATATTCGGCATAGGCCGCACGCAAAAGCCGGGCGATGGGCGCAGTATCGCCCGCCGTTGCGCGACGGATGAGGGTTCCAGACATGATCGGAGTTCAGACTCACGCGGTTATCGGATACGTGAGGCGTGATAAGTAATCCGTGACGCTGTGCATGACAACCGTCACGAATCACTTATCACGCCTCAGAAAGCAGGCCACAGGGATACCTCAAGAGCCAAAAACTATACCCCTTTGCCCTGCAGTTCCTCAACCAGGGAGACATATGTCTCCCTGGCATCATCCTGGGATGTGCCTCGGAGTTTGTTCCAGGCGTCATACTTGGCCCGGCCCACCAGATCGAAGCGGCCCGGCTGCTTACCGCCTGCGTCGCCCTGCGTCGCCTGCTTGTAAAGTGCATACAGTTGGAGGAGCGTTTCGTTATCCGGCTTGCTGGGCAGCTGTTGAGCCGCGGCAGCCGCGGCCTCAAAACGTGATTGCAGGTCGCTCATGCTTCGTTCCTTTCACTGGGTTTGTTATCGTCATTCCGCACCTGCTCCACCACCTGACGCAACACCGCAAGCGGCTGCGCGCCGGAGACCAGATAGCGGTTTTGAAAGACCATAGCTGGAACGCCGCCGAGGCCGTACTCGCTTGCCAGGGCGATATCCTCGTCCACCTGGACCGCGAAGCGCGGTTCATTCAGCCCGGCGAGGAACTCATCGCGTGGCAGGCCCGCTTCCTCCGCCAGGTCAGCGAGGATTGCGGGATTTTCAATATCCGCCGCCTCTTCCCAGTACGCGTGCAGCACGCGCAGGTTATACGCCGAGCCTTTTCCCATGCTCTCCGCGACCTTCGCACCAATGAGCGCAGGACGGCTGTCAAGGCCGGAAGGTCCGGGGTTCATTTCGATGCCGTATTGCTCCTTGGCAATGGCATAGAGGCGGGGACGACCGGCCTCCACTTTAGCCAGGTAGTCAGGCGACGGTGGCGGAGCGCCTTGGGGACGCAACTCAAATGAGCGCCAGTGAATTTCGACGGGCGCGTCAGCCGACTGTTCCGCTTGTAGAGCCTCCAGACTGGAGGCGGCCAGACGGCACCATGGTCAAACGAAATCGGACCAGACATCAATCCGAAGCGGGGCATACGGCAACTCAGACATAGAAAACCCTCATTTCATACGGATACAAATAGCAGATACAGATAGTAAGGAAAGGGGTACCCCATCGGACAATCAAAAAGACCTGTCATGCCCATAGCACGCAGGCCTTTTCCAGGCACCCCCTGTAGGATTCGAACCTA
>JAGRCP010000107.1 GCA_020433455.1 Caldilineaceae bacterium | reverse complement strand
CGGCCTCTGTGCCGGTCCGCAACCCCGCGACCGGACGAGGATCGGGACGCCTGACGCAACGGGCGGGCACGGGGGCCCGCCCGCCGGGCCGCAACTTTGCACGCTGGGGGACGCTGCGCTCCCCCAGACCCCCTCGCCGGAGAGTCAGAGCGCCAGCGTGATCAGAGGCCAGAGAACCCAGAGATCAGAGGATCAAAAGTCGGAGGCCACAACCCGGAAACCGATGTAGTAGTTGCGGGAGTTCGGGTTGTAGCCGTCGCGAGAGGCGCAACGCACGTTGACCGGAGGGTCGTCGAAGGCGGCACCCCGCACCACGCGGGTGGCGCAACCCGTCAAATCATCGTCAGCCCGCTTTTCATACCCTTCATAATCACCGACCCGCTTGGTACTGCACCACTCCCACACGTTGCCGCTCATATCAGTTGCGCCACACTGGGCATTGCCGGCCGGAAACGCCCCTACCGCGCTGGTCGCACCGATGCCCGTTTTTCCCATATTACAACAGCGGACGTCAAATTCACCATTCCAGGAATAGATACGGCCGTCAGTATGACGCGCGGCCCGTTCCCACTCGGCCTCGGTGGGCAGGCGCACTGCATAGCCCCATTGCTCACTCAGCCAGTTGCAGTAGGCCACTGCCTCATACCAGCTTACGCCTACCCGGGGATGATTGGGCGTTTGGAAGACTTTTGAGTAATCTTCCGGCCCCGATATTTGATTTTGCTTCCGCCACGCCCAGCCGGCCTCAGTCCAGTAAGCCCGCCGGGTATACCCGCCTACACTGACAAAGGCCTGATATTGGAGCACCGTCACCTGATAGCGGCTGATACGGTATGGGTGCGCAATCAGGTTACACGTAAATTGGGGCTCTTCGTCTTCATATGCCCATGGATCGACCTGCTTATCGCTGCCCATGATAAAAGGACCCGCCTCGACCGGACGCCACGCTATATCAGGCAGGCCGTTGCAAACGCCCACGCCCGGCCGGGGATCGCCCAACACGCTCAGGATGCGCCCGGCGTCGGCTCGCTCGGGCGGCGTCAAAAGCCTCTGTTCCACAAGAGCAACCATACGGCGGGTGAGGCGATCCAAAAATTCACGCCCGCCGCCCGGTTCGCAATCATCCGCCACCGCCCTGGGACCAAGGGTTTTGGCCATGTGGCCCGCCCAGAGCGCGGTACGCCAGTCCCGCGCTTCCTCCGGTTCGCCGGCGGGACAGAGCGCGTACATGAGGTCCAGCAAGACCGATGGGCTGCGCCGATTGTGGAGCAACTCTTCGCCCGCCAACTGCATGGCCAGGTACCAGACGTCCGCTTCCTGGGCATAGGGGCGCAGGGTGCGCGCCGAGGGCCGTCCGCTGACCAGATAGCAGCCGGCCAGATATTCCCGAAAGGTGCGATGGGGGAAGGCGTAGGTGACGGGCCGCGCCGCGTCTTTGCTGCCGCCCTGGCCCACGAGGACGCCGGCCTTCTCGTCCACGTAGGTCAAAAACTCGCCGGCCAGGGTCAAATCCCCCAGATAGTCGTCACCTTCAAGAACGTCCAGCAGTTCACCCCGGCGCAACGGGCCCTGTTCGTCCGCTTCTTTGCGATGGGCATCGTGGGCCAAGCGTTCCAGAATGTCACGCATCTTGCGCTCATCAGCCAGCAGCGCGGCCAACTGCTCCGATACCTGCACGCCTTTGTGGCGCTGCCAGCGATGGAGAAGCACCGTCACCGCCCGATGGTAGAGCTTCACCCGATCCCGAGGCAGCCCTACGTCTTGCTGGTGGATGACGGCCATGACGGTCAGCAGCATAGGGTTCTCGGACAGTTCCACCAGGTCGGAGGAAAGCGCGGCCAGGATGAGATCGTCTCGCCGGGCCTCAGCGTCGTCGGGCGTCAGGCGGCCCAGATCGACCTGGGCCTGATACCAACCGGTGGCAAAGCGCCGGATCTTCTTCTCGTCAAAGCGGGCCAGTTGATGAGCCTCAAACTTCTCCAGCTCGGTTGCGCCGATGTAGGAGCGCACCCGGCAGGTCACAATCAGATGGGCGACAGCGGGATAAAGTTCGGCCAGGGCATCCAGCAGCAGGGCAATGCGGGGACGTACAGCTTCCGGCGCTTCGTCCAGCCCGTCAAAAATGAGCAGAGCCGCCCCTGTGGTCAGCGCCGCCTCATACGCCTCCAGCACCGAATCCGGAGAGAGGGAAAGGGCCTCCACATCCGCCCGCCACTGGGCATGCATTGCTTGGCGCAGCCGAACCTTGCGCTGGTCGTCGGCCAGTCCGTCCAGTTCCAGGGCGGCAAGACGCGGAGCCAGGTCGCGCAGGTTGGTAAAAAAGGGCAGCGTCTCCGATGACCAGCCTGGAGGCGGCTTCCTCCGGCCCAGCCCGGCCTCGGCCAGCCACGCGGCCAGTTGCTTGATAAAGGTGCTCTTGCCGCCGCCGGGATCGCCCAGAAGAACCAGGCGCGCTTCCCGGGTAGCCGCCTCCAAGGCGGAGAGCGGGTCCGGTTTTTCACGAAGCATATCGGCTTCACGCTCACGATCCCCGGCATGCCCCTCGGGCCGTTCAGCCGGCGTCTGCGTATCCATTTCCACATAGACCTGATCCAGACGCACGACATCGCGCAGCCCTTCTCCTCCGCCCATAGCGGCCATGGGCAGAGCCGGGCAGCGGTTAGAGAGGCGCGTCAGGTAGGTGATCCGGGCCTGCTCGCGCCGGGCCTGGGGATCGTCATACTGTACCGTTGTGTAAGAGTCTCGCCCGATAAAGTCGCCTGCGACCTGCACATCTCCCCCGATATGCGCGCCGCCCCCCGTAGCGACGGCGCCGTCGCCCGTCTGGATGATGTTCCCATCCCCCACGACCCACGCGCCTTCATTCATCACGGTGAGGCCGCTTTTCACGAGGGCCAGGCTTTCCTTCAGCGCGCGGGCAAACCAGTCTCGATCCGCCTCGCTGAGCACGGCCTGGACCGTCTGCGGGGCCTGGAACTCGGCCAATAGCTTGTCCAGTGCATCGCGCCAGGCTGAATCGTCCCGTGCGTTAGCGGTCAACTCGGCGGCCAGATCTTCCTCAGAACGGTCTTTCCAGGCCTGAATCTGGCCGGAAATGAGGTTGCCACCCACCGCACCCACCACGCCGGTCAGGGCCGCGACCGCGGTAAAATCGCCCTGATGGGCCGCGGTCACCACAGGCAGCAGCGAGGCCGAGCAGAGCGCGCCATAGAGCAGATCCGGCGTCCAGGCATGAATCTCCCGGGCCAGGGTGTGGAGACGTTGGGTAACGGCTTCGCGCCAGGCATCGATATTCATCATGGCGATTGCTCCGGGTGAAGAGGAAGCAGGAAACAGGAACAAGGAAACGAAGGGTTGGCAGCACAGCTCCCAGGGGGAGCACCCGCACATCCGCGTTAGCGGGGAGTGCATATCAGACAGTCAGCGCAGAAAAGTCAATCCGGATTTAACACGCCGCTTGGATCCCAGCGCTGCTTTAACTGCTGCATGAGCCGCAGGCTCGACGGCCGGTAGCCCCAGCGGTCAATGACGTCGTCTCCTTGCCGATGGGCGGAGAGAGTCACGACGTAGCCGCCCAGGGCCAGGGCCGGTTGACGCAGCGCGCGGGTGAGCGCGGCGGCTTCCATGCCGTTGCCGGGCGCGGCTTTGGCGTAGATCAGGCCGCAGGCGCAATCGATGCAGGCGGCCAGGGTGTCGCCCGGCGCGATGTCGGCCAGATAGGCGGCCAGCGCTTTGGCCGGAACGCCCATACGCAGCAACAGGTCATCCGGCTTGGACGCGGCCAAAAAGTGGGTCCAGGCGGCCAGACCCGTTGCGTCGCTCTCCACGATCAGGTGGGCCCCGGCCCGACGCAACGCCTGTTCAACGAGCGCCAATTCGGCCTCGACATCTTCCGCCGGTCCTTCCGCGGTGTAGAGAAAAACGTAGGGTGAAGCAGCCAACATGGGCACGTTCGCTCCCTCGACCAGCAGCACCGCGGAGGCGACCAAGGCATGGTGGAGCGCGGCGTCGGCCAGGACCAGCCCCGCGGCCATGGTGGGCGCAGGGACGGCCAAGGTGCGGCGTGCGCGCGGCAAGGGCGTCAGTTTGAGCGTGACGTCGCAGAGCAGACCCAGCGTCCCCTGCGAGCCGACGAAGAGCTTGGGCAGGTCGTAGCCGGCCGAGTTCTTGACCAGGGGTCGCCCGGCGCGAATCACGCGGCCGTTGGCCAGGGCGACGGTGGTGCAGAGCACGTTGTCACGCAGGCCGCCGTAGCGCATGCGCAGCGGTGCGTTGGCATTGGCCGCCGCCAGCCCGCCAATCGACGCCTGGGGCCAAGGCGAGGCCAGGGGCGTCTGCAAACCGTACTCGGCCAGGAAGGTCTGGACCTCGACCAGCGGCGTGCCCGCGCCCACGGTGATAAAGAGATCGTCCGGCTCGAAATCGATGACGCCGCTCAATTTGGCGGTCGAGAGCCAGCGATGCGCACCCGCGCGATCCCCGCGCGCGGCGCTGCCGATGCGCACGCTCCGGCCGGCTTGCGCCAGGGCCAATAGGCCGGCCGCGGCCTCTTCGGCGTTCTCAGGCGCAAAGACATCATCCGGCGGCAAAACCGGCGGTTGCGCCTTCGGCGCCGGAATGTCTGCGGGGAAGACCTTGCCGGGGTTGAGAATGCCGTCGGGATTGAAAATGTCGCGAATGTCGAGCATGGCCGCCAACTCGGCGCCACTGTACATCTGCGCCATGTAGCCCCGTTTTTCAATGCCGATGCCATGCTCGCCGCTGATGCTGCCGTCCCGCTCCAAACAGATGCGGATGATCTCCTGGCCGGCCTTGTGCACCCGCTCCATCAATTCTTCGTCGCGCAGATCGCAGAGAATGAGCGGATGCAGGTTGCCGTCGCCCGCGTGGTAGAAGTTGGCCGTGCGCACATCATAGCGGTCACAGACCTCGGTAACCTGGGCCACCACTTCGCCCAGCAGGCTGCGCCGCACGGTGATATCGGTGAGCACGTAGTTGGGCGAGAGACGCGAAAAGGCCCCCGCCGCGCTCTTGCGTCCATACCAAATTTTTTGGCGCTCTTCCTCGGTGGTGGCGATGCGGAAATCGTCTCCGCCGTTAGCACGCAGCAGATCGATGATCTCGTCCATCTGTACGCCCAGGCCGGCCGCATAGCCATCGACCTCGACGATGAGCGCGGCGCCGGCGTCGACGGGCAGCCCCGCGCCCGTGAAGGCCTCAATCATGCGCATGGAGCGCTGGTCCATGAGTTCCATGGCCGCCGGCGTCAGCCCGGCCGCAATCACGGCGGAGACGGCCTTGCCGGCCGCGATCTCGGACTCGAACGAGACCATCATGGTCATGACGCCGGGGGGATGGGCGATGAGGCGCAGCGTGGCCTCGGTGACGATGCCCAACGTGCCTTCGCTGCCCACCACCAGCGCGGTCAGATCATATTCGGGATAGTCGTAGGCCTGGCCGCCCAGGGAAACGATTTCGCCATCGGCCAGCACCACGGTGAGTCCCATGACGTAGTTGCTAGTGACGCCGTACTTGAAGCAGTGAGGCCCGCCGGCATTGGCGCCGATATTGCCGCCGAGCACGGAGGATCGACCGCTGGCCGGGTCCGGCGGGTAGTAGAGGCCGGCGGCCTTGGCCAGCCCATCGAGGGTCAGGTTCACCAGGCCGCTCTGGACGCATGCCGTGCGCCCGCGCACATCCAGTTCCAGTAGTTGGTTCATGCGCGAAGAGGGGATAATGATGCCGCCCTCTTCGGCAATGGCGCCCCCGGCCAGCCCGGTCCCGGCGCCGCGTGGGATGAGCGGCATGCCCGCTTGCTTGGCCCAGCGCGCCAAGCGGCTGACATCCGCGCTGCTTTGCGGGAAAAAGGCCGCGTCCGGCTTGCCGCGATCAAAGCCGGCGTCGACTTCATACGCGATCAGCTCGACCGGATTGGTGATCAGTTGTCGGCGATCAAAAAGTTCCGTCGGTAGCGTCATGGTTTGCATAGGACCAATCCAGTAGTTCGACCAAATGCACCACGCGCATGTTCAGCCCGGCACGTTTGACGCCGTAGATATATTGCATGTGACAGCCGGTGTTGGTAGTCACGATAATCTCGGCCCCGGTGTTGCGAATGTCGGCCATCTTGGCGTCGAGCACCAGGTCGGCTGTCTCGCTGTGGATGATGTTGTAGACGCCGGCGCTGCCGCAACATTTGCCCGGTTCCGCCATTTCGATCAACTCGATGCCGGGAATCTGCTGCAGAAGACGGCGCGGCTGGTTGACAACGTGTTGAACATGGCGCAGGTGACAGGAGTCGGCATAGGTGACGCGTGCGTCAATGCGTCCTGTAGGCGTCGCGTGCAGGCGGACGGCGAGAAATTCGCTGATGTCCTGCACCTTGGCCGCAAAGTCCTGGGCTCGCTGCGCGTAGGCCGGATCATTGGCCAGAAGGCGACCGTACTCCTTGAGCGTGGCGCCGCAGCCGCCGGCGTTGCTGATGATGGCATCGTAGCGCTTCAGCTCGATGGCGTCGATGTTGCGGCGGGCCAGATCCAAGGCCAAATCGTTTTCGCCCACGTGCAGGGCAGCCGCGCCGCAGCAGGTCTGCGTCTGCGGGAAGTGGACTTCGTAGCCGTTGCGTTGCAAGACGCGAATGCTTGCCGCGTTGACGTTGCCCAGGAAAGCGTCCTGCACACAGCCGTACAGGAAGGCGACGCGGCCGCGTCGTTTGCCCATGGCGGGAGCCGGCACGCTGTAATTCGGGAAGACGGCCGCAAGCGGCGGCAGGAGCGCTTCCAAGCTGCGCAGCCGAGGGGGCAGGACGCCGAGCGCTTCGATAGCCTTGGAGATGCCGAGGCGCTGGTAGAACACCAGGCCGCGAGCCAGCAAGCGCAAGCGTTGCTTGTTCGGCATCAATTCTCTGAGCGCCAGGCGGCGCACGATCCGCTCGGGCTGACCAATCTTGCGCTTCTCCTCGATACCGGCGCGTGCCGCCTCCAGCAGCGAGCCATATTGGACGCCCGACGGGCAGGCCGTCTCGCAGGCGCGACAGCCCAGGCAGAGATCGATGTGGGTGCGGAAAGCCCCGTCCAGATCGATGCGACCCTGGGCCGCCGCAGCCATCAACTGAATGCGGCCACGCGGGCTGTCCGTCTCAGACTGAAGCACCGCATACGTCGGGCAGGCGGGCAGACAGAGTCCGCAATGGATGCACTGGGCCAGCAATGATTCGGTTTTGGGTGAAGAGAGTGCGGCTGGTGGTTCCATCGTTGTAAGATAGCATAGCGGGCTGCTGTGGAACAAAACGCGAAAAAATTTTCGCGCGGGCTTTCATACAACCCACGCGGGCGCGTCACCGGGACCGGCGCACCGGCCGGTATACCGTAGGGGAGGGCC
>JAGRCP010000018.1 GCA_020433455.1 Caldilineaceae bacterium | reverse complement strand
GGTGCAAAATCATCGAAACTCGAGTTGGAGGAATCGGGTTTCGCGGGATTTATGCCTGAATTGCGCTAGTCTCAGACATTGGGCCTATGCTAAGATAGCTTATCTCTGTCGGAACAGGGCGGTTTGGGTGCGTCCCCGGGGGCGGCTAAGCCGACAAGCCGCCAACTTACCAAACGGACAGTTACTGACCTCTGTGCGACAGGGCTGTCAATAGGGAGTTATTGGGCCGAAAGGAATGGGCAATGGAGCAAATTCACGCGTTGAATCAAGCGGATGGCGAAGAGCAGGAAGAGCCGGCCTGTCGCACGACGGAAATGGAGGCGGCCCGGGCCGGTTTTCTGGCGGATTATCCTGTATTTGATGAGGCGGCCGTACAGGAATTGCGACGGCGCGAGTACGCGCGGCTGGATGAACAGGGTCAGGTCTATCTGGACTACACGGGCGGCGGCCTGCATGCCGCCAGCCAGATCGCCCGGCATATGGAATTGTTGAGTACCCGGGTGTTGGGTAATCCCCACTCGCATAATCCGACCTCTCTGGCCATGACCGAGTTGGTGGAAGGGACCCGGGCTTATGTCCTGGATTTTTTCAATGCCGCGCCTGAGGAATATGCGGCCATCTTTACCCCCAATGCCAGCGGTGCGCTCAAGCACGTGGGCGAATCTTACCCTTTTCGGCCGGGCGCACGCTTTTTGCTCACCTTTGATAACCACAATTCGGTCAACGGCATTCGGGAATTTGCCCGTAGTCGGGGGGCTGATGTCCGCTACGTGCGCTTGGTGCAGCCTGATCTGCGTCTGGATGAGATCCAGTTGCGCAATGAGCTGATCCGGATCGCGCCGGATGCGCCGCACCTCTTTGCTTTTCCCGCCCAATCTAACTTTTCGGGCGTACAGCATCCCCTCGCCCTGATCGATGAGGCCCAGGCCCTGGGCTGGGACGTGTTGCTGGATGCTGCGGCCTTTGCGCCGACCAATCGGCTGGACTTGTCTGTCCATCAACCTGATTTCGTTTCCCTTTCCTTCTATAAGATTTTCGGTTATCCCACCGGCCTGGGTGTGCTGCTGGCCCGACGGGAGGCGCTGAAAAAGCTTCAGCGTCCCTGGTTTGCCGGCGGCACCATCACCATCGCCTCCGTCCAGGGCGACGGCCACCATCTTGCCGACAGCGAAGCGGCATTTGAAGACGGTACGGTGGATTATCTGAACATCCCGGCCGTGGAAACGGGGTTGCGCCACATCAACAGCGTGGGCATTGATACCATCCATGATCGGGTTGCCGCGCTCTGCGCCTGGCTGCTGGATGCGCTGACCGGGCTGCGCCACAGCAACGGCCTGCCGCTTCTGCGCGTCCACGGCCCCGCCACGGTGGATCGGCGCGGCGGCACCATCACCGCCACCTTTTACGGGGCTGACGGCCGGGGAATGGATGAGCAGCGTATCGAGGAACTGGCCAACTACGCCGGCATCTCTTTGCGTACGGGCTGCTTCTGCAATCCGGGCGCGGGCGAAATCGCCCATGGCCTTACCGCAGAGGAGATGGCCGCCTTCTTTCAATCCGGCGATCACATAAGTTTTGATGAGCTGCGCCGGGTTGTCACGTGTGAATATCAGAAGAGCATCGGCTCAATCCGCATTTCTTTGGGCATTGCGACCACCTTTGATGACGTATATCGTATGGTCGAATTTGCCGGGCGCTTTTTGGATCAGGCTGCTGCCGACATTGGGCCGGTGGCGTACCGCTCCGAACATCCCGTCCGCGACGGGGTATAGATAAGGAGAGCTATGGCTGAATCACCCTACCCCATGCTGCCCGTGGCCGATGCGCTGGCCGTTGTCCTGGAGCAGGCGGCGCCTCTGACGCCCATCATCCTGACGCCCGCCCGCGCGCTGGGATTAACGCTGGCCGAAGACGTGCGCGCGGGGGAGCCGCTGCCGCCCTTCCCGGCCGCGGTCAAGGACGGTTACGCGGTTGTGGCGAGCGACGGGCCGGGCGACTATCCTGTTATTGGTCAGGTAACGGCCGGCCGTATGGCTGACTTTACGCTGGAAGCGGGCAGCGTTGCGTACATTACCACCGGCGCGCCCGTGCCTATGGGTGCGGATGCCGTTGTCATGGTGGAAGAGACCGTCCCGCTTCCCGAGCAGAATGGCGTAGGCTGGGTACGCATCAACACAACGGTGGCGCCGGGTCAGGATGTTCGGCCGATTGGGCTAGACGTTCAGGCCGGGCAGACTCTGTTGGCTGCGGGCGCGCGTCTGGGCGCGGCCGAAATCGGCCTGCTCTCCACGGCCGGCGCGACCGCTGTGCGCTGCTATCCGCGTCCCCGGGTGGCTATCCTCTCGACCGGCGACGAGCTGGTGGAGCCCGATCAGCTTCCCGGCCCGGGCCAGATTCGGGACAGCAATCGGGCTATGTTGGCCGCGGCCATCCGTCAGGGCGGCGGCGAAGTCGTGGACCTGGGCATTGGCCGGGATGACCAGGCGCAACTGGAAGCGTCAGTGCAGCGAGGGCTGCGGGAAGCGGATATCCTGCTTACTTCCGGCGGCGTCTCCATGGGGGATCTGGACCTGATTAAGCCCTTGCTGGATCACGCGGGGCGGGTGCACTTCGGCCGCATCCGCATGAAGCCGGGCAAGCCCCTTACCTTCGCCACGGCGGATGCGGGCGGGCGGCGTACGCTCATCTTCGGCCTGCCGGGCAATCCGGTCAGCAGCCTGGTCACGTTTTATCTGATGGCGCTGCCTGCCATGCGCAGGCTGGCAGGCCATCCTCAGCCCGCTTTGCCCCAGGTGCAGGCGCATCTGGCTCAACCTTTGGCGCTGGACCCCCAGCGGCCGGAGTATCATCGGGCCACGCTGCGGTGGGATAGTCGCTTGAATGACGGCCGCGGCGGCTTTCTGGCCGTGAGCACCGGCAGCCAGGCCAGCAGCCGCCTTCTGAGCATGCGCTCTGCCAATGCCCTGCTGGAATTGCCTCAGGGCCAGGGTGAATTGGCTTCGGGCGCGGTGGTGGATGCATTCGTAATCGGGGAATTTGAATCGATCCTCTGACCTGTTTTCAGAAATGGAGCTATTGGTGGAAACGTTGACGCATTTGGATGCTCGAGGACATGCGGCCATGGTGGATGTGGCCGAAAAGGCCGTGACCAGCCGTACGGCCATCGCGCAGGGCGAGGTGCGCATGGAACCGGCGACGCTGGCCGCGATTCGGGACGGCAACGCGCCCAAGGGCGACGTGTTGGCCGCGGCGCGCATTGCCGGCATCATGGCCGCCAAGCGCACGCCGGACATCATTCCTCTCTGCCACACGCTGTTGTTGAGTAAAGTCGCGGTTGATTTTGAGATTGACGCGGCGGTGAGCCGCATCATCATCACGGCTGAGGTGCGCTGCAAGGGGCAGACCGGCGTGGAGATGGAGGCCCTTACCGCGGTGAGCGCGGCTGCGCTTACCATCTACGATATGGCCAAGGCGCTGGAGAAGGGCATGGTGATTACCAACGTGCGCCTGTTGCATAAAGAGGGCGGTAAATCCGGGACCTATGTACGCAGCGAGGAGAAGTAGCTGATGGAGATTCACGTGAAGCTCTTTGCCACCCTGCGCCAACAGGCGGGCTGGGCCGAAAAGACGCTGGCGCTGCCTGCCGGCGCGACCGTCGCGGCGGTCCTGGATGAACTGGCGACGCTGGCGCCTGATGCGGATTTGCGCGATCGCCCCCTTTACGCGGCCCTCAACCGGGAATATGCCGATCTCGGCGCTGAACTGACCGACGGCGATACGCTGGCTCTCTTTCCGCCGGTCTCAGGCGGCGGGGATGAGCCGCTCAACGCATATTTCCTGATCACGGAGGAGCCTCTTTCTCTGGACGATGCAGCGGCCCGGGTGAGTCGCCCCGACTGCGGTGCGGTAGCAACCTTTGCCGGCATCGTACGCGGCGAGACCGCGGTAGATGAAGACGTGCGCGGCACCGACTTCCTCAATTACGAAGCCTATGCCGAGATGGCCGAAGCCAAGCTGGCCGCCATCGGCGATGAGATTCGGGTCAAATGGCCGGCGGTCAAAGCAGTGAGCATCCTTCATCGCATTGGTCGTTTGGAGATCGGCGAGCCCAGCGTGGTGATCGCTGTGGCCACGCCCCACCGGGGCGACGGGTGCTTCGAAGCGTGCCGGTATGCCATCGAGCGGCTCAAGGCCATTGTCCCCATCTGGAAAGAAGAGAATTGGTCCGACGGCCAGGTTTGGGTAGAGGGCCCCCGGCAGCCCGATTTGGATCTCTTTCCGCCGGCAGAGTAGATCGCGTATCTGCTGATAGTCGTCCCGCATCACTCGCTACGCCACAGAAAACGAGGTGTATGGATTTCCGAAACGTCCCGTTTTGATCGCACATTTGTTCCGTGGTATTCTGGTCGCATAGAGAGCGAGGCGAATGCAGCCGTCGCTGGCGCGCAGGACGCGTCAGAGGAACTTCCCGACTCCCGCTCCGGGTCAATGGCCCGGAAAGGTTGCCTCATGAAACAGCAAGTGAGGGCGGGCGATTGGTAACGGTCGTCTGACTACAACCGCAACAGAGAGCAGTCCCGCCGGGCGCGGTTTTCCGCGTCGGGTAAGGGGTGAAAGGGTAGGGTAAGAGCCTACCAGCGAGGTCAGCAATGGCTTCGGCTAGGCGAGCGTGCAACTGGGAGCAAGGCGAGAGGGTCGCGCCCGAAGCTGCGGCTTCGGTGCGATCTCGTCGCAGCGGTGCGGGCAAGGCCGGGTAACGCCCGGCACGCCATAAACCGCCGCCTGCCGTCATAACGGACGGCGGGCGAGACAGATGACGGACCGGTCCATCGCGGACCGACAGAATCGGGGGTATGGTTCGCCTCGCAATCTATCCTTATCGGGGCGATAGCTGTTGCATCGTAATGCGCCGAAAATTTGCGACAGCCGCCCATCTTCGTTACAATAGACCCTTGCCGCGAGTGCAGCGCACGCCGACGTGGCGGAATTGGCAGACGCGCTAGACTTAGGATCTAGTGCCCTCACGGGCGTGGAGGTTCGAGTCCTCTCGTCGGCACAGAGGCGGTTGTTAATAGATAATGGGAAATGGATAATGATGAATGGTTAATGGGTTGACGATTCGTGCATTAATTATTCACCGTTATCGATTCACAATTCAGCGTTATTCCGGGCCCGTAGCCTAGCGGGAAGGCGTCTCCTTTGCAAGGAGAAGATCGTCGGTTCGAATCCGACCGGGTCCACTTGAGCAGCAGCATGTGGGGGCGATAAAGTAAATTTTCTTGCTTTTGTTGATTTGCTAAAATGCCGAAATTAGGCTAGAATTTCCAAGCTGTTGTTTGTGCGGGCGTAGTTCAGTGGTAGAACGTTTCCTTGCCAAGGAAAAGGTCGTGAGTTCGAATCTCATCGCCCGCTCTGAAGAGGCCGGCCAATCTGGTCGGCTTTTTTGCCGGGGTAGCTCAGTTGGTAGAGCACAGCACTGAAAATGCTGGTGTCCCCAGTTCAAGTCTGGGCCCCGGCACCTTCTTAATTCGTAATTGAAATGTTGATTATGAATTGTGAATCGAAGCGCGGTTCCGCCGTTGTCGATTTCGATTAGGTGTTTCCATTTGTGATTCCTTGGGGGATCGTCTAACGGCAGGACTACGGACTTTGGATCCGTCAATCGGGGTTCGAATCCCTGTCCCCCAGCCAAAACGCCGGGGCCGGGAAAGATGGACCCGGCGTTTTTTCTTGCTGACAACCAGGTTTGCGGCGCTTATAGCTCAATGGCAGAGCACTTGATTGTGGATCAAGGGGTTGTGGGTTCGAGCCCCACTAAGCGCCCACAAGGCCCGTTCCAGTCTGATTATGACCGGAACGGGCTTTTTTCATGTTGCTGAATGGCCTCGAAATTCAGCGCGACAGGGGTTTCATTCCTTTCTGCCAAAGCAGCAGGAACCGTTTTTCCATTGGCGGGTTAACCGGGAGAGAATTCATGCGAGCATTGATTCAACGCGTCAGCCGCGCAAGCGTAGGCGTGAATGGTGAGATCGTCGGCGCAATTGACCGGGGTTTCCTGGTCCTGTTGGGCATCACCCACGAGGACGGCGAAGAAGAAGCCGCCTACCTGGCCCGCAAGATTGCGGGGTTGCGCATTTTTGAAGATGACGCGGGCAAAATGAATCGCAGCCTGGCCGATGTCGGCGGCGCGGTGCTCGCGGTGAGCCAGTTCACTCTTTACGGCGATGCGCGTAAGGGGCGACGCCCCAGCTTTGTCAACGCGGCCCGACCTCAACAGGCTCTACCCCTTTATGAACGCTTCTGCACCTTGTTACGCGAGGAAGGCGTGCCGGTTGAGGAGGGCGTTTTTCAGGCCGAAATGGCGGTGGAATTGGTGAATGACGGACCGGTTACGTTGTGGCTGGAGACGGAAGAGCTGATGCGCAACGCATAATTTAAGCATATGTGGTCAGTCGGTCTTTTGGGATGAATGCCCCAATTGAGTCAGCTTATCTTCCAATTCGGCTAACTGGGAGCGAATCTGCTCCACATTTTCCCGTTGCGTATGCTCCTGTTCATCCAGTAACGATGCGATCCTGTCCAACTGCGCCAGGGCCGAATTCGAATCCAGGCGCTCTTCGATGGTGCGGGCCAGGGTGGTCGGGCGCATAAAGGAACGCGCCAGGTAGCTGGTTAGAACGCTGAAGAGCCCAACGCCTACGCTCATAATGGCGACCGCGACAATCCGGCCGAGGGGCGTAACCGGATAGCGGTCACCATAGCCGACCGTGGCCATGGTGACCAGCACCCACCAGAGCGCGTCGCCTGCACTCTGGATATTTGCGCCGGGCGCGGCTGCTTCCGCTTCCAAAATGAGGATGCCGCCCAGCTCGATCACCAGGACGCCTGTGAGAATTGATGCTAATAATGTCGTCTGCGCCCGGCGGTTGACGATCAACCGTTCCATGTCCATGTAATCGGATTGGCGCAGGTAGCGACCCAGCAGGTAATACCAGATCACCCGCGCAAGGACTGCAAAGGGCGCAGGCAAGCTGCCGAGAAAGAGCAGATAGCCTTGGTGCTTGAAGAAGTAGCGACGCCGATTGGGGCTGCGGAATAGTCGGTAAAACGCATCCAGCATCAAAAAGATCGCGAGACAGAGTCCTACTGTCAGCGGAATCTGTCTGATTTGGGCATCGCGAATCAGAAAACTCAGTATCGAATTGATCAATTGCAGGATGACAAGCATCAAAATGAACAACTCATAATTGGCGTGGAGGACAAGCCGACGCCCTTCCGCTTCCATGGTCGTTTCCGGAGTTGTTTCCGATTGTCGCTTCAACGGTTTGTCACTCATTTTCTACCAGTCTTGGATTCATTCGACGGCGCCTCATTCAGGCAATGAGGCGCCGTCGAATGAATCGTTTTACGCGTCGCCCGCCAGTACAACCGGGACCGGGTGCGCCAGGGTCATGGATTGCAGGGTGACGCAGCAGGTGTAGGCGTAGATCTCCACGCCTACAGCATCGGCCGCGACCAGCGCGCGGGCAAAGTCCGGATCGGCCGTCCACTGGGGCGAGAGGCCCGCTGCGTCCGGTCGCTGGATGATAAAGGTGATCGCAGCGCGATCGCCGCGCTTTACCAGGGCGGTAAGTTCTTCCACGTGCCGCCGTCCCCGGACCGTCACCGCGTCGGGAAAATAGGCCCAGCCCTCCTCCACCAACGTAGCCGATTTAACCTCGATCCAGCAGGGGCGGCCCTGCGCGTCGATAAGGCGATAGTCAATGCGGCTGCGCACGCCGTGCGTGTGGGGCAGATCGACGGTCATTTCCCGGGCGATTTTTTGCGGATTGGCAAAGGGCGCAAAGAAGCCGGCGGCCAGTCCCTCGGCAAAGAGTTGGTTGGGCAGGCGCGAGTCCAGGCTGATCAGCTGCCCGTGCTCCGGGTGCTCCACGAAACGCAGGTCCCAGGCGGTTTTACGCGCCGGATTGTTTGCCGGGCTCACGTGGACCGTCACGCCGGGGATGAGCAGCTCCAGCAGCCGCCCCGGATCGGGACAGTGGGCGCTGATGACCCGGCCGGATTCGTGCAATTGGGCCTCAATGCGAAAGCGATTGGGGCGCGCAAGAAAGGTCGCCGGTTGGGTGGTGAAGTCAAAATTCATGAATCTTATAATGAGTTCCCCATGGGCGATTGCGCGCCACGGAGAGATGAAAATGATCCTATTTTCAGGGCAGAACAGACAGACATTTTTATCCGGTCCTGATTCAGTCTACACAAAATAAATTCGACGCTGATCGTTGATCCGGATACTATGTTGATCCCGCCTGGCGTGTGCAAGGGCATCGAGACGATTACCCGGAGGAATGCGCAATTCGTTCGCCCTCTTCTTCCAGGAAAGGATTGATGCTTGCCCAAACCGCCGGGAAATTTTCTAAAAACACGGTATGAGTAGTATTGGGTATAATGGCCAGTTGGCTATTCGGTATCATATAGTACGCGGCAATAACCGTCGACAAGTGAGCATTTTGATCCCGTTCGCCGACAACCACCAGGACAGGGCATTGGATGGAATGAAATAACTCTTTGCTCGCCGTAAGTTGATTATAAAAGTCACTCATTTTGGCGAAAAATTCATCTGCTCTGTGCGGCTCCGGCATTAAAGTAAGTTGTTGTTCCCAATACGGCCTGTCCAGGGAAAATACTGACTCTGACGTAAGATTAAACGTACTCGGGCCGGGTCTCATTTCTCCCGCGCCAATGGCAACCAGCTTTTTTACCCTGTCAGGATACATGCCGGCCAGCATGTATCCTGAATAAGCGCCATCGCTGAAGCCAAGCACGGTAACGTTTTCTTTGGTAACGGCATTGATCACGGCCAACGCGTCATTTGCTCTTTGTTCAAGGGTAAACGGAACAGAGCCTATCTCAGATTTTCCGTGTCCTCTGGTTGAAATGGCAATCACTTGGTAGGACTCCGACAGCTTATCGATAAATCCTGCCATTTCGTAAGTGGAGCCTAAATTGCCGCCATGCAGGACCACAAGGGGTTCGCCCTGGCCGTACAGTTCATAATAGATTTTTTCGTCACCCGCGTCAGCGTAGCGGCCCGCTTGCGGGTTGTTGCCATACTGGATGGCCCCGGCCGGCGATGGAGCGGTTTGAAATGCATGTCTTAATTGCATCGGTTCTTGTCCGTGGCTATTGCCATATGTGAAAGTTTGAGAAACCGGATTCAGCGAAAAAATGAAATGCGAGTTTTGACTTACCCGATTAATTCCACAGCCCATCTCTATCTACCCGGAATCACCGCTTTTCGGGGAACAGACGCTGCGCCAGATGCGATTGTCCCAGAAACAGACCCGCAAAGAGTAGCAAAGCTATGGGAAACAGGGGCCATTCGCGTCTGAAATCGCCCCAGTATGACCAATCCTCCGGCGTGAGGTGAACCGGAACACGCGTCAGGAAGGCTCCAACAGTCAAGCCTATGGCCGTGAGGCCGACCAACGCTGCAAGATTGGTTAGGCTAAACATAAGCGATGTTGTTCTCACGGTTCGAGTGTGCGCCAGCGCGCGGGCGTATAGGAAAACGCTAATCGTCAGAAAGAGTGCGGCGGGCAGATAGGCGCCCATGCCGGACTCGAAGAAATCGTTGACGGTACGCTGCCAATAGCCGATTGGCGGTCGAATAGGCGCTGTGTCCCATGGCGCTCCCCAGCCCTCAGTCATGGCCATTATCCACAGGTAGCATGCAAACCAACTGAAGAGCAATGCACCAACAGACAGCAGACTGCCGGCGTGATGCAATACCTTGAGCGGAAACTGATTGTGTGGCTTGACGGTCATTTTTTTTCTCCTGTCAACTCTGCCTGGGATGCCTGATTACTCTCCTGCGTCCAGCGCGGCTTGCAGATCGTCCGGCGAGCGGAAGCCGCGCACCTGCTTGAGAAACGCACCTACGTCAGGCGCTTGTTCCCGTAGCTGGAACAGCTGCACGGCTAGCGGGCTGCTGGACGCGGGGCTGCTCCCATAGGCGCCGTGGAAGGCGAAGTAGGCCTGATTGAGCACGCGCAGGGAATAACCATTGGCCACGAATTCCCGACGCCGGGTCTCCATGTACGCCTCGGCTGCATCCACCTCGCCCGCGGCCAGGAGGCGATCAACTTCCAGCCGCGTGGCGCGCATCTCGACGTTAAAATCGAAGACGGGTTCTTCTGCGGCCTCCTCCTGAGTGGCTGGTTTTTCCGCCGCCGCGGCTTGAGCAGCCGCTACATCAGGATAGTAACGTGCCAGCGCCCGCGCCCCGATCTCATCGCCCACGATTTCTGCTACTGTTTCGTTCATGATGGTCAGATCGTTGCCGGCGCTGTAGCGGATGCCCAGGGGGCCCAGTGTCAGGTAGTTGTGCGTCCATTCATGGGCTACGGTGTTGAGGAGCCAGGGCAGTCCGGCCCGATCGATGACCATGGTCGGGTATGCGCCCAGCCCGCCGATGGAGGCTACATATGCGCTCAGCCCCGCCTCGTCGCGAATGCCGGTTTCGGCTTCCTCGATGGCCGTCAGGCTCATGGCCGGCGTGAGCATGCGGTAATAGAGTTGATCGATGCGCTCCCGGGGGCTGACGACGAGCTTGTGGGGCGGCTCGCTGAAGCTGAACTGGACGGGCGGAAAGACCCGGCCCCAGGTGACGAGACCAGCGCGTGCCAGCTCATCCCGCACCTGCCATTCCATGATTTGCTCTACCTGGCTGCGGCGGGCGTCCTGCTCGCTGCGCAGCGTGGCGATTTCGGCCTCTAACGACGCAATAGTCGCCTTGTCGGCCTCCGGATCGTCGCTGTACAGGCGGCTCAATTCCGCCCCGCGTGCGCTCAGGGCCCGGGCGCGCGCCACGTAAGCCAGGACTTCCGCTGCGCCGTCCGCGGGTGAAAGCTCAGCAGCGGGCGCGTTCAGGGCATCTGCCAGCTTTTGACTCAAGGCCTCCGCTTCCCACGTGACGAGATTGAAGCCGTAGCCTGCCACCTGCTGGGCCAGGAGGCCGTTGCGCACCTGGCGCGGACCGGGCATGGCCCCGCCCAGTAAAAGCAGCGCCAATCCGAGCATGAGGCCCGCTGCTATATAGCGCCGTATGGGGCTATCGATCGGTTGCTCGCGATTCATCATTCCTGTACACTGGAGTACTTATGGTTTAACCTGATTTCATGCGGTTAGCTGACGACGAAGCGTCATTCTAACACATTGCCCGCGAACCCGAGACGAGGCGGTTTATTTCCATGACAGATAACCTGCACCATGATTATCGAGCGCAGCTTCCCGATGACCTGCGCGCGTTCATTCACGCCATGCCCAAGGCGGAGATTCACGTGCATCTCGAAGGGGCCATTCGTCCCCGCACCCTCTTTGCTCTGGCCGAACGTCACGCAGCGTTGGATGAATTGCCCGCTCAGGATTTGGCGGGCCTGCGTCGCTGGTTCCGCTTTACCGATTTTCCCCACTTTATCCAGGTCTACTTGACTATCTCAGCGCTGCTGCGCACGCCCGAGGACTTCGCCTTTATCGTGCGCGAGCGGGGCCGCACCATGGCCGAGCAGAATATTCGCTACAGCGAGCTGACGGTGACGCCCTTCACCCATGTTCATTTACAGGAGAAAAATCTTACCATTGACGCCCTTTTAGACGGGCTGGAGGAGGGGCGACGGCAAGCTCGGGCCGAATTCGGCGTGGAGATGCGTTGGGTTTTTGATATTCCCCGCAACGTCAATTTCGATGCCGCGGGCGCCTACGATCCGTGGCCGTCGGAGCAGACTCTGGCTTTTGCCCTGCGCGGCCTGGAGCTGGGCGCGGGCGTGGTTGGTTTCGGCTTGGGCGGTTATGAGGTGGATGCGCCTGCCCGGCCCTTCGCCCATGCCTTTGCGCAAGCCAAGGCCGCGGGCCTGCTTTCCGTACCCCACGCGGGTGAGACCATGGGCGCGGAGAGCGTGCGCAGCGCCGTCGAAGATTTGCACGCCGATCGCATCGGCCATGGCGTGCGCGCGATGGAGGATCCGGCTGTGTTGGATCTGCTGCTGGCGCGCAATATTCCGCTGGAGATTAACCCGACCAGTAATATCTGCCTCCACGTTTATCGCCGCGCCGCCGAGCATCCCTTTCCCCATCTGGACCGCATGGGCCTGACCGTAACGGTAAACAGCGACGATCCGCCTCTCTTTACCACCACGCTGGAAGAAGAGTATGCCTTGCTGGCCGTCGAATTTGGATATACCAAAGTCGATTTGGCCCGTATTGCCCGCAATGCGTTCTTCGTCTGCGGCTTGCCACCGGCCGAGAAGGCGCGTCAACTGGCCGAATTTGATCAGTGGATGAAGATCGCGTTGGCGTGGGCGTAGTACAATTTAGGGTAAGACCCGACACCGGTTCCAAACCGGTGTCTGCTACGGGAAACCGGCTCAAGCCGGTTGCGGAGGAATCGATCCCGCAGTCGGCCCAGTGCGTTTCAACGCACTTTCCGTATCAGGCGCCGGTTTCAACCGGTGACCTATGCGACATAACGCTTAGTTTAAGCGGAATCCCTATGCCCAATACTCCACGTAATGCGTCTTTTCGCTGACCAACAGATCCAGCCCGGCCAGTACGGCTTGGGCGAAGCGGGGCTTGAGCCGTTGCTGCACCTCTGCTCGCGTGCAGAAGCGGTACTCGCTCAGCTCTTCGGCTTGCAGGCGAATTTGCCCGATTTCGGCTTCGCTTAAGCGTCCGCCCCAGAAGATGAAACGCAGTACATCGCCCGGGTGGCCGACAGCCTGGGCCGAGCGATAGTCCAAACTGACCAGGTGACCGGGTTCAATGGTCAGACCCAGCTCTTCTTTGATCTCCCGGATACAGGCCTGGCGCGGCGATTCGTTCTCCTCTACTATGCCGCCGGGCATTTCCCACTCCGGCTTGTATGTGGGGTTAACCAGCAGCACCCGGTCCGCCTCATCCAGAAAAAGCGCGCCCGCGGCAACCCGCTTACAGGGCAAAACGTATCCGCGATCATTCATGCTTCTTGCTCCAAAGTAGTGAGCAGATCGGTCAGATCTGCCGGGAGAGGGGCGACAAATTCCAGCGTTTCGTCGCTGCCGGGTAGGACCAGGCGCAGCCGGTGCGCGTGGAGAAATTGGCGCGCAATGGGCAGGGATCGGCGCGTATAGCCGTAAAGCGTATCGCCCACGACGGGATGATTGCGCCAGGCCAGGTGCACGCGGATTTGGTGCGTGCGCCCCGTATGGAGGATGACGCGCAGCAGGCTGAAACGGCGTGCGGCCGCTCCCGGCGTCGCAAACCGATAGACGGCTTCAGTGTGATATTCGGTTTCAGCGTGGCGCGCGCGTGCGGCCCCGGTCGAGCCTTCAGGCAGGACTGCCTGGCGCTTGCGCTGGACCGGGTGGCGGCCGATGGGCGCAATGATGCGTCCGGCCGGCGGCGTCACCACACCCTCAGTCAGGGCGAGGTATTCCTTGTACACCGTACGCGCTTTGAATTGGGCCTGGAGATGACGGTGGGCCCGGTCGTTTTTGGCCACAACAATGAGGCCGCTGGTCTCCTTGTCCAGACGGTGGACGATGCCCGGTCGCCGTACGCCGCCTACGCCTGCAATGTCCGGGCCATGGTGTAGAACTGCGTTGACCAGCGTGCCGCCGTCATGGCCCGGCGCGGGGTGCACGACCATGCCGGCCGGCTTGTCGATGACCAGCAGGTCTTCATCTTCGTAGATAATGGAGAGGGGAATTTCTTCGGCCGCTGCTTCGGGACCGCTCGGCTCCGGAGGCAGCTCGATGCGGATGCGCCCGCCCGCTTCCGGTCGGTCGGCAGCCTTGGCCGGATTGCCGTTAAGCTGAATGCGCCCCTCGCGAATCCAGCGCTGGATCTCGCTGCGGCTGCGTTCAGGCAAACGTTGCGCCAGCCAGCGATCCAGCCGTTCGCCCGCGTCGCCGGTGACGGTCAGTTCCATCACCATGGGGCGCGATTCGTCGGCAGAATCGGCGTTCATGGGTCTAATCAGCCGACTCCGGGTTCCGCCATCTGCTTTTGCTGCTGTGCGCGCTGTTCCCGAATGTCCTCAATGATGATGGTAATGGCCAGACCGATGACGCCGCAGACGATGGATGCATCGGCAATGTTGTAGTTGGGCCAGTAGTAGACGCCGGGTATGCCCATTTTGATGAAGTCGGTGACGTAACCCTGGTTGAGGCGATCGACCACGTTGCCGATGGCGCCGCCCATCTGCATGCCGAGTAAGATGCGAATCCACCAATTGCTCAGGGGCAGGCGGGTGGCGTAGAACAGAATCCCCAGCGAAACGATGAACGCTACGGTGGTGAAAAAGAGGCCGCCTCCCTGAAACATGCCAAAGGCCGCGCCGTAATTGTCTACATGCTGGAAGAGGAAATAGGGGGCCAGGGCGGGGATCGGTTCAGTCTGGCCGAATTTGGGGATGTTCTGCCGCACCAGTTCTTTGGTCCACTGGTCCAATCCGATCACAATGGCCGCCGTCAGCAGGACGGGCCAAATTCCTTGTATCCAATATCGAACTTTATTCATACAATTCTCCCTTGTCGTCGTAGGCGCTTATTCTAGCGCAAAGCCAACCAAATGGTGAATTCGCTCGCCTGTGTTATACTGTTCCGCTGTTTGAGAAATTATTTGCGTTTTGCAGCCGCGTAGAAATAGCTGGAATAGCGCTGAGACGTTGTCCGCCTTCTACCCAAGGAGTAACCTAACCGATGTCACGTGAAATTACCATCGCTCTGGTGCAGATGGCTCCCGAACTGGCCAATCCCGAAGCCAATTTGCGCAAGATGGGGGATTTTGTCGAACGAATTTGCAGCGAGCAGAAGACGGACCTCATTGTTTTTCCGGAGTTGAGTTACACCGGCAATGAGCTGGGCCTGCGCGCGACAGACCTGGCCGAACGCGTGCCGGGCCATGCCACCAATTACCTGGCCAAGCGCGCCAATGATTTCAACGCCTATATTGTTTTCGGATTGGTGCTTAAGGAGAAGGTGGAGAGCATCCTTTACAATGCGCTGGTTTGCGTGGGGCCGGAGGGCGAAGTTGCGGGCGATTACCGCAAGGTGCATCTGCTGGGCGAGGAGCGCCAGGTCTATCGGAACGGCTATCGCTTTCAGACCATTGAGACCGAGTGGGGCCGCTTTGGTATGATTGGCGGCTCGGACCTGGCCTTTCCCGAGGCGGCGCGGGCCTTGACCCTGGACGGCGCTGACCTGATCTCCGTGAGCGCTAACTGGGAAGAGCAATATGGCGACCTGTGGATGGCCCACATTCTCAGTCGGGCGGGCGAAAACGCGGTTTTTGTGGCCGCGGCCAACCGCGTCGGCGAGGAGCCGACCATGCGCTTCCACGGCGATAGTCTCATTGCCGGACCCACGGGCGAGGTCTATACCCGCCTGGATGAAGCCATCGAAGGCTATGCTGTCGCGACCATCGATCTGGATCGGGTGCGCAACGTGCGGGAAGATCGTCAGCTGATCCAGTACCGGGAACCGAATGCGTACCGCGCCATTGTGAAGAAGTATTGACGCGCGGCATCACTCATCATGAGTTGCTATTTATGTTGCCCGAAATTGTGAAAGGCGAATGGCAAAAAGTCGCAGAAATGACCGACTATCGCTCCGAGCGTTTCAGCGATATGGCGGTCGAACGCGCGACGTGGACCGACCTTGTTTCTGTTCAGGATGAGGAACCTCCGGTCAAGCCCGTCCGCCCCGGCTATATCTGGTTCCGCTTTTGGCTATTGGAACAGCAGCAGATCATCGAGAAATATTTTGATGACGAACTGGAGCCGTGGGGCATTTACGCGCCCGTTACGCTGCCCTTCCACAAGAGCGAAGAGAATATTGCGGCTTTCGATCTGAGTCTGGGCCTGTGGGTGATGGAAGATAGCCGCATCCTTGTTGTGAATGAGGCCGGGTTTGATGAAGCGGTCGCTGCCGGGGTGATTGATAATGAGGCGGCGGACTATGCTGAACAGCGCATCCGCGCCTTAACCACCGCCATTGGCCAGAATCTTTTCCCTCCGGCCATGGTCCGTAATTTTTCGCTCCGTACTCAACCTGACGATGACCAATGATCGCGATTCTGGACTATGGCGTTGGCAACCTGCGCAGCGTCTACAAGGCCTTTGAAACTGTGGCGGCGCCTCTGGGCGTGCCGGTCGATATTGTGGATCGGCCTGCCGACCTGACCCGCTGGCAGGCGGTCGTTCTGCCTGGGCAGGGCGCGTTCGGCGACAGCATCGACAACCTGCGCCTTCAACGACTGGAGGCCCCGCTTCTGGACGCAGTGGCCGCCGGGACGCCGCTTCTGGGTATCTGTGTGGGGATGCAGATGCTTTTCGACAGCAGCGAAGAGATGGGCGAGCATGAAGGGCTTCACCTAATCCCCGGTCATGTGACGCGCTTTCCCGGCAATATGGCAGACCCCCGCCATCCGGGCCACAATCTGCGCGTGCCCCAAATCGGATGGAATCAACTTCATCGCCGCCGGGATGATCTTCTCCTCGCGGGCGTGCCTGACGGTTCATACGCCTACTTTGCTCATAGCTATTTTTGCGACGCGGCGGATCCGTCGTCCGTATTGGCCGCTACCGACTACGGCATTGACTATCCCAGCATTGTGCGGAGGGATAACGCCTGGGGTATTCAGCCCCATCCGGAGAAGAGCCACACTGTCGGGCTGCGTATCCTCAGCAACTTCATGCAGATGGTCATGGAGCAGGAACCCGCGATTTCGCCCACTCTCACGTAAGGTGTCCACATGACGGAATTTCGTTTGGAAATCCTCGGCTCGGGCGGCGCGTTCGGCACGCCCCGGCCCGGCTGTCAATGCATCCTCTGCCAGGGAGCGCGGGAGCATGGCATTCCCTGGTTGCGCACGGGACCGAGCGTCTTCGTCCACGGTCCGAACATCCTCATCGACACGCCTGAGGAGAGCATGCGCCAGTTGGATCGCTCATCAGTGGGCGAGATTGCTGCGGCCTTCTACAGTCATTGGCATCCTGATCATACGGCAGGGCGGCGCGTCTTCGAGATGCGTAACTGGGACACCAATGGCCTGCCGCCTGAAAATCTCTGTACGCCGGTTTACCTGCCGCCCAAGGTAGCGGAAGATTTTGAGGAGCAGTTGGGGCTGGCCGAAAATTTCCGCTATTTGGCCAACCTCGGCCTGGTGGACCTGCACAGATTTGACGCACCGCTCACGTTCGGCGGCTGGCGCGTCACCCCAGTTTTGCTGGATATCGGCTACGTCTACGGTTACCTCTTCGAGGAGGAGATCAACGACGGCTCCACGCCCCGTCGGGCTCTTATCTGCATGGATGAACTGGTCGGCTGGGCGCCGCCCGCTTTCCTTCAGGGCGTGGATTTTCTCTATCTGCCTGCCGGCGTCTTTGAGTTTCACCCCCTGAGTGGCGAGCGGCTGATTCCTTTGGGGCATCCGGTGCTGCAATCAGAAGCGACCTTTCTCCAAACCCTGGAGATAATCGAACAAATTCAGCCTAAACGCATCGTTTTCGGCCATCTTGAAGAGCCCTTTTCCGTTACTCCGGCGGAATATGAGCAACTTGCCGCCAATTTGCGCGCACAACGAGGATGGGACGTTACGTTCGCCTGCGATACTCTTGTGCTAGAGTTGTAGGCATGATCATCTACCCTGCTATCGATTTGCGTAACGGACGCTGCGTGCGCCTGCGCCAAGGCGATCCGGATGCCGAAACGGTCTTTGGCGAGGACCCCGCGGCCATGGCTCGCCACTGGGCGGACCAGGGCGCGCAGTGGCTTCACGTCGTTAATCTGGACGGCGCGCTGGGCGATTCGTCGGAATATCTCCTGGCGCTGCATCGTCCCCCTTCTATTCTGGTCCAACATCCTGATGCCGATGCGCCGGAAGCGCCCCGGGACGAGTTGCGCCGCCGTCTGCCCGTCAACCTGTGGCGTCTGACTGAAATCCGTCAGGCGGTGGATATTCCCATTCAGTTCGGCGGCGGTCTGCGCAGCCTGGATGATATTCGGCTGGCGCTGGAGTTGGGCGCCGATCGGGTCGTGCTGGGGACAGCAGCGGTCAAGGATCCGGCTTTGGTACGCGAGGCCATCGGTATTTGGGGCGCAGAGCGTATCGTGGCGGGCATTGACGCGCGTGACGGCAAGGTCGCTACCCACGGCTGGCAGGAGACCAGTGCGCTGGATGTGATTGAGTTGGGGCATCGCATGTTCGCCCTGGGCGTGCGCTTGGTCGTCTACACGGATATTGGGCGGGACGGCATGCTCAGCGGGGTGGACATCGACATGACCAGCCGATTGGGCGACGTGACCGGCTTGCAGGTCATCGCCAGCGGCGGCGTAGCTTCCCTGGACGATATTCGTCTTCTTAAGCAGCATGAGCAATTTCACATTGAGGGCGTTATTACCGGACAGGCGATTTACACCGGCGCGCTGGACCTGGTCGAGGCGATTGACGTGGCCGCCCGACCGTTGACTCGCCGGAGCGCCGGCATTGTTCCCTATCGCCTAACGCCTGACGGACCTGAATTTTTGCTGCTCTTTAATCTCTATTTTGAAAAGTGGCAATTTCCCCGCGGCTGTTATGAAGGAGGCGAGGATGACCTGGCCTGCGCCTTGCGGAAGTTCAGCGAAGAGACGAATCTGAGCATAGAAGAGCTGCATGAGACGTGTCGGACGGAGTTGAATTACGTCGCCAAAATCCGCTGTTATGATGTGCAGCGCAAGGTCGTCTACTATCTGGCCCGGGTGGCTGACGGCGTGATCTGCCTGGGCAATGAGAATCACTGTGAATCGCGCTGGGGCAATCCGCGTGAGACGTGGGAACTGCTGACCGAAACCTCGCCTGAGCAATTGCCCGCGCTGGATGCTGCGCTAGCCTATCTGGGCATTCCTCTCAACGAATAGATTTCTATGCTTGCCAAACGCATTATCCCCTGTCTGGATGTCAAAAACGGGCGCGTTGTCAAGGGCGTCAACTTTGTGGACCTTGTGGATGCCGGCGATCCGGTGGAGCAGGCCCGCATCTATGATCAGGAAGGCGCGGATGAACTGGTTTTCCTTGACATAACCGCAACCCATGAGGCCCGGGAGATTGTCACTGAGATGGTGCGCCGGGTGGCCGACACCGTTTTTATTCCTTTCACTGTGGGCGGCGGGCTGCGTACCGTTGAGGATATGCGCGCTATTCTCCTGGCCGGGGCGGATAAGGTGAGCCTTAACAGCGCGGCTGTGGCCAACCCTGCCATCATCAATGAGGGCGCCAAGCGTTTCGGCAGCCAGTGTATCGTGGTCGCGATCGACGCCAAATTGCGTACGCCCGTTGAGGCGGAAGCGCGCGGACCGGGCTGGGACGTCTACGTGAGCGGCGGGCGTATCAGGACGGAATTGGACGCCGTGACCTGGGCCCGGGAAGTGGAAGCCCGGGGCGCCGGCGAAATTCTCCTCACCTCCATGGACGGCGACGGCACCCAGGAAGGGTATGACGTGAGTCTGACCCGCGCGATCAGCGACGCCGTCAGCATTCCCGTGATTGCCTCGGGCGGCGCGGGGCGTCCCGAACATTTCGCCCAGGCCCTCACCGAGGGCCGGGCCGCGGCCGCGCTCGCAGCCAGTCTTTTTCACTTCCGTCAACTCTCCATCATGGATGTCAAGCGTAGCCTGGTCGAGGCAGGCGTGGCTGTACGCATTCCGCCCGCGGATATCATCTAAGCATGAACGATTTTGTCGTTTTCTCCGCCTCTCTTCCTGTTGAAGAATTTATCGCCCAGGTGCATTTTAATGCTGCGGGACTGGTTCCAGCCGTCGTCCAGGACGCGGTGACCGGCCGCGTGCTCATGCTGGCGTGGATGAACGCTGTAAGCCTGGAACAGACCCTCTCCACAGGCGAGACCGTTTTTTGGAGCCGCAGCCGTGGAGAGTTATGGCACAAAGGCGCGACCAGCGGTCATGTCCAGCCGGTTGTCGATCTGCTCATCGACTGCGACGGCGATACGCTGCTTGTGTTGGTCAATCCGGCCGGTCCGGCCTGTCATACCGGCGCTGAGACGTGCTTTTTCAGGGCGGTGAGTGTGGAGAACGGTAATCTGTAAAGAGATAGAAAGTAGGGAGACAGGTAGATTCTCCCCGATCTTTGAATCTCCAATCTCCAATCTCTCAATCCCACATCTCCTAATCACCACCACATATCCCAACAACCCGATACCAATCCCACCCACTGGAGTTCCCAATGTCCAATACGTTATCCGACCTGTTTGCTACAATCGAAGCGCGCAAGGAAACCATGCCGGAAGGCTCCTACACGGCTGAACTATTGCGTGCCGGCGAAAACGAAATCCTGAAGAAGATCGGCGAGGAGGCGGTTGAAGTCATCATTGCGGCCAAGGGCGAAGGCGATGAACGCGTCCGCTACGAAATGGCCGATCTGCTCTACCACTGTCTGGTCTTGCTGGCCCAGCGCGGCCAAACCTGGCAGGAAATCGAAGGAGAGCTGGCGAGTCGCTTCTAACTAACGGCTGCTTTTTTATCGTTTGACCTGCCGCCCACTTTGTTGTAAAACGTATATATCCTCTGCCTGGGGTTACATATTTCCTTCTGACGGCCCCGCTTCGACTCGTCGGTTCTGATTTCGGTCTTCAACCTTAGCCGGATGCTCTATCTTGCCGGTGCGATGATTCGATTTTTCCCGATTCCATTCGTGGGGCCGTTACGCCGGCCACGAAAGGCTCTTCTTTCTTCCCATGATTCGCTTTATCCTCTTGCGCCTGGCCGGCCTGGTCTTCGTGCTCCTCGTCCTTTCCATGATCACCTTTACCCTCATGCACGGCATTCCCGGCGGCCCGTGGAAAGAGGGCGAGCGTCCCATGTCCGAGGAGCAACTCCAGGCTATGCGCGCCCGCTATGGGCTGGACAAGCCGCTCTGGCAGCAATACACAACCTGGCTGAGCGGCGTCGCGCGCCTGGATTTGGGCGATTCGTTCGACCGACCCGATGAGACGGTCCTCCAACTGATTGGGCGTACCTGGCCGGTCACGCTGCAATTGGGCGCCATGACTATCCTGCTTGCGTTTGGCGTGGGGATACCATTGGGCATTATCGCGGCCCTGCGCCAGAATACATGGGTTGATTACGGGGCTACGCTGATCTCGATTCTGGGCTACGTCACGCCCCATTTTGTTTGGGGCATCTTCTTTATTCTGGTCTTTTCCCTGCGTTTGAAATGGTTCCCCACCGGCGGTTGGGACGGTCCCCGTTACTGGGTGCTGCCCGTCGTCGCTTACGCCCTGGGCCCCATTGCCATTATTGCCCGCTATACCCGCACCAGCGTTATCGACGCCATCCGGGCTGATTATGTGCGCACCGCCCGGGCCAAGGGCTTGAGCGAGCGGGCGGTCGTCTTTCGCCACGTGCTGCGCAATGCCCTTCTGCCCATGCTCACGGTCTTTGGTCCGCTGATCCCCGATTTGATTACCGGCTCCATCTTTATTGAGGCCATCTTCCGCATTCCGGGACTGGGCAGCTACTGGGTTACCAGCACCTTTGAGCGTGATTACCCCATGATTATTGGTCTGACCATGCTTTGGGCGGTCCTCATTGCCGTCACCTACCTGCTCACGGATATCCTCTACGTCTTTGCCGACCCCCGGGTCCGCGTCCGTTAATCAACCCATCAGCCCTCGTTTCATCAGCCGTCAGGTTAGCCTATGACTACAGCCGAACTTTCCATCGAAACGGCCGCCCGCCCCATGCGCAGCCGCAGCCTGCTGGGCGACGCCCGCCGCCGCTTCACACGCAATTATTTGGCGGTCCTGGGGTTGATTTTGGTTATAATCTTAACGATCCTGGCTGTCTTTGCTGATGATTGGTTTATCGCGCCTTTTTTAAGTCGAGAGCCTCAACCTTTGCTGGCCAAGACGGGCTACAACGATATTTTTGTCGGGCCCACAGGCGCTTTCCCCAGCCGGGAATTCTGGATGGGAACGGACTTGAACGGCCGGGATTTCTGGAGCCGCATTGTTTACGGCGCGCGGGTTTCTCTCAGCATCGGCATCCTCTCCCAACTTATCGCCTTGACCATCGGCGTGCCCCTCGGCGGCCTGGCCGGCTGGATGGGCGGTAAGGTGGATTTTATCATTATGCGCCTGGTAGACGTGATGTCCGCACTGCCGACGCTACTCCTGGCCTTTTTGCTCATGGCCCGGCTGGGTGCGGGCTATTGGAACGTCATGCTGGCCATTGGCCTCACCAGCTGGATCGAGATTTGCCGCTTGACCCGGGCCCAATTCCTCTCCCTGCGCGAAAAGGAATATATCGAAGCATCGCGCATGATCGGATTATCTACGCCGCGCATCATCCGCCTGCACCTGCTGCCCAATGCGCTGGCGCCCATTATCGTCTCGCTGACGTTGGGCATTCCCCGGGCCATCTTCACCGAGGCCTCGTTGAGTTTCCTCGGCGTAGGCATCAATCCGCCCACGCCTAGCTGGGGGCAGATGATCGGCAAGGACGGCATTGCCAACATGACCTACTTTTGGCATCTGGCTTTCTTCCCCGCGCTTTTTATTGCACTGACAATGCTCGGTTTCACGCTCATGGGCGACGGCCTGCGTGATGCGCTGGACCCGCGTATGCTGGATGATAAGTAGGACGTAATCACCAATCAACCCACAGGAGGAAACTATGACTCATCAATCCCCAAAAAGAATTTATTGGCTATCGGCCGCACTGCTAATCCTGGCGTTTGTGCTGGGCGCCTGCGGCGCGCCTGCAGCGCCGGCTGAGGCGCCGGCCGCCGATTCGGGCGATAGCGCAGCCGCCGATTCCGGCACGGCAGGCGAACCTCAGGTCAACAGTGTAGGCGTCACCCTGCCCGATGACGCCCTGCCCGTGGACCAGCAGGTCCTGCGCATACCGGCTACGGAAGCCACCTGGATGACCTGGGACGCCAGCGTCTATGACGAGAACGAGGGAGACGTCTTCGCCTGGGCCGACTCGTGCCTCCGGCCGGACAAGAATTACGAACCCCAGCCCAACATCTGCACATCCTGGGAAACCTCGGATGATGGCCTCACCTGGACCTTCCATCTGGATGAGAATCGGGTCTGGAGCGACGGCGAGCCGCTTACGGCAGACGACTTTGTCTTCACCCTCCAGCGCTTTGCCCGACCGGACTACGATTTTGAGTGGTTCTACAGCATGATGGGCATCAGCAACTGGGGCGCGGTCGTCAGCGGCGATCTGCCGCCGGAGGAGTTGGGCGTCGCCAAGGTCGATGACTACACCTTCACCATCACCACGGACAGGCCCACGCCCTTCCTCTACAAGATCATGGCCGATGTCTGGGTCGTTCCCGAGCACGTGGTGCAGGATCGGCTGGATGACGGTTCCTGGGCCTTTGACCCGGAGAAGCAGGTCTTCGCCGGTCCCTTCATTGTGGCGGAATATGATAAGGGCGAGCGCATCGTCTTTGAAGCCAACAAAACGTATACCGGCCCTTTCAAGCCCTTCGTCGATCGCATCGAGCTGATCTTTATGACGCCGGAAGTGCGCTTTGCCGCCTACAAGAATGACGAGCTGGATTATATCGGCGGCGGCTATCAGCAGGACCTGCCGCCTTCCGCCATGGCCGAGGTAATGGCCAATCCGGATCTGACCAGTCAACTCATCGCCTGGCCCAACTTCATTACCTATTACCTCTTCTTTGACACGTGGAATGAGCCTTTTGACAGTCTGCAAGTACGCCAGGCTTTTAGCCACGCGATTGATCGGGACCAGCTCATCAACGGGCCGCTGCAGAACCAGGCCGTAGCCGCCTACACCATGAACCCGCCCGGCTTCCCCGGCGAATCCGTCGAGGCGCTTAAGGACGTGCAGAACTACGATCCGGAACTGGCCGCGCAGCTCATGGAAGAGGCCGGCTTCCCCGGCGGCGAGGGTTTCCCCACGCTGACGCTCTATACCCGCGAAGCCTTCCCCGCGCTCACCAACGCGGCTGAGGCGATTGCGGCCATGCTCAAGCAGAATATCGGCGTGGACGTGCAAATTCAAAATCTGGATTACAGTATCTTTACCGACAAGATGCGCAGCCAGAAGAATGAGGAAAGCGGCGACTTCCTCTTGGCATTGGTCCCTTATGAGTTTGACTTCGTGGACGGCAGCAACCTCCTGGGCGTCTGGGGCGGCTGTGAGGATGAAGGCGCGAACATGCCGCAGATGCCTGGCCGCCACACCTGGTATAACCAGGAATACAATGACCTGCTCTGCGAGGCCGGCTCCATCTTCGGCGACGAGGCCAAGCGCAACGAACTCTATGGCCAGGCCGAGCGCATTCTGGTGGAAGACGTAGGTCTGATTCCGATTTACCACGGCATTCTGGCCGCTATGGTCAAGCCCAACATCAAGGGTCCCATGTTTGAAGTCGGTGACAGCGGCGTGCAGAACTGGCACCGCTTCCGCTTCACCTCCCGCGAAGCGCTCATCTACAAGTCGAGCAGCGATCGCGAGTAGTTGAGGGAGGACAGAAGCAGCTACGCTTCTGATCGCGCGGGATTAGGGGATTGGAGATTGAGAGATTGGGTTGCATAGACCGGTTTCTCGATTTCCAATCCCCCCTGTTTTGTTGACCGCGCGGCGGGCGTAAAACAGCCTGAAATCAATATGAACATTTCCTGAAGAGAAATTGACCGTTCTATGCCCCAATCGATCTTTTATAACGGCAACATTTACACATTGGACAGCGAAAATTCTATGGTGCAGGCGCTGGCCGTACGGGACGGCCGCATCCTCGCCACGGGAGCGGATGGAGAAATCCTGCGTCTTGCGCATGATCAGACCCGCCTTATTGACTTGCGCGGCCATGCGGTCATTCCCGGCATTTTCGACAGTCATATCCACGTCTTGCAGATCGGCGTCAAGCTGACGCGCATTCGCCTGGACGAATGCCGCTCGCCCGGAGAGATGGCCGAATTGGTCCATGCCCGTGCGCAGGAGACGCCGCCAGGCCAGTGGATCATCGGCGAGGGCTGGAACGAGGCCCGTTTTGACGCGGCCCGTTTGCCGACGCGCGCCGATATCGATTGGGCCACGGATCGGCATCCGGTCATGCTTCAGCGTTTCTTCAACACCGATCTGGTCAACAGCGTAGCGCTTCGTCTGGCCGGCATCACCCGCCACACGCCCGATCCTCATCAAGGACGCATCGAAAAGGACGCGGACGGGGAGCCCAATGGCCTCATCCGCGCCGGGGCTAAGCCTCTTGTGCGCGATCTCCTGCCCCAACCGACCCGAGACGAGCTTGTCGCCGCCTTCCGCCTTGCGCAGGAGGAATTGCACAGCTTCGGCATCACCAGTGCGCTGGATCCGGGCCTCTATCCCTGGGAAATGCGCGCCTACGCGGCCGCCTATCGTCAGGATCAACTACGCCTGCGTATGAACATCATGCCCAGCTGGCACGGCTTCCATGAGGACGAGACCGAGGCCCAGCTGAATGCCCGGGCCCGAGAGCTGGGCGTCAACTCCGGGCTGGGCGATGAATGGCTGCGGCTGGGCGGCTTGAAGATGGCTATCGACGGCGGCACTTCGCCTCATACCGCGTTCATGTATGAACCATTTGAGGGCGAAAGCGTGGTGCACGATTTCAATCGTCTCTCCACTGACAACCTGCTTGCCTACTTCGGCGCGGCGCAGGAACTGGGCTGGGATGTGGGTATTCACGTCTGTGGCGACCGCGCATTGGATATGGTCACCGCGGCCTTCGCCCAGGTTGCGCGGGATATCCCCTGGCCCGATGCGCGCCATAGCGCCATCCACGCCTACTTTCCGTCGCCCGAAGCGCTGGCGCGCATGGCCAAGCACAATGTTGCCGCGGTTATCCAACCCACATTTCTCTATTGGGAGGGAGACGACATCTTCCGTGATGTGGGTCGATATCGGGCCGCCAACTACAAACCCGCCCGCGCCTATCTGGATCACGGCGTGCGCGTCATGGCCTCGTCCGACGCCCCCAGTACGGTGTCCGCCAACCCCTTTCCCGCGCTCTACGCGCTGGTTACGCGCAAGAACAACCTGGGCCATACCGTCGCGCCGGATCAAGCGCTCACCCGGGAAGAAGCGCTGCGCGCCTACACGATCAATGGCGCCTGGCTTACCCGGGAAGAGCGCCTCAAGGGAACGCTTGAACCAGGGAAGGTTGCGGATTTTGTCGTGCTGGATCGGGATTACTTCACCGTCGCGCAGGAAGAGATCAAGGAGATTTGCCCTTTGATGACCGTTTTAGACGGTTTGGCGGTATTTGAGGCATAGTAGATTAATGTTTAGCATCCCAACTTACCCGGATCTCTTCTGGGTTACGGCGGTCCTGGCTATCTTCCTGGTCGGGGTTTCTAAAGCGGGGTTTGGCGGCGGTACCGGACTCATCGCTACGCCTTTGCTGGCTCTGACCATCCCTGTGGCGGATGCAGCCGCGCTGCTCCTGCCGCTGCTCATCATTGCCGATCTTTTTTCGATTTATCATTATTGGGGCGTTTATGACCGCCGCTTGATCCGCATTATGGTTCCGGCGGCAGTGGTGGGAATTGCGCTGGGCGCGCTGTTTTTCAACACGTTCAGCCACAATGATCGTATCTTGAAGTTCGGCATCGGGTTGCTGTCCGTCCTATTTGTGCTCTTTGAGCTTTTCCGCACCCGGATTTTCGACCGCCTGGAGGAGCATCGACCCTCTGACGGCGCAGGCATCCTCCTCAGCAGCGTGGCCGGTTTTACCTCTACCTTGGCCCATGCGGGCGGCCCGCCGGCAACTATGTACCTTCTGCCCCAGAAGCTTTCCCGGCAGGTCTTTGTGGGTACGTCGGTCGTTTTCTTTACCGCCGTGAACCTGATCAAGCTCATCCCGTACAGCTATTTGGGATTGCTGCGCGTGGGGAACCTGACCACGATTCTTATCCTCTCGCCCATGGCCTATCTGGGCGTGCGAGCCGGCATCTATCTGAATCATCGCTTTACGGACAGGTGGTTTAACCGCGTGATTTACGTCCTCCTCTTCCTCACCGGCGTGCAGCTCATGTCCGGCAGAAATCTGCTGGGGTTTTTGTTTGCCTGAAATTTTTATAATCCTCTCCTCCCCCCGATGGTGTAATTGCCGCATGTTCTGATGCTTTGGATATCCATAGCGCGGGATATCTTCCTCGACACGCCGACTTCCCTGACTCTGCTCTTCGCCATCCTGCCCTGACGATACTTGCCTACCCCCTTGAGCGGTATATAGCCTGTTGAATGATATGGGAGATAACTACTCGCCATAACGTTGCCGCGCGTTCATCAACATTATATGCTGGAAACCACGTTGACAACGGCCTGCAATCGATAGTGGACCCGCTCAATGTTCGGATAGAAGAGCGTGACTGTGTAAGCAAACATTTACAGTTATGCGATAAGCGTTGGCATGACCGCACTTAATCGTGGTAACCATTCATTTTTCGCAGTCTTTTCTCGAAGCCAGCCTTGATTGTGCAAAAGTTACGTTAACACTCCCCCAAAGACAAGGATTTAAAATCTTCCTCTGATAGCCAACTGCGCCCCGGACGCTATATATCAGCCAAGATTGGTCAACAGAATGTTCTGGGCTTCACTAATGAAACCCAATAAGGAGAACCGGCACATGCGAATTGTAGGTATTCTTTTGACGTTGGCAGTAGTTCTTTTGGCAATTCAGCCTCGGGTTGCCGTTGCACAAAATAGTGAGGATGATCGCTCTATTCCTGCTGTCATTATGGAGCAGGATTCTGATATTGGAAGGTATACCGTATATGCCCGCGTTACTTCCCGACCGGCTGCAGACGGGGTCATCATGGTTGAGTGGACTACGGCGTATGAGACCCGCAATGCCGGTTTCAATATCGTCGTTGCAGATAGCGCTGAAATGGTTGTCGTAAACGAGAACCTAATTCCGTCAACTGTGATCGATTCTTTAGAGCCGCAAAGCTATGCTGCGACTGTTACTATGACTTTTGACGAGTTTTATTTGCAGCACGTTACGGTAGACGGCCAGCGCTATAGCACTGGTCCGTTCATTGTCGGCGAGACGGTGGGGGAAGTAGGTGAACCGGATAAGATAGATTGGGCTGCTATTCGTGCCGAGAGTGATGCATTGGCGGAAGAGCGGGAAGCCATACGAGTGATGAAGATCAACAAAATGTTGGATGCAGTACGCGGACCTATCCCGTTGCCCGATGAACCGTTGATCGAACAGTCAGCTGGCGTGTTGGGCGAGAGCAGCATTTTCTTACCCTTTGTTACCGGCCATGATAATGGCATGCAGGCCGCCGAAGCGGGAGCGGTTGATGTAGTGCCGGGAGTAGCAGTAAATCTCCTCGTAGAAGAGAGCAGCATCTACCGAGTGACGTATGACGATATTGCGGCGACAGGCATTGATTTTTCCGGCGTTCCTTCGATTTACCTCGCATTAACTAATCAGGGTGCACCAGTACGCATTCGTATGGTGGCAGCTCAAAATTGGGGGCCCGGCGCCTACTTTGAATTTATCGGTGAGAGAATTGACACGCTTTATACCAAGCAAAATGTCTATGTTTTGCAGGTTGACCGAAGTAAAGCCTTCCGTACCTATCGTAATCTGCGTAAACCAGATACAGCCGATGCGACTAATAACTACTATCTGGAATCGGCCTCGTATGAAGAAAATAACGTATGGTTTTCTGTATCCCCAATTGATGACCCGTGGGGATGGGCATTGCTAAACCGTACAGGATCCACAGCCGTTTCTCAAACAATTGATTTTGACGATATTACAGCAATATATCCGAACCAAACCATACAACTTCAACTTAAAGTATGGGGATATACGGATGGCGACCATACACTGATCGTTGAATTAAACGGAGTAAGACTATCGCCCGATATTAGCTATAGCGGTCTGGTAGCCCATGAGGTAATTCTGGATGTGCCTGCAGCCGCTCTACAAAACGGTGCGAATAGCCTTAAATTGACCGTGCCTGCAAGTGATTCTGTGGAGACGGATGCCCAAGCTGTGGAGGAATTCAGAGTTATTTATCCCCGCCAATTTTTTGTTGTGGGCGGTTCGTTAGATTTTGTCGATTCTGCAAAGCGCTATACTGTCAATAATTTCCCCAGCAACAACATAGTGATTTACAGCGTATACGGCGGTCGCACTTGGCGTCATGAAGCGGCCTTCATTACTTCTGTTGGTGATAGCTATAGCGCGATGATTTATGGCTGGGATGATGAGGCTCAGTATTATATTGCCGACACCGATAGCGTCGATACCCCTGTTATTCAAGCCGGACAAGTGCTAACGACGGACATCACCAACGGTAGCTACGATTATCTCATTATCTCACATCCAAATTTCATAAATGCCGTTGAACCGCTAAGAGATCGGCGTTTGCAGGATGGATATAGGGTTAAAATTGTAGATGTCATGGATATCTACGCACAAGTTGGTGATGGATTGTTTGGTATAGAGCCCATTCAGGAATACTTAGTCCATGCTATTCAAAATATGGATGTTGAATATGTTTTATTAGTTGGCGATGATGTATACGACTACCATAATTCGCTTTCGTTTATTCCCACTTTGTATACCGAAATATTAACTTGGAGATATGCTGCTTCAGATCCAATTCTCACCGATATAAATAATGATGGCATTCCCGATGCAAAAATTGGCCGGTTCCCGGTAGATACCGTGCAAGAGGCCGAATGGGTCGTTGAAAAAACCCTTAACTATGCACCTAATGGGCCTGAACCATTGGAGGGAGAGCCTCAAAAATATGCATCTGTCTTTGCTGCGGATGTAACCTTTAGCGATGAGAGTCAACAATTTATCAGTGTATTACCAGTAGATACGTGGCAAAGTATTGTCGAGACAGCTTTTTTAGATGATCTGTCTCCTACTGCAGCACATGATAAGCTTATCGCATTGATCAATGATGGAACGACTATTGTAAGTTATCTTGGTCACGGCGTCATAAAGAAATGGACAGCCTCCACTAACTTATTTAATAGTACAGCGGCTGCCAATCTAAGCAATGCTGATAAGGCAGCTATTTTCCTTCAATGGGCCTGCTACACATCAGTCTACACTTCTGATTCTATTACATCAATATCTGAAACATTGTTGGTCTCTGAAAACCGCGGCGCAGTTGCAACCTTTGGATCCACGGGAATAACATTACTGTCCTCTGACAGGATAACGGCGCTTCATTTACTGCCAAAATTGGCGGAGCCGGGTAAGACAATCGGCACAGCGATTCAGGAAGCAAACCTGGCGGCAACCGCAGAGTTCGGTTATCTCAGAGAGGATACGGTTCACGGATTAATTCTACTTGGAGATCCGACACTGGTGGTTACCCCCTAGCGGAGATACAGCAATCAGTCGGATATTTTGTGAAGTCTGAGAAACCAGAATTTCAGTGCAAAGAGTGTGATCTCACCTGCAGTTTTATAAATCTACCTTTTTGCCGGTATGCTGAAGGAGTTGTCAAGATGATTCAGAAATATACGTTACACAACCATTGTGTATTGCTCTTGCTCGCATTTATTCTCAATGCCGCCCTGGTCAGTGTTGTATTTGGCCAGGAGCCGCAAACGGTCAATGATGAAAGCCTGGACAATTTGAAGGGCTATCCTGTTACGGTCGATATTCTGGCGAATGATACGCAGGGGGTATGGCTGGCGTCTACCGTACGCATTGTTGATCCAAATAATATGGTGACGCAGCTAACGTCCTATACGGAACCCGGCCAGGGAACATGGACGGTTAATAATGGTTTGATTACTTTCACGCCTCAATCTGGATTTGATAGCAACCCGTTCCCAATTGACTATATTGTGCAGGACGATGCAGGACAACTATCGAACCCGTCTCAAATTACAATCACTTACGGATCGGGGCCGTTAGGCATAACCGTAGCCTATTTTGGCAGCGCTATGCTGGAGAACGGCGCGGCGCGTTTTACCTGGGCTACGGTATCGGAGAACGGCAATGCCGGCTTTAATCTGTTTGAGGAAGTAGGGGGCGAGCTTCAAAAAATCAATGAGGAGTTGATTCCATCATTGGTCGTCGATTCCGTGCTTTCGCAATTTTATGAGTATGAAAGGTCGGTAAACGGAACGACTTTCTACCTGCAGGAAGTATCCATAAGCGGAGCCCAACGGATTTTCGGACCATATGAGTTAGGACAATCGTATGGCGAACTGCCGGACGGGCTAGACAGCAATACAAATATTTATCTGCCGGCGATACTGGCGGGTTCGTTCTGAGCCCCAATCAGACAGAATACGGGTTACTTAACGTCCCTGGCGCCGGCCGGCCCCGGGGACGTTATTCCTTGGGGCGGCCTGACGAACTTGACGATGCGTTGGCACAACAATATCGGCAACGGGTCTGGGGTGAACACTACGTTGCCAATTGGTCGTTTACTGTGAGCCGTCGGGCGGAGCAACGTCCGGCGACGTGTGAATGCCGGTTTCATCAATGCTCGCCAGCGTGGAATCCACCACACGTACGCGCAGCGTCACCGGCGCATCTACAGCTTCTTTGAGCGTTTGCCGAATTTCCTCGATGACTTCCGCGTAGTTCTGATCCTCGTATAAATAAGCGGTAAAGCCGACAACCAGGCCATTATCTTTTTGCTCAATCGCAATGTTTTCGATCTCGGCCCGATCAACCGGCAGATCTTCAAGCAGAATGTTCTGTATGGTACTCTGCATTCGGGTCTGACGCGCAATAGTGACGGTTGAAATTGCCAGGGGGATAAAGACGATCAGCAGTCCGATAATGGCATAACGCAGACCGCGGCGCACGTCCTTCTCTTGCCCATCGTGAGTTGGTCGGAAACCGAGCAGCAGAAACATGACGGCGCCGGCCAAAATGATGGAAGCCAGGTTGGTGAGGAAGAGCAAGCCCGCACCGCTTGCAATATGCCAGCGAAATGAGCCTATACCATACCCCACAACGCACAGCGGCGGGACCAGCGCTGCGGCAATCGCCACACCCGGCAATGCTGCGGCGACTTCTTTGCGCGCCAGCGCATAGGCGGCGGCTGCGCCCGAGGCAAGGGCTACAATCAGATCAAGCAGCGTCGGTTGCGTGCGCCCCATAATTTCGCTGCCCGGAGGCAGGGACGGTAGCAGCCACGTGAACAGAGCGGAAATGCCAATCGCAATGGCAATCCCCGCCAGTGTGGAGGTTGCAGCACGGCGCAGCATATGCAGATTGCCCATGACGACTGCATTGGCCATGGCAATCATCGGGCTCATTAACGGCGCTACCAGCATAGCGCCGATGATCACTGCCGCACTATTTTGCAGTAGGCCGTAATAGGCGATGATGGACGCTAAGGTAATGAGGACATAAAAGTCCACATCCGCCTGTGCATTGTGGCGCATATCTTTATATACGGCTGCTTGTTCACTTCTGCTTAGCGTGGGCAAGCGCTCTTCCAGGCTTCGCCATATACGCGTGAAGAACGAGTCTTGCTGTGTTGTTTGGCTCATTGCCTCGTCCCCTCCCGGGTGGATAAAATGTTTGCCGACCTATATTTTTGCATCAAAAGCGATTCTGCTGGTTTCAAAAAGCCGAGTTTCAGTCTGAAACTCGGCTTTTTGGTCCACCGTTGCTGGGCTAATGCGACTATGCGTTGCTTGCTTGCCCGCGTAAGGTAAAGGCGGCAACGATAGCAAAAATACCGGCCACGATTGCCCAGATGGGGAGGATAAGGATTAACATTGCCTCAGTCAAAAGCGGGTTGAAAATGATGATCAGCCCGAAGATGATGGAGAGAATGCCCAGAAAGAAGCCGCCCCATGACCAATCGCCGTCGCGTCCAGCGAAGATTTGCATTACGCCGATTACAATGGCCATAAAACCTGTAATATAAACCCATACTGCGCCTGTGATTACGCCGGCGATAATTGGTCGTCCCATGACAAAAAAGCCGGCAAGAATGCTGATGATACCGCTCAGGATCATCCACATGCGTGAGCGATCCGTATGGCCGATAATCCCTTCAACCAGATCAAATACGCCGCCAACCAACCAATACGCGCCTATGAAAACGACCAGAGAAATCAGCGTCGCTCCTGGCCAGGCAAACATAAATAGCCCAAAGAGTATTAGTAGAATTCCGCGTACTAATGGCATCCACCATAGTTCGGAAAGCATCTGTTGTTGCGGCGTCTCACTTAGTGTTGACATAGAAATCTCCTTGTCGTTTTGATGGTAGAATAACAACATCATTATATCTGAAATGTCGCTATATCTAAATTGGGAATTATATGTGGAGAGCTTAAACTTCTTACCCCATGCAGCTAAATCTATCGTCGTTTTCGCATCAATTTTCAATAAGTGTGAATTGGCCGGGGTATTTACCTCGCAGCCATAGATGGACATTGTTTGCCCCATGAGCATTTCTCTTGAACAACTACGCCGAATTTCATTTTTTACTGGTCTGCACGAGGAGACTCTTGTCCTGCTATCCCAAAGTTCAATCCGACGGGAGTACGCACCCGGCGCAATTCTTTTCCTGGAGGGCGATGCCGCGTCGGCCATGTACTATCTGGACGCCGGCTGGGTTAAGGTAAGCAAGAGCTCACCCGAAGGTCGGGAGCAGATATTGCGTTTTCTGGGGCCGGGCGAGACCTTCAACGAGTTGAGCATTTTCGCTAACAAGCAGAATCCGGCCACAGCCGTTGCACTCGAAGCGGTGAACGCCTGGCTGATTCCCCGCCGGGCGGTGCAGCAACTGCTGATTGACTATCCCCAGGTTGCCATCCAGGTGATTGAGAGCGTCGCAGATCGGGCTATCTATCTCGCGTCGCTGGTGGCCGATCTCTCCCTGCATTCGGTAGAGGGGCGGGTGGCGCGCCTGTTATTGCGCGAAGCCGATGCTGACGTCATGGCGCGGCGGCCCTGGGCTACGCAGACGGAATTGGCCGCACGATTGGGAACGGTGCCCGACGTGCTCAGCCGCGCCTTGCGCAGCATGGCCGGAGCCGGAATTATCGCCGTAGAACGATCGGAAATCCGTATTCTGGATCGCGACGCCCTGGCCGAGATGGCGCTGATTGACGACGGATAACGCTCTCCTCGATTTTTACCCAATCCGATAAATGTCGAATACACGGACCGATTTGCGTGCTATGCTGCTCATAGCAGCGTGCAAATCGGTCTTTTTGCAGCCGTGACGCCGCCGATGGAAGTGCGCATCTCATGGCATGCCGTTTGCAAACTGCATGAGTGCGTTCAAAATCGGTTGACGCAATGCGGGCGATCGCCGGAGCGCGCCTCTACCGGCCAACTCATATTGTTCGTACAGCAGGCCCGGAGGGCCAACACACTCAAATTGTATCCGTTAAACTCAAAGGAGCGATGCCATGAACCAGCTTGCAAGTCCTGACCTATTCTTTGCTGATACGGCCGCACAGGCGGTCTTCGGCGAGACAGGCCCCCAACCCCGTTTTTTATTAGACAGTAACGCCTTCAAAGTTCTGGTAGCCGGATTGCAGCCGGGGCAGATGATTCCTGTGCATCCCGAATCCGCGGCCGTCTACCACTTTCTCTCCGGTACGGGGACCATGACCGTGGACGGCGTTACCCACGTCGTGCAGCCCGGCGCCACGATCATCACGCTCAACGGCGCAAGCCGCGGGATGAAGGCGGAGAGTCAGTTGATATTCTTGGCCGCGAAAAGCGAAAATGTCGCCCAGGCAGAGGAGGAATGATGCTGCTGCCCTACTTTTTAATGGCTTTGCTCTATCTCTTTGTGGCCCTTATGGCGGTAATCGATGCATCCCTCATCAGCCTGGATTTTCTGCCTTTTTTCCAGGGGATCCGTTGGTTCCGCATCCATTTCATTACGCTGGGCATGATGACGGAGACGCTCTTCGGCGTGCTGCCCGTTCTCGCTGCGGCGCGTATGAAACAGGAACGTCCGGCCATGCGTTGGGACATCTGGCTGGGCCTCAACGCCGGGTTGGTCGTCCTGGCGGCCGGCATCGCAAGCATGAACGCCACGCTCATCATTACCGGCGGCACGTTGATCTTCGTGACGACGATTCTGTTGGGCATACAGCTATGGCAGATGGCCAAATCCTCAGGCTCATCCTCGCATGGGAGCGTAAAGTTTTACGTGAGCGGATTGAGCTACTTTCTTGTCGGCATCCTTATCGGCACGGGCTACTGGTTCGGCTGGAGCGACCCTCTGCGTATCCAGATTCCGCTGGAGGCTCACATCCATGCCAATAACTGGGGATTTCTCTCTCTGGTCTTCGCCGGGGTGCTGATTAGCATCATCCCGCCGATAACGGGCCGTTCGCCGATCGCGTCCCGCACGAACAATGCTATCTTCTGGAGCATGACCCTGGGCGCGTTGGGGTTGGTTCTGGGACCGTGGCTGGGCGGTGCGCTGATTGTCACCGTGCCGGGGTTGATCCTGCACATCGGCGCTACCCTCACCCTGCTCGTGATTGTGGTGCGGGCGCTTTCCCAAAGCGGGGGCTTTCGGCAACCTGGCGCATGGCATATCGTAACCGCCTATTTCTGGATTTTGTTGCCGGTAATGGTGGCGCCGCTGATCATTCTGGGCGTGCCCGGCATACCCGGCGCCGTTATTGAGGCTACGGCTCCCCAGGCCTTGATCTACGGCTGGGTATTGCAGTTTGCCTACGCCGTTATCCCCTATTTCGCACGCCGTTTCATATCCGCGCAGGGGGATGCCGAACTGGGCGGCTGTTGGTTAAGCCTGCTGGCAGCCAATGTGGGCAGCGTCTTTATCTGGCTCAGCATTTTCCTGGTCCAATGGACGGGGGCCCTTCAGGGGTTTGGCTATGCGCTCTACGCGCTCTCCATGCTTCCCATCGCCGTGCAGCTGTTAAAGATGCTGGGCAATTGGGCTTATGTTGAGGAGCCGGGAGCGCCTGCTTATGCAGATGACTAACGCTTAACCCTGCTCAAAACCAAACCGGGCCCGCTGCTTCAGGTACGAAGCAGCGGGCCCGGTTTGGCGTTCGCGTCGGCTGATGAGAAAGCTTCTATTCTTGACAAACCCGTACCAGCCGCAGCAGATGCAATTCGTCATACTCTATCTCGCCGTTCAGGGCCTCATAGACGGGCGAGAGGGCCTGGCTGCCCAGCTCATCAAAAGCCTGCATGACCCGCGCCTGGGCGGCTGCGTTCAGGCGTGACTCGGCCTGTAGGCGTTCGGCCTGGAGCACGCCGCCCGCATTCACGTATTTAGCAAGGTGGTTGACTATCGTTTGTCGCTTCACGTCGTACTGGGCGGCGATCTCCTCGACGGTTTGCCCCTCGGCAAACAGTTCCCCTACTTCCTCAAAACGGCGCTTATGGAGGCTCGCGCCCAGGCGAGGCGTGGGGCCGGCGGCGGAAGGCGCTGATTTGCTTGGCGGGCGCCATGCTTTGCCCGTGTCCGCGCAGTAAGCCTGAATTGCGGTCAGAAACGCCTGCCCATAGGCGGCCAGCTTGGCTTCGCCCACGCCGTGCATGGCCAGGAGCTGCTCTTCGGTTTGGGGGAAATGAGCGGCCATCTCCGCCAGGGAGCGATCGGAAAAAATAATGTAGGCAGGCACAACCGCCTCGTCGGCCAGGGATTTCCGCAGATCGCGTAAAATCTCAAAGAGGTCCATATCGCTGTCCGCCAGCGGCGTTTGTTTGCTGACCGGTACGGCCTGCTGGATAATCTCCACCCGTTCCTCACCCTTCATGACCGCCCACGCCCTATCGGTAAGCTGGAGCGTGCCGTGAGTGGGGTCCTGGATTAGGATATCCTGAATGATGAGGCGCTGGGCCAACTCTTTCCAGTGGCCGGTGCTGCGATCCAGGCCGATACCGTAAGTGGAGAGCTTGTCATGACCCCACTGGAGCACCTTCTTCTCTCGCGAACCGCGCAGGATTTTGACGTTGTGGCTGATGCCGAAGCGTTGGTTGGTGCGGGCGACGCAGGAGAGAAATTTCTGCGCATCTACGGTTACGTCTATCCGTTTGCGTCCTGCCTCTTCAGCCGCGCAGTTATCGCAATTGCCGCAGGGCGGCTGAAACTCTCCGCCGAAATAGGGTAGGACAACGCTGCGTCGACAGTAAGGCGTTTTTGCGTAGCGATACATAGCCTGAAGACGCAGCTCCCGTCCCTGACGCTCGCTTTCCGCCCCGTTATTGATGTGATAACGGACGGAGCCCAGATCCTGGGTCGTGTAGAGGAGGAGGCAATCCGCGGGCAGTCCGTCACGGCCGGCCCGACCGATCTCCTGATAGTAACTTTCCAGGCTTTGGGGCAGGTTGTAGTGAACGATAAAGCGTACGTTGGATTTGTCGATACCCATCCCGAAGGCGACGGTGGCCACCATGACGGCCGCATCATCCCGCACCCACGCCTCCTGATTACGTTGGCGGACCGGCGCATCCAGCCCCGCATGATAGGGCAGCGCAGCGAAGCCTTCCTCCTGGAGTCGAGCAGCTAAGCTGTTTACGGTCTTGCGCGTGCTGCAATAGACGATGCCGGCCTGTTTCTCGTGGCCGCGCAGGAACGCCAATGTTTGGCTCAGGTCATCCGCCCGTACGGCCGCAGCCAGGTTTAGGTTGGGGCGATCGAAGTTGCCGACAAGGAGCGCGCCCTTATCCATACCCAGACTGGCGAGGATATCCTCGCGCACCCGCTGGGTGGCCGTGGCGGTGAGCGCAATGCAGACCGCGGCGGGAAAGCGACTGCGCAGAGGCGCCAGTTGACGGTATTCAGGACGGAAATCATGGCCCCAGGCGGAGATGCAGTGGGCCTCATCAATCGCAAGGCAGGCCAGGTTGCTCTCTTCCAGAGCCAGCAGTACCTCCGGGCGCAGGAGCGTCTCCGGCGCAACGTAGAGCAGGCGCAGCTCGCCGGCGCGCAGAGCTTGCAGGACTTGCGCCTGCGCGTGAAAGGTGAGCGTGCTGTTGAGGAAGGCGGCGGCTACGCCGTTCCCGCGCAATTGGCTTACCTGATCCTGCATGAGCGAGATCAGGGGCGAAACCACTACGGTCGGTCCATCCAGCAGGAGGGCGGGTAACTGATAGCAGAGAGACTTGCCGCCGCCCGTAGGCAGGACAACCAGGCAGTCTTGCCCGTTGAGCACATTGTGAACCGCTTCGGCCTGGAGGGGCAGGAAGTCATCATAGCCGAAGGTTCGGCGCAGGACAGCGTAGGCGTCGGGCGGCAGGTCCTGCATTGGCCTTGATTGGCTAGGCGTTTTGTTCTCTTGTGTGACTCTCATCGTATTAAACCATCCTGAGAATTGTGCATAAAATTTTGACTCAACAGGATCTCATGTGGTCGGTCGGCGCCTCCGGCCCGACATATTCGATTCAGCGACCGGGCCGGGCAGGGATGCACCGATCTGGTTGGGTTGCCATGCCAACCACAGAATTCCTAAAGAGCCAAAATTTTTTGCGCCATCAAAAAAGGTACTGATAGTATGTTCTTGATTGAGCAACTATGCACGGAGACGCTTTCCTGCTAAGTCGGCTTCGACTCGGACAGGGCACCCAACCGCCCGGCGATGCTCTCCGCCTGGGTGTGGAGCGCGCCCCGTTCGCCTTGCCCCAGCCGGGTGCGGGCGCTCTGCAGAAAACGCCGGGATTCAGCGGGATCGGCTCGGTTCGCATAGAGATCAGCCAGCCACAGCTCGATTTGAGTCTGCAAATGGGGCGCGCTGATCTCCACGACGGACGCCAGCGCGGCCAGGAGCTCCCGTTCGGCGGTTTGGTCATCGCCGCGCGTCAACGCAACGCGGCCCAGATTGGCGCGGATGTTGGCCGCCTGGGTGAGGTTGTTGTAGATCTGCGCTTCGTCCAGCGCCGCGCGCAACCACCATTCCGCCAGATCTGGATCGCCCAGAGCCAGCGCAAGTTCGCCCTGGGTGCTGTAGAGATATTGGCGCGGGCGCATGAGCTGGTTTCGTTCGATGAAGTCGAGCCCTTCGCGGATGGCCGCGTGCGCGTCGTCCAGATCGCCTGCCAGATGGGCGGCATGCGCAAAGTTGTTGTAGCTGAGCGCCTCGAAATAGATGTTGCGGCTCTTGCGGGCGAGGGCGCGCGTTTCGCTGAATTGATGCAACGCGCGGCCATAATCCCCTTGATGCAGCGAGAGATTGCCCCAGCCGAACCAGCTCTGGACCGCGATATCGGACACGATTCCCTGTTCAGCGGCCAGCCGGGTTGCAACGCTGAAATGGATGTCAGCTTCGGCTAGGGCGTGGGGCGTATAACTTTTGCCCGCGCCCATGAGATATTGCAGGGTCGCTTTCATCTCAGCCGTGCTTTCCTCGGTGAGGGTCGCCTGAATTCGTTCCGCCCAGAAGAGCACCTGATCTCCCTTGCCCAGCGCCAGATAGCTGAAGGCCACCCGCAACCCCGCCTGCAAAATACCCTGCTGATCAGCCGTCTCCTCGTAGGCGGCCAGCGCAGCCAACATGGCCGCACGCGCCGCCTCCGCCTCGCCGGGGAGATGCATGAGCACGTGGCCCAGTTCCAGAAGGCGGAACGGGGTCGGTTCCAGCTCATTGGCCTGGCGGTAAAAGTTCGCGGCTTCGACCACCGCCCCTACCTGAAACGCCTGCTGCGCCGCGCTCTCGGCGTAACGGGCGGCCTCCGTCGGCTGGTCCGCTTCCGCGTAGTGGCGCGCCAGAAGCCCGGCGATGGTTTGTCTGCCGCCGCCGTAGGATTCACGCAGATACTCAGCCACGCGCAGATGCAGGCTGCGCCTGCGGGCAAGGCTGAGTTCACGGCGCACAAGATCCGCCAGAAGCGGATGGGTGAATTCCAGCGCGTCGTCATGTTCAACCAGAATCGAACGGTCCAACAGCGTATCCAGCGCGTCCAGGGTGACGTCCTCCGGTTGGCGACTGACGGCCTGCAGGGTGCGGAAGCTGATGCTCGGTTCCAGGATCGCGGCCACCTGCAGGAGCCGCCGGGCCTGTTCGGGCAGATGGTGCAGACGGCTGCGGATCAGATCGGCCAGGGCGTCGGGCAATCCGTCGGGGCGGGCCCGGCTCAGCTCCGCCAGAAAATAGGGGTTGCCCCGGCTGCGCGCGTATAGCCGGTCAACGCTTGCCGGATCGCCGTGCAGCGCGGCGATCAGTTCCACTGATTCCTCCGTGGTCAGCGGCTCCAGCGGCAGACGGGCCAGGCGACCGCCCCGGTCCCACTCCGCGCAGATGGTGCGCAAGAGGGGCGACGCTTCGTCCGCGCGATAGGCGCCGACCAGCAGGAGCGGTTCATCCCGCATTCGTTCCGCCAGATAGACCAGCCACTCCAGCGTGGTCTGATCCGCCCAGTGCAGATCGTCGATGAAGAGGATCAGCGGCCCGGCATCGAGAGAGAGCAGCGCCTGGACAAAGGCTTCGAAGATGCGCCGATGCTCTTCTTCAGGCGGCAGGGGCAGGCTTTCGGGCAGCTGGGGATGATGCTCGCGGATCTGGGGCAGAAGGCGCGCCAGCTCCGTCAGCCAGACCGGCGAAATCGGCGACTCCGGCCCGATGATCCGTTGCGCGCAGTTGCGGGCGCTGAAGAGCGCTGTCAAAGGCACAAACGGGAGCAGACGGGTGGAGTCCAGACAGCGGGTCTCCAGAACCACACTCCCCGCCGGAAGACCTTCAGACCAGCGCCGCCAGAGATAGGATTTGCCCATGCCCAGTTCGCCGGAGATCAGGGCGATCTGCAACCGGCCGTCTTCGGCGGCGTGCCGTGCGGCGTCGAGGGCGAGCCGCTCCGCGCCGCGGCCGATGAAGGGCGCGGCGGATGTGGAAGGCGTGTCCGCTGCAATCGGGGGCCGTTGTGGGACAGGCGTGTGTTCGGCCGTCCCGTCAGCCTGGAGGATCTGTCGGTAGAGCGCCGTGGCTTCCGGCGAAGGCGCTGCTCCCAGTTCTTCGCTGAGCGTTCTCTGCAGGCGGTCATATTCCTGCAGCGCGTCGCTGCGTCGTCCCAGCTGCATGTCGGCCTTCATGAGCGCGATGCAGGCGGCTTCAGCCGTGGGATCCTCCGCGAGGACGCGCTGCGCGGTCTCGGCCAGTTGCGCCCAGTCGGCGGCCTCTTCCTGGCACGCCATCAAGCGGCTCAGCCCCAACAGATAGAGGCGATCCAACCTGCGGCGCTCGGATTCCAGCCGGAGCTCAAAATCCGGCGCGCCCAGCAGCGAGAGATCTTGCAAGAGCGGGCCGCGCCGCAGGGACAGCGCGTTTTTCAGTTGGGCATCGGACGTGTCCTTGCGGTCCAGCGCGTCGGTCAAAGCCGCTTCGAAATCGATCACATCGATGCCGACCGCGGGGGAGAGCGTGAGCGTCTCATCGCCGCTGATGAGCGACTCATCGTCAAACGCGCGCCGGATCTGCCACAGGGTGTTGCGCAGATTTTTGCGCGCAGCCTCTGGATGGCTCTCCGGCCAAAGCAGGGCGATCAACTGCTCGCGGGACAGCGGCGTCCCGGAGAGGGCAAGGCAGGCAAGCAACGCCTGGGCCTTGGCGATTGTCAGGTTGACCGGCGTGTCCTGGCGCTGCAGTCGGACGGGACCGAGAAAGTGGAATCGTGTCGGCAACATGGGCCCTATTATAGGTTGCTTCCGAGCCCTTTCAAAGTAACCGACTGTTAATTCAGGACGGGGCGGCCGGAAGCTTGGGACGCTTCTTCCGCCGGGATTGGGACGCAGGTTGGGACATATGTCGAATACCGTAGAACGGTTATGTACATTTTGCCGACACCATAAAAGTCTTACGAATCAGAAAGGAACAGACATGCGCCGCAAGCTTATCCTGACCGCGATTGCGCTGGTTGCGTTGCTGATTTTCACCGCCTGTGGTTCACAATCGTCCACTTCACAATCATCCACAACGGATGCGGGCGATACAGACACGGCAACCGCGGCCGAAGAAGCTGTCCCCACCGAAGCGCCTGCCGAGGAAGAAACCGCGCCGACGGAAGCCCCGGCTGAAGAAGCCGCTCCCACTGAAGCGCCGGCTGAAGAAGCGGAGCCGACCGAGGCCCCTGTTGAGGAAGAAACCGCTGACGAAGAGAGCGCCGAGGAAGAAGCCGCGCCGGCAGAAGAAGGGGACGCCGAAGTCGCGGACGGCGTTGTCGTCTACACCGTCGACCCCGAAGCCAGCCTCATTGAGTGGTACGGCTATCGGCCGGCCGGCGGCGAGGAACGGGGCACGGTCAATATTGCCGACGGCCAATTCAGTGTCGACGGCGACCAGTTGGTCGATGGGTCGTTCACAATCGACATGACTTCCATCATCGCGCACAGCCAAAGCGGCAACATGAAGGATATGCTCGAAGGCCATCTCAAGTCCGATGAGTTCTTCGGCGTGGAGACCTATCCTACCGCGACCTTCGTGATCACCGCGGTGGAGCCGACCGATGTTGAGAACGAGTACGCGGTGACGGGCGATCTCACCATCAAAGAGGCCACCGCGCCGGTAGAGTTCACCGCCCTGGTCACGGAAGACGCCGAAACGCTGAGCGCCAGCGCGGTCATCATCGTGGATCGCTCGGTCTATGATGTGCGCTACGGCTCAGGCTCGTTCTTCGACAATCTGGGCGATGATCTGATCAGCGACGACATGGAGATCACCATCAGCCTGGCAGCCCGGAGTTAACCGTCAAACCCCGCTTCATTTTGGCAGCCCTTGAGCAATGCTCAAGGGCTGTTTTTTGTTTTCCTCATTTTTACGACTTTAAGTCAGCTGCTCTGCTGTCCAATTCGTATACGGCAGCAGGGCTTTTTGCGGCTTATGAGAAGCGCCCCATAATTTAGTGCTTGACAGCCCAACTTCTCCATGCTATTATTTGATTCACCGAATGAATTAAATAAATCCATATAGATCATCAGCATGAAAAAGGGCGACCGCACGCTCATCAAACAGATGAATCAGCAATTGGTTCTGCGCCTTATTCAGCGTAACGGACCGATTGCCCGGCGCGACATTGCCAATATTTCCGGTCTCAGTCCGGCCGCGGTCAGCGGCATTACCAACGAGTTTGTTGAGCAGGGACTGGTACGCAGCGCAGGTGAGATCGAGCGCAAGGGCCGGGCCGGACGACGGGCTATCCTGTTGGAGCTCAATCCGACGGCGGGCTATGTCGTCGGCGTGAGTCTGGCAATGCATCGCTTTACCTGCGCTTTGACCGATTTGGAAGCGAACATTCTTTACAGCGCGGATCACCCTTTGCCCCAATCTGGTACAGCATATGAGCCACTCCAGGTCATTGCCGGCGTGATTGCGGCCGTGGAAGAGCTGCTGGCAACCGTGAGCATTGATGCCGAACTGGTTCTGGGATTGGGGATCGGCATTAACGGTATCGTGCAGTACGCTACGGGCGTGTCGAAATTCGCACCCCATTATGAATGGTATGACGTTCCCGTTGCGGCCCCCATCGAAGCTCATTTTGGCATCCCCGTCTTTCTCGAAAACGACGTGCGTGCGTTGACGCTGGCGGAACAGTTATACGGCGCGGGGCGGGAAGTTGATAACTTCGTTACCGTAGCCGTCGGATACGGCATCGGCGCGGGCGTGGTGATAGACGGAAACATCTACCGCGGTAATCTGGGCGGCGCGGGCGAGATTGGGCATATCATCATGCAGCCCGGCGGGCCCATATGTTCTTGCGGCCGGCATGGCTGCCTTGAGGCGCTCACGGCTGTGCCCGCGATTGTCCGGATGCTGGAGGATGCGCTTGCCGCCGGCGAAGCAAGCGTTCTGCAAGGCAAAACTCCGCTGTCGTTAGCCGCGGTCGCGGATGCGGTGAAGGCGGAAGACGCGCTCGCTTTGCGCGTTGTAACGGGGGCGGGCCGATTACTGGGCCGGGGATTGTCTACTCTTGTGAATATGCTGAACCCTCAGCTTTTTATCATAAGCGGCGAAGCCGTCAATCTCGGCCAGGCCTTTCTTGCGCCCATGGAAACCGCGATGCGGGAGAATGCTTTTATCGGCTTTCAGGATTCATTTCGTATCGTGTACGAAGCCGGTGAAGAAAATATGTGGGCGCGCGGTGTAGCATGCGTTGTATTGAACGCGCTGTTTACGGTTCAAGACCAAAGCCTCCAGCTATTTGCCGGGTAGGAGAAGCCGAACGCTGTTTTTACAGTTATTGCCGCCGAGATTACGGCCGTATATACCTGACGAGTTTGCAGGCATGAAAGGAGATGATGCCGTCAAGTTAATTTTGAAACGATGGAAATGTAACATGAATTTGCTGAAGATGGATCTTGTCCGACCTACTTATCTATATTCTCATGGAGGAATTGAGATGAAAAAGCAGACGATGCTGCTGGTTGCCCTACTTGGCTTGAGCCTGATACTGGCTGCTTGCGCCGGTCAGACGGCGCCGGCGGATACTTCTTCTGATTCTGGAGCCGTTGCCGCTGAAGATGCGCCCATCACCCTGACCTACCTGGTTGATGACGGCGAAACCGATCAGCTGCTGGCCCACGCGTTTGCCGACGGGTACATGGAGCTGCATCCCAATGTGACCATTGAGGTTGAAAACCGGCCCGGCGGCGGTGACGGCGATAACGTGGTCAAAACGCGCCTGGCTACCGGCGATATGACCGACGTCTTCTTCTACAACGCTGGTTCGCTGCTCCAGGCCCTGCAGCCGGCCAATACGCTGGTTGACCTTACCGATGAACCCTATATGGATACCGTTGATGACGCGTTCAAGCAGACTGTGGCTCAGGACGGCAAAATTTACGGCGTGCCGAGTCAGTCGGCCATGGGCGGCGGTATTCTTTACAACAAGAAAATCTACGCGGACCTGGGTCTGAGCATTCCTACGACCTGGGAGGAATTTGCCGCCAACAACGAAATCATCAAGGAAGCCGGTATTGCGCCCGTGATTGCTTCGTACGGCGATACCTGGACTTCCCAACTGTTCGTGCTGGCCGATTACTACAACGTGCAGGCGGCTGATCCGAATTTTGCTGAAGAGTATACGGCCAATCAGGCAAAGTATGCCACCACCCCGGCGGCTCTGGCCGGCTTTGCGCATATTCAGGAAGGCTATGACAAAGGCTGGTATCAGCAGGATTACGCCACCACGACCTATGAACAGGGAATGGGACTGCTTGCAAACGGCGAGGGCGCCCACTACCCCATGCTCTCCTTTGCGCTGCCGACTATTGCCACGAATTTCCCTGATAAAATCGATGACATCGGTTTCTTCGCCCAGCCCGGCGCTTCCGCTGATGAGAACGGCGCGACGATTTGGATGCTTTCGGCTAACTATATTCCCCTGACGACCACCGGCGACAAGCTGGCCGTGGCCAAAGATTTCCTGGCCTACACCGTTTCATCCGCAGCAATCGAGCTGCTGAATGAGCGGGTTCCCCCGTCGGGCCCGTACCTGATCAAAGGTGCGGAGCTGCCTGCTGACGTTTTGCCGGCCGTGCAGGATATTGCCGCCTATATCGAATCCGGCGATTCTGCGCCTGCGCTGGAGTTCCTCTCCCCAGTCAAGGGCCCCAATTTGGAGCACCTTTGCGTTGCCGTAGGCACCGGTCAGATGACAGCCGAAGAAGCTGCCGCTGCCTATGATGAGGACGTCAAGAAGCAAGCCCAGCAGTTGGGTCTGGAAGGCTGGTAATTCGAGGCCGTAAATTTGTTATAAACCGCCTGAATGTGAGGCTTGGCAATCTCCAGCTGAGTCTCACATTCAGGCGGCTATCGCCTACAGGAGCGAGATGCTATGGCTACTTCCGCCCGGCCGCGGGTAATCATGAAAGCCTATCCAAACTGGTTTTACCTTCCGGCCGCAATTGTCTTCGGCCTTTTCTTCCTGATACCCACGGTGATGGCGTTTTACTACAGCCTGACCCGCTGGACGCTATTTGACGCCACGTTTATCGGATTTCAAAACTACATCACGTTTCTCAACGATCCCTCGCTAAAATCGGGACTAATCAACACAATTATTTACGCTGTGATGACCAGCGGTCTCAAAGTCATCATCTCACTCCCCCTGGCCATGTTGCTCACCTCCAACATCCGCTTCAAGGATTTTTACCGGAGCATTACCTTTTTCCCCGTGTTGGTCAGCACGGTGGCCGTCGGCATTACCTTCTCCATGCTGATGCAGCCGTCTACAGGACTCATCAATAACGTACTTGGGGCCATAGGGCTGCCCCAGCCTGACTGGCTGGGAAATCCAGACCTGGCGCTCTATTCGGTTGCCCTGGTTGACGTCTGGAAGGGCCTGGGAATTGCCACGGTGATCTTTATGGCGGGCATTTTGTCCATTCCCCAGGAGTATTTTGAAGCGGCCCGGCTTGAGGGCGGAACCTGGGTAAAGTTCCGCTACATCATTATTCCCCTGGCGCGTAATGCCACTTTTACCGTTATCCTGTTGTCGTTTATCGGCGGGCTGCGCACGTTCGATTTGATTTGGACCATGACCCGCGGCGGCCCCGGCTTTGCTTCAGATGTGCTCACTTCGGTGATTTACAAGCAGTATCAGGCCGGTTTCTATGGCTTATCAACCGCGGGGAATGTCGTTCTGTTTATCCTCGTAACCATTATCGTCTATCCCTTGATGAGCTATTTTAATCGCAAGGAGCTGGAGCTATGAGCATTCGACGGACCATAACCAACCTCCTGCGCGACGTTATCTTGCTCGTTACCTTCATCCTCGTTTTCCTCGTACCGTTTATCTTTATTCTGCTGAATGCGGCAAAAACCCGCCAGGAAGCCGCCCTGCTGGAATTCCGCTGGCCGAGTGAATTTTTACTGTGGGCAAATCTCAGGGAGGTCATCACCTACGGCGAGAATCGCATGCTCCTGGCCTTGTGGAACAGCACGCTTCTGACCGTGGGGTCGGTCACGCTGATCGTGGTTTTATCCGCGCTCGTCGCCTTTGTGATGCAGCGCCGCTCCGACCGACTGGCCTCGGTGGTTGGTTCATTTATGCTGGCCGGGCTCATCATTCCGCCGGCCGTCGTGCCTACAGTATTCTTTTTGCAGTGGCTGAACCTGTACAAGACGCTCACCGGTATGATTATGGTCGATGTCGCCTTGAACATGCCTTTTGCCATCCTGATCTTCCGTGCATTTATGAACAGCATTCCCCGGGAACTGGATGAAGCGGCTATTCTTGACGGCGCGTCTCCTTTGCGCATCTTCTTCTCCGTTATTCTGCCGCTGCTGCGTCCGGCTATCGTGACGGTGGTCGTCACTTCGTCCGTGAATATTTTTAATGACTTTGTCGGACCGCTTTACTTCCTTCCCGGCGAGAAAAACGTTACCGCGCCCCTGACGCTCTTCAGCTTTATCAGTCAGTTCAGTTCGCAGTACAATCTGCTCTTTGCAGACGTAGTGGTTATGACGATTATCCCGCTGATTATTTTCATCTTCTTCCAGCGCCAACTGGTGTCCGGGATGATGGGCGGCGCTATCAAAGGCTGAGGTTGCGGCAAGCGGATATTCATGCGCCTTGGGGTGCTGTATATTTTGAACTGCAAGTGAGCGTTCTGCGCGGTTTTTCCGAACCTGTGAGACGGTCTTTTTTTGCTTACAATCAAATTTGAGTTGAGTTACTATCAACGTGCCGCGGATCAGCGCTGCGCAATCAGGAGAAAATAATGTCAGAGGTTGCTGTTTCCAGCATAAAAGTTGAGCATTTAAGCGAGCCCACAGGCATCGGCTTTGATCGGCCGCGCTTATCGTGGCAGGTCGAAACCGATATCCCAAACTGGCGGCAGTCCGCCTATGAGATTGCCTGTTGCGACGCTGACGGCGACCAGACCGGCCGTGTGGAATCGGATCAATCTGTGTTGGTTGACTGGCCCTTTACGTCCCTTCCATCCCGCCGCCGGGTGAGCGTGAAGGTGCGCGTCTGGGGCGCGGACGGCAGCGAATCGCTCTGGAGCGAACCCGCGTTCATTGAAGCGGGGTTCCTGCACGTTGACGACTGGTCGGCCCGCTTCATCACGCCCGCCTGGGATGAAGATACGTCCCAACCCAACCCGGCGCCCTATTTGCGCCGGGAATTTGAACTGGGCGACGCAATCCAATCCGCCCGCCTCTATGTAACTGCATTCGGCGTTTACGAAGCGTACATCAACGGCCGGCCGGTGGGCGATCAGGTCCTTGCCCCGGGCTGGACCGTCTACGATCGCCGCCTGCGCTATCAGACATTTGACGTGACCGATCTGCTCCAATCGGGCGCAAACGTTGTCGGCGCGATCGTGGGCGACGGTTGGTATCGGGGACGTTTTGGATTCGGCGGCGGGCGCATGAACATTTACGGCGATAAGCCGGCGCTGCTGGCCCAACTCGAAGTGACCTATGCCGACGGGACCACGGAGCGCATTGTCACCGATGCCGACTGGCGCGCGGCCACGGGTCCCATTCGGGTCAGCAGCATCTACGACGGCGAAACCTATGATGCGCGGCTGGAGATGGACGGCTGGGCGGTCCCGGGCTTTGACGCAAGCGCCTGGTCGGACGTGGGCATCCTGCCCCGGGACCTGGCGATTCTAACCGCACCGGTCGGCCCGCCCGTGCGTCGCATGGCGGAGTTTGCTCCGGTGAGCATCATTCAATCCCCCTCGGGCAAGACGTTGGCGGATTTTGGCCGGAACCTGGTCGGCCGCCTGCGCATTACGGTGGAAGGCGAGGCCGGACGCACTATCACATTGCGCCATGCCGAGGTTCTGGAAGAGGGCGAGTTGGGCACGCGGCCGCTGCGCACGGCCGAGGCCGTCGATCGCTATACCCTGCGCGGCGGGGGCGTTGAGGAGTATGAGCCGTACTTCACCTTCCACGGTTTTCGCTATGTCGAAATCGAGAATTGGCCCGGCGAGCTGCGGGCCGATAATCTTACGGCTGTCGTCCTCTACTCGGACATGGAGCGCACCGGTTGGTTCGAGTGCTCGGACCCGCTGCTCAACCAGCTGCATGAAAATGTGATCTGGAGCATGCGCGGCAACTTCCTGGACGTACCCACCGACTGCCCCCAACGCGATGAGCGCCTGGGCTGGACGGGTGATATCCAGATCTTTGCGCCCACCGCGGCTTTTCTCTACGACGTGAGCGGCTTCCTGCGTTCCTGGCTGGCCGATCTGGCGGCTGAGCAGGCCAAACTTGACGGCGCCGTCCCCCACATTGTGCCCGATATTTTGGGCGATGGCGCCGCGGCAGCCTGGGCTGATGCGGCCGTGATCGTGCCTTGGGTGCTTTATCAGCGTTATGACGATCCCCTGATCCTGGCCGACCAGTTTGAGAGCATGTGCGACTGGGTGGACTACATGGTTCAGGCCGCGGGCGATAACTTCCTGTGGGATATCGGCTTTCAGTTCGGCGACTGGTTGGACCCTGCCGCACCGCCCGATAAGCCGTGGGAGGCGCGTACGGACAAGGCCGTCGTCGCCGGGGCCTACTTTGTCCACTCCGCCGCTCTGACGGCCCGGACCGCGGCGATTCTGGGGCGGACGGCTGACGAAGTTCGCTATGCGGAAGTGGCCGCCAATGCCAAGGCCGCTTTTATCCGGGAGTACATCACGCCCGCGGGGCGCATGATGAGCGATACCGAGACGGCCTATGCCCTGGCCATCGCTTTCGACCTGCTGCCGACGGACGAGCAGCGCCGGCGCGCGGGCGACCGGCTGGCGACGCTGGTGCGGGACGGCGGGTATCGCATCCGTACCGGGTTTGTGGGCACGCCGCTCATTTGCGACGCGCTGTGCGATACCGGCCATTACGAGACTGCCTATCGCCTGTTGACCCAGCGGGAATGTCCTTCCTGGCTCTACCCGGTGACCATGGGCGCCACCACCATCTGGGAGCGTTGGGATTCCATGCTGCCTGACGGATCCATCAACCCCGGCGAGATGACTTCCTTCAACCATTACGCGCTGGGCGCGGTGGCGGATTGGATGCAGCGCACGATCTGCGGCCTGGCCCCGGATGCACCCGGCTATGGGCGCATCGCCATCAAGCCCCGGCCGGGCGGCGGTATTACCCAGGCCGAAGTTCGCCACCTAACCCCTTACGGCCCGGCCGAGTGTGCGTGGAGAATCGAAAATGGCCGTATACACATGAGCGTCGTTATCCCGCCTAACACAACTGCATTGGTCAGCCTGCCCGGCAACGACGGATCGCCCCTGGAGGTGGGCTCCGGTACGTGGAGTTGGTCAGCGGACTACGCCGCTTCCGATGCCCGCGGCCCGTACACGGTTGACGATCTGGTGAGCGAGATCATGAGCGAGCCGGCCGCGCGTGAAGCCGTCATGATCGGATTAGAGCGCCTGGGCGCGCCCCACTTTTTACAGATCATCCTCGCTAACGAGGGCGGGATGCCCCTGCGTCAGGCGCTTCGCATGTTGCCGGATGAAGCCGGGGCCGCGGAACTATTAAACGAGGAGTTGGCCGAGGCGGGCAGTTCAGTCTAGGCTGCTCCAGAAAATCGAATCCCTTAACGTCCCCGGCACTGGCCGACGCCACACTGGCTATCGGCAAAGTTTGTGGCCAGTGCCGGGGACGTAATTCCTTATTGTTCAAGCCACGCTTGCGCTGCCTGCATGGCCTGCCTGGTAGATTCACCCAACTCAGGCGTTGCAGGGAAAATATTTTCTTCCGGAATGACTTTGGTTGTGCGGGTTTTGCGCAGTTGGGCCAACATATGAGGGTCTACGCCGGACAGGAACAGCTTGCCGCCGTTGGCGGCCAGGCGCTGGGAGTAATGCTCCAATACGCCGATGAGCGTACTGCCGATATCGTTTCGTCCCCGCATGCGCAGGATAACCGCCGGGCGCTCTGCATCCCCCACGTCGGGGAGCGCCCCCTCCAATATGTGGGCGCTGGAGAATTCCAGGGTGCCCCATACCTGGAGCAGGGTCACCTGGTGGGAGGATAAGCGTGCAGGCGCATCCTGCTCAATAAAGGCGCCGTTTTCGTTCCGGCGCACCTCGACCAAACGAACGTCATTCGCCGAGCGCAGGAATTCGACCAGGAACGACAGGCCCACCCCCAGCAAAACGGCCCACTGCACGGGAATCAGCAGCGTCGCCAGGAAGGTGATGATCATGATCAGGCGCGAACCCAGACCCACGTCCCACACATTCAAAATGCTGCTGACTTTGATCGTCGCCCAACCGGCCAGGATCAAGAGCGCGGCAATGGCCGGTTCGGCCACCAACCCCACCCATCTCCCCACCAGAATTACCAGAAGCGCAAAGAGTATGCCGGCAAAGATGTTGGCCCAGCGCGACCGGGCCCCGCAGCTGATGGTCAGCGCCGTGCCCGCCAGCGAACCGCCCACGGGCAGGCCCTGAAACAGACCCGCAGCTGTGTTCCCGATGCCCTGGCCCACAAAATCGCCTGACGGATCCGGGTAAGAGCCGTCGGGGTTGGGGATGCTCTGGCTGACGCCCGCAGCCTGGATCAAGCCAATCAGGCCTACCGAGACAGCCGGCAAAATCAGCTGGGGGATGAGCGTCAGGTCCGGTAAAGACAGCCGGGGCAGCGCGCCCGATATCTCGTAGCTGTCTCCGATGAGCGGCACGGACGAAAGGCCCAGTAGAGCCACCAGCGCAGTCACAACCAGCAGCGCCGCAATCAGGGCGTAATTGCTGATTTTCGTGCGCGTCAGCACCGCACTCAGGATGATCGTTGCGGCGCCCGTCAGGAATGTGGGCCATTGAACCTGATCCAAGTGGAGCAGCAAATCCACCGTGCGGCTGATATGATTGCCGGCTTCGCTCTCATAGCCGGTCAAACCGCTTAATTGGCCGAGAATGATGGAGACCGCGATCCCGGTAAAGAAGCCGGTCATCACCGCATTGGAGATAAAGCGGGTCAACCGTCCCAGCTTGAAAAAGCCCAGGACCAGCTGGAAGATGCCGACCAGGATCGTCAACGTGACCAGAATCCCAGCCTGTTCCGAGTCGGAAGCGCCTGCCACCGCCCCTGCAACGATCAACATCATGGCCGTGGTCAGGCCGCAGTTCATAAACTGGGAACTGGTGAAGAGGCCCGAAACGGGCATCCCGATCATGTAGGCGTTGAATCCGAAGATCGGATTGACGCCGGCCAAAATTGCCGATGCGACTGCGTCCGGGATTGCCACAATCGCCATGGTCAAGCCGGCTCCGGCATCGGCTCCTATGTTTTTCTTCTGAAAATCAAATTTAGGCATGGAGGCGTAATTCCTTAGAGTAGCCCGGAATGGTTGACGAGCGTGAACTCACCATCCGCCCAAAATTCGTTCAGCGCTGGCTTCAGCCGTCGTGATGCGGGTTGCATCATCAGCCGCGGGCTGGGGCAGCATGGCCGGCTCCGGGCCCAGTTCGGTCAGATAGGCCTGCATGGCCGCGGCCCCGGCCGCGATGAGGTCCGTGCGGCGCGCGTCGGTCATGGCAAACTCCACGGTGTCATAGCCGCGCGCCGGCAGGCTCACCACCAATTCCCGGTTGGCCTCGATCACTTCCTTATCCCGCGCCTGCATCATGGTGTTGATGAGGTTGAGCAGGCGTCGTCCCGTGCGCCAATACCCCAACGCACTGTCCAGCGCGCCGCTGTTTTGCCGTGCCGGCTGGCCGGGCACTTCCAACTGTTCATCGATCAGCAGGCCCAGAATGCGCCCGCCCGCCTGTTCGTCCATCCACCGCTCCCATCCCCGCGCGATGAAGAGTTCGATGGGAAAGCTGGAGAGGACGCCGCCGTCCACGATGGTGTCGTCGGTCAGATCGCGCCCCATGTACGGCCCCCACTCGGCCTGCCAGACGACCTCCTGCCAGAGGAGCGGGATGCTCATGGACATGCGCACGGCCATGACCAGGGGGCAGTTGGGCGCGGTTTTGTGGTTGAGCACCAGGAGCCGGCCCGCGGTCGTATCCGCGGCCACGAGGGAAAGATGGCGTTCGGTGGCGGCATAAAATTCGGCCAGCGTCATCGTCCCGTAATCAGGCGCGCCGCCGTGACCGGGTGCGTGATTCAGCTTGTTCGTCAGCCAATCCTCAAAGGAATCGGCTGCGAACCAACCGCCCCGCTCCACCAGGGAAAAGATGTGGCGGAAGGTTGACGAGCGCAATAGGCTATCGGCAATCCAATCGTCCATGCGCTCCTCCAGGCGGTTGGGCAGGAAGGGGTTGTCTTCTTCCCGTAGCCACGTGCGCATGAGGCTCTGCTCAATAGTCGCTTCGCCAAACGTCCGAGGCGTGTCCATGAAGGTGAGCATGACGGGCTTGCCGTCCACCGTCTCCTGCATAATGGCGTCCAGATCAGCCGGAGAATAGCCCGTAGCCAGGAGCGCGGCCGTAATGGCTCCCGCGGACGTGCCCATGAGGCGTCCCCACTCGTGTCCGGCTTCCACAAATTTTTGCAATGCGCCGATAAAGACAATGCCCTTGGCTCCGCCGCCCTCAAAAACCATATCGAACTGCATGATTGCCTCCTTTATTCATCCTCTGTCACCCGTACCTGCCCCAGGACGATGCCCTTGTCGCTGAATTCGACCTGGAGACGCTTGCCCGTCTTTGAATCATAAAGGCCAATCTCCACAAAGTAAACCCCCAATGGCGCGTCCGGGGGCAGCGTAAGCGTGTAGTGGTCTTCGATGCGCTCGCCGGATTGCCAGGTGTTGGTGCGTCGGTTGCCGTCCTGGGGGCGATCGTCTTCCTGGGCCCAGACTGACTCCGGCGGTAAAACCAAGTGGGTGAAGACTTTGTAGTCCTGGGCGGGCGCGGACAGCGCTTCCCACCAGAGGGTAAGCGCGAGGGTTTCGCCCGGCTGCATGACTCGGCGGTCGAAGTCGAAGCCGACCAACGCAATTTCGTCCTGAAAATTGACGAAGGTGGCGTGGGGCAGATCGCCCTCCACCGCGAGCGTGAGGGTAATGTAACCCACCGTCCAGTAGTCCTGACCGTTGACCAGGAGGCGGTCGCCCGAAGCGTAGTCGTAAACTCCTACATCCACGCGCAGGCGGGCCGGAGCGGGCGTGGTAGCGGGTACGCTAATCCGGTACTCGTCGGGCAGAATGACGCCGGGCGACCAATTCCGCGTCGGTGCATTTCCCTTGCCTGGCCAGGAATCGCGCTGGGCCTGCAGGATCTGGTTTTCGTCGGTCAGGTGAATGAAGATGCTGTAATCCTGTTCCAGCGGGCGTAAAGCTTCCCAATAAAGGGTGACGGGCAGAGCGCCGCCGGGATGCACTTCCTCCGCTCCCAACTCAAAGCCCGCCAGATTCAGGGCGTCGCCGAAGGAAACGTCCGTCTGCTGGGGGATGGCGGCGCGCGTTACCGGAACCGGCGGCGCGTAGACGGGCGTAATGGTTGACCAGGGCATGACGATGGCAAGGGGAACCAACAACCCGGCCGGCAGAATCGGCGCCCAGTTTGCCCGGGAGCGGGGAAACCAATTCGTTAATCCCCAGCCCAGCAGGATTGCGTTGGCGCTGATGGCGGGAAAGAGGAGCCGCCCCTGGGGATAGCGCATCTGGGCCCAGCGCCAGAGAAGCAGGAGAATCCCTGCGCTCAGGCCAATCAGCAGCGCGACCTGCCAGGGATCCACGGCCGCGCGCGTGCGCCGGGTGAGGCGAGCCAACGGACCGCTGAGCAAAAGACCGGCCAGCCCCGCCAGGGTGAGACCGGTAAAGACGGCGTAGATCCAGTCGGCCGTCACCACGTTGAACCAGCCGAAGACGGCCCAATAGGAGCGCCAAATACCTTGTGCGCGCGCCAGAAGTTCGTCGGTTGTGGGCGGAAAGGCCCGGCGGGGCAGGATGTCGAACATGGCCGACAGGGCCAGGGGATCGCCGAAAAGGATCTGGTTGCGCACATAGTACCAGCCTGCAACCAGGCAGGCCGTGCCGCCTGCCAACGCGGCAAAGCCGAGCCATGCCCGCCATGAGCGCAGCCGCCAGGCGATGATCGTCAGCGCCGCGCCCACGAGCAGAGGGGTGAAGAGACCGCTCAGCTTGCTCAACATGGCCAATCCCGCCACGCCGCCCATAAGCGCAACCAACTGCCATGACGGAGCGGCCTGATCTCCCTGGGGCGTGCGCTGCGCCAAGGCCGTCACCGCCAGCAGGAGGCCGGCCGCGCTCAGCATGGTGACCAGGTTGTCATTGTTCACCGCCGCGGAGAGAAAGAGAAACTGGGGGTTGAATGCCACCAGCAACGCGGCGCAGAGCGCGATGGCCGGTCGCGCGGGAAAGATCGTGCGACCAATCCTGTACGTGAAAAAGACGGTGAGCGCGCCCAGCGCAATGGAGAAGAAGCGGGCTATGTGTGCGGCCAGGGCTACGCCTCGCCAGGGCCATTGATCAGCCGGACCATGGGCCATGACGTTGCGATTGCCCCATGCCTCCGCCTGACCGATGGCCGCATGGGGATTGTAGCGGATGACTGCGGCCGCGTTGTCGGTGGGAATGGGTTTGGTCAGCAGCGCTGCGCTCAGGTAGTAAAGGGGCGGCTGGCTGCCTTCCTGGTGCCAGGGCGCGTCTCCCACATCATCGGGATGGGGCAGGCCGTTGCCTTCCGCCAGCCAGCGTACGTATTCGTAATGCCAAATTTCATCCGGCGATTCGAAGAGGGGATTCACCACGCTGTACGCCACTGCGAGCAGGATGTACGCAGCAAGAATGAGGCGGAGGGGCGAGGTTGCGCGGTGGCGGAGCGGCATGAGGCAGGTGGGCAGGTAGCAAGTGGCAGGTTGCGGGGTGGCGGAGGGGCGACTGTGCAACTCCGCCACATCACTACTCCGCTTCCCCGCCATTCCGCTGCAAATAGATCAGCGCTGCGCTGCCGAAAATCACCGACATGAGCAGCGTTAGAATGTTTACGGCAAAACCGCTGGCAATGGCGGTCTCACGAGCCATGCCCGTGAGGGTGAAGCCGATGGTCCAGCCGGCTTCGTGCGCCCCGAACCCGCCAATCGTAACAAAAGGGATGGCTTTGGCCAAGCTGGCAAACGTGCTGCCTACGACGACCAGCGGATAGCGCTGTTTCAAACCAATGGCCTGCATGAGCGCGGCAAACCAGGCGAAGGTGACCAGCCATACGGCCAATGACCAGACAAAGGTGAGCAGGTAGGTGCGGGGATTGCGCATGCGCCGCAACGCGATGGCCGCTTGCTTCCCCGTGGCGATGAGGGAGCGGGCCGGGGATGCTTCATGGCGTTTCGTTGCGCGTAGCAATCGCTCGGTAAAAATCACCGCCGCATCCGCCAGCCAGGGTGCGCTGACCAGGAGGAGGACCGAAATTGCCAGCAAGACGCCTACGCCCGTGACGATACGGGCTGCGTCGGGATTCAGGTTGTCCAGCTCGCGCAGGGTGAAGAAGAGGTAGAGGACGGCGATAGCCACATAGTCAAAAATACGTGCCGTGAGCAGGGCGGAGCCGCTTTCGCCAATACTCATCCCGTGGCGCTTGTACATGTAGTAGGGAAAGGAGAGTTCTCCCGCGCGGCCGGGCAATACGTTGTTGAGCAGGCTGAGGGCAAACATTTGGGGTAAGATGGTCACGGGCGCCCAGGCTCCCGGCATGGCCAGCATTACCGTAAAGCGCTCCGCCCGCAGTAGGTTTGCCAGTACGTAGACGCCGCACGCAAGGAGAAACCAGCCCGGATCCGTGGCCAGCAGCATATCCAGCACGTCCCGCCCGTTGATTTGGCGCAGGAGCAGAAAAATGAGCAATAGCCCGCCGCTGAAGGTCAGCCAATTTGTCGGTTTTGTCAGGGTGCGCTTTACGCTGGGATCCATTAGGTCTGATATGGTTGGGCGTAGATGTTACGGTACGATTGCCGCTACGCGATACGCGTTGTCGATATAGACGAACTGAAGTGCCGGACAGCCGTCAGGCAGTTGCTGAGGCTCCAGCACGACATGGGTTAACGCATATGCTTCGCTTACGGCCAGGAGTCCCTCGCAGGTAGGATTGTTGTAAAACCCGCCGGCGGCGTCCATGCGGCTGCGCCACTCAATGACTTCTACATCCCTGTATGGATGGGACTTGAAGGTCACCAACGCAGGTGCGCCCGTTTCCAGGCGGAATTCGGCCATCCCCGTGGGGATCAGGTATTGATCCGTCGGAGCCAGGGCGGTTTCTACAAATTCATAGAGCCCCCGACGGGAATCCGTCCGGCGCGCGGCCCAGGCGTCGGACATGCTTTGCACGCCTTGCGCAGCTTCCACAAGCGCGATGATTAAAACCATGCCCCATAGCAGATAGTGCAGATATGGCAGACGGCGCAGACGCGGAGCTATGGCGGCGCCGAGTTTGCAGAGGGCTGCCGTCGCCCATGCCAGAACGAGCGCGCTGCTCAGCGGAACGAGCGTGGCTGAGATACGCCAGGGCGCTACAAAAGCCAGGGTATCATTGGGCCGGATCATCTGCCAGATGGTGAGCAGAATTGCTACGGCTCCGGCCAATGCCATGATGGGGGCCAGCCGGGTGCGCCGTACGATCCAGAGCGCAACCGCAAACAAGGCAATTTTGACATAGACCGTACGATCCAGCCAGATTTCGGGTAGCGAATGATGGGGAATGCGGTAGTGGACAATGATGGCCTGGGCCTCCTGCCACAGTTCCGGCGCTGTCGGTCCCAGGCGCAGGACGCTGTACAGAATGATCGGCAGAACCATGCCCAACGCGATGAGCCCGGTGATGAGCGCACGCCGCCAATCGCGCGTCTGCCGGAGCAAAATGACCATGTATGCCAGGGTAAGGACGCCGGCGGTGGGCAGATAGGTGGAGTGCATGACCGCGGCCAGTGCAGCCGCGGCCGCGGCTGCGTAGGGGCGATCCGCCAGGAAAAGGGCAATGGACGTTATGAGCAGTACGCCGAAGGAGCTGGGTTGAAAGACGGGATTGATCAGGTACTGGTTGGCCACTCCGGCCTGAAGCAGCCAGCTCCAGCTCGTGCCCAGAACCGGCCACGAGAAGGGCGGCATGCGCCCGGCGAAGAGAGCGATGAGCAGCACGGCGAAGAGGAACGGTCCGATTTTGGTCCTGTTTAGCGCCAGGACGCGGTTGGCGATGCTTATCAGGCTGAAGAGCAAGAGCCCCAGCAACAGACCATGGTAGAGATAAAAGGTCGCCGTGGGCAGGAGAGCGTAGGTCGCGGCGACCAGGGCGGAGAATGCGGGCAATGGGTCGATGGTATTGGCCAGCCAGTCATGGCGCAATTGGCCGTAACCCGCGGCCGCCAGGCCGTGGAGGAACTTGGTATGCTGATTCTCACTGTAGAGGGGCCATTGCCCGTAGGCCGTGGCGAAGAGGACCGCGCCCAGCAGAAAGAACAGGCTTTGACGGAACCGCGCTGATTCGATTGTCATGCGTAAGGAGGTCGGCCGGGTCAGCTCCATCTCCCTAATCTGTTGGCTCATGCGTATTTTTCCTTGAGCCGTTCCGAAATTCTAAATCCCCATTCGGAACCGTCGTTGAAAGGTCTCTCTATCAAATCTCCCTGTCAAATAGTACGCAAAATCAACCCGGAAGCAAAATAAAGCAACAACGCTGTAGGGAAAAAGTCCTTGGATCTGTCAAACTTTTCCTGATACCGTCCCCTGGCGCTTTTTGCTACACTGGCGCTAACGCTTGTGAAATGAGGCGCAAGTAAGGAGCGAATGATGCAATCGTTGCCCGTAAAAGTTCTCTTTGCTACATCGGATGAGCAATCTCTGGCTTTGCTCCATTCGCTGCTGAATTCTGCCGTTGATTTGATGTGCTTTGAGGTGCACGCCGCCAGCACGACTACCCAGGAAGAGTTGCGGGCGCGGGTGGCGGCGCAGATGGACGACGTTATTTTCCTGGATTGGGATGTTGCCGAGGCGGGAACGCCCATGCTGGTCGAGACCTTGATTCAGCAGAATCCCCAAATTCGCGCAGTGGTTTTGCTGCCGCTGGATCACCGCCAATATCGAGAGAAAGTCTGGTGCTCGGGCGCATGCAACAGCATCCCCAAGGAGCACATGGATCAGGAATGGCTGTCCAGCATCTTGTGCGTTATGTACCGGGCCATGCAGCGCGAGCAGGTCCTGCGTGCTGAGCTGGCCGCCCGGTCCGCCTCGGACCACAGTACGGAAGTCCGGGCAATGCAGGACATCCAGTAGGGAATGCCGCCGCGGTATTCACGCCGGGCTGCACTCATCGGGCAGCGCGGGCCTATTTTCAATCATGAGGAGCCGGATTCATGGCCAAAGTTGAATTGCAGATTACACGCAGAAAGTTTCTCCAGGCCACAGCCGCAGGGGGAGCCTTTGCGCTGGCCGGGCCGGGCGTAGGCGCGCTTCAGGCCGCGGCCGCAGCCCCCACTCTGGGACCGACCTGGTTCCGGGAAGGAGAGATCAAGAAGAGCTACAGCTGTTGCAGCATGTGCCCGTGGAGTTGCGGCATCATTGCTTCCACGGTAAACGGCCGGGTCTATAAAGTAGACGGCAACCCCGCGGATCCCAAGAGCCGGGGCATGCTGTGCGGGCGGGGTCAGGGGCTCGTCTCTTTTGCCTATGATCCGGACCGCCTGCAGGCGCCCATGGTGCGCACGGGCGAACGGGGCGAGGGCAAGTTCCAGGAAGTGACCTGGGAAGAAGCCCTGGACCAGAGCGCTGAGAAGCTTATGGCCATTGCCGACCAGTACGGCCCTGAGTCCATTGCCGTCTTTGGTCACACAGCGGGCGACTTCTGGTTTGTCGACTATTTCGCACAGGCCTGGGGCACGCCCAACGCGGCCAAACCCTCGGCCTCCATCTGCACGTCGCCTCGGGAAGAGGCCGCTACCTTGACCTACGGTTCGGGCGTGGGCGGTCATGAACCCATGGATTGGGAAGGGCTCCAGTGCCTGACCCTCATCGGCAGCCACATCGGCGAGGACGCCCGCAATACGGTCATGCAGGATTTCGCCAACGCGCGGGCGCGGGGCATGAAGGTCATCGTAGCCGATCCCCGCTTTTCGCAGGTGGCGGCCAAGGCCGATTACTGGCTGCCCGTGAAGCCGGGCACGGATACCGCGCTGCTCCTGGCGTGGATCAACGTGTTCATCACCGAGCAGCGTTACGATGTGGAGTACGTGGCCGAATGGACCACGGGCTTCGACAAGCTCAAGGCCCACGTGGCCGACATGACGCCCGAATGGGCCGCGGAGATTACCGACGTGCCCGCTGAGCTGATCCGGGAGACGGCTCGGGTCATGGCCGATAACCTGCCTCGGGCCGCAATTATGCCCGGCCGCCACGTGACGTGGTACGGCAACGACACCCAGCGCATGCGGGCAATCTATATCGTCAACGCGCTGCTGGGCGCCTACGGGCGGGAAGGCGGCATCTACTTCAACAAGTCGCCCTATATTGAGAGCTATCCCCATCCGCCTTTCACCATCACCGGCACGTCGGGCGGCTGCTCGGCTGAGCCGGGCGCGGAGAGCGCCACCCTGCCCGAAGGGCCGACCGGCAAGGTCCGGGCCGACGGCGGGCGCACCAGATTTATGCGCGGCGCAACGGCCATGCAGGAGCTGATTGAGCCCATGATCAGCGGCGAACCCTATCCCATCAAGGGGCTGATCGTCTATGGCGTCAATCTGCTCAATTCCGTGCCCGACACCGAACGCACCAAGGAAGCCCTGCGCAATCTGGACTTCGTGTTGGCCATCGACGTGCTGCCCCAGGAGCACGTGGCCTGGGCCGATATGGTCATGCCCGAAGCTACTTCGCTGGAGCGTTATGACGATTTGTGGACGTTGCCCCACAAGACGCCCTACATCGCCCTGCGCGAGCCGGCCATTGAGCCCATGTATGAGACCAAACCGGGCTGGTGGATTGCACGGGAATTGGGCCTGCGCATGGGACTGGAAAAGTATTTCCAGTGGGAGACCATCGAGGAATATCTGGATGCACGCCTCATGTCCATCGGTTCCAGCATCGAAAAGTTGCGGGAAGAGGACGGCGTCATCGTCCAGAAAGGCAAGCCCTATTTCGAGGATTACGGCGACAGCTCGCCTTTCGCTACGCCTTCGGGCAAGATCGAACTCTACTCCGAGGAGTTGGCCCTGGCAGGCTTTGACGGCGTTCCCGCCTATGAGGCGGTGGAAGAGCCGCCCGACGGCTATTTCCGCCTGCTCTATGGCCGCCACCCGGTCCATACCTTTGCCAAAACCCAGAACACGCCGTTGCTCAACGAGTTGAATCCCGAAAATGATCTCTGGCTCAACGCTGGCATGGCCGAGGAGATGGGCATCAAAAACGGCGACCGGGTCATGGTGGAGAACCAGGACGGCATCGTCAGCGGCCCCATTGTGGTGAAGGCGACCCAGCGCATTCGGCCGGACGCGGTCTTCATGTCCCACGGCTTCGGCCAGGCCGATGCCCGGCTGACCAACGCCGACGGCAAGGGCGCCAGCGACGCCAAGCTCATTAGTCGCTACGCCATGGACCCCATCTGCGGCGGCGCGGGATTGCGCGTGAATTTTGTCAAGCTCGTGAAGGAGGCCTGACGTGACCAACTACGCCTATCTTCTGGACATGGGACGCTGCATCGGCTGCGAAGCCTGCGTGGCGGCCTGTAAGACGGGCAACGAACTGCCCGCGGGCGTCCAGTACATTCATTTCGACGAGAAGACCACCGGAACTTTCCCTGACATTGCGTCTACCGTCATTAATCAGCGCTGCATGCACTGCGGCGACGCGGCCTGCGTCACGGTCTGTCCCACGGGCGCACTCTACAAGGAAGACGGCCTCACCCGGTTGAATCGGGAAGCGTGCAGCGGCTGCTCCTACTGTGTGGACGCCTGCCCCTTCCACATCCCCCATATTTATGAGGGATTCTCCAGCAAGTGCGACGGCTGCGCGGCCGTGGTCAAAGCCGGGGGCGAACCTTGGTGCGTCAAGACCTGTCCCAGCGACGCGTTGCGCTATGGCGAGCGGGAGGAGATCCTGGCGCTGGCCCGGGAGCGGCTGACAAAGCTCAAGGAACGCTATGCCAACGCCCGCATCTACGGCGAGACGGAAGCCGGCGGCCTGGGCGTCATCATGGTGCTGCCCGATGAGCCCGGCGCGTTCAATCTGCCGGCCGATCCCGATGCGCCCCTGGTCATCAACGCCTGGCAGAAGGTCGTCCAGCCCATGAGCGCCGCGGTGACCGGCCTGAGCATTGCCGTGACGGGCGTGGCCGCGATCATTGCCCGGCGCAATCACATGCAGGAGATTAAGCATATCCACGCCGTCGAAGCGGAGCAGAAAGCCGAGAAGGAAGAAGAGGAGACGTCCGCATGACAACCCAGGCCTATCCCCAACCCATCATCCATGACGGCGACCACGATCTGGTTCTGCGCTACCGGCGGACGCCGCGCATCATCCACATGATGCTGGCCATCTCCTTCCTGCTGTTGCTCATCACCGGGCTGGCGCTCTTTCTGCCCTGGTTCTCCCAATATGCGTCAGGCGGCACGTCCCGCGTATTGCATCGGGTGGGGGCGATCATCTACATGGCGATTCCCTTCATGTACCTGCTGGTGGATCGCCCGGCCGCCCGGGAGTTGCTCTGGGACTCGTTCCACTATGACCGGGACGATCTGGACTGGCTGCTCCACGTCTATCGCTACTTCATGGGCCACGCCGAGGGAATGCCGCCCCAGGGGCGCCTCAACGCCGGGCAGAAGCTGCACCATGCGGGCGTGGTCATCTTTTCGGCCCTCATCGTGATCAGCGGCATCATCCTGTGGGCGGGCAAGGGCGATCTTGGTCCCGCCAATCTGGCGATTGCCGTGAGCATCCATGACCTCTCTATGCTCGTTCTCACCGTGCTGCTGGTGGGGCACCTCTACTTCACTTTTGTCTATCGTGCGCTCTCCGGTATGACCACCGGTTATATCGACGAGGAGGACGCGCGGTTGGAGCATGCCAAGTGGGTGGAGGAGTTGGAGCGGGAAGAGGTGATGGGCAAGGAATGAAGATTGAAGAATGAAGATTGGGATCCAGGGGTAGAGATTGGGAGATTGGGGATTTAGAGATTGGCGATTTGGGTAGGAACGGAGCTTTTAATCTCCCAATCTCATAATCTCACACCCTCCAATCCCTATCCTTATCACTATTTACCACCTCAACGAGGAGAACATGTACAAGTATTGGAAGTTCCTGATTATTTTGCTGATTGTGCTGGCGCTGGGCGCTTGCGGCGGCGGCAACAAGACGGAAGAACCGACGGCCGAGGCCGCTGCGCCTCTGGCCCAGGAAGATACTCCGACCGCGGAAGCGACTGCAACCGAAGCCGCGCCGGCTGAAGAGGCCGCTACCGAGGCGCCGACGGAGGAGCCTGCCGCGGGGGATGCAGCCGCGATGGAAGAAGATGTCGTCATCAGCAGCGTAAATGATTTCCTGGTCAACATCCCCGACGGTTATCTGAGCGTGGGCAATATCGATACCTTCAAGGATATGCTGGCCAACACGGATGTCTACCTCATCGACGTGCGCGAAGAGAGCGAGTACGCCGAGGGGCACATCCCCGGCGCGGTCAATATTCCCATCCGCACCCTGGCCGATGACCTGAGCAAGATTCCCGCGGACCAGCCGGTTATGGTCTACTGTGCATCGGGCCACCGCGCGGCCATGTCCCTGGCCAGCCTGCAGGAGCTGGGCTATACCAACGCCAAGGCCTTCCCGCCCGGCTGGCGCGGCTGGAGCGACGCGGAAGAGGAAGTGAGCACCGAGGCTGTGGAGCCGGGCTCCTTTGACGAGCCGACCGTGGACCCCGATACGCTGGCCGCGGTTCAGAATTTTCTCAACAACATGCCTGAGGGTTATTACTCCCTGGGCAGCGATGCGGCGGCGCTGGAATCCGCCATGGACGCGGGCGCGACGGTCATCGACGTACGCCAGCCCGACGAGTACGATGCCGGTCACGTCACCGACGCGATCAACATCCCCATCCGCACCCTGGCCGAAAACCTGGACCAGATTCCCGCCGATTCGCCGGTCATCGTCTATTGCGCTTCCGGCCACCGGGCCGGCATGTCCCTGGCCGCGTTGCAGACCATGGGCCTGAACAACGTGCGTTCCTTCCCGCCGGGTTACGGCGCGTGGGAGGCCGCGCAGGGCGAGGCTGATACGGCGGCTGCCGAAGACGCTGCGGCCGCGGAAGATACCGGAATGGCCGATGCGGCCGTGGCAGAGGATGTGGTCATCAGCAGCGTAGACGACTTCCTGGTCAACATTCCTGACGGCTATCTGTCTGTGGGCAATATCGATACGTTTAAGGATATGCTGGAGAACAGCAACGTCTACCTTATTGACGTGCGCGAAGAGAGCGAGTATGCCGAGGGGCACATCCCCGGAGCGGTCAATATTCCCATCCGCACCCTGGCCGATGACCTGAGCAAGATTCCCGCGGACCAGCCGGTTATGGTCTACTGTGCATCGGGCCATCGCGCGGCCATGTCCCTGGCCAGCCTGCAGGAACTGGGCTACACCAACGCCAAGGCCTTCCCGCCCGGCTGGCGCGGCTGGAGCGACGCGGAAGAGGAAGTGAGCACCGAGGCTGTGGAGCCGGGCTCCTTCGACGAGCCGACCGTAGACCCCGATACGCTGGCCGCGGTTCAGAATTTTCTCAACAACATGCCTGAGGGCTATTACTCCCTGGGCAGCGATCCGGCGGCGCTGGAATCCGCCATGGACGCGGGCGCGACGGTCATCGACGTACGCCAGCCCGACGAGTATGATGCCGGTCACGTCACCGACGCGATCAACATTCCCATCCGCACCCTGGCCGAAAACCTGGACCAGATTCCCGCCGATTCGCCGGTCATCGTCTATTGCGCTTCGGGCCATCGAGCGGGCATGTCTCTGGCCGCGTTGCAGACCATGGGCCTGAACAACGTGCGTTCCTTCCCGCCGGGCTACGGCGCTTGGGAGGCCGCGCAATAGGGGAGTTGACTCTCAGATAATCGTTACGAGCAAAAAGGGCCGGGTTTCGTTCAGAAACCCGGCTCTTTTCTGCTATAATGCCGGCATGATAGCTGATTTATCGTCCATTTTGGAAAAGAAACGAAAGCAAATCTCTCAGCAGACTCGAGCGAAAAAGAAAGCGCAGCTCGGCCAATTTTTGACGCCTTTAAGTACGGCTACATTTATGGCAGGTCTCTTTCCGGATGATCAAGACGCGTGTCGCCTATTGGATGCGGGTGCGGGCATCGGCTCGCTCTCGGCGGCGTTTTTGGAACGTTGGCAGAGAGGAGGGCTTCACTTCCGGCGGGTGGAAGTGGATGCGTTTGAGCTGGATCCTGCGCTGCTGGATCATCTGTTGCAAACCCTTCAGCAATTCGAGGGGCGAGATGACTTCGCCGCCAACATTTACGCCGAAGATTTTATCCACGCGGCGGTCGATGCGCTCTCGGGCAATTTCTTCGCCAAGCCTCTGCCCCGTTATACTCATGTTATCCTCAATCCGCCCTACAAGAAGATCAACAGTAAATCTGCCCATCGTCTGGCTTTGCGTCGCGTGGGTATTGAAACGGTCAACCTGTACTCAGCCTTTGTCGCCTTGGCAGTTGCTTTGACTGCGCCGGGCGGCCAAATTGTGGCCATCATCCCGCGCAGTTTCTGCAACGGGCCGTATTATCGCCCGTTCCGCGACTTCATTCTGGCGAGGGCCGCCCTACATCGTATCCACTTGTTCGAAGCGCGTAATGCCACCTTCAAGGATGATAGCGTTTTGCAGGAAAATATTATCATCCGCCTGGAACGCGACGGCTGTCAGGGACCGGTGGCAGTTTCTACCTCTGTAGATGATACGTTTGCCGATCTAATCACCTATGAGCATCCTTATGATCGGATCGTTTTTCCTGATGATCCGGAACGGTTTATCCATGTGCCGACCTCTTTGGATAAGAACGCGCTGGAAGAGTCTGATGCAATTCGCTACACGTTGAATGACTTGGGCCTTACTGTGTCAACCGGTCCGGTTGTGGATTTTCGGCTTAAAGCTCATTTGAGAGACACGGCTGAGCCGGGCACGGTTCCCCTCCTCTACCCTGTCCACTTCAGCGGTGATGGTACAACGTGGCCTATGGACGGAATAAAGAAGCCTAATGCCATCCAACGCAATGATGATACGGAAAAATGGCTCTATCCAAACGGCTACTATTGTGTTGTTCGGCGCTTTTCCTCCAAGGAAGAAAAGCGTCGCATTGTGGCAAGTGTGGTCGAGCCGGATGTGTTCGATGGAGCGCCTGTTCTGGGATTTGAAAATCACTTAAATCTTTTCCATGCGAATAAGCAAGGGTTACCAGAACAGTTGGCTCACGGCTTAACTGCATTTTTAAATATGACGGCAGTTGATGAATATTTTCGACGTTTCAACGGGCATACCCAAGTGAATGCGACTGATCTTCGACTAATGAAATACCCTAGTCGTCAAGCTTTGTTCGAGTTGGGAATATGGTCCATGAATCAGAATGAGATGACGCAGGAAAAACTTGATGCGCAACTGGAATCCCTCACCACATGACTGATAAAATCGAGGCTGCGCAACGGATACTTGTCTCGCTTGGCTTGCCGAAAGGTCAACATAACGAACGTTCTGCGCTCTGTTTGCTTGCCCTGCTTAATCTTACGCCAGATAAAGCCTGGATCGATGCTGAATGTCCACTTATGGGCATCACGCCCATAATGGATTGGATGCAGGTGCACTATGATAAGGATTACGCGCCTAACACTCGGGAGACTATTCGGCGTCACACGATGCATCAATTCTGTGACGCGGGTATTGCGCTTTATAACCCGGATCGGCCCGATCGTCCAATAAATAGCCCTAAATCCGTCTACCAGATTGAACCGGCTACATTGGATTTGATTCGCACCTTTGACACGCATACATGGCATGATAATCTCATCGATTATCTAGCAAATCGTGAGACTCTGATCGTCCGGTATGCGAAAGAAAGACAGCAAAACCGTATTCCGGTAGAGATCGCTCCGGGTAAGCGCATTACGCTTAGCCCTGGTGCTCACAGCGAGTTGATCCGCGCCGTCATCGAAGAGTTCGTTCTGCGCTTTGCACCGGGAAGCGCACTCGTTTATGTAGGCGATACGGGCGAGAAGTGGGGCTATTTCGATGCAGCACTGTTGGCAGAACTGGGCGTACAAGTCCATGCGCGCGGTAAGATGCCCGATGTTGTCTTCTATTACCGCGTGAGAAACTGGCTTTTGCTGGTAGAATCTGTGACCAGTCATGGCCCGGTTGACAGCAAGCGCCATGCAGAACTTGCCGATCTCTTTCGCGGCTCGACCGCGGGGCTTGTCTATGTAACTACATTCCCTGATCGGGCAACTATGGCTCGCTATCTATCCGCCATATCGTGGGAAACGGAAGTTTGGGTAGCCGAAGCACCCTCTCATCTGATTCATTTTAACGGTCGGCGTTTTCTTGGGCCGTACGAGACAAGTTAGCCTGAGTGTTTGAACTATTTATCTCCTATTCGGGAATGCCCGCGGCAATCCCTAGATGCTCGGCGACGTCGCGCCGGGCGTTTCTGGCCAGCTGGCGGGGATTGTCCTGGGGCGTGGGATGAACCACGTAGAGGGGAAAGATGTCCACAAAAATTTTGCCGCGGGATTTTGCCAGCTTCCAGATTGCGGACATGAGGCTTTCGCCGCGCGGCCCGCGCCAGACAGCCACATCAGGGCGGTTAAACTGGACGGCGCAGAGAAGATAGGGGATGCTGCCTTCACAGGCGATGTCAAAGATGCCGAAGCGAAACTGATGCAGACGCACGCCGTCCCCCAGCCTGCCTTCGGGAAAGACCACCATGGGCGGATAGGGGGAAAGCTGCATGACGGTCCGCACGGAATCGCGCGTGATTGAGCGGGAAGATGCGTTGTCCCGCTCCACAAAGATAGTCCCCATACGGGCCGCGATCCAGCCGCTGATCGCACGCCGCCGCACCTCCACCGCGGCCATAAAGCGTACGGGCGTCAGCGAGAGAATGCCCAATGCCTCCAAATAGGACATGTGATTCATAAAGATCAGCCCCTCGTGCTGACGCAGCAGTTCCAGCTCCGTGCAGATCACCCGTACATTGAAGAGAAACATGAAGACCCGCGCGGCATAGACGACAACCCATAAAGAGAGGGAAGCGCGCCGCACCCGGACGGGCAGAAGCGATGCAAAAAAGACCAGGACTAAGGCGATCAGAGCCGCTATCGTAATAAGCGTCATGCGCGTGATAGCGAGGAGGGTATTCATAAAGGGCGATTTCCTATTCGGTTTTGTTGATTGCGCGACGCCCGGGGCAAGGGTCTGCGCTCCTCAATGGGGATCGGTATGCTTCCATCTAGATTATCATGGGACAGACGATTGAACTAACCGAATTTCAGGCTTGGCCCGGCCGCCGAAAAGGCGTCGAAAGCAGGGTGCCAGGAGGGTATTTTGACATTCCTGCCGGGCAATGAAAACCACACAGGAGGAAAACCAAACATGCAGCGCAAAAATTTCTCCAGCGGAACGCCGTGGGAGCCTGTGGTGGGCTATTCACGCGCTGTGCGCATCGGTCATCACGTCTGGGTCGCCGGCACGACGGCAACGGGTGAAAACGGCCGGCTTGTCGGGCCCGGCGATGCCTATGCCCAGACTGTACAAACGCTAAAAAATATTGAATCTGCACTGCGTAATGCCGGCGCGGGCCTGGAAGATGTGGTGCGCACCCGCATCTATGTGGTCAACATCGGCGAGCATTGGGAAAGCATTGGTCGAGCCCATGGCGAGGTCTTCGGCGCGATCCGGCCCGCGACGACCATGGTGGAAGTCAGCGGACTGATCGATCCGGCCATGCTGGTGGAGATCGAAACGGATGCGTTCCTGGTCCATGGCGATTGAATCCGCCACGCAGCAACTTCTTAAACGCTTTGCTCGTATTGATGATGGTGAACGATGGCGCATCAAAACAGGCTTGACGGAATTTTGTGTGGTTGATTGGTGGATGACACGTGAATGTTTGCCCCGTGATACGTGACGGCGCCTTCTGTCACGCATCACGGGGCACGTTTTAGACGCTGACCCGCATGAATTCCGCGCGAGCCGCCAATCCCTCTGAGGAGGATATATGGATTACGGCAAGTTATTCAGCCGCAGTTTCGAACTTCTACGCGCGCGTCCCTTTCTGATTGGATTGGGCATTATTGCCGCGCTCAGCGGCGGAGGCGGCAGCAGTGGAAACAGCAGTAGCGTTGACCTTTCATCCACCGGCGGCAATGTCACGACGCCGGGCGCGGACGTCTCGTTTCCGGTCGGCGATATGTCCTGGTTCGGCGGCATCGCCATCGGGCTGATCATCGCGATCGCCTGTTTGATCCTCGTCCTGATGATTGTCTTTGTCGTCCTGAGTATGGTGGCGAGCGGTGCGTTGGTCGCGGGCGTGGATGATATTGAGGAAGGACGCACGACCGGCTTTAAAGCGGCCTGGAGCCAGGCGTGGCAAAAAGTCTGGCGACTGGCGGGGATCGGGTTGGTCCCGGCAATTCCCGCCCTGCTCATTGCCGGGATGGGACTCTTCGCCTTTACAACCGCGATCGGCTTTTCCAACCTCTCCAGCGAATCCGTTGCGAACGCCCTGACCGGCGGCAGCGTCATAGTCTTCCTCTGCCTGACCTGCCTGCTTCTTCCCATTATGCTTGTTCTGATGATCTTGTCGGACCTGAGCGTGCGTGCGGCCATGTTGGAGAATACGGGCGTCTTTGACTCCTATCGACGGGCGTGGGATGTGTTGACGGCGAATCTGGGCCCCGCGATTATCATCTTCGTCCTGCAACTCGCGCTTGGATTGGTCATTGGCTTCGGGGCGATTTTCCTCGGTTTTGCCGCGATTCTCTGCTTCCTGCTCTGGCCTTTATTCCTTATCATCAACGGCGCGGTCAAGGCGTATTTCTCGTCGGTTTGGACTTTGGCCTGGCGTGAGTGGACAGGCAGAACGCCGCCGTCGCTTACCGCTTCGCTCCCGCCCGCCGCGCCGACGCCTGTCGGTAATGAGTGATACGTAATTGGTTGCGGCGTGACGGGATGGCCTGATCGTTCCGGCTGTTCCGTTCCGGCGTCGGTATGTCGCATGAACCCAAGAGGGCCGCAGGAAGAAAATCTCTTCCTGCGGCCCTCTTGGGTTTTCCGTATTTCGCCGTTTTACGGGCGACCCCGGCCGCCGCCCGGGCGACCAAAGCCGCCGACTGCCGCGCCCGCGGTGGTTACTGGGCCGGAAAGCGTAAAGCTTTCCACCTCTGTGCCGCCGCTATAGCTTCCGTCCGTGTACAGCCCGTCCTGCGCCGTACCAGTGGCGCTTCCTCCGCTGTAAATCGTGTAGGTCGCGCCGTCAACCAACGCCGGAGAAGAGATCGCAACCGACTGGTAATCACGCAGGGGAGCAAAGGTCAGGATGTTGTTGCCCGCCGCGTCTTTCACATGAATAAGTGTGCCGGCCGGCTGTACGGCGCTAAAGGCGTAGAGGACGGAATTCTGGGTGGAATCCAGGCCAGGCGCCTGGGCCATGCCCGCGCTGCCCGCGGCCACCAGGATTCCGCCCGTGATGTCGAATGTACCGTCATAATCCAAGGCGCCGTTGTTGTTGGCTACAGGACCGTTGACGATCACCTGGCCGCCGGTCATGTGGATGGACCCGTTGGCGTCCAGTCCATCGCCGTTTGCGTCTACGTAAATGATGCCGCCGTTGATGGACAGGTATTGGCCGTTCGTGGCCGCGAATTGATTTTGACCCGGCCGACCGCCCATGGCCGATCCGTCTGCGCCGCCTGCAACGTTGATGCCGTCATCCGAGGCCACGACGCGTATCGTGCCGCCGTTGAGGGTGATGATGGCGCTTTCCAGCCCCTCATAGGATTTGGTAACGATAACCTGGCCGGCATTGATCTCCAGCGAGGCGTCGGCGTGGACGCCGTCATCGCCCGATGCGAGTTGAAGGCTGCCGTCGTTGATGATGATTGCGTCGTTTGAGTGCACAGTGTCATCAGCCGAATCCACGTTGATCTCTCCGCCCGAAATTGTCAGGTTTACGCCGGCTTTGAGTCCTTTGGCGCTGTCAGCGGCCGTGAAGCCGCTCCCGCCGCCGGTCGTCAGGTTGAGAACGCCGCCGTTCACCGTGAGGTCGGTCTCGGCCTGAATGCCGTCTTCGCCCGCGGTAATGGCGAGCGTCCCGTTCCAGATGGTGATGACGCCCTTTTCCGGATCCTCATCATTGTTGGACTGCATACCGTCGCCGTCCGCATTGATGGTGATGTCGCCGCCATATACCACGAGCGAATCTTTGCCCTTGAGGCCGTCATTGACGGCTGTTATGGAGAGGCTGCCTGCATTGGGCGTCAGGTCAATTTCCAGGTCGTCTTTCCCGTAGATGCCGTGGTTGTAATTTCCGGTAACCATCAGCGAGCCGCCGCCGTTGATAAGCAGATCATCATCGCTGAAGATAGCTGCGTTGGGCTCATCGGTTTCGGCATCGGGGAAGAGATACTCTTCGCTGTCGGTGACGGTGTTCTGCGTGCCTTCCACCAGGGTGATCACCGCATTGTCGGCGTTGCTCACGAAGATGGGCGCGCTGCCGGCATAGGCGATGTCCACGCCGTCCAGAAGAAGGACGACATCGCCCTCTTCGTCCGAATCCACCACGATTTGGCCGTTGCTCGACGCGCCGGTAACGTGATAGACGCCCGCGGCGCTGACGGTAACGATTGCGCCGTCCACCGCGACGCCGTCGCCTTCCGTCGTGATGCCGTCATCCGCCAGCATGATGGAAGCGGTCGCGGCAGAGACTTGCGCGGGCGGAGCGGTTTGAACTTGCTCCTCTGCGACTTCCGTTACCGTCGTTTCGGCTGCTGTCGCTGCAGCCGAGGATGCATCTTCCGCACTTGCTGCCGTCTGGGAGGCGGTCGCTGCGTTATCGGCTCCTGTATCGTCGGCTGCGTTGCCATTGCTGTTGGTGTTGGTGGCAACGCACGCACTGATGACAAGGATCAGGACGATAATTGCGGGCAGTAAAAGTTTTCTCATGGGTTGTTTATCCGTTTCTGTTGAGTGCTCGAGCGGTGACGGTTAGAACTGGGGCGTCTCCGCAAGATAGCCATTGATGTAAGCGGGATGTTCGCCGCTCGGACTGTCAATCATTTGGGGTTCGTCATAATAAACCGTGATGTCGGCGGTATCGCTCAGGAAGTTCAGGTTGCCTACCTCCACCCGATTAACGGGCAGCCCCGTGCGCCGGCGCAGATCATCAACCATGGCGGCATAATTTTGGGGCGTGGCCAGATCCACCCGGTCATAGCGGATGGACTTGGCGCGCTCATAGTGAAATCCCCACTCATGCTCCAGAACGAAGAGGACGGCGATGATGGCCGCGTTGACGGCCAGCAGCGTAGGCCAGGCATCGTTCCGCATGAGGATGGAGTTCATGACCGGCAGCGCGATGAAGATGAAAAGATAGGTCATCTCACGCGTGGACATGGTGTTGGTGCGATAGCGTAAAACCGAAAAGATGGCAAAGAGCCCGAATCCTACGCCAACGCTCATCTCTGTGCTGGAAAGAAACGCCATGACGAAATAGATGATCGTATTAAAGGCGATGTAGGTAAAGATATAGTTCTTGTCTTGTTTAATCGGGTAGTAGATGCCCCGAACGATGATGACGGCAATCACCAGGTTGATGATGAATCCGCTGAAGAGATCAATAAAGTTCATGACCGATTCTTTCCGTTGGTTGCCACTCTGCCAGCCGGGCCAGCAGCCGATGCTTCTTTTTGAAACGATTCTGCTTGAGTTCCGGATAGACCATGCTGGCCCCCATGCAATATTTGCTGAATCCGTTCCTGCGCACATGGTACTGATGCATCAGCCGGATAAACTCGGACGCCTGGGAGAAGCGCTCCTGCTTTACCTCTGCAATGACAATATGGGGCAGGCTCACGCTGCGGCCGGCTCCGTCAAAGCGTAAGTCTACGTCCAGCGTAACCCGCTCCTGGCGCACCGTGTCCGCGAGCGTGATGCGTCGATAGCTGTTGCCCAGAGTCGGCTGCATCCGGTTTGGGTCGTAGGGGCAGGCGTCATTTACAAACCCAGCAGCTTCTCCTCGCAGCAGGTTGATCTGCTCCGACGTTGGGATACGGCTTTTGATCACGCGTTTGCGGTTGGTCTTGTGCTTGACTTCCAGAAAGGAGCTGTCCGAATCCACATAGGTGCGCGACCGCACCTTGTACCGATCAGCCGCGCCGGCATGATGACGTCGATACATGGCGAAATCCGCGGTGTCGAAGTAGAGGGTTCGATAGCGATTGAGGCGCTGCCCGGCCACCTCTAAAACGGCATAGCGATCATATAGTGCGTCCAGGATGAACGGGAGCATTCCCGCGGGCATGACGTACTTGACTTCCACCCGCTTGAGCAGGGCGACGCTCTCCATGGCGTCCAGCTGAATGGGCTGGAAGCGCTCCAGGCCGGCCTTCAGCTCATCGTCCGGGATTCCCGCTTGTTCAAATCCTGGCGGCAGCGCTTGTGGCAGTACCGGGGGCCAGGGTGCGACCTGGGTCTCATATTCTTTCGGAAACATACAGACTTCTCCTCTCGGCTATAGCAGACATGGTCCATACCGCCGAATGATATCCTTGGTCATCCGCAACCATGCGCCTGGAGGCCAGCTTATGGGAGAAATCTTAAGAAATTGTGAAGATGCCGGGAAGATTTTATGTGGTTGACGTGCGGGGAAAAACGGAGGAGAGATTGCCTGACAAGGCGGGGGGATCGGATACAGATCTCACTAAGAGAACGGAGGGCCGCAGAGCTTATGATGACTCTCTCTGCGACCCTCTATGCCTACTCTACGTTCTCTCTGTAGAACTGCTGTTGTACCCGATCCCGCTTTTTACCCCTACGGCTGCAGGACCGTGATCGACGTGCCGTTGCTGTCGCCGTCTGGATCGTGGTTGGCTCCGGCATTATAGCTGCTGCCGGCCAAGGTTACGTTATTAACGGTGAAGGTCACATCGGTGGCGTTGCCCTTGAGGTTGGCCTTGCCGACGCTGCATTGGCCCGCGCCATTCGTGACGCATGAGCCGCCGCCGTTCGCACCGCCGCTCCAGGAACCGTCGACCGTGGCATTGGCCACCGGGCTTTCATTCGCATCGTGCACGGTGATGAGCACCGTGGCATCCCAGCGGTTGCGGCTGCCGGAAGCGGCAGAACCGTCGAGATCGCCGATGCGCATTACCACACCGGGTCCCGTGGTCGGCGTTGGTCCGGGCGTGGGCGTATTGGTGGGTTGAGGCGTGGCGGTTGGCGATGACCCGCCGGTGCTGTCGCAGGTCTCCCCATTGGCGCCTGCATCGTAGACGTCGCTGCCGCGGCTCACGTTATCCACGCAGAAGGTCCAGCTCTGTCCGTTTTTGGCCCGGGCGGATGAGAGAGTCACCAGACCGTTGGCATTGGTGACGCCCGAAGCCGCGCCCGAGGAGTCGCCGCTAAACGTCCCGTTCACCGTGGCGCCGTTAACCGGCTGGCCTCCGCTGTCCACAATCGTAACGGCCGCGTCCGCGTGATACCAGGGTCCGCCTTCCTGAACGACAGTCATGTTGATCTGCTGTACGTGAATGGCGACCGCGGGTGACGGCGTGTTGGTTGCTGTAGGCGTGCTGGTGGGCGCGGGGGTATTCGTCGGTCCCGGCGTATTGGTCGGCGTCGGCGTCGGCGCTGTGCCCAGATTGCCGCCGGCGACCAGGGCGAAGGGCTGGGGCCCATTGGGCACGTTGTAGCCGCTTACCTGCACCGTCCACGTTCCGGTCGCGGCCGACTGAACGTAGACATTTTCCACATTGTTCACCCGATCAGCGCTGCCGCCGGTTTGCGTCCAGCCGCCGCTGAAGACATTGCCCCGGTACTGGGTTCCATTCGGCGCGGTCACCAGAATATCCAGATCGTTGACGAGATTCTTCGCCGCGCTCTCTGTGGAAGGATAGTCGCTCCAAACCAGAGTCGCCTTGAACGGCGCGCCGGCTGTTCCTACTGCGAACTGATAGCTGACCGAGTTTCCGGTGGCAAGACCGGTCGTATTATCCACAAACTGGTGATTGCCGCCGGTTGCTGCTGCTAAATCGATGCGTCCCCATCCTTCATGCACGTTGGGGATGGGGTAGTCGTTATCATCTATGCCGTCGTTATTTTCATCCAGCAGATCGACGGCTGAATTGATAAGCGTGGCCTTGACCAACGCCGCGCTGGCGCTCACGCTGTGGGCCTTCTGGTAGAAGTCCCGGATCACGGCCGCGCCGCCCGCCGCAATGGGATTCGCCATGGACGTGCCGCCCATGTACTTGTACTGCTGGTTATAGGGCATGCCCCAGCCGTCGTACTGGTAGGTGTTGGTCTGGGGATTAACCGGATCGCCGTATCCTTCCTGATAGAGGTCGGATGCGGTTGAGAGGATCCACGTTCCCGGCGCCACCACATCCGGCTTGATGCGGCCGTCGTCGGTGGGGCCGCGGCTGGAGAAGGGGGCCATCTGTTCGATGTCGCCGGCCGTCACGTCGCTGTTGAGCGGCTCTGTGGTAAAGCCCCAGCGCTGTCCCGCCGTGCCCAGAAGGGGTCAAATCGCCGAATGAATTCGGCTTCTGCTACGGGAAACGTGGCTCAGCACGTTGGTCTCCGCTGGACGAACCGGCTTTGAGCCGGTTTCCCGTAGCAGGCTGCGGTTTCAACCGCTGCCGCCCCGCTTGCTTGCCCATAATCCGTCAGAGAACCAGAATTAGAAAGCAAGAAACGGATGGTATTCTTTCAATAGCTGCTTTACACTCGAATCAACTCCGGCTCGAACCAATTCCTGTGAGCGGCGGCATTTACGCCACAATACAATCGTGGCATCAGAAAAGATAATCTTTGAAAGGTCTCTTCATTATGCAATCTTCTCCTGCGTATGGAACTGATGCGCATCGTTGGCAGGCTGTTCTTACCCGAAACGTGCAGGCTGATGACCAGTTTGTCTATGCCGTTACAACGACGCTGATTTACTGTCGCCCCACATGCCCGTCGCGCAGGCCCAACCGCGAGAATGTGCGCTTTTTCGATACCTGGCGCACAGCCGAAAAGAATGGGTTTCGTCCGTGCAAGCGCTGTGCGCCTCAGGCAACCGATGGGACAAATCCAAACAATGAGCTGGTTATTCAAGCCTGTAAGATGATTGAGGAAGCCGAACAAGAGCCGACATTGAATGAGTTGGCTGCCGCTGTCGGGTTAAGCCCGTCTCATTTTCATCGGGTCTTCAAGCAGGCGGTGGGGATTACGCCCAAGCAATACGCCATGGAAAACCGCTTGAATCGTATGCGCAACAATTTGCCCGACAGTGCAACGGTTACAGATGCGCTGTATGAGGCAGGCTATGAATCGAGCAGCCGCTTTTACGCAACGGCAACCGAGCGCCTGGGCATGAAGCCGTCCGTCTATAAAAAAGGCGGGAAAGGCAAAATGATCCGCTACGCCGTCGTTCCGTCTTCTTTGGGCTGGGTGCTGATTGCCGCGACGGAAAAGGGGATTTGCCGAATTGAGTTTGACGATGCCGTCGAGCCGCTGCGCGACAGCATCAGGGCTCTCTTCCCCCTGGCGGAGCTGGAAGAGAATCCCCCTGAATTCAAGTCGTTTGTAGAAGAAACCGTGAGATTTTTGGAAGAGCCCGGCCGCGACTTTTCTCTCCCCCTGGATATTCAGGGGACCGCTTTCCAGAGACGGGTCTGGCGCGAATTGCAGAACATCCCGCCCGGTACAACCGTACCTTACGGCGAAGTTGCTGCACGCGTCGGGACTCCCAAGGCGGCCAGAGCTGTGGCCCAGGCCTGTGCCGCGAACAAACTTGCCGTGGCCATTCCTTGCCACCGCGTGGTGCGCAGCGACGGCGCTTTGGGCGGATACCGGTGGGGCGTGGAGCGCAAGCGGACAATTTTGCAGCGCGAGTCCGGCGGTTTACGTCAGAAGCATGCATGACTCCTGTGTCACGCGCAGCCAATTTGGGCGTACCAACTCAATATTCGCACGGCCATGGGCGTCGGGTGCATGCTGTGTTGGGCGCGGCGCTCGCAAGTGTTTCGGCTTCTGCTACTAAACCTTTATCGGCGGCCCTGCCAACTCCATTCCATGTGCTCGCCACAACTCTGGATCTAGTGGCGGCATTGCATTGGCCTTCGTTACTTCTCGGAAAAACGATTCCATCTTTCCCGCTGGGTAGAACGACGCCAGTATGCGGCCGACTCCCTCGCCAATATTCGCCCATACATGTGGTATCTTTCTCAGTGCAAGTAGTGAGCCCCCTGCTTTCAGCCTGTAGTTTTCGCCTCCCACCTCAAATGCAAACTCGCCCTCCAGCACGTAGAACCACTCATCTTGGTCATGATGGCTGTGACGTGCTGGTCCACCCTTTGTACGCATCGTCTAGATTTGACTCGGTGGCGCCGTCAAGCCGCTTTACCTGCTCGCCAATGGCTATCAACATCATTGCTATGCCATCCAGGCGATCCGTACCGGCGGGCGGCTTCCGGATATAGACTTCCCACTTCCTGGCCCGCATCTTTCTGACCGTCTCTTCCACCTCCGACTCGCTTCCTGAACCCGCCGGGCGCAGTTCGCCTTGACCATACAGCTTCAGGACTCCATTGCAGAAGGCATCTCTGAATTCTTCCGACAAGGCGACCACCGGCATCAGAAACGTCTTCCGCTCTCCTGCCACTCGTGGCCTCCGCTCGTCTTGACCAATGCACCCGCGGGGACCATGCAATGCAGATGAATGTGATGCTGTAACGTCCGGCCCCAGGTGTGGAGCACCATGGTTGCGCCCGTGTCGCCCCCAAGATAGCGCCGTCCATATTCCTTCAACAGCTTGCCCGCTACCCGAAAGAGCAGATTGCAGATTGCCTTCGGATCCACATGGGCGATATCGTTAACCCCATGGTCAACCGTAAAGACGACCTGAAAATGGGGCGCCGGCAAGAGCCGCGCTTCTTGCTCTGCGACCCACTGCGCCTTTTCCAGGTGACCGCATTTGGGACAATGGCGATTCTTGCATGAGCAATAGGCAACCTCCACATTGCCGCACGTATCGCACATTCGAATGTATTCGCCCATGGCGGCCGTGCGACAGCCCAGGATTGCATTGACCGCCTTGAACTCCTGGGCGGTGCAGTGATGCTTCTGCAGGTAGTCGTCAAAATACGCTCGAAAAACGTCGGCGATCTCCCACTCCCTCTCGGGCGTAGCCGGATCGATACCGTTGTCCCGTACCATTCTCGTCTCCAGGGGATAAGACGATTCGAGTCGTCACTTCACTCTATTCGCACAGACGTGCCGCATAACTTCTTTGAACGGCTCAGTCACTTGCCGGGCCGGATAGCGTGCAGACAACTCGGCTTACTCGGGCGGTTGAGCGTGCCGACAACGTTGATAACGCGCAGGGTAGGCCCGGTCAAGTGGACTGGAGGTTGGCTCGGCGGCTTATGCTGACCTTGCTGCTGCAATTCATGCAACCGCAAATGGACCGCTTTAGATTCATGTCAACCCAAGATAGCCCGTTACCTGCCTGTACGTTTCATCGATATCAAGTCCTCCATCCACCGTGATCGCTCTAAATCCGAACTCTTTCGCTTGACGCTGAACTTCCTGCCCAAATAGATGATCTCGTTCCATCCAATTCGCAAATGCCTGCTCGGGATCATCACACTCCTGCAATATCTTGTGAATCCAGGACCGCTGCGAATAGTGGTGCAGTTGGAATGTCTTGGTTGGAATCAAATACAACACTCGTCTTGAATCCGCTTCCACTCGTGCCAGTAATTCAGGTAGATAGGCGGCGCCTTCAAGCACGATCAGATCATCAGCAGCGTATTGCTTGAGATCGTCCATAACGAATTCGAAACGCTCTCGATAGAAGTCGAATTCTTCTGCAACCTGCTGCTCAACAGGACGAGACCAGATCTCATTCCATGTCATTTTCGATAATCTGAACATGACTGGATGTTGGCCAAGTCGGCTTCGATTCAGATGCTCTCTTTCACGCCCATCAACATTATATGCTTGAAAGTCAAACTCGGCGTGGAGTCTTGCTGCTGCTGTACTTTTCCCGCTGCAAGGCGATCCACCCAAGATGTATGCTTGCCCAAATAGTTCCTTGATATGCTGGTTGAGTTTCATCATCGGTATCCTAACCCGGACAAGCCATCCCTTTTTGGCTCCGGCTTGTCCGGGTTAGGTGATTTAGTGGAATAGAGTTGTTCCCGATTAAACGTTCCTCTCTGAGAATCGATTCTGCATCACTCTGGCAGAAAACTATTGAGGAACAACTCTAATATTTAAAACAGGCTTTGTTCTTCTGGTGGTTTTATTTTTTTTACCCATTTCTCTACCCAATTTATAAATTCATTGGTAAATCTTATGCCGGTAACCTTTCCCCTATATTTATCGATCATAAATAGGTTCTTGTACTCTGGCATCGGGAGGTAAACACCATTCTCTTTCTTGATAATTTTGTGCTCTACAAGAGCCTTATTGAAAGCTCTTGTTTGCTGAAAGTAGTCTTCTCCTTCACTTTTTAAGTATTCAACCACTTCAGCAGCTGAGTAACCGTTGTTCTTTCTGAATATGAATTCAATTTCAGCTTTTGTGATTTTGCTCGGTTGGATATAACCGTCTATTTCGCTCAAAAATAATTTTATTTTTTTATTATTATCCAGTGCTCTAATAACATTGCTGAAACTTCCTTTGCTTTTTCCATCCCAAATCACAAAGCTGTAGTCGCTATCCAAAGTCATTGCTTCATCCTTCTCTTTTTGAAGCTCTCGCTCCTTTTTTGAATCACTTTTTGGAATTATGTATTTGTTATTAAACCCATTAACCATAAATCTTGGAGTCGGGTAAATTGAGTAAACAGTAACCTTGCTATAGTTTGCTCGACTGCAATAGTTTTGAACCATGGTGTCAATGCCGTCTGCATCGCCAATTAATATCTCCATGCCCTCTTTAAATATATTATCCAGGCTACTCTCTACAGCAGCAGGCAGTCTTTTAATGCTGATAGACCCAGAAATGAATACTTTACTCATCTCTTGCTCCTAGTCTTCGTAAGAGTCACCACATAGACATTTTGAACTTTTCCAGATTTATATAAAGTGCTCGTAATCTCATTTAAAGTGGTTCCGGATCTATATAAGTCATCAAATAACATTACTTTTTTATTTGCATATCTTTGGTCTGAAACATCAAAAGCGCCACTCAATACATCTTCTCTTTGCTCTTGATCTTCTATTTCCTTGAGTTGATTTGTGTCCTTTTTCTTTATCAGATACTGAAAGTCTACGACTATGTTTAGCGCTTTTCCTACTTTTGATCCTATCTCGTAAACTGGTTGTATTTCTCTATGCACTGATGCTGGCGTCGGTATTATTGCGTTTAAATAAGGTGTAACCTTTCTTGTTCGCATAAATTCAATGACATGTTTAGCCAGCACATCTATTTGACTAAAATCTTGATGATATTTTAGATGATTCAGGGCATAGCCCACATCCGTATAGGTTGTATCGAAATGCCCACCACCAAGCGGAATGCTACTGATTGTGTGCAAATCCAATGCCCAACCAGCCTTCCAATTGCCACTTAGTTTCTGAATATTCATCTCACGCTCTCTTCACCTAAAAACGAATAAAACGAATAAGGATTATGCGGCGTGGAAGAAAGTCGATGAGTCCCGTATACGGTCACCGCCGCATAATCCTTGTTGAACTAAGCCGGTGACCCGCTGGACACACTATGGAAATTAAGCCTCGTTGATATGGTGTCAGGCGGGCGAGAATGGTCACTGTTGCACAGCCATTGTAGGCAAAAAATTGAACGGAAGCAACCGCCAAAGACGAACTCCTGCTCATACCCTCGGCAAACATGGACAACAACGCCTGACGGGAAGACGCCCCGCCAAACCTAAGCGCGCGGAAAAAGTGAAGCGGCAAGATCGTCCCCCCACTTTTTTGCTTCCGTTTTCCCCCGCTATATCTACCTATGACGGGCAACGCGCTTTCGGTCGAATGCGCCGCACAATGCTCATGGGCTGACCACAATGAGGACAGAACACAGATGTGACCCGTTCGTCTCTTTCTGCGTGTCAAATAACGGGCGATAGTGT
>JAGRCP010000106.1 GCA_020433455.1 Caldilineaceae bacterium | reverse complement strand
CTGTGATAGGGCTCTAAAGTCAAGTTCTTTTATCCGCAACATTTATCCATAACATTTTGGGCAGATGCGCTTCCCCCTTGTAGCAAGCCCGTATGAGAGCAGTAACGCACGATTTCTCACTGAGTCAATTTTCAGCTCGTCATCATTTTTTATTCTTTGCCGCAATTCCTGATAAATCCTATTGGAGCAGTCATTCCGGACTTGGCTAAACGCTCATCGTATCCGTAGGAGATGCTCTGTCGGGTTGAAAAACGCTAGTTTTTATAAAAGTTACCCATTGTTACATAAAGATGGCGACCATCTTCACCAGGTAGTATACAAGGGAGCTGTTTATGATTATTCGAATGTTGAGAACCAATCTGTGGGCTACACGGCAACTTATACGACTTTTACTTATATTCGCCTGCGTAATCTTATTGCAGCAATTGACCATGCAGCAGGTCTTCGCCCAGGGCGATGATGTTACGACAGTAAACGATACGGGCTGCATGTGGGAAACTTATAACGCCTACGGCAACAGCGGCAATCTTGGCTGCACTGCCAATGACGTAAGTTTGGCTGCTGCGCAGAATATCACCATACTGGATGATGGCTGCGCCTATCCCGGAGATACAATAACGTTCAGCGCCGATTTTGAGGTAGTGACAACCGCGGCGCAACGATATGATATTGGCATTTATTTCGCTCAAGACGGCGATCCGAACGGGGATGGAGCACTGAGCGGCACATGCTCTATCAGTACGCCGGCTTATGCGCCTCCCCCCGATTGGTTTGATCTTGATGGAACGGGAGATGATACTTCACATTCGGCCTACGCTGGTTACTGCTCCGCAGATGCTGGTACATCCTATGCTCTCCCGCCGCTACCCTGTAGTACTGATAGCCAATGTGTGACCGCAATGGGCGCAGGCTTCACCTGTGAAGAGTTCGGCCCCGGTATTCAGGATATATGCGGCGATACTACTGACGACTCATCAATCTTGCCCACGATAACGCTTACGGTGACCTGCGTAGACGATGATGGCGATGGTCAATTAGATCTGCCTTACGGCACCAGCTGGAACCAAAATGCAGGCGATCTCTGCCTGACGCCGCTTGCAACTGCGCCCGGATCACCGTCAAAATGTAAAGTTGATGATGGGTACAGCGTTGCTATCCGGGTTCCCGGTCAAATCATTGTCGATAAGGTGACTGATCCTGCCTTGGATCCGACCCTCTTTGACTTTACGCTGACGGACGTACCAACCAACACGCTTATAGCCGAATTTAGTCTGGCCGATGAAACGGAACCGTTTGAGAGCGTTGGATTGGATGCCGGCATCTACGCTGTAACAGAGACAGCCGATCCGGACTATATGACGACATCTGCCTGCAGTGACGGTAGCTCGGCCGATGCGGTAGATATCCAGCCGGGTGAAGTCGTCACCTGTACCTTCACGAATGTGCAGAAACGGGGCCAAATTATTGTCGATAAGGTGACCGAACCGTCTGGCCTGACCGCTCAGTTCGCCTTTACGCTTACCGGGATCATAAGTGACACCTTCATGTTGGCTGACGGCGGCACATATGAAAGCGCGGATCTGCTTGCCGGCGCTTACGCAATTACAGAGACGTTGAGTTCGGATTACAGAACATCGGTTGAATGCACTAGCGACACTTCTCCCGGTTCCATCGATCCCGCTGCTATCGATTTGCAACCCGATGAAGTTGTCTCCTGTACATTTACCAATGTGCTCCGCCCTGAATTTACCTCTGATAAAGAAGCGATCCTGGTGAATGATCTTAACAGCAACGGCCTGATCGATTCTGGGGATACGGTGCGCTATCGCATTGATATTACTAATACCGGCCAGGTAGACTGGACCACTTTTACCGTTGCAGATGATCTGCCGGCGGGCGTGACCTATGTTGCCAGCTCTACATATTGGACTCGTAATGCCACGCTGAATCCAGGTGTTGACACGTCCATCTCCGACTCCAATGGCTTCCCGCTGGCCGATCCCGGAACATCGCTCACTTTTATCCCTGCTATAGCGCCGCAGGAGACAGTCACCGTCTATTTCGATGCAACCGTCAATATACAGACAGGATTGGAACTCCATAAGTCCGGATCTTCAACCGAAATTCAGAGTGGTCAGGAAATTACCTATACGATTGATCTTCAGAATTCTCTCGAGGGTATTCCCATCTTCGAAGTCACAATCTGGGATGACGTGCCGGATACATTGACCATTGATTCGGTAACCGTAATGCAGGGAACCGGTAGTTGCACTATTGAGGGTCAATCTGTGACTTGCGCCTTTGACGATTCACTCGCACCGGGCGAAACCGCCGAAATCCGAATCAATGCCACGGCGGGAGTGATCCCGGCTAATGAAACGGTATACAACACCGCATGCTTCAACTCAACAATCCGCAACACGGCCACGGTTTCGCTTGATGATCGGCTGGATAATCCGTTGGCGGATTCTACCTTGCAGGGGTATTGCGTTTCATTCCCCAATCAAATCCTTGGGGTAACTCTGGGCTATGCTTACGCTGAACGTCACGGTGAGAACGTCTCCTTCTTCTGGCAGACCGTAACGGAGACGGGGCTCGCCGGCTTCAACATCCTGGCGGCGACGGAGGACGGTTTAATCCGCCTCAATCAAGAGCTTATACCGTCCTACACGATCGACTCAATGACGCCTGTAAACTATACGCTATCAGCCGACACAGACGCCGATGAGTACGTGATTGAGCAAGTGTCGATTGACGGCTCCGTCGAGTGGAGTGAGCACTTCCGAATTGGTGAGAAGTACGGCTCCGACTCTATACCCGGCAACGCAGATGTTCTGCCGAGCATCTGGTTACCCTTGGTTCTTCAATAACGAGCAGCTGATAATGAGCAGTTGATGGATGCATAAAAAGCCCACGCCGAAATGGCGTGGGCTTTTTATAGAAGGGGGAGAAGCGGACGAACCTGAGATAATGACGCAAATAATGGCTCAGAGGTCCGCTTCCTGCTCAACTTGCTTCTTCTGCAATAACGTAATCGGCCATGGATGAACGCTCCAGCGGCACGAAGTCCGTACCGGCCAGGTAGGCCGCCATATCGGCAGCCGAGCGCTGGGCGTACGCTGCATAGCGGGCGCGTTTGTTACGCACGTGGGGCGTCAGTTCCGGCAGCAGCCCCATATTCCCCTTCATAGGCTGAAAATCGTCGGGGTCGGCGTGGGTAATGTAGTGGAGAAGCGCGCCCGTCATGGTGGTCTGGGGGAAGACGAGCGGAGGCGCATTTTCCAGCCGGCGCGCCATGTTGATGCCCGCAATCAAGCCGCCCATGGCGCTGCCCACGTAGCCTTCGGTACCGGTGATTTGGCCGGCGAAGAAGAGATCGTCACGGGCGGCGAACTGGAGGGTGGGCCGCAGCAGCGAGGGGCTATTGATAAAGGTGTTGCGGTGCATCTGCCCCAGCCGCACAAATTCAGCCTCCTGCAAGCCGGGAATCATGCGCAGAACATCCGCTTGCGCGCCCCAGCGCAGGTTGGTCTGAAAGCCCACCATGTTGTAGAGCGTCCCCGCGACGTTATCCTGGCGCAGTTGCACGACGGCGTGCGGCCGTCTCCCTGTGCGCGGGTCCCGCAGGCCGACCGGACGCATGGGACCAAAGGCCAGCGACTTCTCACCCCGTGCGGCCAGCGCTTCGATGGGCATGCAGCCCTCAAAGTAGCGTTCCAATTCCTCGTCAGCGCTCTTTAGCTCAATCTTCGGCGCAGCCAGCAGGGCGCTCACAAAGGCCGTATATTCCGCCTCATCCAGGGGACAATTGATGTAATCGCCCTCGGCGGAACCTGCGCTGCTGCGGTCATAGCGACTCTGGCGGAAGGCGATGGACATGTCAATGCTCTCGGCGTTGACAATGGGCGCCATGGCGTCGTAGAAGTAAAGATGCTCCTGGCCGGTCAAGGCCTGGATGTGGGCCGTTAGCCCGGCGCTGGTCAGCGGGCCGGTGGCGATAATGGTCGGTCCGTCGGGGATGGCGGTTACTTCTTCCCGCACCAACACAATATTGGGGTGGCCGGAGATGGCCGCCGTCATCTCTGCGGCGAAATCTTCGCGTCCTACGGCCAAAGCGCTGCCCGCGGGCAACGCGTGGCGAAAGGCTGTCTTGGTGATCAGGCTGCCCATGCCCAACATCTCATTTTTGAGCAAGCCCATGGCCCGATCATCCATGGTGCTGCCCATGGAATTGCTACACACCAGCTCGGCCAGATTATCCGTGACGTGCGCCTCTGTGCCGCGCGTGGGCCGCATTTCGTAGAGGCGTACGTTGATTCCGCGTTGGGCCAGTTGCCAGGCGGCTTCGCTGCCGGCCAGCCCGCCGCCGATAATGGTTACCGTGTGGGACATGATTGCACCTCAGCTCCCATCGCGGCCTACATCGCGCCGGAGGCTCAGATGGGCCTGCCCATCGGCATGGTAGCTGCTGCGCACCAGGGGGCCGCTCTCCATCCACTTGAAGCCCCGGGCTTCGCCTTCCTCCCGTAAACGCTCAAACTCTTCCGGCGTGTAGTAGCGTACGATAGGCAGATGGAAGCGGCTGGGCTGAAGATACTGACCGATGGTCATGATATCCACGTCGTGGGCGCGCAGGTCGTCCATAACCTGAAGAATCTCGTCCCACGTTTCGCCCAGTCCCACCATGATACCCGACTTGGTCAGGGCCAGTTCATCCATAGCCTTGGCCTGCTGCAGCAGCTCCATGCTGCGCATGTACTTGGCTTGCGGTCGCACGGTGCGATAAAGGCGGGGGACCGTCTCCGTGTTGTGATTGAGAATTTCGGGCCGGGCGTCCATGACCGTTTGCAGCGCGGCCCAGTCGCCTTTGAAATCGGGAATCAGCACTTCCACCGTACAGCCGGGCTGAAGTTCCCGAATCCAGCGGATGCTCTCGGCGAAGACCCAGGCTCCGCCGTCGGGCTGCTCATCCCGGTTGACGCTGGTAAGCACCGCGTGCTGCAGGCCCATGGCCGCGATGCTCTCGCCCACCCGGCGCGGTTCATCCGGGTCCAGGGGCGCGCCCCGGCCGGTCTTGATCTTGCAGAAGCCGCAACTGCGGGTGCAGGTGTCGCCCATGAGCAAAAAGGTCGCCGTGCCCCGGCTCCAGCATTCGCCCATGTTGGGGCACATGGCTTCTTCGCAGACGGTATGCAGGTGCTTGCCCCGGAAGAGGCCGCGCAATTCCTGCACCTTGCCGGTCGCGGCCGGCGCCTTGACCCGCAGCCATGCAGGCCGGCGGCCGCGGGAGAGCTGCCCCAGCCCCGAGTTGTCCGGTTGCACGGGAGACGGGTCCAGGGTGATGACGCCGTGTTCGGTTTTGGTGGTAGTCGCTTCAGTCATTGCTCGTAATCCGTAAAAATCGATTGATGATAACGCACATTGTAGCCTATGAGAGATTGTTCAACCAGTAAAGTCTATTCCTGGGAAGCATTGACGACAACAACGGTGACATCCGCTATCCAGAGAGATACCCACCGGGCAGCTAATCTCATATATGCTGCCAACAGTAACCAGAGCGGCACCCCCATCTCTATCATAACCTATGCCATCAAATTTGAGGGTGGTATACTCGGTTCCGTTGATATTTGAAAAAACCTACGGTAGCAAAGTTAACTTGAGTAATCGTTGTTCAAGGTCGTGAAGATAAGCATCCGGTATGTGTCAGGAACTTTGAGACAAGTCAAATTCTGTCAATCTATGCTGTCTCTCCGACAGCCTGCTAGACCGGTGCCTAAGTCGCGATGGTAGTAGCCGTTTCGTTGGTCTTGTCGCTTGGGCGTTCGTTCATAGCGCCCCGCCTGTAAATACGCTTCGATTTCTTCATCCAACGCTGTCGTCATGGTCAGCCGTACCGCTGCTCGCAGCTTTTCATGCAACATCGCTTGGAAGCTTTCTTGTGTCATCTCAGCCAGCAATTCCAAATGAGTTCCCCA
>JAGRCP010000105.1 GCA_020433455.1 Caldilineaceae bacterium | reverse complement strand
GTCGCCGGATTTTTTACAGTACTTTTAAGAAAGACCTCATTCACCGAGGTGACTCTCCATTATCAAAAGAAGCTGTAGGTGAAAATACATAAGCGGAAATTGGTGTAAAGAGACGATAATTTGCTTCCCCCGTCAAAAAAATAGCCCCATGCCGGAGCCAGGCATGCGCCTCCAAACGCTCGGTCTTATCAGAGTCCAGCATTACACCCAGAGTCAGCATGCCGGAGGCCTTTCGCCGCCGCAACATTTGCATACCCGCCAAAGCTTGAACAAGGCAGCTATCTGTTAGCCACGGCATTCTTGCGGCGACGGCCCGTACAGCCCATCCCATGGCATAGGCATCCTGATGCAATGCAAAAACATCTACCGGTTTATCCGGCGAGCATTGAGCCAGGCCAAGCCGGCTCACAATCCGTTTGAATGTAACAATCCGAAGCGCGCCGGTAAAAAACGTCAGCCACATGGCGGCCTCAGCCAAGAGCCGGCGTTCGTGCCATGTACAGTCGCGTAATTTACGCTGAAATGCTATCTGAGCCTTGAATATTGACAACGCCAAATTCTTCCAGTTTACTCAAAAAATGCACTACATCAGCTTCACACGTAGCCGGTTCCACATCATACTCATCGACCAATACAGCACAAAGGCGACCAACCGAGCATGGCTCTTCAAGCAATTCCCATATTCGGCGCCCGATTGCATCCAAACCAAAATAGCCGTTACTTTCTAAACGGACCATCACCAATTCATTATCTATTTTTGCCGTCAATACATCTTCTGCACGCACGGCTACACTCGAAGAATTTACCATATTCTGACTACTCTCCTCACAACGTATATTGGTACCAATCTACCCTCGATATAAACCCATATCGTTACCTTCGGGATCAAGCCAAAAGCAAAGCGCAAACTGCATCAGGATAGAGTACATTTACCTTGTTGTCTATACAGGTTGCCCAAACTCATCAATATAGCCAAAACGCGACATCATGGGCCCATGTGCAGCCACAAGATCATTTACATTAGCAGGAGTCAAAACGTCACGCCACCCGCCGGACTGACCACTGCGGAAAAAGGGCGCTGATGCACGCAAGGGGCGCTCGCGGAAACCTTTTGCCTGCTCTTGCTGCTGCAATGTCTCAAAATCGGATGCAGCGATCGCCTCGGTTAGCCGCTCTGGATCATAATCTAAACCGGCAAACTGTACGAGTCCGCCAAAAGCCGCCTGCGGGTCGGCCAGCATCTTTTCATATTGCATCACGTAAACAGGAAGATCGGGCTGATCTAACCAGCTGGACACATGATGACCCCATGAACCCACTTCCTGCGGCAATTGGTAAGCAACTCGATGGTCAGACCCAGAAAGCGTAAAAGTCTCATCACATAACTGCTCGCTCACTTGGTCCAGTGACCGGCCAAAGTGATGCATTGCCGACACAGCCACATCTAATGGATTACGGACAATATAAACGACCCCGCGTGTCACGTCAGAGGGGAACAGTGACTCTCCTCTCGACGTATGGCCCCATGCATCATGCGTCTTGATAAACAGGAGCCCCTGATTATCCCGCGCAAATATACGATAGGCCGCCGGACGCAGGACTTTAATTTCTGAAGGAAACAAACAGGTTGCTTCAACCCCAACGGAAAGATCGAAAATTCGACGGCTGCTCGCAATGGGACCACCTTCAAGAGCATCAAAGTTATTCTCGTCAAGTCTTTCGTGGAGGTAGTTCGTCAGAAAAATGCGCGTCCACGTGTTGCCTGATTTTGGATAAGAAGCAAGCCAAATAATCTCAGCCATAAGCAGCAGGTATATAAATTGAGGGGTCGTCCGACAAAACAATATCAGCCAGCTCATCCGCTGTCCAGCGATGAGCCGGACGACGAATCCGATAGACAGGGGTATGATCGATTAGCATACTGAATGCTTGCAAATGCCGTGGCAAAATCATGGATTCCAACGGCGGGTACGCTTGCGCCTGAAGCAGGCGAAACGCTTCGATTCCCATGAGCTGCTCTACGACTATTTCACCATCGGTATGGGATTCGAGTATGTAGATGGCCGCTAAGGGTACCGGCTGATTATACACGGAATTGGCCGGGGCCCATACGGCTACTTTATTGCGCGGCCCATTCAACAAAATCGCCTTATCGGCCGGAGGTTGCACCTTTTCCCAGGCATCAGCCACCAGTCGATAACGCCGCATTCCCGGCAGAACCTGATAGCCACTCCTATCAGTACGAAGTACGGTTACATCATCAGAGAGCATAGCCATGCCGCGGGCCATGAGCACAGCATGAAGGGTTGATTTACCGCCGCCGGAGGAACCAGACAAAACAACAGCGCCACGCGGCGTAACGAGAGCATTGGCATGCAAAGCCAACGCATTGCGTTGGTTAAGTAAGGCAGGTATACAATACCCCATCAGCATGTAACGAAGTTTAGACAGAGCAATGTCGGGCTCTGCATCAATGATGACAGAGTCTCCGCCTGTAACATAATAATAAGCAGCGCCTGTCCTTAAGAGAAGGTCACCACGACTGTCCACCTGAACATCAATATTAATATCTTCGTAGGTGTAACTATGCAGCAAATCCGGAAGAATATGCGGCGTCGGTCCAAATCTTACATGCACATCCACCGAGGCATTAACCGGTGCGGATAGCTCATTATTAAGAGCAAACGGCAAAGAAAGGCAGAGATCGTAAACCCGATAACAAGCATTGCTCACAAGGCGATTTCCCCTGCTATTCGGTCAACAAGAGGCCCTATGGGCCTTTTGGCATTGGGCCGCATAAGACGATAAACAGGCGTCTTGGCCAGTTGGGCCGTTAACTCAACAAATGTACGCTGACGGAGATGAGACGGTTGAGGAAGATAGCGATTGAACGCATTCTCCATAACCGCCAATACGCTCCGCCCGCCATCGATCTGAGTTAACAGAATACCAGGATCATTACGGGTTCCTAATAGATAGATGCTCCGCACGGCATAGCTGGATGGCGCGGGATTCGGAATTCCCAAACCATCAACCACATAACGCGGCAAACCAGGACGCAACGGCGTATATTTCTCCGCATCCATCCCCAGCTCCTTCATGACATCCCGCCAAAGCAAGAGAGGAGCATCAGGTGAAGCAACCAGCGTCAACGGCCCTGAAGCGGAGAGATTGAGCGGGGCAACCTCATCAGCAAGAACAGGATAACCTCTCTGCGCCAGCGCAGCTGCTACCGCTGACTTACCAACTGCAGATGAACCGGCGAAGAGCACCGCCCCCGATGGCGTTGCAACAGCCGAAGCGTGCAGAGTAAAATAGCCCTGTTGAATCCATGCCGCAGCCGCCGGCAACCCAGCGCCGAACATACGAATCGCCCTGTCATCAAGATCGCCTAAAGAAGCGTATGCTACTTCGCCGTCTTTAACGCGAAAGCGGGCTATATCCGGTATTTCTAACAAAAAAGTACGCTCATCCGCCTGCCAACAAACTCCAGAGGCAGTAGGATCCGGCAAACGAACAGCCAACATTTCCGGTAACGCAGAACGCCAAGAGATGGTCATATCGGTCTTTAGCTGGTTTATAAAGCTACTCAGATTTCATCCGGACGCGGTCCGATAGTCGGTTGCTGAACAAAGAATCCTACCGCAATACCGCGCAAGAGTATAGAGGCTGCATTGCGGAGGGTTTCCCGATCCTCCCGCTCTTGTACAGCCTGCCACACATTACGCATGACGGGTAAATTCACATAATACCGCCCGTCGCCTCGCTCCAATTCATCAAGGCAAGCCTCCATGGCCGCGCGATCTGCGCGCAAGCGAGTAATCAGATCGGCCGCCTGCAGGCCGAAACGCGGGTTCAGACGAACAGCGTCCGGCATGCGTCCAGCCATAGCTGTACGCATCAACATCCGCCTCATGCCAGTTTCCAAATCAACAAAAAGATGAGGCGGTACGCCCAGGCAGTAACGCAGCAGGCGAATATCGGCGGTGGGGTCACGCGGTTCAAAACCGAGCGCTGCTCCCCATTCAGCATACAGTGCGCCTACAATTGTACGTCCCGCGCCTAATTTCACCACGCGCTCAAGTAAACTGCCGTCAATTAACGAATAATAAGGATGGGCAGGATCATCCCAACCTACATCCGCAACATGAGAGCGTCGCGCCAAATCAGGATGAAGCGGGGTGATGCCGCCATAATCAATCGAACGCAGCAACCGCCGACGCCATATAACCCGGCGTAATTGTAAAGGAACAACATCTTTTAGCCGGTTGCGTAAACTTGCCGCATCCTTTTTAGGCCGCACTCCTGGCCATGAGAGTCCTGCATTACCCGTTTGCCCATTAAGAATAATCTGAGCCCCATCGTCAGATGCTGTCTTCATGAGCGCATACATCCAAAACGCATTGCTTGTAGCAGATACCGGGCCATCGTGGACCCAGAGGGAATAGCGCAAGCCGGCCAAAGGCGTAAAGGACTCAGCACGAACAGGATAATGCCGAATATTCATTGCATGCTGGGAGATGACTAAAGCCAAAGCCCATTCGCTGCCAAAACGCTTATTAACGGCCGTCCACTCATCATCATCAAGCGGCAATCCCGTATAGGCAGCAAGAGACTGCCCAGTTCCTCGAAGCATCTGGGCCGCCGTCAAGGCGACAGCGCCGGAATCTAACCCGCCGCTTAATGAAACAGCCATCGGCCTATGGGAATCCACGCGGCAGCGCACTGCTTCATCAAAATGGACCAATGCGCCTTCCGCGGCTTCCTCAACCGTACGCAGCGACAAAGGCGTCACGTTATGCAACACCTGCCAATAATAGCGCACCTCCGCCGTACCGCCATCAGTAATCACCGCGGTGTGGGCGGGAGGAAGACGATGAATAGGCAGATGCGGCGTCTGATCTCCTTTCAAAACCCGCCAGTTGAGCAAGAATTGAGCAAGATAAAGATCATTAATCTGGGCTAAACCAGGATCAAGAGCAAGGAGTAATTTGCGACGCGTGGCAAATGCAGTATAGTCACGTCCGGTATAATAGTAAAGAGCAGTCATGCCGAGTTGATCACGGGCAAGAAACAGGCGGCGATTGGTCGGCTGCCAGACAACAAAGGACCAATCCCCGATCAGATGTTCAACGCACGCCTCCCCCCACTGCAAGTATGCTTCTCCTACCAAATCTAAATCGGTTGACCGCTCCCGTAGCGGTAGGTTTATCCCCAATCTGGCCCGTAACTCAATCTTATTGTCAATACGTGCAGCGCCAACCAGCCAATTACCGTCAGGCAACTTCCGAAGCCCGGCTTGCGTCGGAAACGTCTCATAAGAAGTGGCAATAGCCATCCCAAAATCGGCTGATACAAGTCTGGCATCAATCCGATCGGACGAAAAAGGACCTTGTCCAATGCGAACAAGGTCCTTTTCTCGATCACACGCTGATATGTGGCGCCACACGCCCCAATATTCTTGCATGTCAAAGAAAACTAAAGCCAGACATCGTAATACATCTGGATCTGTTGCCCAGCAGATGGACCGAAGATCCAATGTCCAGTAATTATGATGTTGATGTACTGCCAGGGCTTACTCCATCATCCCCTCCCGGCGTCTTACCCGAAGCCGTTGCCTGCATAGGCACAAATGTCACAACAGGACGGTGCCATGCCTGCTTAGCAACCGACTCAATGGCGGGGGAATCCATCGCCGGCAGTTCCCGCATGGAATCTCCTTGATCGTGAGAATTCATATTGTTCTCCTTAGTTTTGCGAAACTCTATATTACACCTTAAACAATTGCGGCGATGTTTTCTGCAAGGAAATACACAGCCCAATAAGTCTAGCACACCTTGCCGCCTTGGTCAAACCGGAGGTCTGGAACCAGAGTAACAAAACGGCAAACAAAATGCCTTCCTGAAAACTGACCAAGCTGCGTTTACATCTGTTGCATGATGACCTCGCGCTATAACAGTTAAGTTTAGCCGATTTTTATTACAAAACACCTTAATCTTAAAACAGGGCATAAACAGACACGTTACTGACAAATACCATACATACTGTGTATCGAATTAGACGTTAAAATCCTGCGCCGGTTTCGACAAATCGTCACACTTGTCTCAATTTCAGCCTCACTCTCACCATAACGTGCAAAATCGAACAATTTCGTTCCGCCCATTTCCTGATTGCACATCTTCTCAAAACCCGCTATAGTGCGGGCGGAGTCGACTCGCGTATCCTCCGCCGAGTGCGCGCTTCGCTCCTCTTCAGCAAGTCCAACTAAATACCCCCAAAGGAAGGTTATCATGTGGAACAACCCCCGAGTTCTGCGTATAGGCCTATTGGCGCTGGCGTGGTTGTCAGCCATAGGCTTTTCCGCCCGCACTGCGACCGCCAAGCCGCTGTATGCTGCGGCTTGCGGCGATGTGATCATCAACGAAGTGCTCTTCAATGAAGATACGCCGATCGACGACGAATGGGTGGAACTCTATGTCGTCAACACGCTGCCGATCGGTACGGTGCTGCGTGTCCAGGACAACGACAGCGGCACAACGGATTTCTATGCCGAGTTCACGTTGGCTGAGGAGATTGTGGCCAATCGCTATATCGTCGTCCATGGCGAGACGGAAGCCGGCAGCCAGGAGCCGTATATCGGCAGGCTCAACATCTACGAAGCCGGTGACGGATACATCGATCTGGCCAATACGAACGAGAATATCGGTCTCTTTGTGGATGGAACGATTTGCGAAGAGGTCTACTGGGAGTTAACGGCCGGCGGAAGCAGCGCTGCGTTCAGCGCACCCAGCACGTTGGTTTTCACCGGCAGCAGCTCGATTGGGGATGGAGAGAGCATTGCTCGCTATCCGAATGGCGACGGAGGACTGGTGAGCGGCACGACGGCCGAACTCTATAATTCGGCTGAAGGACAGAGCATCGGCCGCGACAATGTAGACGGCACGCTGGCCGTCACCCTGGGCTACTTCTACGCCGCACCCCCGGTTGATCAGGAGGGGGAGATGATTGTACACATCACCTGGCAAACGGTCACCGAGACGGGAACGGCGGGGTTCAATCTGTTGGCCCTGCATGGGGAGATCAGCCGGCGATTAAACGAGGAACTCGTCGCTTCCCAGGCGATTGACTCTCTGGAACCCATTGTCTACACCTACAGCGCAGCAACCGATGCCATCCAATTCGCGCTTCAGGAAGTTTCTGTAGATGGGGCCGTGCGGGAAACCGGCCCGTTTGCCTTGGGCGAAGCCTACGGCGTCTATGAGGACCCAATCGACGCAAATGACGGCGCCCAATCCGGCCGACAACTCTACGTACCTGTCGTCAGTCGTTAAGCACCCATAACATTCAATATCGGCGGAATAAAATAAAGGCGGGGCGATGTCAAAATCGCCCCGCCTTTTACATGTAGGGACCGGCCTCTGTGCCGGTCCGCAACCCCGTGACACGGCAAGGCGCAGCGCGCCTGATCCTGCGGGCGGGAGTCAATGGCACGGGGGCCCGCCCCTACCGTTGGCGATCTTACGGGTTAACCTGTTCCATCATCTCTTCAACGGTAATGAATTTAACCCGCGGCCGCCCCTGGGCTTCGCCTGCGGCCCGCTCTAATTCATCGATCACATGCCACTCTTTCATGGTCACGTAATTGACGCCGCGTTCCTGCAACAGCTTATCCACAGCTTCGGGATTGTCATTCTCTGCACGCGGCACTTTGCAGCGCTGCACGTCATCCATGAGGCTGTTGACCGTCTCCACCGCATCGGGCTTATTGGTGCCGATAACGCCGCTGGGGCCGCGCTTAGCCCATCCCACCACGTACTCGCCGGGGATGACGCGCTCGGTGGTCGGGTCAATCATGCGGCCGACTTCGTTGGGGAAACGCCCGCGCCGATCATCGAAGGGCACGCCGGGCAAAGGCACGCTGCGATAACCGACCGAGCGCAAGACCAGACCGCAGTCGATGGTTTCATATTCGCCCGTACCTTCAGAATTGATGTAGCCGCTGGTGGTCGCGCGCAGGCGATTCCTCTCACACTTGACGCCCGTAATCTTGCCGTCTTCGGACAGAATCTCTACCGGTGAGAGAAGGAAACGGAAATGGACGCGGCGAGGCTTGCCCGTGGAGTGAATCTCCGAATAGGCCTGGAGGTAATCAAGATTTTTCTGCATTCCCGTATCGTCCTTGATGCTGGCGCTGCTGGCCGCATCCAGCCGCAGTTCATCAGGAAAGACGATGGTATCGGCAACGTCCAAATGGCCAAACTCCCGAATTTCGGCGCTGGTAAATTTAACCTGAGCCGGACCGCGCCGGGCAACAACGTAGATATCCTCAATCTCGCTGTGTTCCAGCGCCGCCAGCGCATGATCGGCGATATCGGTGTCCTTGAGTTCGTCCGTTGACTTGGCCAGAATGCGGGCCACGTCCATGGCCACATTGCCCACCCCCACCACCAACGCCGCCTTGACGCTCAAATCCACGTCCAGGTCCACGTAATCGGGGTGGCCGTTGTACCAGGCCACAAACTCGGTTGCGGACATGCTGTTGGGCAGATCCTCGCCGGGAATGTTAAGCTGGCGATCCGATTGGGCGCCCACGGCGTAAATGACCGCGTCGTAGAGCTCGCGCACGTCTTCATGGGTAATATCAGTCCCGAACTCCACATTGCCGAAAAAACGGAAGCGATCATCGGCGGCCGTGCGGTCATACACCTTGGAGACGGCCTTGATGTTCTGATGATCGGGCGCGACGCCATAGCGCACCAAACCATGGGGCGCGGGCAGGCGCTCAAACATATCAACAGTAACGACCGCATCCTTCTTGAGCAGCGCGCCCGCGGCATAAAAGCCGGACGGTCCTGCGCCGATAATCGCCACGCGCAAGGGACGATCGTCGGTAGCTAATTGAGTAGACACGATTTACTCCTTGAGTGATAGTGTTGTTTTGCTATTTGCGGATCATCTCGCTGAACTGGCGGGCAAGGCTCAGCACGGCAATGCCAATCCCTACGAAGTCGCCCGGTCCCAGGGCGCTGATGCCTACCTCGCCGTCGTCTTCATCAACATTGGTGACGCTCCAGGCAAAAAGCGCGCCCAGCGACGCGCCGGCCAGCCCCCCCAAAATAATGGCTTTTGTTTTCGGTTTCATTTCCCGCTCCTTGCCGTTTTTCGTAGATAAATATCAGGGATGAATATCAGGGTCATCAATAACCGGACGCGCTGTCGCATAGTCCGAACCCGGTTTGCCGTAGACGGTATCGGCAACGGCTGATGACCGGCTCCGCACCGCCTGCTGCAGACGCTCGCCGCGCTGCCGAAAGCTCCTGAGCGGCCGTTCAGCCCGGTCGGTCACACTTGCCGTACGGTTACGCACCGTCTGGGTGATCTCCTGTCCTTTTTGCAGGTGTTCGGGAACGGCGCTATTGACTATCCTCATCACCCGCACCAAAATAAAAAAGAGCGCCAGCGGCACAAGCATGAGGATGAAAAATTCTAATGCCAAAAAAACGATCGCTACAGTCGACCAAATATCAAGATTCACAATCACCCGCCGTTTCGACGCAAGCGCTGCGCCCCTTACATGCAACAATTATCCATGATAACCCCAAAAAAACTGCTCTTCATTGTAACAAACCCTCCGCCGTTCCACGAAGGAACCAGCCTCCCCCGCCGACAATTCCAAACTGCTCCGGCTGGAGCCTACGCCCCGTCATCCATGGATATTCCGCGCGCCATCTCAACCTCCTCCGCCCGGCTGTTGACCTCGCCGTCCAACCGAGCGGCGCGCAACGCAGACAGAATTCTGGCGTAAACCGGCCCGCGCGGGATGCCCAGCGCGGCCAAATCATGCCCGTCCAGCGCAGGAGAAATAAACTTCCACTCATTGTCCCAGCGCGCCAAAATCGCGGAGACCTGCGTATCCGCCTCCACGAGACGCACCAACGCCCGAACGGTTGGGCTGGTGCGGTCCAGAATGCGCGCCGCCGTGCTGGGGCGAAGTCCCGGCGTACGCAGCTCGGGTAAAAAGGTGCGCAGCCGCTCCAGCCCCTTAACCAGCTGCTGAGTTTCGCCCCGCAGCCCCAACCTCTGAATAGCGGATGCATCGGCTTCCGAAGGCTGGCGATAGGTAAGGATGCCAAAGTAAAGGCGCTCGATGGGCTCCAACAAGCCGGGATCAGGCTCAGGCTGGGCAAGTGCGTCACGCAGGCGCACGTACTGTTCCGCCAGCCACATATCGGCTCGCAAGTCAGCCTGAATCTGGCGCAAAACGCCCAGTTCATCCAGGCGAATCAGGGCCTTTTCCGGCTCCGCTTCCTGAAAGATGCGCTCCAGCTCATGGCGGATGCGTGCAGGCGTCACCTTGTCCAGCAGGTCCAGCGCGTCGCCCAGCAGTTCCAACGTGCGCGGCTCGATGATGAAATCAAAGCGCTGTTCGTAACGAACAGCGCGCAGAATGCGCGTCGGATCATCCACAAAGCTAAGGCTGTGGAGCACCCGCACGGCGCCGTTCTCCAGATCGTTCAGGCCGCCGTAGGTGTCCAGCAACTCGCCCCAATGTCCGGGATTCAAGCAGATGGCCAGCGTGTTGATGGTGAAGTCCCGACGATGGAGATCGAGCTTGATGCTGCCGCTCTCCACGGTAGGCAGGGCCGTTGGTTCGGTATAAAATTCGGCCCGCGCGGTCACGAAGTCAAAATGATCGGGCAGCCCGTCACCGTCCTCCCGGCGGACGCCCAGATCGGCAAAAAGCGCATCCGCATCCACAGGCGCGGCCGAATCGTCCAGCAGCCACTTGGCCGTACGAAAGCGCTTGTGGGGGACCACGCGGCCGCCGTAAATCTGCTCCATTTTGCGGGCAAAGTCAATGGCGTCCCCCTCAATGACGATGTCCATATCAAAGGCCAACACCCGTCCGCTGCGCCCGCTCAGCAGCAAATCCCGCACAAAGCCGCCCACGACATAGACGGTGTACCCAAGGCGATCCGCCTCCCGACCGATGAAGGCCAAAAGCGCATGTTGGAGCGCCGGCAGGCTGGACTCCAGCCGAGCAGTGATCACGTTTACCGTCTGCTCGGGGCGCGGCGCATCATCCCATAACTTGATGAGATCCGTGCGCGTGACGATACCGATAATCTGGTCGGACCCGTTAATTACGGGAATTTGACCCCAGTTCGTCTCCACCATCATCCGGCGCAGGGTGGCGATGGTGTCATCGGGACGCACGACCACGTATCCCGCACGCATAAAACGGCGAATTTCGGCCGCGCCCAAATTGTGGTTCATGGCCCGGTCGGCTTCACGCCGGGTAAGGACGCCAACAAGCCGCTCCCGACCGTCATCCAAAGTACGCACCACGGGAAAGCCTTCATGCCCCCAACGCTGCATGAGCGCATAAGCCTCGGCCATGGTCATCTCTGCGGACAAAATCTGGGGGCGGCCTGCGCTCATGATATCGCGCACCCTCAGCGCGTGACTCGTGCCTTCCTGAAGCAGCGTAACCAGGCGATTGCGCACTGCTTCCGAGCCGGCCATGGGGCCCTTGATGGATGCGGCCGCTGCGCGGGTATGGCCGCCGCCCCCCAAATCACGCATATACTTCGCCACGTCGATTTCGTCGGTGGCGCTGCGGGCGACGACCTGAATCGCCTCGCCCAGGTCGATGATAAGAAAGAGGCCGTCAGTTTCATGAAAGTCGCGCAGGCGGGAAGCCAGCGCGCTGATTCCCTGACGGAAACCGGGTGCATCAGCCTGGGCGATGACGATGGTGTGACCGCCGATCTCGAAGAATTCGCTGCCGTCGATGAGCTTTTCCAGCAGGCTGCGCTGTTCATCGGTCAGGGGGTGATGAAGATAGCGGGCCACCACTTCCAGGTTAACGCCTTGCTCCAACAACCACGTCAGGCAGCGGGCGTCCCGGTCGGTGGTGGAACTGTAGGTGAGACTGCCCGTGTCTTCATGAATGCCCAAGGCCAGAAGCGTCGCCTGAACGGGCGAAAGGCGCTGATTCTGCGCCATGAGTTTTTCCAGCAGCATGGTGGTATTCGCGCCTACGCTTGCCGTCCATCCCGCTGCACCGTCAGGCAGGCCACGGTCCGCATCATGATGATTGATGATGAAGCGCTCCGTTCCATGGTCCATGCCTTTGGTCCAATTCGCCCCGTCCGTATCCACAAGAATGGCGCGCCGCACCCGGGCATCGGGCAGATAGCGGGCTTCGATAAAGGGAAGCTGATTTTTGTAGAGGGTATAAAACTCGCGGACGTTGCGGTTCAGCTGCTGGGGCAGGACAGGATAAGCGTCGTCATACAGCAACGCCGCGCCCAGAAGCGACGCCAGCGCGTCAAAATCCGTATGTTCGTGGGTAAGGATGATATCGATTTCCTGGGGCACAAAGAGGCTCTATTCCAAATCAATGGGCCGCGGATGACGCGGTTGCGGAGGGTTACAGTCTGTTCTACGCTTTACCCGCACGCACGAGGAGATTACGCGCGGCCGCATTATGCTGCTCCACAAGCTGCGCGACATCCAGATGGACGGGCCAACCGTCCTCGACCAGCACCCGACCGTTGACCAGCGCAAAATCCACATTTTGCGGCTGGCAGAATACCAGCGCGGCTACGGGATCATGAACCGCGCCGCCTGCATAGGTCACGGCGGTCAGATCGAAGCCGATGATGTCGGCTGCCATGCCGGGAGCCAACGCACCAATATCGTCCCGTCCCAAGACCGCGGCCCCGCCCAGCGTAGCCAACTCCAACGCCTGACGCGCGGACAGCGCGGCCGGATCACCCTGCACCCGCTGGAGGAGCATAGCCTGACGCGCTTCGCCCAGCAGATGACTGCCGTCGTTACTGGCGCTGCCGTCTACGCCCAGCCCCACGTTCACGCCCGCATCAAGCATGGCCCGCACGGGGGCAATGCCGCTGGCCAGCCGCATGTTGCTGGTAGGGCAGTGGGCCACGCCGGTGTGAGACTTGGCGAAATGATTGATGTCGTGCCGATTAATATGAACGCAGTGAGCGTGCCAGACGTCATCACCGGTCCACCCCAGATCCCGGGCATAGGCGCCGGGGCGCAGGCCAAACCGCGCCTTGCAAAAGTCCTCTTCGTCCCTGGTCTCGGCCAGATGGGTATGGAGATGGACATCGGCTTCAGGGCCGAAGCTGCGCGCAAGGACCGCGCTCTCGCGCATGAGGTCGGGCGTAACGCTGAAGGGACTGCACGGCGCGAGAACTACCCGCCGCATGGCGTAACGGTTCGCATCATGGAATTCCTCAACGACGCGCAGACTGTCACGCAGGATGACCTCTTCCGACTCGGTGACGCGATCCGGCGGCAGGCCGCCCTGACTCTCGCCCAGACTCATGCTGCCGCGTGCGCCGTGAAAGCGCACGCCCACGCCCTCAGCGGCCGCAAACTGATCGTCCAGGCGCGTCCCGTTGGGCCAGAGGTAGTGATGATCGCTGCTGGTGGTGCAGCCGCTGAGCAGCAACTCAGTCAAAGCCAAACGCGTGCTCAGGTAGATGTCGTTGGGCTGTAGCTCGGCCCAGATGGGATAGAGCGTTTTGAGCCAATCGAAGAGCACCGCGTCCTGGGCCGCGGGAATCACCCGGGTCAGCGTCTGATAAAAGTGGTGATGGGTATTCACCAACCCCGGCATGACCAGGCGATTGGATGCATTGATGCGATAGTCGGCCGCGGCGCGCTGGGCCGGCGTCAGGTCGGCGCTGGGCCCCACCCACTCAATGACGTGGTCGCGCACCAATACCGCGCCGTCGTTAATCTCGCGTCGATCCTGATCCATGGTAACGACGACGGTCGCACCGTCGATAAGGGTAGTGGGCATCATATGCTCCCGTGTGGCTGTCAAAGTTCCGTTTTCTGCAGATGCGCCAACAGCCCCTTGCAGCCCGAATCGATTAATTCGTACACTCGCTCAAAGCCGCCGGAATAGTAGGGATCAGGCACATCGCTCAGGCCGTCGGTCACGGCAGGATCGGCAAAGTCCAGGAGATGCACAACTTCCCCGTCTGCGCCGTAGCGCTGGGCCATGCGCCGAACATCCCGGGCATTGCTGCTGTCCATGACCACCAGATAATCAAAGCGTTCCAGATCGCCGGCATGAACCTGACGGGCCAGAATGCCGTCAGACGGATCGCCGTGCCGGGCAAGCACAGCCAGCGTGCCGCGATGGGGCCGATCGCCCTGGTGCCATGGCCCCGTGCCCGCGCTGTCGATAAGGATATCCTCACTGAGCCCCGCCTCCTGCACCAACCGCCGCATACGCGCTTCGGCCATGGGCGAACGGCAAATATTGCCGGTGCAGATGAACAGAATCGAAACAGGCATAACGTATCCTTATCAAAAAAAACGGCCGGACAAATCACGGATAGAGCCAATAATTCTTCGGCATCCACCGCATTCATGATCTATTCTTCGAGCCCGATTGTAGCGTAACGGACTTGCTTGCGCAAGAGATTAGCTCATACTATGAGGCAGAGAATGGTAAGCGACTATGACACGGTAAGGAGGCAAAATTATGCATAGTGCAGTACATTTCCAATTACAAAACGAGACGTCAGGAGCGAACCGCGTTTCCAGCATGTTTACGCCTCATCCGCTGGTGCGTTCGGCAACAGTACAGACGGTGCTTTCCTCGGTAAAAAGCACGGGCGAAATCGGCCGCGTTATGGAGCATGAGCAGCCGTTCCTGATCGATGCAGGCGTCGATGAGACCGGGTATGATCCGGCCGGGCGAGTGCGGCTGTTAGCCTACTTCAATGCGGTCGCTAGCGAAAAGTGTAAGGGACTGGTTCTCATGCTCCACGGCTGGGAAGGGTGCAGCCACTCCAATTACAGCCTGATGACCACCAATGCGCTGCTGAGCGCGGGTTATGATGTGGTGCGCATCAACCTGCGGGATCACGGACCGGGCATCCATGCCGATCCCCACGCGCTGAACAAAGGTTATTTCCTGGGCACGCTCCTCAATGAGACGATTACAGCCGTAGAGCAGATCGCACGGCTGGCCGGCGATAAGCCCTTTTTCATCGTAGGCGCTTCCATGGGGGGCAACTTCGCCTTGCGCCTGGCCCGGGCTCACACAGAACGGCCTTTCCACAACCTACACGGCGTTATAGCCTTCAGCCCGGCCATTAACCCGGCTGCCGCGATTCGGGCCATGGACGCCAAGCCCGCCTATCGTCGCTACTTTCGCCGCCGCTGGTCCGCTTCGTTGGCCCGTAAACAGGCGCTCTTTCCCGACGACTTCCATTTCGATGACGTGCTGGCCATTCCCGGCATCTACGCAATGACCGATGTGCTGGCTCGCAAGGACGGCCTTTTTGCATCCGCGGCTGATTACCTGGATCGCTACCGCGTCCATCCGACCGATTTGCAGGAATTGACCGCGCCCGTCACCATCATCACCGCGTTGGACGACCCGGTCATTCCCATAGCCGACTTCTATGCACTGGCGCCCCATCCGCTGTTGGATGTGCACATTGAACGCTTCGGCGGTCACGTGGGGTGGGTGGACATTCTTCCCCTGCATCACGATCTGCCGGATATGGTCCTCACAATTCTGGCCCGCTATCAGACAGAAACGGTCTGAACTGTTCGCGGGCTAGGCAAGCCGTATGATACAATCAGCCCCACGCATATTGATGCGTGCGAGTGCTACCGCGCGAAACGCGCGCGCGGCGAAGGGACAAACGGGGTGAGCTTTCCCTGGGCGGATCAGTGGCCGGAAATCACGGATGAGGCCGTACGCACGGCCTTTGCCGAAGTCCCGCGTGAACGCTTCGTCCCTGCCCAATTCCAGGACGAAGCGCACAAGGATCGAGCGCTGCCCATCGGGGAGAATCAGACTATCAGCCAGCCGCTCGTCGTGGCAGTCATGACTCAGGCGTCGGCTCTGCGCCCCGACGATCGGATATTGGAAATCGGGACAGGATCGGGGTATCAAACCGCGATCCTTTGTGCAGTAACCGCGCAAGGGGAGCAGCGGCCCGGCGCCAACATTTACAGTATGGAGCGCTTGCCCAGCCTGAGTGGGACGGCCCGGCAGGCGTTGCACGCAAGCGGTTATGCGCCCCATCTTCTCCTGGGCGACGGCGCCGCCGGTTATCCGCCTGCTGCGCCATACAATGCGATTGTGGTGACGGCGGCCCCGCCCTGCCTGCCCCGGGCCCTATGGGAGCAACTGGCGGAAGGCGGATGCATGGTCATTCCCATCGGCCCCCGGGATGAACGCCAGACGTTATGGCTGCTCACAAAGGCCAGGGGACGCATGGCCGCCCGTTCCCTGGGTCTGGTCCGTTTCGTCCCTCTGCTCTCGCCCTTGTTATATGATCCGGCCCGGTGCATGGAAATCGAGGCGTAAGGCGTGAGAAAGCATACTCCGCCGCTTCGCATCCCCGCCCCATTATGTAAACGAGTACTGCATGAAGGTAGTCATCGCCGGCGCAGCCGGTCAATTAGGACGTGCGCTTACCGGCATATTGGCAAACCGCCCCAACACCACGCTTGTCGAAATCGAACGCCCGACGTATGACGTCTCCGCCCCGGCCGTCAGCAATCAAATCGCAGAGATAGCGCCTGATGTGGTCATCAATGCCGCGGCGTGGACGGATGTGGACGGAGCCGAGGCAAACCCCAAAGCGGTCTACGCCGTCAACGCGCTGGGCGCAGCCTATCTGGCTGACGGTTGCGCACGCTGCAATGCGCTGCTGGTGCAAATCAGCACCAACGAGGTTTTTCCCGGCACGCCCGGCCGCATCTACCGGGAATACGATCTGCCAGGCCCCGGCGGCGTCTACGCCCGCAGCAAGCTGGCCGGCGAGCGGGCGGCGCGCCAGCGCCACGCCCGCACCATCATTGCCCGGGTGGCATGGCTTTTTGCGCCGGGCGGATCAAATTTCCCCGCCAAAATCATGGCGGCGGCCGATCGCCTGGGCGCGCTGCAGGTGGTGGACGACGAATACGGCAATCCCACATATGCGCCCGATGCAGCGGCCGCGCTCCTGGCCCTGATAGAGCAGGATCGGCCCGGCATCTATCATCTGGTAAACGAGGGCTCCGCCAGCCGCTGCGAATTTGCCCGGTATATCCTGGCCCGCAGCGGACGGCGCGATGTTGAGGTGACGCCCATCCAGAGCAGCGAATGGCCGCGTCCCGCGCCGCCGCCGCTTCATGCCGTGCTCGTCAACGAAGCCGCGGCGGCTCTGGGCATTACCCTGCGCCCCTGGCAGGAGGCGGCGGACGATTATGTAAGCGTCGTGTGCGCACATGACGCATAATGCAGACTACGTAATTTGATACGTGGTAATTTGATACGTGAATATTTGATGCGCGATGGGGAAGGGCACGCTCCGCCACGAGTTACGGAGCGTGCTGCAGGCGACGCCCCGCATGAATTCCGCCAGAGCCAGGTTCATCTAGTACAATAGCGTTACGTACCCAACCGTTACGCACTTATCAGCCAACTATAAAAATAATCCTATGAGCGATGAATCACTGACACCTACCCCCGACACAAGCAAATCCGAAGAAGTAAAGCCGGAGGATGTACGCCACGCCCAGGTCGAACAGGCCAAGGCGCGCCTGGCCGCGGCCGGACCGCAGAGCGACGGATCAAATCCCATCGTCAACGATGCCACCTACGGTGATCTGCGGGAAAAAAATCGGGTGGTCATGCGCCACAAGATTGCCCTCAACATCGACAACTTCCGGGCTTCTACCGACGACTTCAACGCACGACCGCAGCAGGAATATCCCGCGCTCAAGTCGGTCCGGCCGCCCTTCATGTCGGTCATCATTCCCAACCGCAACGGCGAGCGCTTTTTGCCTACGGTGCTGGACGCCCTGGCGCGGCAGACCTTCCAGGATTTTGAAACCATCGTCATTGACGACGCGAGCACCGATGACTCGGTTGCCATCGTGGAGAACCATTATCCGGCCGTACGCCTCATGGTCAACCGGCGCAATGTAGGCTTTGCCGCGTCCTGTAACCTGGCGGCCGCGGCCGCGGACGGGCGTATTCTCGTCCTCCTCAACAGCGACACGGAGCCCGAGTCGGACTGGCTGGAAGCGTTAGCCCGGACCATCGTCACCCATCCCAATGCCGCCATTGTTGCCAGCAAGCTCCTGCTTTTCGAGGAACGCGATGTCCTGCACTCTGCCGGCGATACCCTGGGCGTGGACGGCATTCCCCGCAACCGGGGCGTCTGGCAAACGGATCACGGCCAATTTGACGCCCGGCGCGAAGTGTTCAGCGGCTGCGGCGGAGCCGGCGCCTATCGGCGGGAAGCATGGGAAGCGCTGGGCGGGTTTGACGAATCTTTCTGGATGTATCTGGAAGATGTAGACCTTTCCTTCCGCGCCCGCCTCATGGGCTGGGAGACCGTCTTTGCGCCCGATGCCCGGGTCTATCATCACCTGAGCGCCAATGCAGGCGATATCCTCTCCAGTTATTATGTGGGACGCAACACCATCTGGAACATTGCCAAAAATATGCCCGACGCCATATTGACCCAGCACCTGCCCGCAATTCTCAGAGCGCAGGCAATCGTCACCCGGGATGCGCTGGCCAACTTGCAGGGCGCAGCCGCGCGCGCGCGGCTGCGCGGTCAGATCGCCGGGCTGCTCGGTCTGCCGCATCAGCTTGAAAAACGACGTCTCATCCAACAGCGCAAGTACGTCGGCGACCGTGAAATCGAACGCGCGTTGGAAACAGCCGACTGATTCCTCCAGAACTGTAAACAGCGTTATTGAAAGGAAAACCCGTGCAAGCGCCACCTGAAACCCTCGGCTCATTTTACCTGGGCGCAGAATATGATTTAACCAGCGGCGAGCGAACCGACGCGCCCATCCTCTACGATGCCCGGGACCTGACCACCCATGCCGTCTGCGTGGGCATGACCGGCAGCGGCAAAACGGGCCTCTGCGTGGGCCTGCTGGAGGAAGCCGCCCTGGATAAGGTGCCGGCCATTCTCATCGATCCCAAGGGCGATATCACCAATCTCCTCCTCCAGTTTCCTGAACTGCAACCGTCGGACTTCCAGCCGTGGATCAATCCTGACGACGCGCGGCGCAAAGACAAGAGCATCGAGGAATACGCCCAATCCACAGCCGAATTGTGGCGCAATGGCCTGGCCGACTGGGGAATTGACGGCGCACGCATCCGCACCACGCTGGAGACGGCCAACTACACCATCTTTACGCCGGGCTCGGACGCAGGCGTGCCCGTCAACGTCATGGGCAGTCTGGCCGCGCCCAAGCTCGATTTTGACGCCAATGCCGAAGCCATCCGCGAGCGGATTTCGGGCACGGTGGCTGCGCTTCTGGGCCTCATCGAGCTGAAAGCCGATCCGGTAACCAGCCGGGAAGCGATCCTCCTCTCCAACATCTTTGAGCATTACTGGCGCAAGGACGAAGATCTGGACCTGGCCAAAATCATTACGGCCGTCCAGAAGCCGCCCATGGCCCAACTGGGCGTCTTCGACACCGACACCTTCTTTCCGCCCGATGACCGTTTCAAGCTGGCCATGCTCTTCAACAATCTCATGGCTTCGCCCACCTTTCAGTCCTGGCTCACGGGTGAACCGCTGGACGTGGACAAACTCTTCTACAGCACGGACGGTACGCCTCGCCACAGCGTCTTCTATATCGCCCACCTCAGCGAAAGCCAGCGCGCCTTTTTCGTGACTCTGCTGCTGGAAAGCCTGGTTACGTGGATGCGGCGCCAGGACGGGACGACCAGCCTGCGCGCGCTCCTCTATTTTGATGAAGTATTCGGCTTCTTCCCGCCTACAGCCGAACCGCCGACCAAAAAACCGCTCATGACGCTCCTCAAGCAGGCGCGCGCCTTTGGCCTGGGCGTGGTGCTGGTCACCCAGAATCCGGTGGATATCGACTACAAGGGATTGACCAATGCAGGCACATGGTTCATCGGCAAACTGCAGGCCGAACGGGACAAGGAGCGCGTCCTGGCCGGGCTGACCGGCGCGCTGGCGGAAGCTGGAGCCGACACGTCTATCGACTTCGACGAGGTAATCTCGCGTCTGGGCAGCCGGGTCTTCCTCCTCCACAATGTCCATGAGGATCGTCCGGTGGTCTTTCACACGCGTTGGGCCCAGAGCTATCTGCGCGGTCCACTGACGCGCACCCAGGTCAGCCGTCTGCAGGCCGAACGCGGCGTAACGCCGGAAACGACCGCGACGCCGGCGCTCGCGTCCCCGCCGGTGGCAGCCACGGGCACGCCGACGCCTGCTCCTACACCCGCACCCGCGCCTACTCCAACGCCCGTGCCGGCAAGCACGCCGCCATCGACCGGTCCCGAAGCGCCGGCCGGCTATATAGCCACGCCGCCGGGCATGGACCCCGGCGTGGATCAGGTCTATCTGCCCATCACCCGGCCCGAACGAGAAGCCATCCAAATGCTCAATCAGGAAGTAGGGCGCGCCGACATCACGAGCGTCCAGATCGTCTATGATCCGGTGATTCTGGGTGCGGCGACCGTTTCATTTCTGGACCGCAAGCACGCCATTCAGGAGTCAGTTCGGCTCATGCTGGCGGCCCGCCCCACCATGGGCAGGGGACAGGTGGATTGGGAGAATGCCGAACAATTGAAGACGTCCCTGCGGGACCTGCATGATGAACCGCCCGTTCTGGATAGCGCGCTCGGGCCCTTTTTCGCTCCCCCGCCTGAGAGCGCAAATTCGTCATCCGAACTAAAAACGCTGCGCAATGAGTTGGACGATTGGCTCTATTACAACCAGCGTCTGCCGCTCAACTATCATGCTGAGTTGGACATTCTCCAGCGACCGGGCGAGAGCGAGCGGGAGTTCCAGCTCAACGTGCGCCAGGCCGCGCGGGAACGCCGGGACGACGAAGTAGATAAGCTGGAAGAAAAGTACGCCAATAAGATCGCGACCATCGAAGACCGCAAGAAGAAAGAAGAGCGTGAATTGGCCGAAGATGAAGCTGATTACCAGTCCCGCAAGCAGGAAGAGTGGGCGGGCATCGGCGAGAGCGCACTCAACTTTGTACTGGGACGACGCAGCAGTCGCTATGTCAGTCGCGCCATGAGCAAGCGGCGCATGACCGCCAATGCCAAAGCCGATATCGACGAATCGATTGCCCAGATCGCAGAGTATGAAGAGGATATCAAGGAATTAAACGAAGAGCTTAAGGGCGAGATCGAGGAAATTTCGGCCCAGTGGGAGCATGTGCAAGAACAGATTACCAAGGAAGAGCTGAAGCCTCGGCGCACCGACGTCCAAACGGAACTCCTGGCCCTGGCCTGGCGTCCTAGTTGGTATATCTGCTATGATGACGGCTATCGTACCCGCACCGCCACTATCCCCGCCACCGAATAACCAATAGCCAGGGTTCAACCCAATACGGCGGATAGCGCCGGCCCATAAGCCGGTCGCTGTCGCCGTATTGGGTACATTTACAATCCATTCTCAGGAGTCCCTGTGAGCCGACAATCGAATCAACCGCCCCGTTATTCCCTTCGTCAAGGCGTCGCATCGATCGCGCCAATCCTGTTGTGCAGCCTCCTGCTCCTGACAGGCTGCACGCCGAGTAATCTGCGCAAGGCGGCCGCAAGCGGCCGGGACGTTGTCAGTGCGTTGGTCCCCAACCCTACGCCAACGGACGAGCAAAGCGCAGCGCTGATCATCACGCCCACTCCCCGACCCGATGAGGCGACGCCCGCCACTGCCCAGGCCAACACCGCGCCGGTCAACACGCCAATTGTCTCCATTCCCCTGGGCATGTCCATCAGCACGCCCCGGGCTCAATTCTCAGGGATGACGTGGTACGGCGACCAGCTTATCCTGATGCCCCAGTATCCTCAGGATATGGGCAACTCGATTTTTGCGCTGGACAAGGCGGACATCAGCGCCTATCTACGGGGGGAAACCGACGCCCCCCTCGCGCCCGCGCCCATCATTCTGGACGATGGCGCATTATCCTTCTTCCTGGATGGATATCAGGGATTTGAGGCCGTTGCATTTGACGGCGACCGGGCTTATCTCACCATTGAAACCAATACGCCCTTCGGCATGATGGGCGTGCTGGTCAGCGGCGAAATGCTGCTCGATGGAACGTTGCTGCAGATCGATGCCTTCAACCAGGCGACCATTCCCGCACAAGCCAATTTGAGCAACATGAGCGATGAGGCGCTTGTGTTGTGGGATGACCAGATTGTTACTTTTTACGAAGCCAATGGCGTGAACGTCAACCCTCAGCCCCAAGCCCACCTCTTTACCAAGGAACTGGCCGCGTCAGGAACCATGCCATTCCCGACTATGGAATACCGCCTGACCGACGCAAGCGAGATCGATGATGAAAATCGCTTCTGGGTCATCAACTACATGTGGCCGGGCGACGCCCAAAAGCTCAAGCCCGCGGCCGACTCGCTGGCCAGGCCTGGCGAATCAACCGAACGGGTCGAACGGCTGGTGGAATATCAGTTCACCCAGGAGGGAATCGTACGCACCGCCACGCCGCCCATTTACCTGGCGCTGCTGCCGGGCGGCATCTCGCGTAACTGGGAAGGATTGGCCCGCTTTCAGGACGGGGAGCTTGACGGCTTTTTGGTGGTTACAGACAGCTTTCCCACGACGCAGATGGCGTTTGTGAGTAAGTGAGCGAGGCGGCGAGGAAATTATACGCCGCCGCCCCGCCCCCGCCGCTCCGCTACTCCGCAGCAAACGCCCGAATCCGCTCAACCATGCTATTAAGGCCATTGGCGCGGCTGGGCGTCAGGTGATTCGCTAGCCCTAATTCAGCAAAAAGCGCCCGGATGTCGGTGTCCAGGATCGTCTGGGGCGTCTGATCGTTATACACCTCAAAAACTACGGCGATCAGTCCCTTGACGATCTGGGCGTCGCTGTCGCCCACGAAATGCAGGCGCGGCGGATTCTCATCTGTGGGCCGGCAGGTAATCCAAACCCGACTCTGACAGCCCAGCATGCGATTGGCATCAACCTTATCCGCCGGGTCCATAGGCTCCAGCTCGCGCCCCATCTCTACGATCAGACGAAAACGCTCTTCCCACGTTTCTAAAAACGAAAAATCTTCAATCAGTTCTTCAGCAGACATATCCTCTTCCCTCTCATTCCCACGGATGAAGCGCGTTGCGATCTTCCAATCCCGGAGCCATGGCCCGATCGGCAATATCATGACCGAAACTAAAGTCGGGCTCATCACTGCCTTCGCGAACAAAGAGACGCCGCACCACAATGACCAGGCTGCCCATATAAACCAGGCTGCCCATCACCCAAATCAGCGCCCCGCTCACCATTTGATCCGTCATCACGTCCAGGCGCGCCGATGCAGCCGACCCCGCCTGCATGGCCGCATAATGGGCATAGATTGGATGATCGGTAAAGGCGATGGTCACACCCGAAGCCATGTTGGGAATCTCCACCAATATCAGCGACGCGGCAATCAGCCAGCTTGAGCGGAGGCGGTGGAGACGCGGTCCGGTATCGACTACATGCCACCAAAAAAGCAGCGCCGCGCCCAGGAGAAGCCAAAGCGTCGCTCGATGGGCCCATTCATGGCCGAGAGTCCGGTTGGCAATCTCAGGATCATGCCAGAGCAGGAACGCGCTGATAAACACGAGCAGGGCCACCATAGGCTGCGTGAGCAGGCGGAGGACCCGCTGCGCGCCGGATGGACGCAGCACCAGACGGGTCAGGCGTCGCCGCATGGCTCCGGGCAAGCCCCAGGCCATGACGTGAAACGGACAGGCCTGCCAGAGCAGCGGCGCGGCCAGCATGGCGACAAAAACCTTCTGAAACGAGCGCGCCAGGAGAAAGCGGCCGCTCAGGGCGTAAAGGGGAGAAAATGCAGCCAGGATCAGGAGAAATATGGCCAAAACGAAAAAGCCCAATCGTCTGCCCGAAGCAAAGCCCGGCAGCGCGCGTCGCATTCGCAGCCAGCCGCGGCCGTACAGCCCTGCAACCAGCAGCAGGCCAATCACCGCCACGGGCTGCCAGCTCCAATTGCGGAGCAATTCAGCAAAGTCGTAGGACATGGGAGTCTAAATCAACGTCCGGCAACGGGCAGGAAAAGCCGCCGGTCGGCCAGGACAATCTCCGTGGTGACTGATGCCTCAACCCACGGCTCAAGGACAGAAAAGACGCGCATCTCGACGCCAAACTCCCGCCCATTTATCTGGGCAAACGGAATGGTCATTTCCCCGCTCATCGCGCGTTGCTCGCCCGGTTCCAGTTCCAACGCGGCGGCGGATAAGGTAACCGGCCAAGGACTATCCGCCACGTCTACAGCGTAGGTATCGACCACGCTGCCCGTATTGACAATCGTGACGGTAAAGGCCACGCGGGTATCAATCGGCGCGACCAGCGGACCGGAAGCAGCTGCGATCACCCCCCGCTCGCCGCGGCTTATGTCCACGAACCCCACGGTGGGCACGCCCCAGTTGCCGTCGCTGTCCCGTCCCTCCACAAAGAGTTGATGGCGGCCCACGCCCAGGTTGTCGGTCCCCATGGCAACGACCTGAGCGGTAACCGTCTGCCCGCCGGAGAGGGGGATGGCGGTTGTAGCCGTAAGCCAGGAGGGGGCGTCAATACTGTAACGGATTGCATCAACCGCCTGGACCGGCTCCTCGCCGTGGCCGTTGGAAGCAAAACGCGCATCATCCGCGGTGACGGATACGGTTAATTCCGTACCGGGTGCAACCGGCATGGTCGGCACGGTCAGGGCGGATATCTCGGGACCGGCCGGTGCGGCATAAGGACGACGGGCTGCTTTGGCCGCGTACAGCAGCGCGGTCAGATTATCCGGCAGAACGGCCGCTTCAAAAGCAGGACAACTTTCAAAAAAGTAGTCGCCCAGTTCAAAAGTGTAAGAAGCCACGCCCAACTCGCCGTAGACGAAGTCCTCATTGGTTCCGTCAGCCTTGTAGAGGCAGTCGGGCCGGCTAATCTGGCAAACGCCGTAGCCGTTAAAATAGCCGAACTTGCGCCCCAGCGTCTCCAATTGGGTGACGTTGGGGGTCGCCGCATTCGTCCACCCCCAGGGAAAGAGGACCAGCTCGCTGTAGGAGTGGAGGCTGATAAAAAGGCCCGTAGCGTCCGGAGAAGCCGCGTCCAGCGGATCCGCGCCGCGCTGATCCGCAAAAATCGCGCGGGCGTACGCTTCCAGGGCCTGGGTCTCCGGCTCGGATGCAGGAGCCGAACCGCGGTAGGTCTCCGCACACGCATAAGCGCTTGAGCAGGAGCCTGATTCGCAGCCGTTCCAGCCGAAACTGCTGTTGCGATTGATGTCCACGCCCGAGTACTGCGCGGGCGGGTTCTGGATCAGGCAGCCGTCCCCCTGGGCCACGGTTTTGCGCCAGAGGACGCCCCGTTCGGCCTCTTTGCGACCGTCGGGATTGCCGTAGGGAATGATGTGAATTCGGGTGTGGTCCAACAGCCAGGTCGCTTCGGGATCGCGTCCATAGCCGGCAAGCAGATACTCGGCGAAGCGCGCTGCCAATTCGGATGTAGTCAGCTCCCGCGCGTGGACCGCGGCCAAAAGCAGAAAATCCGCCTTGGGCGCGCTGCTGGCCTGATTGGTCAGCACCAACGCACGGATATCGTACCCCGTTGCTGGATTTTGGCTTTTCAGCCAGCTATCGCCAATGTCCTCCCAACGGGCCAACGCAGGATGATTGGCGGCCAGCGTGGCCAGATCGCCATAGGTCTCTTCTACGGTACGGTAGCAGGAGTAACCGGGAATGCCCTGGGCAGCGGCGGGTGCAGTGGACGATAGCTTTGCCGCAGCCGCTCGGGCCTGCTCCGTGCGCATTGGGTCTACGCGCACCAGATAGCCGGCCTTGCTCAAGGCTTGCTCTTGCGCCGGCTCAAGGGCCATCACCGCGTAGCCTGCGGCATGATCGACTTCCCATATGTCGGCCAGAGCCGCCAACCGGTCCAACTGCGCCGAACTTTGGAAATAGACGCGCACAATCGTCACGCCGACATCCTGGGCCTGGGCGGGAGCAGCGTACGCCAAAAACGGCAGCAAGGTAATCAGGACGAAGAATGCAAGGCCACGCAGACGCTGCATCAGAATATAGCTCCAAACCCGGGGACGAATTCCGACTATTGGCCAAAACCAAAATCGACGGCGCTAAAAAAGAGGGGAATCATGGCGATTGCGCCCACGAAAATCGCGATAATCTCTATGTAGACCCAGCCTTGGGCGGCACGCAGCCACAGGCGTCGGAGACCGCCATCGGCCCGATGGCGCGCCTGAAACGTGTAGTGCACCAGGTATTGCTCGGCTTCGCTTACCGGCTCCAGCGGCAAAATGTCCCAGCCGGCATGACTGAAGAGACGTGGAAAAGCCGTTATCAGACGATAGGCCAACAGCCCCAAAGGCAGGACGATCAGCCCGACAAAAATGACCGCGGCCAGGAGGCGATCCGCCCATTGGGGAAGGGGGCTGTAATAGGCAAAAACGTCGATCCAGAGCCAGACCAAAAAGAGGATTATGGGCGACGCCAGCAGCCAATACCCCAAACCGCCGGCTCCCGGCGTGCTCTCGACGAGATCCGCGGGAACGGTGCGCCGCTCAATTCTGACGTTCGTCATGCGCGCCCCTCATCGCTGATTTGGGCACCGCCAGGGGCGGCGTTTTCACACGTGGCATCCAGGCGGTGGTCGTACGTGCGCCAATGCACTTCCGGCCGCTTACGATTCCGCCAACGCCACAAAAGCCCCACAGGATAGCCGACCATTTTGGCAACATCGCCTACGACGCGGATGACAGGGACCAACGCACCGGCCGACAGCCGCTCCCACGCTGAAAGAGACGTCCCTACCATCGAAAGACGTTGCCAGGGACGACCGCAGTAGGCCAGCACGCCTGCGAGTAGGCCGAGCCACCCCAGCCAACGGGCAAAAAAGCCGAAGAACGCATGGCCCAGCAAAGCGGGCAGCAAAACAAAGTAGGTCACATAACGGGCGGCATGCCGCTTGCGCCAGAGATCGGCCTTGCCGTCTCCCCGGGCGTAGCGGAAGTATTGGGTCCAAAACGAGGCGAGAGAGGAACGCGGCTTGAAGTAGACCCGGGCGTCAGGCGCCCAGGCAAAGGCCGTAGGCTGCAAGGGAGCCAGGGCATTGACCTCAAAGTCAAAAATGAGGTCTTCGCAATAGTCCAGCCACTCAGGATAGCCGCCTGCCGCGGCCCAGGTTTCCTTGGTAAAAGCCACAGAGCGGCTGCTGGGTAAAAAGCGATCGGGATCGATATCGGCTTCCAGGGGCAAAACCGTCGCGGCCATGGCCGTCTCAAAAACGCCCTCTGCATCAGGCAGAAAAAAGCCTGCCACGGCACGCGTAGCAGGGTCAGCCTCAAAGGGTTTTGTGATCATTTCCAGCCAGTCGGGCGCAAGGCGCGTTCCGGCATCAGTCGCAGCAATAATGGGGCCGGCGGCCGCGGAAATAGCCACATTGCGGCCGCGGCTGATATTGGATCCCGGCGAGCGAATCAGACGAATGGGGGGACCGCCACGTACGCTTTCACGCTCGGCATAAGCTTCAATCATAGCCGGCGTAGCATCGCGGCTGCCCCCGTCACAGATAACAATCTCGTCGGGCCGGCGGCTTTGCGCCAACAGGGAATCCAGCAAGCGCGAAACAGCATCGCTTTCATTCAGGACGGTCACAATCACAGAAATTCGCATGACGACATTGTGCCGTAAAATCGGCGGGCTGTAAAACGCTATGTGGGTTGCGATCTCTCAGAGAAGGTTGTCAAGCAGTAGAGCAATTTACATCTGTTCCGGCGGTTCCATACGATAGCCAATGCCGCGTACAGTAACAATCCGGGGCGGAAGCAGCGCATTTGCTTCCAGCTTATTACGCAGACGGCTGATATGCACCCGCAGGCCGTTGATCCGGGCTTCATTGGTCTCGGCGGATACCGATTCGGCCAGATCTTCCACCGGCACGGCTTTTCCCTGCGCCTGCTCCAGCTTGCGCACGATTTCGACTTCCGTGGAAGAAAGCTTATTCAGCCAGCTTCGCCCCGGCATATGCACGGTATCATACTGATAACGCACAGCGACACGCGGAGCCTCTTTTTGTTCCTGCCCCTGTTGCCGGCGTGCGGTACGCAGCGCCAACAAGTTCAACAGACGCCGCACCCGCAGCACCAGTTCTGATTCATCTACCGTGGTCGCAACAAAATCATCAGCATGAAGCCATAAAGCATCCGGATTACGAAGCCATTCACCTTCCTCTGCCGGCACAATAGCCAACAGAGCCAGTAAAGCATTGCTGCGGACTTTATCAATAATGGTCCATTCCTCATCGCTTAATACAACATCCGTGCTGATTAGCAACGAAGGCGAGCCATAGCGCTCAATATGAGCCTGAAGAGAGGCGGGCGTAGCGGTTGCACTCACCAACCAGCCATTACGCGCCAATGCAGCCAGAAAATCGGCTGGGAGAATGGACAAGCTATCTCTGATAACAATATGATCGGCCATTAGCGTCAATGTCTCCTTTAATTATGGTCGAAGCAAAATATAGCGTGGTACAGACGAAGTTATCCGTAGAATCACCTAAACTCTTTCAACAAAATTAAATTCTATACAATCCTAACGCATACAATCAATTCTAAGCATCATGCGAACGTCCAATTCCGTCAAAAATTACACTACGCCCCATCCAAATAATTCTAAACTCGCCAAAAGTTATGGAAAGGTCAGTATTATGGCACACAGAACAAGTTTTTTACAGTATCGGCAGCGTAATCGGGGGGGGTAAAAGATTCCAATGTTTGTTATAGATTGTAATCGATAACGATTACAAAAGCGAAATTTGGTAGAAATCCGTTTCTGAAACCTTGCCTGCGCCCCAATCGACAACGCGCAGTTAGTGTAATTTTCCGTCCCGCCCAAATGGGAGATCCTGAATGGTTAATGGTGAACGGTTAATGCGTCCCGTTAACCATTAACCATTAATCGTTCACCATTAACCATTAATAAGCCCCTATTTTAGTCGTCGCTCTTTGATGTGCATAGCGGTCCGGCTATAATGAACGTGAAGATCAGAAACAACCATCAACCGCTTATTCAACCGTATCGACAGCAAAGGATGCCCTGTGCGCGCCACGGATCGGACAATCGTCGCCATCGATTTAGAAACGACCGGCTTGCATCCGGTACGCGACCGCATCATCGAAATCGGCGCTGTGCGCATGCAGGGCGGCGAAATACGCGCCCGTTTTTCCACGCTGATCAATCCGGACCGGATCATTCCCCTTCCAGTTCAGCAAATCACCGGCATTCGCAACGAAGATGTAGCCCACGCCCCCCGCCTGGAAGAGGCGGCGCCTGCACTACGCGCCTTTGTGGACGATACCGGCGACGGCCCGGTGAGCGCACTCGTCGCCCACAATGCGTCCTTCGATTTCGGCTTCCTTGACGCGGCGGGCATTCATCTGCACCGCCCTATACTCGACACCTATGAACTGGCGACGATCCTGCTGCCGGGCATGACGAGCTACAACCTGGGCGAACTCTGTCGCGCGCTCGCCATCCCCCTGGTCGACGCCCACCGCGCGCTGGATGATGCGGCGGCATCGGCGCTGCTCTTTCAGCAGCTGCACACGCGCCTCGACGAGCTGCCCCCGCAGGTTATCAACGCAATTCTGGCGTATGGCCGACGCACGGAATGGCCGCCCCTTCAATTGTTTGAGGACGCAGCAAACGAGCGCGGCCTGGAGCGTACAGCGCGCCCGCGCACGGACCTGACCCTGCCCCGCCCCCAAAACGCGGCTGCACTCATAGACCACGCTCCTCTGAACGCACACAGAGGCGCACCGGTTGCCGCTGACTCGGCGCACCTGGATGACCTGTTGGGTGAAGACGGAGCCCTGGCCAGGCAGCTCGGCCCGCAGTACGAAGCGCGTCCCGGACAGCTGCGCATGGCTCATCTGGTGTTGGATGCGCTCAACCGGGGCGATCACTTGCTCATCGAGGCGGGCACGGGCGTGGGCAAAAGCCTGGCCTATCTGGCCCCGGCCGCGCTGTGGAGCCTGCTCAACCAGCGCCGGGTGATTATCGCGACCTATACCCGCACTCTGCAGGAACAGCTCGTCCATAAAGATCTGCCTCAACTACACGATTTGCTCCGCGATCAGGCATTGGGCGATCTGACCTGGACGCAGCTCAAGGGGCGCGGCAACTATCTCTGCACCCGCCGGCTGGAGCAATGGGCGGGCAACCGGGATCTGCCCGCCCATGAACTGAGCTTTCTGGCCAAAATCCTGGTCTGGATGAGCGAAACCGCGGACGGCGACATGAGCGATCTCCACCTGCCAACTGCGGAAGATCGCGCGCTCTGGGCCGAGATCGCGTCCCACAGCGCAAGTTGTACGCCTGAACGTTGCAGCAGTCGCCCCGGCTGGCGCGACTATTACTGGCTGGCGCGCGCGCGGGCGGAACGGGTTCATTGCCTCGTCATTAATCACGCGCTCCTCATGGCCAATGTGGCCGCCGACGGACGCCTGTTGCCGCCGGTGGATCACCTCATCGTGGATGAAGCCCATCATCTGGAAGACGCGGCCACGGATCAACTGACTTACCGGGTGGATTGGAAACGCACTCAGCGCCAGTTGGCGCGCTTGACCCCGGCCGGCGATCTGCTGCCGGGCCTGTTAACGCTCCTGCGCGGCCAGAGCGATAACCGCAGCCTGGAGGCGGCAGAGGAAATTGAACAGCAAGCGGCCAGAGCCGGCTCCGCGCTGCGACGCTTTGCCGCCTACCTGGCCCAATCCGTACTGACGCATCAAAACGTCAAGCGCGAAAGTGACTACGCGCAGCGGATCGCCATCGACAGCCGCCTGCGCAGCCAGCCGCTGTGGAGTGAAGTGGAGATTGAATGGGATAGCGTCATCCCCCGCATTGACGACCTGCTGAAGACGCTCCAAAGGCTCCTGCAGCGCCTGATCGCGGGCGAGTGGATGAGCCGGGAACCCCAGGCCATGCTCCTGGATGAGCTGCAAGGCGTGTATGAGGAGATCGCCGATCTCCAGTCCAACATGGCGACGATCATCTTTGGCGCAGGCGAAAGCCCCCATGGTGATAGCGTCGCCTGGCTGGAGGTCGAATCGCAACGCGGCTACGGCAACCGGACAGACGCCGATCCCCGGGTGACGCTCTTGGCCGCGCCGCTGCACGTAGGCAGGCAGGTAGAGGCGAGCCTGATACGCGCTTCCCGCGCGTCCATTTTTACCGGCGCGACCCTGCGCACGGCGGACGACTTCACCTATATCCGCGAACGCCTGGGCCTGTGGGACGCGACCGAATCCACTGTCGGGAGCCCCTTCGACTATGCGCGCAACGTTGTGCTCCTGCTGCCGCGCAATCTGCCCGCGCCCAATCAGGCAGGCTATCAGGCAGGCGTGGAGGAGGCGATTCTGGCGGCCGCGCGGGCCGCCGCAGGCCGCACGCTGGTTCTCTTCACAAGCTATGCCCAGCTGCGCACCACCGCCGACGCCCTGCGCGCGCCCCTGGATCAACTGGGCATTCGCCTGCTCCAGCACGGCATGAGCAGCCGCAGCCGTCTCCTGCGCGAATTCAGCACGACAGAACGCGCCGTGCTCATGGGGACGCGCAGCTTCTGGGAAGGCATCGACCTGCCCGGCGATCAGCTCTCCGTGCTGATTATCGTTCGCCTACCCTTTGCCGTGCCCAGCGATCCCCTCATTGCGGCCCGCAGCGCCGAGTTCGACAACGCGTTCCGCGATTTCACCGTCCCCGATGCCATCCTGCGCTTTCGTCAGGGTTTCGGCCGCCTCATTCGTCGCCAAAGCGATCGGGGCGCGGTTCTCCTGCTGGACAGCCGCCTGTGGCAAAAATCCTACGGTCAGATGTTTTTGGACGCCCTGCCGGAATGTGAGCGACGCTTTACCCGGCTGGAAAATGTGGAGGAAGAAGTCCGCGCCTGGCTTACTCCTGAGGTCGCCCCATGACCCAATTCCTGACATCGCCTTCTAAACCGCCTGCCCATGGATCACAAAACGGACGCGCGCCCACGCGGTCTCTACGTAGCCTGGACGGCATCTGGCCCTGGCTGGTTAATCTGCGCGTGGCCCTGACATTTGTCATCGCCTTGCTCCTCTTTGCCGTCATCGCACTCATGCTGCCCCAACTGCCCGACACGCTCAGAGCCGACCCCGCAGAGGCCGGTCGCCGACTTCTGGCCGCCGGCGATCACCTGGGCGCGCTGGGACGCCTGCTGGTTGCAATCGGCTTCTTCGATCTGCTCCACAGTCCCCTTTTCCAAGTCCTGTTGGCCGTCATCACCCTGTTCCTCATGTTTCAGTGCGCCTACCTCTTTGGCGTGGTCCGCCAATTGCGTCAGATTGGGCAGATAGCCCTGGAACAGGCCGGCGTGCTGGGCCAGGTAATTCCATTACCTCCAGGTCGTCCCATTTACCGTCTGCGCCGGACCTATGCCAAACCGAAAAGCGATGAAAACGCGGCCGACGAAAACGGAGGGAGTGAAAACCGTCCGCTTGCGATGGACGAACTGCCGACCGAAAATTATCCCATGCTGAGCCGGACGACCGTAACGCTTCAGTCGGCCGACGCAGCCCGGGAAGAAGACAGCACGCCCCAGACGGGTGAAGCAGAGGATGAGGAGAATGAATCGGTCAATGAAGACCGTCTGCTGGCCATGCGCAGGCCCGGCGCGGCCTGGCTCAAGCTGCTGCTGCCGGCCGGATTGCTGCTGATTGCGCTGGCGATCTGGCTCTTCGTACGCATAGGCTGGGAGCTGACAACGCCCGTGCTCGCGCCCGGCGACACCTATCGCTACATGAGCGGCGATCTGGAACTCCGCTACGACGTGACCATTCACGCCGGTTCCGGAGCCGTTACGCCCCTCCTCTTTGTGGAGCGGAACGGCGTGCGCAAGCGGCTCGACCTGTCGGCAGCCAGACGCCTGAGCGTGAACGGCGCGCTGGTCGCGGCCCAGCCCGCGGACCCGGCCCTGCTGGTGCGCGCGCGGGAAAGCCGCCCCCTCCTGGCGCAGCCGGGCCAAACATCACCCTCTGCCATGATCGGGCTGCTCTTCCCCGGGCCGGGCAGTGAACAGGCCCTGCTCTTACCCCGCCAGGGAGCCGGTCTGCGCCTGGTACGCGGGGGGACCGACGAACACAATTTTCTCGTGGAGCTTTATGCCCGCAACAGCACCACGCCCGAACCGCCGCTCCTGGTAGAAGATGATGAGCCCCGCTTTTTGATGCTGGACGACGGCGCCGTGATCGATCTGCTGCCCATCCCCAGCCTGCGCGTAACGGTGCGCCGCTTGCCGGGCGTTTGGCTCCTCCTGCCCGGGCTGCTTTTGACCCTGGCCGGCCTGCCGGGCTTCCGGCATCGGCCCGGCTTTGCCCTGTTCCAGGATGCGCCCTGGGGAATGCACAAGCGCGTCCTCATCGCCCAAAGCGACGACCCGACGGTTATCGCGCAAGTGCGTACGCGCCTGCAAAGCGGGGAGAACGACGCCCAACCGTAAAATTCACCCAACCCGTCCCGAGGAGGCTGCTGCCCATGCCTGACCTGCTCTCTTCCCTCAAGATTCTGGATTTTTCCACCCTGGTTCCCGGCCCCTTCGCCTCGCTGCTTCTGGCCGATTGGGGAGCCGACGTCATCCGCGTTGAAGCGCCCGACCGCCTCGACATGATGCGCTTGCAGCCACCCTTTGACGGCGAACATGCGGCCTGGCATGCCGTCATCAACCGCAACAAGCGCTCGCTAAGCCTCAACCTCAAACACCCCGCCGCGCCCGACGTCGTCAAGCAACTGGTCCAGGAGTATGACATTGTGCTGGAGCAATTTCGTCCCGGCGTCATGGATCGCCTGGGCGTGGGCTATGATGCGCTGCGCGCGGCCAATCCGCGCCTCATCTATTGCGCAATCAGCGGCTTCGGCCAGGATGGTCCGGACCGGGATCGGGCTGCGCATGACATCAACCTCGTCGCGCGTTCGGGCATTGCCGGCCACAGCGGGTACGCGGCAAGCGGACCGCCGCCTCTGGGCATACAGATTGCCGACATGGGCAGTTCCTTCATCGCCTTGACCGGGCTGCTGGCGGCGGTCATCTATCGGGAGCAGACGGGGATCGGCCAGATGATCGATGTGAGCATGCTCGATGCGGCCATGACGTGGAATACCCTGGCCGCGACTGAATACCTGGTGGGCGGCGTCGATCCGACTCGGGAAGGCAGCGTACTGACCGGCGGCGGCTATTACGGCTACTACCGCACCCGCGACGATCGCTACCTGGCCGTGGGCAGTCTGGAGCCAAAATTCTGGCAGGGCTTTTGCCAGGCCATCGACCGCCCGGATCTCGTCGAACTGGGCCTCACCGCGGGGTTGCGCGATCAGCAGCGGGCCCGGGCGGGCATCGCCGAGACCATCGCCCAGCGCACCCTGGCCGAGTGGGAGGCCGTCTTTGCGCCCCTGGACCTCTGCGTCGAGCCGGTGCTCACCATGCGCGAGGCGTGCGAACAGCCCCAGGCTCAAGCCCGGGGCCGCGTCGTCCATGTACCCAGGCCGGACGGCGGCGCCCAGCCTCAGCTGGCCACGCCCCTCCGCTTCTCAGCGTGCGAGCCGACCTACCGTCACATTGGCGCAACTCTGGGCGAACACACCGCCGAAATAATGACGGGACTCGGCTACAGGGCGGAACAGATAGAGGCGTGGCAGGCGGAGGGGATGTTTGGACAAGCGAATGAGGAATGAGGAATGATTTGGGGGATGAGGGGATGGTGTGAAATATTGTGAAATATAGCGAGTGGGAGACGTCTGTTCCGCAGCACACCAGAGAAGATCCGATATGGCGCTGGACGGTTTATCGTTTGGCGCGGTTTGCGGGCGCGATTGCGTGGGCGGATGTGAGCAAACTGAACAAAGATCGCCGTACGCAGCGCGTAGCGGATCAGCTCTATCGCAGTATCGGATCGATTGCTGCGAATTTAAGCGAAGGCTACAGCCGCAGTTCAGGCGCAGTTCAGGCGCAGACCGTTCCCGTTTCTTCGAGTATGCGCTCGGCTCCGCACGCGAGGCGCGTGAGTGGTACTATCTGGGCGAGCCGCTTCTCGGCGACGAAGTCGTCACCCACCGCGTCGATATCCTCAACCAAATTATCCGCCTTCTCGTTACCATGCTGCCTGACCAACGCAAATTACAACTCAAAGAGGACCCGGCTCTCTACAATCCCACAATCGACCCATCAACCAATTTTTGATTTCTAATTCCTGACTTCACTGCGAAAAGGTAGGTT
>JAGRCP010000017.1 GCA_020433455.1 Caldilineaceae bacterium | reverse complement strand
CCTTCGAGTTATTTTTCAGGGCAGGTATGGTTCGAAACCAAGCCGATTCAGGCAGCAAAGATGCTGGAACACGCCTGGACAATGGGCGTGCCGATGAAATGGGTCACCGGCGATGAAGTCTATGGCGACTCGTCTCATCTGCGTAATGTCGTTGCCGAACATGATCGTTGGTATGTGATGGCGGTGCGAACCAACGTGACCGTCTGGACGGAGCGCCCTGAGGTTGCTGTGCCCGAATGGAAAGGAGCAGGTCGCAAGCCCACCAGAGAGCGAATTCTCGATGAGACCATCAAAGCGATGCCGGCTGATCGTTTGGTTGCGTCCTGGCCGGAGAGTCATTGGCAACGACTGGCGGTAGCCGAAGGGGAAAAAGGACCCCGCATCTACGACTGGGCTTGCCGGCGCATCGTTGAGAATCAGGACGAGTTGCCCAGTCGAGATGGCTGGCTTCTGGCAAGACGTTCTACGAGTGACCCGGATGAGATTGCTTACTATCTCTCCAATGCGCCTGCCGAAACCACGCTGTTGAGGTTGGCCCAAATTGCATCGACCCGCTTTACGGTTGAACAGTGCTTTGAGGAAGGCAAGGGCGAAACCGGCCTGGATCACTATGAAGTTCGTCACTGGCACAGTTGGTATCGCCATATCACTCTATCCATGATGGCTCATGCATGGCTGGCTTCAATTCGCCTCAATTGCAACCAGAAAAAAGGGGCCAAGAGCCGTTTCTTGCCGACCTAACTGTACCCGAAGTCAGGCGTCTACTCGAGATTGCACTACCTCTGCCGCCACGGTCGCCGGAGTTCCGGCTGGCCTGGTCGCATTGGCGAAGAGCGAAGCGGTTATTGGCTCGCCGTAGTCACTACCATCGCCGTCTCTGCAACCATTTCTTTTCTATATTCGCCCAACCACCACAACTGCGGTTGTAGTATTAATTCCCTCCTTTATTCTATCACCCCGATTACGTCTTTATCCCCACAAACGATATGAGTGCGTTCAAAATGAGTTAAGTCGGCAGGGACGCGCCCTTCTCCCCTTCAACAAAACTTGATAGGTATCCCTAGCGAAAGAGGCAGGCATCCCTAGCGAAAGATGAAGGTGGGAAACTACCCAAACAATTGTTGTCACCTACCTTTCAGAAAAGATATGCTTTTCACATTGCAGCGGGAAACGACGTGCGGCAAGTTATCGCATGTCATTCATGAAGCCTGAAAACAATATGCGCTGCTCTATTTGCTACTTCTAGGAAAGGGAATGGGACAATGTTAAGTTTTAGGGCAGGATTAGGACGATATAAAAGACGTTTATTCACTACCTTTATGATTCTTTCCATCCTTCTGGCGGGTATGTACCAACAGACGGATAACCTATCGGCAGCCGGCACAATCACCGGCACAGCGTTCCGGGATTTCAATCTTAACGCAGCCGTAGATGCCGGTGAACCCGGCATCTACGGCATTGTTGTAACTGCCTACGATGCAACCGGTACGAATCAAGGGTCTGCCACAACGGCCGCAGATGGGACGTACACACTCAACGCAACGGGGACCGGCCCCTACCGCATTGAGTTCACTTTCCCCGCTGACGGATCCCTCGATTTTCTTCAACCGTCCCTCGCTGGAAATACCACTGTCCAGTTTGTGGCGGACGGAGCACAGACGGCAAATGCAGGTTTCTACAATCCCGCCGATTACTATGTTGAGGCGAACACGAATCTTGCAACAAACTTCTATCGCAACGGACAATCGATGACCGGTTATGCGACTGACCTTTCAACGATAGTGGGGTTCAGCTACGACAAGTCGGGCCTCGGTATGACGGGCGCGAATGCCCCGGATACCCTAGCGACTGTTTCCGAAGTAGGCGCAACGTGGGGCCTTGCCTATCAGCGAAGTAACAGCACCTTGTATTCGTCGGCGTTACTCAAGCGTCACGCCGGGCTTTACGAAGATCCCATTGGCACACCCCACCTCGGTGCAATTTTCGCTACCGATACCACGGCCCCGTCAACCCAGCTATTCGTGGATCTTGCAGATTTGGGTGTGGACGTAGGCACCATACCTTCAAATGTTGATAGGAGCTTGCCAACCACCGCGAATGGGAACTCGACGGATGCCGAAGCATTCGACAAGGTGGGCAAAACCGGTCTCGGAGATATCGACATCTCCGATGATGAGAGCGATCTCTGGGTGATGAGCCTCAACGATAAGACGCTCTACCAAATGGCGATTGACTCGGATAACAACCCTGCAACTGCGCCTACAGCCGCCGATCTGACTGCCTATCCGCTCCCTACGGACGCATGTGCCCCTTTTGAGGGGTTACGCATCTGGGCCGGTTCACTGAGTTCCGTAAACCGATACACCGATGGCGAGGGACGCACATGGTCGGGGGACGAGTACCCGGGCTACGGCACGAATGGATCGGGGAGCAATAACAATGACACAATCGCGAATGTGAACAATCCGCTGGATAACACCTCTGACGAAGCACTCTATCAACGCTTTCGCGCTGGGGTGCAAGTAATTTACTATGATATCCCGGTTCCGAACGCCACGTACACGGTTCGCCTGCACTTTGTTGAACCATCAAATACGAGTGCGGGTGCTCGCCAATTCGACATCTTGCTTGAAGGTACGAACGTTGCTGCGGCATACGACATTTTTGCTGCGGCTGGCGCACGCGACCGGGCGCAAACCGAAGAATTCAGTGGCATCACGGTATCAGATGGAATATTGAACCTGGTGCTGGACAGCGCTTCGCTGCCGGGCCAAGCGGCCATCAGTGGTATTGAGATTTTGCCGGAATCGACGATACCGTCCGGCGAGCTGCGCCCCTTCGCAACGACCTATCATGACGGTCAAGTTTACGTGGGTGCTGTTTGCGATGCACAAGCATCGCAGAATGCCGATGACCTTCAAGCGATTGTCTACCGTCTCGATGGTGCTTCATTCACCAACATCCTTGACTTCCCGTTGGATTACACCAAAGGTGATGCCTCGGCCTTCTTGGGTTCATGCGATGGCGACGATGTTTACTACCCGTGGACAAGCGTCTTCCCCCAACATACCTGCTCCAGCCCGGGCGGTGCGGTACTTGCCTATCCGCAACCCGTGCTGTCGGATATTGAGTTCGATGTGGACGGCTCCATGATTCTGGGCTTCTTCGACCGCATGGGCCATCAATCGGGTACCAACAATGTGCGTCCGGATGGCACCGGCGATCTGAACAACAATGTGGGTGGCGATCTGCTCCGCGCCTACAACAATAACGGTGTCTACGAGTTGGAATCCAACGCGACGGCCGGCCCCGTGACGACGGCCGGTGCGGGCACCGCACAAGGCCCCGGCGGTGGCGAATTCTACTTTGAAGAATCCTTCTTCAACAACGGCGACTTCGGCCACGAAGAGACGAGCAACGGCGGCTTGGCCCTATTGCCCTCGACTGGTGACGTGGTAGTGACGTTGATGGACCCCGTGGATGGGACCAATGTCTCCGGCGGTGTGGGCTGGATGGACAATACAACCGGCGCGAAAGATCGCGCATACAACATCTATCGATCGGACGGTACCACGCCGGGTACGTTCTCCAAATCTGCGGGTTTGGGCGATGTGGAACTGCTGCACGATCCCGCTCCGACAGAAATTGGGAACCGCGTTTGGCACGATGCAAACGGTAATGGTATCCAAGATCCGGACGAAGATGGAATTGCCGATGTAACTGTGGAGCTGTGGGCCGACACCGACGACAACGGAATTGTGGATACCTTGGTCGGCACAGCTACCACCGATGCGAGTGGCAACTACCTTTTTGGTGGTCTGACGGATGCCAACATGTCGATTGGCTCGATTGAAGCCAAGACGGCCTACGAATTGCGGATCGACACGAGCCAGGCAGCGATTACCACGCCCAGCTATGCGTTGACAACGGCCAACGCTGCCCAGCCAGCGGCTGGCAACGCGTCGGCCACGGACAACGACAACGTTACTGACGTGGCCGACAGCGATGCAGCAATGACCGGCGCTGATGCAGTCATTGCCCTTACAACGTCTATAGCAGGGACCAACAACCACGGTCTTGACTTTGGTTTCCTCGCTGAATCTACAGAGCCGGTCGCTGTTGGTTCCTATGTATGGAACGATGTTGACGGCGACGGGATACAAGATGCAGGCGAGCCTGCCATCGCCGGCGCAACGGTGCGCCTGCTGGACGGCAACGGTAACCCAGCGCTTGACATGGATGGCAAGGCCGTAATGCCACAGATAACAGGTAGCGACGGCCTCTACTACTTCGACAACCTTGCAACGGGTGACTACATCATTGATGTGATGCCGCCATCCGGCTATGCGCCAACGGTCTACGAAGCAGATCCGAATACGGACGTTGCATCGGATTCAAACGGTGTGCCGCTGGGCGGTGGAAGCAACAGCGTCAGGAGCGGGATCATTACCTTGACGAACGATGGCGAGCCGATTGAAGTCGGTGGCTTTGCCGGCGACGATCAAGATGATCTCTTCGACGATAATAACGGCAACATGACGGTAGATTTCGGCTTCTACAAGCCGGCGGCTGTCGGCAACTTCATCTGGCTGGATGAGAATTCTGATGGCCTACAGGATGAGGGCGAAACCGGGATCGCTAATGTCGTTGTCCAGCTTAAGGACAGCAGCGGTACGGTGATTGCAACCACAGTAACCGACAGTGAAGGGGGATACCTTTTCGCTGACTTGCCTCCTGGCAACTACTTCGTCGATGTTGATGAAAGCTCATTGCCGGCGGGGATGTCCCAAACAACCGTCACGAACAACAGTGACAGTGATGGTGATGGTGTTGCCGATGATGCCGACTTCGGCAATAAGAATCACTCAGGAAGCGGATATGCTGTCAGCCTCGTCAGCGGTGAGGAAAATCTAACAGCCGATTTCGGGTACAACCACAATCCCACCGATCATGTAACCGCACCGACGGGCAGCCCCGTAGCCGCGCTGGGTGATCGTGTCTGGATCGATACCAATGGCGATGGTGTGCAGGACACGGAGGAAGTGGGCGTTGAAGGCGTGCAACTAACGCTCTTCTCTCCTGGCCCTGACGGGTTGTTCGGCACCGCAGATGATGTGAACGAAGGTACGACAACCACCGACGAACAAGGCAACTACCTGTTCGACAACCTGACTCCGGGCGCGTATGTGGTTGAAGTCACGAGCGATACGGGCGCCAGCCATGATGTGCTTACCAGTGGTAACTACGATCAAACCGGTGATCCAGATGATTTCGGCAAGGCTGCAACGAACCCCGACAACAAATCAACCGTGCCGGTCATCCTCGGGCCTGGCGATGTCTTCCTGAACGTGGATTTCGGCTATCAGCCTACGGGAGCCGTCTTGAACAGCGTGGGCGACACCGTCTACTTCGATGCTGATTTGGACGGCAACGGTCCGCTTATGCCTGCGGTGGATGGTGGCGCAGACGTTATGCAGGGCGCCGGCGGCGCGGCGGACACGGCCGACTACGGCATCGCAGGCGTGACGGTCGCACTGATCGACGATCTGGACGGTGATGGCATCTGGGATAGCGGCGAGCCGATCATCGCAACGGAAATGACCGATGCAAAAGGTCAATATCTCTTTACCGGCCTACCCGACGGCAACTATCTTGTCGCCGTTACCGATACGCAGAACATCCTGGCGGGTCTCAACCAAAGCTACGACAGCGACGGCGTTGCCGGATCGCCAAACGTAAGCGCCGTAGACCTGGACAGCGCCGGTGCATTGCCCACGGCAGTGAATGACAGAGTACAGGACTTCGGCTATGGGCCGAGTGAGCCAGTGGGCATCATCGGCGATACCGTCTGGTACGATGTGGACGGCAGCGGCGGCGATCAGGCGACGCAGGGGGCGGAGCCGGGTATCGCAGGCGTGACGGTGAATCTCTATGCCGACACCAATGGCGATGGTCTCCCGGATGATGTTGATGGCGATGGTTCTATCACAAGCACAGACATCATCGAGAACGATGTAACCGACAGCAACGGCAACTATCTCTTCGAGAATCTGCCGCTGGGCGGCTATGTTGTCGAGGTTGATACAACAACCTTGCCAGCAACTTTTGATCCGACATCGACCTACGAACCGGATGGCGACAATGATGGCTTTGGGACCTCCGTGACCCTGACGGCTTCGACCCCCGCCGACCTCGATCAGGATTTCAGCTACACCACGAGCGACACGAGCTTGAACAGCGTCGGCGACACTGTTTTCGGCGATATGGACAGTAGCGAGTCCGACGGAACCCCCGATAGTGGCGACGTGCCACTGGCGGGCGTGACCGTGCTTCTGACACCGCCGCCGTCTGTCGATCTGGGCAACGGACCGGGTCAGCCTATCTCAACGGTCACGGATGAGAACGGAAACTATCTCTTCACCGATCTGCCGGATGGCGCCTACACGGTGGATGTCGATACATCAACCCTGCCCGCCGGCTGGAGTCCCGCATCGACCTACGATAACGACGGCGGCGGCGATAGCAGCTCAGTCGTAGACCTGGACAGCGGTGGAGCGAGTGCAACCGGCATCCATGATCGGGACCAGGATTTCAGCTATCCGCCGCAAAGCGGATCGCCCGTTGGTCTCATCGGCGATACGATCTGGTACGATGTTGACAGTTCTGGCGGTGACGAAAGCACGCAGGGTATGGAGCCCGGCTTGGCAGGTGTGGTCGTGACGCTAACGCCGCCGGCGGGGGTCGATCTGGGCAATGGGCTGGGCCAACCGATTTCAACAGTGACGGACGAAAACGGTCATTACCTCTTCGACAACCTACCACTGGATGATGGCGTTGGTGGCGACCCCACCTATACGATAGCGGTCGACACCATGACGCTACCCCGTTACGTGAGCCACGTTTCAACCCACGATGGCACGGATGGCGGCAACGATTCGACTTCTACGGCGACCTTGAGTGATGCTGATCTGGCGAACGGTTCGCACATGGATCTGGATCAGGACTTCAGCTACCCGCCGGCGCAGCGCGGAGCCATCGGCGATACCGTCTGGTTCGATTCTGACGGTTCGACGGGCGCGACTCAGGATGCCGGCGAGCCGGGGCTGGAAGGCGTTGTGATGGAATTGCTGGATGATAGCGGCAATGTCATCGCGACAACCGCTACGGACGAGAATGGCCGCTACTACTTCGGTGATCTGCCGCTGGACGAGACCTATCAAGTCCGAGTTGCCGGCAGTAACTTTGCGAGCGGTGGCGCCCTTGAGGGGATGTCACCAACCTACGACCCGAATGACCCGACCGGGAATGACAACCTGGGACCGCTGGTGACGCTGACCGGCGCGAATCCGATCAACCTGGATCAGGATTTCAGCTACACGGGTTTCGGCAGCATCGGTAACCGCGTCTGGTTGGACCAGAATGCAGATGGCATCTGGGACGGCGATAGCGGTACGCCAGGCGTAATCGATACCGATGATGACGAGCCTGGTATCGCAGGCGTGACCATTGATCTATATCGCGACCTCAACGGCAACGGTGTTGTCGATCCGGGTGAGCCGATGATGGGTACTGCGATCACGGATGCCAACGGCAATTACCTCTTCGACAACTTGCCGATTACAGGTAGCGGAGCGACAGGCGGTGCGGCCTACGTAGTAGACGTGACCGATGAAGCCGGCGTCCTCAACGGCTATTGGCATAGCCTGGGCACGAACGGCGTCTATGCCGGCGATCCAACCGCTGATGAACAGGATCATTCCAAGAGTGATACGGTTGCCGTAGAGATCGGCGGCACACAGCCGACGGATAACCTGAATGTTGACTTCGGTTACTACGTGGAACCGGCTGCTGTGGGCAACTATGTCTGGCTGGATTTGACCCCTAACGGCCTCCAGGACCCCGGTGAACTGCCCATCGAAGGGGTGGAAGTGCAGATGGTAATTACCTATACTGACGGCGCAACCACTACGCTGGTCACCGTGACGGATGCCAATGGCTACTACAGCTTCGGCAACCTGCTCCTGGATGAGGATTATGCTACCGGTAGCGCGGACAATTCGCCGGTCACAGGGCCGCCTGCCCAACCGGCCCACACCATCTGGATAGATCCGAACCAGACTGCCTTAATCACGTTGGCGGAGACATTTGTCAACACTGACGACGGCTCCACAGCGACCATTATTAACAATGATTCCAACGAGCACAGCGGGACGGCGGCTCAGCCAGTCCAGGGGTTAACGGACACCACGCTGGCGACGGCGGACAGCACGCCTGTTGCCTCTTACGACTTTGGCTATGTCGCTAAACTTGCTCTGGGCGGTACCCTCTGGGATGACCAACCCGGCAGCGGTGACGGCACGGGAACAGCCAATGACGGCATACACCAAGTCGGCGAGAAAGTGCTGAACGGCGTCACGATGAAACTCTATCACGCCAATCCCGACGGCACGTTGGGCGCGCCGGTGGAGGACCCAAACAATCCGGGTACGGACTACAGTGTCGTAACCGGCAGCGACGGAGCCTACCTCTTCGACGGCCTGAGCGCGGGCGATTACATCGTAGTAGTGGAAAACTTTTCCAGCCAGACGAGTCTGCCCCACAGCACCTTGGGCAGCGAAGATCCGGACACATCAAGCGGCAACATCGACACGGGCAGTGTAAGCGGAACCAGCATACAGTCGGAGCCCATTACGCTAAGTCCGCTGGATGGCGGTACGGCAGACGGGTCGGAACCGGCCAGTGAGCGCGAAAATGATCTGCTCGACGGAACATTATCTGCTTCCCAGGACAGCCGCATGAACTACCATGTTGACATGGGCTTTACAAACACGCCGCTGGCAGTCTCGCTGAGCTATGCCTACGCTCAACGTTCAGTAGACGGCACAGTTTACTTCATTTGGGAGGCCATAGAGAAGGGCAATTCAGGCTTCAATTTGTACATGGAACCGAATGACAGTTGGAGCCAACCGGTGAATGGAGAATTGTTGCCGTCAAGCGTGATAGATTCGGTGGCGCCGACGCGTTATACCTACCACGCGGATGTGGTCGGGGAGCGCTATCACATTGAATTTATGAGTGTTGACGGTACAATCGAACGCCACGGACCCTTCGATCTGGGTGAAGAGTATGGTGAGCCGACGGCCGTGGACCCGAATAGCCTGACGAATCCTCTCTACCTGCCGCTGGTTGAAAGCAAATAAGAGGTCGGAGCGGCAGGCGTTACCCGCCGCCAGGAAAATTTGTGACGGCGGTACCCCTTTCCCGCCACCAAATTTGCGTCATTGATACAAACGCTACAAAGGCGGCAAATCAGAGTGATTTGCCGCCTTTGCTTTCAAACGCTTGCACTCGGGATACCTAATCACCAGGGTATACTGCCTATGACGTTTCTTGACAGCAATTTTCTCCATGCCTGGGATATTTGCCCCCCGAAAAATTTCACCGCTTGAAATCCCTTCCCATATCGCCTACAATGACCCGCGACCCAGGCAGGCGCGCGGCCATTTGGCGCGCCGGGCTTGCGCATCGTCCCCGCACGTCGCGATCATTCCACAGTTGGAAGCGTACAAATATTCAGAGGTATTCAGAAACGTACAAATATCTAAAAGAGGAGCAGCAAGATGAAAGCAGCGCCCCGCTTAGTTCCAATGCTGGCCGCCGTTGGCCTGGCCCTACTCATGCTGGGCCCGTGGCAAACGGCCGCAGCAGCCCACGAGGTCCGATCCGCACCGGCTCAGCGTATCCCCACCCCAGGCAATGACGATGACAGCGCCGACGACCCGGCCGTCACGGAGCTGGCCGACGTCCAGGACGCTGTAGTGCGCATTGAGGCTGTGGGTACTTTTGTGGATCCCGAAGAGGGAATGCTGGCCAACGCCGCGGGCTCGGGGACAGGCTTTATTATCGACGAAGCAGGCATCGCCGTGACCAACAATCACGTGGTCACCGGCGGCGCGCTCTATCGGGTCTACGTGGCGGGCGAGGAGGAGCCGCGCAATGCCCGGGTTCTGGGCGTCTCCGAGTGCGCCGACCTGGCCGTCATTGACATCCAGGGCGACGGCTTCCCCTATCTGACCTGGATGGAAGGCAATATCCGCGTCGGGCTGGACGTCTATGCCGCGGGCTTCCCCCTGGGCGATCCCGAATACACCCTGACCCGGGGCATCGTGGCCAAGGCCGCGGCGGACGGCGAGAGTCAGTGGGCGTCGGTGGACCAGGTGCTCCAGCACGATGCGGACATCGTACCGGGCAACTCGGGCGGTCCCCTGGTGGATAGCGACGGCCGGGTAGTGGGCGTCAACTATCGGCTGAACCAGGCCGGTCAGTACTTCGCCATTTCCCGGGACGAGGCTCGGCCCCTCATCGAGCGCCTGCGCGCGGGCGAAAACGTGGACTCCATCGGCATCAACGGCGAAGCAGTCAGCGTGGGCGATGACCTGACGGGCATCTGGATTGCATCGGTGGATTCGGGCTCGGTTGCAGATGAAGCGGGCCTTCTGCCCGGCGACGTCCTCCTTACCATGGAAGGACTGGACCTGGGCGTCAACGGCACGCTGGAGACCTATTGCGACATCCTGCGTAGCCACGATCTGACGGACGTCCTCTCCATCGAGGTGCTGCGTTTTGATACCCAGGAAGTGCTGGAAGGCCAACTCAACGGCCGGACGCTGGCCCAGAGCTTCTCCTTTGCCGAAAGCGCCGAGGAAGAGGGTGTGACCGGCAGCGAACCGTCAACCGATACGGCGGACTATACGGATTTCGTCACCGTCACCGACGAGCAGGGGATCATCGCATTCGAGGCGCCCGCGGCGTGGCAGGACGTGCAGGAGCAGACGTGGACCAACAGCGACGATGAGGAGATCGGTCTGCAACTGCTGGCCGTCCCCGATCTGGATGCGTTCTACGAAGACTGGGGCATTCCCGGCATCATCTTCTCCTATTCCGACACGCTGGAAGACGTGAGCGCCGCGGACCTGGCGGAGAGCATCGACTATAGCGAGACCTGCACCTACGTGGGGCGGGAGACGCTGCCCGACGGCTACTACACGGGCGAATACGACATCTATGAAGAATGCGGCGAGAGCGGTTCATCGGTCATCATCATGGGCCTCATCCCCGAAACGGGCGATTACCTGCTGCGCATTGAAGCATATACGACCGACGCAGCCGACTTCGATGCGATAGACCGCATGTTGGACACCTTCCTGATCACCCCGCCCGGCTCAGCATCCGCCCAGGGCGAAGACGAGGACGTCGGCACGGTTTACGCCACGCTGGACGAGATCGACACCAGCGGCCTGATCGATGACTATGTGATGGTGGAAAGCGATGCGGCCACTGCGCTTCTGCCTGACAGGTGGGACGATATGGTCAGCACGGAGTGGGTGGAAGGCAGCGACTTCATTACCGCCACCCTCAGCGCGGCCGCCGATGTCCAACAGTATAACGACACATGGGGAGAAGCGGGCGTTACCATCTTCTCCGCCATCGGCGACAGCAGCGAGATGGACCCCCTGGACTTACTGGATGAGAGCGATCTGTCCGAGTATTGCACCTACAGCGAGCGCGTGGCGCATCTCCACACCATTTACGGCATTACCTATCAGGGTGCATACGACATCTGGACAGACTGCGGCGGCGAGGCAAATGTCTTCGTCGTACTGGCCGCGGTAGCGGATACCAACGATCACGGCGTACGCATCTATTTCCTGGGCAATGAGGACGCAGACGTAGAAGCGTTCCACACCTTGCAATCCAGCTTCTACGTGCTCACCGACGCGACCGCGTCCCGGATCGGCGAGCAGGCGGGCGTATCCGGCGAGGAGGCGAGCTTCGATCCGGCCGACTACACGACGGTAGCCGATGAAGAAGGCGCCCTCTCCATGAGCATCCCCCTGGCATGGGATGACGTCGTCAACGATGATTGGGTAATCGACGGCGACGTCATAGGGCGCGCCATCACCGCGGCTTCGGATGCGGCCTCGTTCGAGGATACGTGGGAGACGCCGGGCGTCTTTGCCGGCGTCTCTTCCGCGATTGCCGAATCCTTTACGCCGGAAGAAATCGCGGACCTGCTGGACTACAGCGACGAGTGCGTCTACGATGACCGGTATGACTACGCGAGCGACGCCCTGGAAGGCGTCTACGATATCTGGCTGGACTGCGGCGACTCCGAAGGGACGGTCTTCATCAACCTCGCCGCCAATCCCGTGGGCGACAGCAGCCAGCTGCTGCTCCTCTACGCCTATCTGGTGAGCGACAGTGACGGCGTCGCTTTCGAGCAAATCATGAACACCATCGCCGTCGGCGATCAGGAGCGCAGCGACAACCGCCTGCCCACGGCTACAGTGGTGACCGCGGCCCTCAACGTGCGCAACGGACCAGGCACCAACTACGCGCGGGTTGCCGCAGTCAACGAAGGCGACGAGTTGATCGTATCGGGGCAAAACGGCGAGTGCGCCTGGCTCCTTGTTTTCACGCCCGGCGGTCAGATCGGATGGGTTTCAGGCAACAGTCGCTATACGACCCTCAACGGCGAATGCGCCGGCATCCCCGCAGTGGATGCGCCCGCACAGCAAAACGGTTCAGGCAGCCAGGCGGCAAGCGGGCAGGGCTGCTACACCTTCCAAAACCTGCTGGGCGCTGAGCTGACCATTACCTTTACCCGCCAGAGCGACAAGTGGAACACCACCTTCAAAGTCGCGCCGGACGGCGAGAATCGTCAGTGCTTTGACCCCGGCCAATACACCTATACGCTGGACGCGCCGCCGCCCTGGGGCTCTTCCAACGGCGAACTGAACGTGGGCCCCGGCGACAACTTCGCCTTTCCCATTTACGGGGAGTAATGAAGGTAAAAAAATCTCCCAATCTCTCAATCGCCTTAATCTCAATGCGTTGAGAGATTGGGAGATTGGAGATTGGGAGATTGGAGATTGGGGGATTGGAGATTGGGGGATTGGAGATTGGGAGATTGCGGTCAGGTTGGAGGCGTCTCCATCTTTGTCTGGAGCTGTCTGATTTCCAGCAGCGTCTTTTCCACCTCCACGCGCAGGCGCTCGGCCTCCAAACGATCCATGCGGCTCTGCTGCGCCAGCTGTCGCCAGCCCAGATAGGCGTCGGCGACCAAACCCGCAATGGAGACCGCCAGCGTCAACACCGAAAGCCAGAGCGCCCACGCGTCGGCTCCGTCGTCCGCCAGCTCCTCCTGCACCTTGTCAACGATGAGCTGCTCGCTCCCCGCATCGGCGGCAGCCACGGGTTTACCGCCGTCGTCCAGCGTAACCAGGACGACGGCGGGTGGGCGCAAGCTGATCAGATAGACAAGGAGACCCAAAGCGACCGCCGCCAGTCCGGTCCACAACCAGAGCCGGCGCGGCAAAGCCGGGCTTTGTGCATGGGTCTGTTCGGGCATCAGATGGCTCCTCTCGGTCACGTTCGGCAAAAACGGGTTGGATCATTTCGTTGATGGAACGGCGCAACCCGCCCGAATGTTTCCCCAATCCCGCACCAATTTGCTCTGCCCGCCGCGCCCCGCTACACTGTTTCCATGCAGCGAATCACCCACAAAAACAACGTCATTACCTACACCTTCGACAGCCTGCGCGGCCTGCCCGTTCACGCCCATGTGAGCACGCGCCACGGCGGCGTAAGTCCCGCGCCCTGGAATTCACTCAACTTCAGCGTGCGTCGCGGCGATACTCCTGAGCGGGTGGCGCAGAACCGCGGCCTGCTGGCCCAGGGCGTAGGCATCGATCCCCGGATGATTGTCACCTGCTCCATGATTCACGGCACCGGCATTGCCAAGGTGGACGCCGATGACGCGGGCACGCGCCAAAGCGATTGCGACGGCCTCATCACCGATGCCGTCGGCTTGCCCCTCATGCTTACTTTTGCCGACTGTACGCCCCTCGTTTTCTATGATCCGCGTCATCATGTTCTGGGCGTGAGTCATGCGGGCTGGCGCGGCACGCTCAACGGCATGTCCCTGGCCACGCTTTGGGCCATGCAGGCGGCCTATGACAGTAATCCGGCCGACATGCGCGTAGGGATTGGGCCCAGCATCGGGCCGGCCAGCTACCAGGTGGGCCGCGAGGTGCTGGACATGGCTCGGGCCAAGCTCCCTCATGCAGACGATCTTTTTCACTGGCCGGATGGACCGGATGCCAATCCCCACTTTGACTTGTGGCAGGCCAACGCGCGCGGGCTCATTGACGCAGGCGTCCCTCCTCAGCAGATCGAAATCGCCGGCATCGACACCGCACAAAATACCGGGGACTTCTTCAGCCATCGGGCCGAGCAGGGGCGCTGCGGCCTCTTCGTGTCGATTGCCTGGCTGGCGGAATCGCGTGATGGACTATGATTGCGCCATCGCCAAATCAGGCCGCGCACACAACAAAAAAATCATAGCCCATCCTCAAATCAATCAAATCATAGTTCAGACCCTTGTGCGCGAAAGCGGCAGTCCGAACGCGGCGTTCGCTGGCTATTCGTTATTGGGCAGAGCATCCCCCTCGCTTTGAGGAAGCGGCTGCATGGTCTGGGGCGAAGAGAGTTCATAGATTGGCTTTGAGAGTGCGTTTGCTCCGCTCACAAGCGGGTCGCTGTCCCAGGCGGTGATGACAAAATCATCAAAACGCGCGATGGCTCCGTCAAACTGGGAAGCCATCAGGATCACGCCCATGTAGCTGCCCGCCAGCGGCTCCCCGTCAAAGAAAGCGCCCAGATAAACGTCATTGATGCCCATGCGCAGGAGATTGCCGTCCCGTTCCGCCCAGAGATCGTTCATGCCGGACAAAATGTCGGCGTTATATAGCCAGGGCGACTGGGACGCATCATTCCAGGTGATGCCGTACCACTGCCCGTTGGCATATTTGGTCAGGGCGTAACTCTGGCTTTCCGGCACAACAAAGAATGCGTAAAAGTCGGAAAAGCTGCCGTCCTCGCCGAAGAACAGACCATATGCAGTGGGATAGAAGCTTTCCTCACTGCGGGCCGTAACCGTAAAGCGGCCGTTCGTTTGGGAGCCGGTCGGCGCGCGGAAGAGGCAGATATAATCGGCCCGGGACGCGGCGACATATTCGCCGCTTTCGTAAGCCGCCTGGCAGGAGCTGTCCGCGCCCTCAAACCAGCCGCCGGCACGGTTGGAAAAGGGCTCAACAAAGACGTCACGAATCCGGTTGACCAGGAAATTATCGAAGAGAGCCTCCGTCGCAGCGTTTTGGAACGATGAGTTTATGAGGCCCACATAGCCGTCGGCAAAGCTGTCATCCGTCACCCGCTCCAGCGCAATACCATTGAGGAAGAGCAATATTTCCGCTCCCTCATGGCGCACCTTGAGTCGATTATAACCGCTGCCGATTCCAAATGTCGTCGCTTCAAACCCATCGCCCAGGGGATCGGTCAGATAGGTCCACCCCTGGTCATATTTTTGCAGGGAGTAGCGCGCCCCAACCTGATCAAACCAGAAAACGTAAAAAGCGCTATTGGCGTTGATGGCGGGAGAGGGCAGGCCGAAGACAAGCCCGTAGACGCCCTGACTGTTGGTCGTAGCCGACACCGCAAAGACGCCGTCATCCTGAGAGCCGAGGGGGGCGGAGGAGATACAGTTGGCGTTCGCTTCATTTGCACCAATGTAATAGACCCCGTTGCCGTATCCAACATCGCAACTCCCGAATATGCCCGCCTCCCAATTGCCCGCGCTGTTAAAGTCATCGCTGAAGACAGTGACGTCCGGCGTAGACGTAGGTATAGGCGTCGCTGCCGGCGTTGGCGCATCGGGCGTGCCGGTGGCCGTAGGCGTGGCGGAAGGAATGGACGTGGGCGTGGCGGAAGGCGCAGCCGTGGGGGTGGCCGCGCTCGTAGGCGTGGGCGATGCGGCATTATCCTGACGTCGCACGCTGGGGAGGAAGACGCTGTTGCCCCCCGCTCCGGGCTCCAGCGCTACCCGGAAGACGCTGCGGCCATGGGTGCCCGCAAAGAGGTAGCGCCCGTCGCCGGATAGCGCCAGGTCCACCACCGCCACATAAGGCAAGCCGTTATTAAAGGGAGTCCAGCGTTGACCATCGTTGGCCGAACGATAAACGCCCGTATCCGTACCCAGGTAAAGCACGCCCGACTGCGCGGGATCCAGAACGAGGGAGAGCCCAGGCACGTCAGGCAAATTGGCGCTGATGTTCTGCCATGAGGCTCCACCGTTGCTGCTGCGGAAAATGTGGCCCGGCGCAGAGGGCGTGTGGGTATCAAAGCCGTTATACACCGCGTAGACCAATTGAGGGTTGGACGGCGATACGGCAATGCGCGAAACGTAGCGATTGGGCAGGATGGGACCGGTGATATTCTGCCACGAGCCGCCATTGTTACGCGTGACCTGGATGACGCCGTCGCTGGTTCCGGCGTAAACCGTCCGGGAATCCGAGGGGGCCACGGTAATCGCTGAGACGTAGCCTTGCCCCGTGGTGCTGAGAGAGCCGCTGATGGGGCCCCAATTTTCGCCCCGATCCGCGGAGCGATAGACCCGGTAAGTGCCCAGATAGACCACGCCCGGGCTTGATGGGTCTACGGCAATGGGGATGTAGAAGAGGGACGGATCCTGCTGATCAATGCCGTCGGTTTTGAAGGGCCAATCGCCGCTGAAGGCAGCGCCCTGATCGTTGCGCTGGAATGTCCTGTTGAAGCGCGTACCGTACCAGATCGACGGGTTAAAGGGGTCAATCGCGGCAAAGCCGCCGTCGCCCCGATCCGCAGCCGTCCAGGCGGGATTCGCCCCGCCGTTTGTGGTATAGGCTTTGTTATTATCCTGCATACCGCCCTGGATGATATCAGAATTGGTCGGATCAACCGCGATGCCGGTAAATTGGAGCGTTGCCAAATTGGTATTGCGGTTGATCCACTTGCTGCCGCCGTCGGTTGACACCCAGACGCCGCCGTCATTGCCGACCCAGATAACGTCGGCGTTGGCCGGATCAAATTCGATGACGTGCATATCGGGGTGCAGGGTCGTATCGGGACTGGTATTTTGGGTTAGATCAAACCAGCTCTGACCGCCGTCATTCGTAGCAATAATCACCTGGCGAATTTGCAAATCAGCCTCCCCCTGACCGGCATAGAAGGCTGAGCCGCCCACAAGCAACCTGTTCGGATTCGCCGGATCAATCTGAATTTCATGGGAATACCAACACTGGGTGCCGCAATAGTTGTAGCCTACCTCCACTGCCGCCCAGCTCTGACCGCCGTTCACGCTCTTGAAGAGTACCGCGCCGTCATATTGCTGGGGAATCGTCAACTGATAGCTGGCAAAAAGAACATCGGGATTGCCGGGGCTGATGGTCAGCATCACCCGGCCGATATCGTACTGCTCGGGGTTGGGCAAGCCGCCGGCCAATTGGGCCCAGTTTGCGCCGCCGTCGGTACTCTTGAAGAGCCCGTATTGCCAGAACGCGGCGTAAAGAACCGACGAATTACCCGCATCCATGACCAGCTCCGACGCGCCAAAACAGTCGTCGCAGCCCAGCAGGGCCTGCCAACTCCGCCCTCCGTCCAGCGAACGGAAGATGCCCCGGGGCGGCAGGACGCTACCGTCTACGCCGGCACGCGACGCTGCCACAAAGACCGTGTTGGCGTTATTCGGATCCACAATGATTTTGGCGATCCCCAATCCTGTAAAGACGTCCGCGCCCAAATGCGCCCACGTCGCGCCGCCGTCGGTTGACTTGAGGATGCCCGCGCCGTAATAGTTGTCCAACCCGGGCGTGGGTTCGCCGGTTCCCACATAGACAACATCAGGGTTATTGGGGTCGAGGGTGATGGCGGCTGCGGCAAGTGAAGGCTGCCCATCGGTGAGCGGCTGCCAACTATCGCCGCCATTGGTCGTTTTCCAGACGCCGCCTAACGCAGCGCCTAAGTAGACGACATTACTGTTGCGCGGATCGATCGCCAATGCCCGCACTCGCCCTGAGACGTTGACGGGCTGCTGCCCCATCATGGAATTCAGCATGGGCGCGGGGCCGATATTTTCCCAGGCAGACATGGCCTCTGCAGCCTGGAGGGGCTGCATATTCTGCATGGCCTGAACCGCGGCCGGAAACGCACCGGCCGGCACGCTGTCAGCCGGAAACGCGCGCTGGATCAGAAAAAAGTTTCCGCGCTTCAGCGGGCCGTCGCCCAGCCCCTCGAATTCATTCTGGGGCGGCGCAGCAGCAGACTCAGGCGACTTCGGCTTACCGGCGTGGCGCGTGGGAAAGGTCGCGTCGGCAGCCTGCCACGCTTCTCCATCGCCAGTATGGGGCAGAACGTCTCGCCCCAGCAGCGTTTGGAATTCCATGGCAGCCGGAGCGTATATATTTTGCTCAATGGGCGCAGGGTTGTTGAGACAGCCGGCAAGCGCCAACATCAATAACGCCATTGCCAACAACGCTCTTGTCGGCGCCCGGCGAGTTTGGTTACATAAGCGAGAAATGAACAATCGAAGACGCGCGTTCAGCATGATTTTTTCTCCCGTAAAAATAGACGGCTCCAATAGACATGCCCACTCCGAGATGGCGGAATGGGGCAAGGAATGTAAGTTTCCGGCGGAAACTTACATTCCTTGCCCCAAATCCTACTTGATGCAAGGGCTCTGCACAACACCGATATAAGATTCATCCATCCTCCCTGGTTGACCAAGTTGGCAGGAGGTCGCCGGCCGAGTATCATAAAGACGACATCTTTTCTCAACGGAGGTTTCTGTCATGCGCATGCGCCCGCTTCTCATTCTCTGTTTTGCCGTACTCCTACTGGCCGCCGCCCGGGGCAGCAGTCAGGCCCAGTCTGCCGGTCCCCACGGCTCCATTCCCGCCGCGCCGGTAACGCTCGAAAACGGTGAATTCGAGTGCCCCGCTTACGTGGATGGCGCGGATGAACGAGGCGCACGCATCCGCATTCCCCAGGGCTGGACGTTGACGAACCTGGCCGGAGAAACACCCGTCGTCTACAGCGCACGGGAATGGTATGCAGGCAGTTGCGAGAGCGACGCATGGGTGGAGCGCCTGGAAGGACGGGACGCACTTGTGTTACGCGCCCAGGACCTGGAGACGCCGCCCGCGCCGGGCAAACCATTTGACGCCGCGCTCTCCCAACAGGTAACCGTGGAACCGGGCGGCGCCTATAGCGTCAGCGCCTGGTTTGTCAGCCTGTGCGGCGGCAGCTTCTCTGCGCCCAACGACTGTCCGGAAGGCGTTTATATGGCCAAGCTGTTGGGGTTGGATCCCCAGGGCGGCATGGATGCGGCGGCCGACTCCGTGCAGTGGGTGGAGAATCGGGCTAATTTCGTCGGCGAGGATGGCCGCACCCGGGTCGGCTGGCAAAATCTGCGCGTTGCCGCCGTAGCCGAGTCCGACAGCATGACCGTCTTCGCGCGGGTAAACAGCCCTTTCCAGTGGCACGGCAATCACGCCTTTGTGGACGCCGTCAAAATCGTGCGCGCGCCGGCCGCGATGTTCGCCTCGCTCCCCGCGACCAGTGACGCCAATCCGCTTTCCCTCGCATGGAATAGCGAGCAAAGCCCCGACGTCATAGCGCTGGGCGGAACCTATCGCCTCTATGTGGACATTGAGGTGCGACCGGAGAACGGCGAGTGGCGGGCGTTGCTGACCGACGGCGGGGAAACGGGCGCGATCGGGTTCGCACCGCGCTGCACCAATATTCGCTATGAATTTCGCCTGCGCGCCCGGGCCGAACAGCCCCCGGCCGAAGAAGCCGGTGAAGGCGCATGGCCCAATCATCGCTTTCCTGGCGTATGGAGCGAGCCGGTAGGCGTCTATTTTACGGCGCCCACGGGGCCGACAACGACACGCACGGAAGCGGGAAGCCTTCTGTGGGATATTTTCCTCCCCATCGTGGCGTCCACCCCGGATTGCTAGCCGGGAGAGACCATATAAGGGATTTCGGCCGGGATTCACCAGCCGTTTTCGGCCTCCTTTGCCACGCGACCGCTTGCTTGGTACAATCGCGAGCCGAACAGCTTACGGAACCGAGATAATGTGATGAGAAACTTAACCATAACGCGCGTACAGGAAATTGAAGACAATTTAACGACAGTGCGCGCACGGATGGACGCAGCGGCCGGACGCGCCGGCCGGACGCCGGACGCAGTCACCCTGGTGGCGGTGAGCAAGACCCACCCCATGGCTGATATCGAAGCGGCCTATGGCGCAGGTCAGCGCGACTTCGGCGAAAATCGCCTGGATGAGTTTTGGGAAAAGGTAGAGGCAGCCAAGGCCCGGGGATTGAACGAAATTCGCTGGCACTTCATCGGCACGTTCCAGAGTCGCCAGACGAGCCAGGGCGTTGCGCCTTTCGCCCTGCTCCATGCGGTCGATCGGGTCAAGATCGCCAATCGGCTCAACCGCGACGCAGGCGAGGCGGATTGCGTACTGCAAGTACTGCTGGAGATCAACGTCAGCGGCGAGGAGAGCAAGCATGGCTTTGCGCCCGCCGCGGTTAAGCAGGCCCTGCCCATGCTGCTGGGTCTCCCGAACCTGCGCATCAACGGCCTCATGACCATGGCCCCGTTCGTAGCGGACGAAGCGCGGCTGCACGCTGTCTTCAGCGCCTTGCGCCGGACGCGCGACGAGTTGCAGCAAATGGCCCCGGACGCTGATCTGCGCCAGCTGTCCATGGGCATGACCAATGATTACGAGGCGGCCATTGCAGAAGGAGCCACCCTCGTCCGCATCGGCTCCGCCATCTTCGGCGCACGCGATTAGCACACCTTATGTAAACACAAATAAATCACCCGTCAACCATTCACTTCTCACGCTTTACGCATCATCACAGAGAATCATCCAGAACAAACAGAGAGCAAATCAAATGCTGGAAATCACCAAGATCGGCCTGATCGGCAGCGGCGTTATGGGCGAAGCCATGGTCAAGGGCATTCTGGACAAAGAGCTTGTTCCGGCCGACGCCATCGTCGCCAGCGATCCCTGGCAGCAGAGGCGGGACTTCATGACCAACGCCTATATCGTCCGCACCAGCGAGTTCAACCGCGAGGCAGCGGAGGACGCGGATATCGTCATCCTCAGTATCAAGCCCCAAACCCTGGCCAAGGTTATGCACGATCTCCACAGCGCCATTCGCCCGGATGCGCTGGTGTTGAGCATCATTGCGGGCGCGCGCATCAGCAGCCTGCGCCGGGGTCTCTTTCACGAACGCATCGTGCGCGCCATGCCCAATACGCCCGCCCAATTAGGCAAGGGCATGACGGTCTGGACCGCCACGTCCCAGGTGACGGAAAGTCAGCTCGAGCAGACGCGGCGAATCCTGGGGGCCTTCGGCGAACAGCTACAGGTGGATGAGGAGAGCTATCTGGACATGGCCACAGGGCTGAGCGGATCAGGTCCGGGCTTTGTCATGCTCATTATCGAGGCCATGGTCGACGCCGGCGTCCACATGGGCTTTACCCGCCGGGACGCTGAACGCATGGTCCTCCAGACCATCGAGGGCAGCGTGGAATTGATGCGCACTACGGGCAGCCATTCGGCCGAATTGCGCAATCGCGTAACCAGCCCAGGCGGCACCACCGCGGCCGGACTATACGAATTGGAAAAAGCGGCTGTTCGAGCAATTTTGAGCCGCGCCATTTTTGCCGCCTACCGCCGCAGCCAGGAGTTGGGCGACCTCAGCGAAGCAAAGGAAAATTCATGAGCACTCTCTTTATCTTACTGGCGCAAGCCATCCAACTTTACATTTTTGTGCTGCTGGCGCGCATCCTTATGTCGTGGATCCCCAACCTGGACCCCTACAATCCGGCCGTCCAGTTTCTGCGCCAGGTCACCGATCCGGTTCTGGAACCGGCGCGGCGCATCATCCCGCCCATCGGCATGATCGACATTTCGCCCATCGTCGTCTTCTTCGCCCTTTCCATTTTGTCGGATATGCTGCTGCGTTTAGCCCGTTCGTTCTGATGAATCGGGTTCTGCGCGGAAAGGAATTATGAAACCCAACCTTTGCTCCCTCCACAGCGGTCTGTGTCCGGGACAAGTCGGTTTGCTGCTCACGATTGCCTGCATTGCGTTCTTTGCGGGCTGCATGTCGGTCGATGAGCCGGCCGGTGAAGTAACCGTGTTGCCCGCGCTGGATATAACGCCGAACGCAACGGCCATGCCGGACGCAACGGCCATGCCGGACGCAACGGTCGCGCCGACCGCGACGCAGAGCGCCGCCGCGACGAAGGCCGAAGCAGACGCGACCACCCCAAAGGAGGCGGATGTGTCCCCATCCCCAACACCGGTCTCCGCCCGAGACGCGCTGATATTACGCGCGCGGACAATGCTGGCCGAACAGCTCGGCCTCAGCCCGGACTCGGAAGCGATTACCCTGGTAGAGGCCACGGCCCGGGAATGGCGCAACTCGGGACTGGGCTGTCCCCAAGGCGGCATGAATTACATGCAAGTCATTACGCCCGGCTATCAAATTATTTTGGAAGCCGACGGCGTACAGTATGACTATCGCACCCGCATGGATCCTGCCGGCCCTGTCCGCCTTTGTACGGGACAAGCAAGCGCGCCGCCCAAAACCAACAGATAGCTGCGGCTTGGCGTTCTTGCCGGACTGGAGTCCGGCGCTCCCCGGGGGGGAGGACGGCCAAAAGTTAGCGCAGAACCAACGGCAGCCACTGATGATGGGCCACAGTTTCCAGCGCTGCTTCCGCCGTCAATAAACGACCGATAGCATCCTGCGTCTGAAGTTGGACGCGCACAGGGGACGCGCTGCCGGGCTCCAGCACCAGTTCGCCCAATGCGCGCCCGCCTTCAGTGGTCGTCTCGCTAATCGTTTCCTCTCCTCCTCCCTCGATCACCCACTCCGCCGGCGTACCATCGACTACAGGGTTGCCGTATGCGTCAGTCAGGACGCACTCCAGCGGCAACACGACGGGTTCATCATAAACGACCACCTTCTCGGGCAAGGGCTTGAGGGCAAGCCCGACCACGGGTCCGGGCAAAACATCCAGGCCAAGAACGATCTCAAAAGCGCCGATTGCCCCGCGTATTTCCGCGCGGCCGGCTTCTTCGCCCGGCACAAATTCTATCGTCGCTTGCCCCCCTTCCACTGTAAGCGACAGATTCGCTTCCCCGGAACCAAAGGAACCCAGCGAGGCGGAAAGTGCGACGGTAACCGGTTCTTTGGCCGTCTGGCCCACGGCGTCGAGGACGGTCAGCACCAGCGGGTACGCCTCAGAGCCGGCCGGATAGGCGATCTGGTCGCCCGCTATGGTGATGGTGTAGGTTGCGGTTATCACCTGAATGTCCGCAACATAGCCGGACGAGCCGAGTTCCACCACCAGACGGTAATCACCGGGCTGATAGGGCGCGGCAAAGCTGATATCAACTTCGCCGTCAGTATCGCCGGCAGTCGTGGCCGGCGCATCAATCGGCAGCGTTGCGTCAGACACAATGGGTTCCAGCCAATGACGCGTGACCGCACCGTCTACCCGATAAGCGGTTGCGCCGGCAGCCGGCGTCTCCACCACAAGCCCCAGGCGGCCGGTGCTGCCCGCAGCAATGGTCAGCAGATCGGCCTGTTGCGGGATAAGGCGCAGATCGGCGCTGGCTTTGTTCAGGGCGGCGGCAAAGTCTATACGCCCCGCGCCCAACTCTTCATCCGGACCGGGCAGGTCAGCGGCATTGACGTCAACCGCGGTCTCCGCCATAAGGCGCCGGATGGCCGCGGCGTCCAGATCGGGACGCAGACTCCAAAGGAGCCCGGCCAATACGCTGACGTGGGGCGTGGCCATGCTGGTGCCGCTCAGGTACGCGTAGGAATTGTCATGATATGCGCCGATGATCTCGACGCCCGGCGCGGCCAGGGCCACCTCCGGCCCGAAGTTAGAGAAGTAGGCACGAGCGCCGGCCTGATCCAGCGCGGCCACTGCCAGCGTTTCCGGGTAGGCCGCGGGCCAGAGCACATCGCCGTTATAATTGCCCGTGGCCGCGACGATAATTCGCCCTTCCTCCGCCAGCAGCGCGAGGGCCTGTTCCAATGCAGGTGATGGGCCGGCCATGACCAGGCTCAAATTGATGATTTTTACATTTTCCTGACGCGCGTACGCCAACGCGGAAAGGAGATCGCTGAGGTAGCCTTTACCTTCCTCATTCAGAACGCGCAGCGGCATGAGCCGCAGGTTTTCGCCCAAGCCCGATATGCCGATCCCGTTGTTCGTCACGGCCCCGATAATGCTGCCCACATGGGTGCCGTGCCCAAAAGGATCGTTCATGTTGCCGTCGCCTTCCACCCAGTCCCAGCCGTAATAATCATCAATCAGGTCGTTTCCGTCATCGTCGACCAGCGGGAGCCCGTTCATCTCGCTTTCGTTACGCCACAATGAATCGACGCCCAGGTCCTCATGCGTAAAGTCATAGCCGCTGTCGATGAGGGCAATCGGCATTGCCGCGCTGCCGCGGCTAATCTGCCAACCCTCGGCCACATTCAATGCGGTCATGGCCCATTGTTGGGAAAGCAAAGGATCAATCAACGAGTCATCTCCGTTATTGTCCGGGCGGGCGGCGTGAACGCGCTCCAGGGCAACCATTCCGTTCATATCCGTAGCCGCAGTCAAAGAAGAATCCAGCTCTACGCGATTGACGCCGTCCATATCGGCCAGGGAAGCCATGATCCGGGCCGTACGCTCTCCCCGATCGCCGGAAGCCGTTCCCGGAGCCCGCACCGCGGCCACGCCAAATTCGGGCCAGACTTGCGTAACCTGCAGATTGAGGTGAGCCGCTTCATCAAAAAGAAAGGTCGGTTGGGAGCCGGGAAGGAAGGTAACAAGAATGAGGCCGCTCTTAACAACCTCCTGCTCCGGCTCTTCAACGCCTTGAGCCAATACAGGTTCGCCCGCGCACCAGAGCATGCAGAGGGAGAGGAAGAAGATCGACAATACCGTCGCTCCACGCCTGAAAAATACATGCGAATGCGGCCGGCTTCCTCCAAGACGGGCCCCAATCGGGGGAGGGGAAGACCGGCGGCAAGCAAATAGTAACGGAAAAAGTTGAAAGATAAGCATAGCATTCCTACACGATTGAGAGTTGGAGCGCTCTATTTATCGTAATTCATTGGCCAGAACCCTCATTGAGTTTATACTTACAGTAACAGATACCACTGTAAACATTAAGCAAATGCAACACGGAGACTCAATCTATCATGCTAAATCGGCAGAATTATCAGGCAGCATGAATCCAATACCCGCTCCGATCTCGCTCCAGCGGTTCGAGGAGTTAGTCAGCGAAGCGCTGGATACCATTCCTGATGCTCTCTGGAATGTCATCGACAATGTCGCCGTTACCGTGGAAGAATGGCCGACGTATCGTCAAAAGATGAGCGTTGATCTGCCGGCAGGACACATGCTTCTGGGCCTGTATGAGGGCGTTCCCCTGACGGAACGGGGAGCCCATTATGGACTGGCGCCGCCTGATCTCATCACCATCTTCCGGGGACCAATTTTGCGCATATGCCCCCCGGGCGACGAGGATGCCATACGCGCCCAGGTACGGCGCACCGTACTCCACGAAATCGCGCACCATTTCGGCATCAGCGACGCCCGGCTGGTGGAGTTGGGCGCATATTGATGGGGATGCGTGGTTCGTGACGGCGTCCATCACGTATCACGCATCAAACATTCACGCCCCCGGCATCAATGACCAACACTAGTGAATCCCGGCAGAAATCCTTATGCGGTTTCTCCCCGTGGTAGAACAGTCGGATTTCTGCTGGAATTTACCAGCGACCCAAAGCGAGGATTTTATGGCCGAACTTACTCCCGATACAGCCGTGCAGGGAATCGAAGCGAATTATTACAACATTACAAACGGTGAGGGGATGCCCATCGCCGGGCTCATGGTGATGGTCGATCGCCTCAACCGGCCCGTGCAGGCGGAGCTGCATCTCCACGATGATATCAGCGAAGACCGCGCGGTGCTGGAAGCCGCGCGGGAAGTCGCCATCAGCCGGGGTCGCCAGCTTTTACAAGCGCGCTACTACAGCCGCTCCAGCGTGCCCATGCGCGTGCTCCACACCTACCCTGAACGTGCGCCGGTTACAGTACGCCTGCCTGAGGGGCAACCCCAGCGCTCCCGGGAGGCGGCCGCAGAAGAAGGCTTTAACTGGATGATGATTCTGGGTGCGTTGGCCGCGCTGCTCATACTGGGACTGCTCATCTGGGGAATCGTGCGCGCGCTGGGCAATCGAGGCGACACGGTGCAGGAGAGCGCGCCCGCCCTCACGGTGACGCAGGCCGCGGGCGACGCGGCGGTAAGCAGCGACACGCCCGCAAGCGAGCCGACGCTTCCGCCCAGCCGCAACGCCCGCAGCGATATCCAAATCGGCAGCCGGGTGCAGATTGTGCCGGGTTATCAATTGACGCTGCGTAGTGAACCGGGGCCGGAAGCGGGCCAGGAAGTCGGCTACATGGCGGACAATCAGCGGGCCACCGTGATCGGCGGGCCGGTTATGACCCAGGGCAACAGCGATACTATCGTCTGGTGGCAAATCCAGCTGGATGAAGGCGGCGAGGCGTGGGCCGCGGCCAACACCAGCGACGTCACGCTGCTCATGCCCGCGGCAGAGTAGGCGATTAGAGGAAGTAGTCGTCCGCCCCGGGAGCGCCGGACTCCAGTCCGGTGATAACGCCAAGTCGGCGCTTGGCGCTCCCAGGCAATCGCCCGTAATCGCTGTCTTATTGGCGGACAATCAGGAGGCGTTTACAGCAACGTCATCAACGACGGATCCAAGGCCAGCGTAACCTGACGATTACGCGCCAAATCGCCAGGGGTAACAGGACGGCGGCGGCCGTCGGGATGCAGACGATAAGCAGGCACGTCGAATACCAGCGCCACCGGCTCAGGCGTGTCAGCGGTCGTCACGCGGATGCGATAGTGACTGCCCCGGTAGGACGAATCCCCCAGAACGCAGCGGATTACCATCCCGGGCAGGGGCGCGCTTGCCGCGACAAAGCGGGCCGCTTCGGGCCGGATGAGGAGCAACCGCGCGCCTGAAGGGACCGCGCCGCCGATGGCAGCCGCATCCAGTGGGCCCAGGGGCGTTTCAAGCATGGGGCCGGCAGAAGAGTCGGCAGAGTCATCGGCAGGGACTGTGGCTATGGGCAGCAAGTTCTGAAATCCCAGAAAGCGGGCCACAAAAGCCGATGCAGGGTGATCGTGGACAACCTGGGGCGGCGCATCCTGCTCGATGCGTCCCGCGTGCATGACCACAATGCGGTCGGCTACGGAGAAGGCCTCCTCCTGATCGTGGGTAACATACAGCGCGGTGACGCCCACCGCCTTAAGGATGCGCCGTACTTCCCCCATCAACTCCTCGCGCAGGGTCCGGTCCAGCGCGCCCAAAGGCTCGTCGAGCATGAGCAGGCCGGGACTGGGCGCCAGGCTGCGGGCCAGAGCCACCCGCTGGCGCTCGCCGCCGCTCAAATCGAAGACGCTTCGTTCTCCATAGCCGCCCAACGCCACTAATTCCAGCATTTCAGCCGTCCGGGCCCGGACAGCCTGACGCGATTGTCCCGCCATACGCAAGCCAAAAGCAACGTTTTCGCCGACGCTCTTGTGGGGAAAGAGGGCGTAATCCTGAAACATGAAGCCCATATCCCGTGCGTGGACGGACACGTTACGCTGATCGGCGCCCGCGTAAAGGATGCGCCCGGCGTCCGGCTCTTCCAACCCGGCAATCACGCGTAAAAGCGTGGTCTTGCCGCAGCCGCTGGGCCCCAGGAGGCAGACAATCTCACCCGACGCAACGGCGAGATTGATGTCGCGCAGAACCGGTTCCCCCGGCACGTACGCTTTGGTAAGCTTCTCGACCTGCAGCAGCGGCGCCACGGCGGAAGGAGCGGAAGGATCAGTCATGCGTCCTCCTTGTTGCGCCGGATCCAGTCGTCGCCGGGGATGCGCGGATAGCGGGCGGCGTACGCTGCATCGCCCAAATAGACCCAACAGTCGATAGCCTTCCCTGCCGCGGACCGGACGGTCCGGATCACCCGCGCGTACTCATCGCCTTCGTACTCGTCCAGGTCCTGCAAGACCGCGGCATAATCGGCCGTGGCCAGCCAGACGATCTCGCCGCGGACCGCCGCGTCGGAGGCGGGCGCGGCAATCGGGTAGCGACCCGCATCATACAGGGCGGCATTCGCCAGGATGCCGGGCCGGGTGCGCAACACGGCGTCTGCGTAACGGGGAAACGCGCGCTGGCCGGGGCGCAATGTGCCATAGACGAAAAGGGGCGGTTGCGTAGATGCAGAGTCAGAATTCACCGATATCTCCAATGCGGAAGCGTTCAATCAGGATGAGCGAAAGACCCGCCACGATCATGAGCACCGTACTCATGGCCAAAGCCTGGCCATAGTTGAGCTGGCCGGGCCGGCTCAGCGCACGGTAGATGATGACGGGCATGGTAGGCGTGTCGGGGCGGGTCACCAGGAGAGATGCGCCGAACTCGCCCAGGCTAATGGTAAAGGCGAAGGTTGCGGCCACCAGCGCGGCGCGGAAGAGAATAGGCACATCCACTTCCAGCCAGACGCGCAGAGGCGGCGCGCCCAGAACGGCGGCCGACTCGCGCAGACGGGGGTCCAGGCTGCGCAATGCAGGCAGGAACGTGCGCACCACAAACGGCGCGGCGATCAGGGTGTGGGCAACGGGCGTCAGCCAAAGGGCGGTGCGCCACGGGCCCATGGCCAGAATATAGCCCAACCCCAACGTCACCGCCGATGTCCCCAAAGGCAGGAGAAAAATCGGCTCCAGCCAGGCGGTGCGCCGCGTGCGCGGCCGGGCGAGAAGATACGCGCTGATGATGCCCAGCAGCAGGCTCAGCAGGGTGGTAGCGGCGGCAAAGAGCAGGGAGTTCCGTACAGCAACGATAGGCGGTACGAAAAACGCGCTCTGACGCGGATTGTCGGCCAGAGCCCGATAGTAGGCCAGGGTCACGCCGTTGTCGCCCAGGGTGATGCTGCGCCACGCCAGGGTGATGAGGGGCGCGAGCAGGAGCAGCAGGGCCATCCCCAGAGTGAGCGCAAGGAACAGTCGGGCCATTGGCGTGCGGAGCGTCACCGCGGTGCGGGCCTGGGAGCGACTCTCCAGCGGCAGGGAGGCCCGGGCCTGGAGGCGGGTGTAGAGGGTCATCATGATAAAGGTAAGGATCATCTGTACCAGGCTGAGCCAGGCGGCCGCGGGTAGGTCAAAGAGGCTGACGGCCTGCCGGTAAATCTCCACTTCCAGCGTGGCGAAGCGTGCGCCGCCCAGAATCAGCACGACGCCAAAGCTGGTGAAGCAGAAAAGGAAGACCAGCAGCGATGCCGCGGCAATGCTGGGCCAGAGCAGCGGCAGGGTGACTTCCCAAAAAAGGCGCGCCCGATTGGCCCCCAGCACCGCGGCAGCCTCTTCCAGGGAGGGATTGAGGTTCGACCAAAATCCGCCCACGGCGCGAATAATTACGCTCACATTGAAGAAGGCGTGGGCCAGGAGGATGATCCAAATGGTCCCCAGCAGCGCAATCGGCGGCTGTTCCAAATCCAACAGCTGCTGGAGCAAAACGTTGATCAGGCCGGTGCGCCCCAGGAGTGCGGTAAAGGCCGCGGCCACGACCACCGTCGGCATGACGAAGGGAATGGTCGTCAGCGCGCGTACAACACTCTTGCCCCGAAAGTCATAGCGGGCAAAGAGGTAGGCCAGAGGCAAGCCCACAGTCAGCGTCAATGCGGTGGAAGCAACAGCCTGCCACGTGGTGAACCAGATGAGACGCCAAAAGTAACGGCTGCCCGTCAGCCGTCCGACGCTGTCCAGCATCCACCGACCATCGGCGTAAAAGCTGACCTGGAGTATCCGCGCCAGGGGATAAAGAAAAAAGACGGCCAGGAAGACCAGCGGCAGAGCATAGAGAAGCGGAAGAGCGATGCGTCGGGCGGTAGTCATGGGTGAATCAGGAATTAGAAATCAGAAATGAGGAATAAGGGAACGTCGTTCTCGCGCATGACACTATCTACGCCATCACCAAACATTCCCCCACTCTGCTTTCCGCTACCGCAGCATAGTTTCGGTCCAGGCCGCGATCCATGTCTCCCGGTTGGCTTCAATGGCCGCGGGTTCCACCTCGGCGGGATCGTCGATCTGCTCGGCAAATTGAACAAAGAGATCAGGCAGCTCCGCATCAGGCAGCGCGGGATAGACAAACATTTGCAAGGGCAAATCTTCCTGGAAGCGCTTGCTCAGCATAAAGTCAACCCAGCGCTCGGCCAATTCCCGTTTCTCCGTACCGTCAACAATGCCCGCAAACTCGATCTGGCGGAAGGCGCCGCCAGGGAGATTCACGTTAATGCCCGCGGGCTCGGTACGGCCGTCTGACGCGTAGAGCACATCGGCCGGCGGGCTGGTGGTGTAGCTCACCGCCAGGGGACGGTCGCCGGACCCGCCGGAGCCGACGGTAAAGTGATCATAATAGGCGGCGCTCCACCCGTCGGCCACGAGGACGTCATTTGCGCGCAGGGCTTCCCAGAAAGAAAGATAACCATCCTCACCGAAGTAGTCAATAGTCGCCAGCAAGAAAGCCAGCCCCGGCGATGAGGTGGCAGGGTTCTCGACCACGAGCAAGCCTTTATACTCCGGCGCGGTCAAGTCGTCCAGCGTGGCGGGCAAGGCAAGTCCCCGTTGGGAAAACCATGCCTTATCCGCGTTGAGGGTGATGAAGCCGTAATCCACGGGCAGCAGACGCTGTTGCGGGTCCAGCTTCAGCACATCCGGGATAACCGCCAATGCGGGCGCAGCGTAAGGCGCGAAGAGATCGGCATCCAGGGCGCGGCTCAAAAACGTATTGTCCACGCCGAAGAAAACGTCTGCCAGCGGCGTCTGCTTACTGAGGATCATCTTGTTGAGGGCTTCGCCTGCATCCCCCAGCGTGAGAAACTGGACCGTCGCATTGTTGGCGGTCTCGAATTCAGTGACCACGTCCTCACTGACGCTGAACGAGTCGTGGGCGGCCACAATCAAGGTCGTCGGCGCACCTATATCGCCTTCTACATTGCCTTCTGCCGCCGACGGCGCGCTGACCGGCTGACATGCGGTCAGGATGAGGGCTAATAGCGTCAAGATTCCCGCCAATTGACTTCGATTCATGGTGTCAATCCTTTCCGGTTCTGATGGAAAGCGGAAGCGTGCCAAGCCGCAAAGCAGGTTCGATCGGCATTAAGCCAGAGGAATGATGGCCGCGGGCTTTTGAGTCCGTTCCCAATAAAAAAACGTCTTACCTGAGTGGGTAAGACGCTCGGCGGCGGAAAGGCTGCTCCCTACGCTGGCATTACCCAGATCNNGCCCCGCCCGATCCGACGGTGAAGTGCTCGAAGTAGGCCTCGCTCCAGCCATCGGAGACCATGACGTCATTTTCTCGCAGCGCCTGCCAGTAGTCCAGATAGCCCTCCTCGCCGAAATGAGCGATGGTGGTGAGCAGAAAAGCCAGGCCGGGCGACGACGTAGCCGGGTTCTGCACGACGAGCAGCCCCTTGTACGCCGGCGCGGTCAAATCCTCCAACGTCTGCGGCAGCGGGACACCCGCATCGGCAAACCAGGCCTGATCGGCGTTGAGGTTGACGAAGCCGTAGTCGACCGGCAGCAGGCGGTGATCTGGGTCAAGTTCCAGGTCGTCGGGGATGTGTTCGAGCAGCGGCGAGGCGTAGGGCACGAAGGCGCCCGAGTCCAGCGCCCGGCTGAGGAAGGTGTTGTCGACCCCGAAGAAGAGATCGGCCAGCGGCGCATCCTTGCTCAGGATGATCTTGTTGAGCGCCTCGCCGGCGTCGCCCAGCGTCAGGATCTGCACGCGGGCGTTGTGCTCAGTCTCGAACTGGCGCAGCACCTCTTCGCCGATGGCAAAGGAGTCGTGCGTGGCCACGGTCAGCGTCGCCGGCTGCGCTGCGGCGGGCGCGGAGTCGGTGGCCACCGCCTGGCAGGCAGAGAGCAGCACGGCGGCGATCAACAGAACGGGCAGAATACGGCATCGGTTCATGTTTGCCTCCAGAAATGAAAACGGCTCTACCGAATCGGTAAAGCCAGCGAAATGGGGCGCACAGATCGTGCCGCAAGATTTCGGTCCCTACGCTGGCATTACCCAGATCAGGTGTGCGGGTCAGAGATGAAAGCATCTCCCTCTCAGCCTGGCCGTTCCCAAGCTCCCCGTTGAGTTACACAGGCGATTATAGCGTAGATGATGGGGATGGGTCAATTGGGCGGGGCGGCGCACTGGGGACAGGTGCGAGGATCATCCAGCTCAAGCATATGTTTGGTACAGACAGCAAAAGTGACCTCGACCTGATCGCGCAGGAACTTGCGGGTCACCTCAGCCTCCAACTCCAAATGGCGGCAATCGCTGGTGATAATCAATTCGGGGACGGGGCAGGTGTCGCAGAGCTTGCGACGCCAGGGGCGTTTATTTTCGGGATTACGGGCGAGAAGCCGACACTCCTCCACATTTTTGCCGCGGAAATAATCTCCGTAAAAATAGCGGCAATTAACCGGCTTCTGACTCATAGCATGACGTCCAGATATAAACCGCTTATTCTAATTTCCCCAATAGGGCGGGTCTTCGTAGTCGGGATAATCGGGGATGTCAAAATCATCGTTGGGCCAGGCATCGGGATCGATGAAGAGCCGGCTAGCCAGCTCTTCTTTGCGCGCTTCCTGCTCGGGCAGCAGACCGTTAAACTCGACTTCCAGCGCGATCAAATACTCCAGTTCGGCTTCCAGCATATGAAATTCGGCATGGCCCAAAGGCGGGGCGGGATGATCGGCTTCTTCATACTGGCTGAGATAGAGTTCGTAGGCGCCGCAGCTTTCGCCGAATTGGTCATCCAAATCCCCCAGAAACTCTACCGGATCCATGGCTTCCCGAAAGCCAGGCAGCGAGACATCGTCGAGATCCAGCAGATCATCCTCCCACGGCGCGCTCCCGACATCAAACGGCTCTTCGCTGTAAAAATCCTCCGTGTCGGATCTCCGCTCCCCACGGGAAATACGACCGTCGCCGCTGAGCGCAGACTTGGGGGCGCTCAACGTGTAGCCCTCTCCCTCTACATAGTGGAGCATGCTGTACTGATCCATCACATAATGGAGATCGTCGGGCGGCGTGAGGTCATAGAGATGACCGGAGGCAACAAGCCGGGCCACCAGATCCCAGGCGGGGAGATATGGGCGCACGCGTTGATCGGCAGTCGCAATATCCTCCGCGGCCAGGGCAATCTGAATGTTGCGATCGCGCACAGCCTGGCGAATCTTGGCCTCGCGGGGCTGAAGACGCAGGCTGTATCGCCCTTCCTCCGCATCCAGTACGGAAATAATCGCGTCATCCCGTTCCTGGCCGCCCTGGGAATCCAGCCACTGGACAAAGGTTTTGCCCAGATAAAGGGACCAGGTTCGGCGCTCCACGTGGGTGCGCGCCTGAATGGCGGGCCCGCCCAGCAGCTCAATCGTCAGCGTCTGATGCTCCTGCTGTTGGGATTGGAAAAATTCGGGACAAAAAACCGCGTGCTCCAGCTCATCCAGCATGAGATAGCCCCGGCGCACCTCGTCGGCGGTAAGGGGATGACGCACGTGGACGCCCTGCAAAAGAGTGGTTAGCCAGCCGTAACGGCCCGGCTCGACCTCCACCGCCTGATAGAGTTTGCTGATGGCCCGGTAGACGGACGAGCGCGTGTCGCGGTGGAGCATCTGAGACTTCTCCACGGCGCTCATGATGCTGCTGAAGGTCATGGGCGCGGGCGCGCTGCTGAGAATATCAGCCACGCTCTCGATATAGCTGGGGAACTCCTGGGATTCAAGCATTATGAAGCCTTTGGCAAACCATTCTACTCACGGCAAAGTATCGCTGCGTCATTGGCGCATTATCGCGCAAAGAGCAGGAAAAGTCCATCATATAACAAAATCCGCCAATTGGTTAAAGATGAACGATCAGGGTAACATGGTCTGCATTCTCACCAACCGCCACCATTTCCGAGGCTGCATGTCTCCTACGCTTCCTTCGCCCTTTATAACCGGGCTCCGCTGTCTGCGCTGCGGAACGCTATACGATCTCCATGACGCGCCCTACGTCTGTCCCCATCATGCCAACACGGGCAGCGACCTGGGCACGCTGGATGCAGAATATGATTACGCGCGCGTGGCCGCGGCCATGCCGCCTGCAGCGATCCACGCCGATCCCGACCGTTCCATCGGTCGCTACTGGGCGTTATTGCCCATCGGCGACCGGCGCAGCCTTCCGCCCCTGGCGGTAGGCAATACGCCCCTGACCCACGCGCCGCGTCTGGGCCGTCCATTGGGCCTGTCCCGCCTCTTTCTGAAGGACGACGGCCGCAACCCCAGCGCGTCCTTCAAGGATCGGGCGTCGGCGATTGCGGTGGCCCAGGCCCAGGAACAAGGCAGGGAGATCGTGGCAACGGCCAGCACGGGCAACGCCGCGGCCGCGTTGGCCGCCCAGTCAGCCGCCGCCGGCCAAGCCAACGTTATCTTTGTGCCAAAAAGTGCGCCCCAGGCCAAAATTGCGCAACTCCTGGCCTACGGCAGCACGGTGCTGGCCATCGACGGCTCCTACGACCAGGCATTTGATCTCTGCGTGGCGGCCTGCGCAGAATTCGGCTGGTACAATCGCAACACAGGCTACAACCCCTACATGACCGAGGGCAAAAAGACGGTCGCATTTGAAATCGCCGAGCAGCTGGCCGCGCTTGACCAACCCGCCGCGTCCGGCTTCGTCGCGCCGGACGCGCTCTTCGTCTCCGTCGGCGACGGCTGCATCATCGGCGGCGTGCACAAGGGCTTTCGGGACCTGCTGAGCCTGGGCTGGATCCAGCGCATGCCCCGCATCTACGGCGTCCAGTCCGTCCGCAGCGCTGCGCTCTACCATGCGTGGCGAGAGGGCCGGAAAATTCCCCGGCCGGTGGAGGCGACCACCCGGGCGGACAGCATCAGCGTCAACGCGCCGCGGGACCCCGTCAAGGCGCTCAATGCCGTACGCCGGAGCGACGGGGCCTTCATCGCGGTGGAGGATGATGCGATTCTGGAGGCCATTCTGCCCCTGGCGCGTCTGGGCGCAGTCTTTGCTGAGCCGGCAGGCGCCGCTGCGTACGCTGGCTTACAACAGGCCGTCAAAAGCGAGCTGGTCGCCCCCGACGAAACCATCGTGGTCATCAACACCGGCAGCGGCCTCAAGGACGTCAATGCCGTTATTCAGGCCACCGGCGGCGTTACGGTCATAGAGCCGACGCTGGATGCCGTGCGCGCCGCGGTAAGCTAATCTCCTATCAATCATCACCCTTCTCCACAAAGGAAAACCCAATGAACCGACCCATCATACCCGGCCCGACTTATGCGGAAATGCGCAATCCGCTGCTTCTGCCCGGCGCGCTGCGCAGAGAGGCATTAGCCGCAGCCCAGGAGAACGAGCTGGACCCGCGCAATCTCTTCAATATCAACTGGAAGAATACGGAAGACCGGGTGGAGGCCATCACGCTCCCCCGCCAATTGACCGGCGTAGAAGCCAACATCATCGTCCTGAGCGGACGAAATTTCCCCAGCGGCAGCATGAAGGTCGGCCCGGCCTACGCCACGCTGGCCGAGAATGAGACGCTCAACCATCTGCGCCCCGGCGACAAGACGGTCATCGGTCCCAGCACCGGCAACTTCGGCATCGGCACGGCCTATGTAAGCGCGCTTAAGGGCTACGAGGCGATTGTGGTCATGCCCGACAACATGAGCAGCGAGCGCTACGAACGCATCCGCCGCTACGAGGCCGATCTGGATCTCACGCCCGGGACCGAGTCCGACGTGATCCTTACGCTGGAACGCACCCACGACGAATATATCAGCCAACCGGAGAAGTACGTGGTGCTGGCCCAATTTGAGCTGCTGCCCAACTACCGCTTCCACCGCCACGTCACCGGCGACGCCGTGGTCCAGGCGGCCCGGGACACGGGCAACGGCAAGGTGGCCGCGTTCGTCAGCGCGCCGGGCAGCGCCGGCACGCTGGCAGCCGGAGATTATGTCAAATCGTTGTGGCCGGAGAGCAAGATCGTGGTGCTGGAGCCGCGCCAGTGCAGCACGCTCTTCAACGGCGGCCAGGGCCAGCATCGCATTGAGGGCATCGGCGACAAGATGGTCACCCTGATTCACAATGTCTTCAACAGCGACCTGCTCATGCTCATCAACGATGAAGAGACGGTTCAGGGCATGGAGGCAATAGAGTCGGGGGCGCACGTCCTGGCCGACCGGCTGGGCGTTGATCGGGAGCTTGCCGCTTCCCTGCAGGGCAAGTTCGGCCCCAGCTGCATTTGCAACATCATCGGCGCGATCAAGACGGCCAAGTACCTGGGCCTGGGCCCCGACGATAACATCGTCACCATCGCCACCGACTCCTACGACCGCTATCCGTCGGTGAGCCGGAATCTCTATGAGCGTAACGGCGGACGGCCGAATGACGATCAGCTGGAAATGTGGGCCAAGAGCGCCTTTCTGGGTGCATCATTGGGCGAGATTATCGACCTGAATCGCAACAATGAGCACCAGCGTCTGCAACAGATGAAAGAAGACCTCTGGACCCGCTTCGGCTACGAAGCAAGCCATATTCGGCGCATGGCGGGGCAGGATTTTTGGGATGAAGAATATGCGAAGATTCGGGAGATCGACCCGCTGATTGAGGAGCTGAGAGAAGGGTAAATAATGAGTAATGCGTACTGCGTAATTGGTCATTACGCAGTACGCATTACTCATTGCCTTTAGGCTTGCAGCGCAATCACCTGGCGCTTCATGTAGCCCATGAGGGCATGGAGACCTCGGGTGCGCTGGGGCGTGAGGGCCTCGTTCAGCCCCATGAGCGCATAAACGGTGTCGGGCGTAGTCAGTACTTCCTCGGGCGTAGCGCCGTCCAGCCCTTCCAGCAAGGCCCCGGCATAACCGCGTACGGTGGGCGCCTCGGCCGGGATGCCGAAATAGAAGCGCACCCGCCCGTCTTCCATCTCCGTATGCAGAAAGACGGGCGACTGGCATTCATGGACCTGCTCCATTTCGTCCATCCTGCCCGCCAGCCGGGGCGGGAGATCGGGCAACTCCAGCGAAAAGTCAACCAGATACTCCAGGCGTTCGCGCGGGTCGGCCAGGCGAAATTCTTCGATTACCTCGCGCAGGGCCGGGCGGCAGGCGGCGAGTTTGGCTTCCAATTCACGGTCAGTCATTTTGATAACATCCTTGATAAATATGGCGCTTGCAGAATTCATGTGGGTTGCTGCGTGACCCGTGACGGGTCTTGTTACGGCCAGATCACCCGGAGTGGATCCGTGGCGGGCGCGCTCTCGTCGCGCTGCAGGAAGAGGAGCGGCGGCTCCAGCCATTGATGCCAGTCAGTCAGGGGAGCGCCGTCCGCGCCCGGCGGATGAGCCGAACCGTAGGCAAAGCGATAATGGCCCTCGGCCAGATCCACGTCCGTCGCCTCCAACGCGGCGATGAGTGCTTCACTGCTGACTTCCTCCTGCTCGGCATAGGCGCGGCACAAGGCATCCACAGCCAGCAGCAGACTGTCATAGGCATGGAACGCGATGGGCTCGGGCCAGCGGTTAAAATATTCCTTAAAATCCATCACCAAGGGACGAGCTGCATCGCTTGCAGTCGTCGGCCATGGTCCGTCCCAACTAGCAACCGCATGGGAATCCGCCGCTTGGATCGAGGCCATCTGGCGAACCTGATCCGCGCCGTCCAAAATGACGAGCGTACCGCTGGGCGGTCCGATCCCCAAATCCAGCAGAAGCGCCTGCAGTTGGACTGCGTCCGCGGCGGGCAAATCGATGATGATCGCGTCGGGCGGCATGGATTCGGCCACAATCCGAGTAATGACGGGCGAGAGATCAGAGATGGGCAGGGCGGCCGTCAGCGTTTTGGCCGTAATGCCGGCTGCCTCCAGGCCGGCGGTGACCTCCTCCCGGGCGTCACCGGACAAATCCTGATTTTCGGTCACAATGATAACCGTAGCCGCGCCGTCGCGCCAGACCCGGGCCCGTTCAACAGAGAAATAGTCGGTTAAGAAAGCCAGCAGATTGCGATTACGCAACGCTTGGGTGGGCGCAATCCGAAACGCGACGGGCGATTGGCCGGCCGTCAGACGCTCATCCTGGGCGCCGGCAATGATGACGGGCGTGTTGTAGGCCGCGGCCACTTCCAGCACGGCCGCGGCCACGTTGTCATGGTAAAGCCCCACCAGCATCACGGCGCAATCCTGGGTAATGAGGCGCTCGGCATGCAGCGCTCCGCTGCGGGGAATGCCCGCCGAATCATACGTGATGATGCGGACAGGACGACCGTGGACGCCGTTATCCCGGTTGGCGATCTTGGCGGCGCTGTTGAGGGCGAACTGCATAGTGAAGCCGGCATCGTACGCGCCTGGGCTGGAGAGGGGCAAAATCGCGCCGATAATAATGGGGTCGCCAGGGCCTGACGCGGCAGCGCAGGGCGACGGCGCTTCGACTTCATCATCGCGGGTAGAAGAAGCGCCTTCCGGCGGAGGGCGCAAGTCCGTTTCGATTGTCGATCGCGTTTCAGCTGCGGCAGGCTCATCATCAGCAAACTGGACGGACGAGGAGAGACGCTGCAAGGACTCGACCGGGTTGCCGGCCTGGCGTCGAGTAGTGATCGTACGCAATGCGATGATGCTTATAATGACAACTAGAACAGCCAATAAGCCAATCCGCCAACGGACGCCAGACGTCACAAAATCCTCCGGGCAGTAATTTAAGGGGGAGCCAAGCGCAAACGTCGCCGCTGCGGGAGCAGTGCAGCGAGAACGACAAGGCGGGAGGCGAAAACGAAGAATGGAAGCAAAACGCAGCTGTCGCCGGATGGTGAATGCCCGGCGTCTAGCCTACGATTAGACGACGCGAGTATAGCACCGGGAAAAATCAGCGTCAAAACGGCACGAATCCGGGACTAAAGCCGGACCAAAGCCCTACGCCCGATTTTGCAATCGCTTGGCTCTCTGTTAGCATTCACCGCTATGTTCCATTCAATGCGATGGCGACACATCGCACGTCGGGCAGGCATGTTCGCCTTGATTTGCGGTCTGACAGTCGCCAGCTTTCTAAGTCTCTTTACCCCCGTACAGGCGCAGGAAGCAACCAACTTAGGTGATCCTGCGTCTCAGGCGCAGACAGTTTTGAACGATATCAACAGTATGCGCGCGCAATATGGCATTGCGCCCTTGGCTTTTCACCCTCTCCTGGCTACAGCAGCCCAAGCCCACGTAGCCGATATGGCCGCCAACGGCAACTACAGCCATTACGGAACCGACGGCAGTTCCGTCTACTCGCGGACGGCCCGGGTCGGCTATGGCAGCGCCAATGTCAGCGAAAACTGGGTGGCGGTGGGCAACGCGCCCAGTGCGATCGGCTGGTGGATGAACAGCACCATTCACCGCAACAATCTCCTCAACGCCAAATGGACCCATATCGGCGTCGGCGCGCAAAAGGATCCCCGCAACGGCATGTGGCTCTTTGTGGCGGTCTTTGGCACGAACGGCAGCAGCGGCGGCGAGATGATGGCCGCATCGGCCGCGGCGGTTACAGCCGGCGCACCGGCGGCCGGCATGGAAACAACCATACGCGTGCCGGCCGGCGGCATGGACTATACGGTGCGCCCGGGCGACACCCTCTCGGGCATTGCCCAACGCTACGGCGTAAACTGGGAGCACATCGCCCTGATCAACGGCCTGAGCGAATTTTCCCTGCTCAACATCGGCCAGAGCATCCGCGTCCCCCATCCCGATGACCTGTTACCCGGCATCGGCGGTCCGGAGGGAAGCGTTCAGTTGCCAACAAGCTACATCGAATACGTCATTCAGCCCGGCGATACCCTTTCGGACATTGCCATGCGCTACAAGCAGGACTGGCGCGACGTTGCCGCGATCAACGGCCTGGGAGAACATTCGGTGCTGGAATTGGGCAGCGTGGTGCGCATTCCCAGCCCGGCGCAAGCCGTATTGGGCGAGCAGGCAGCCACCGCAGCCCCGATTGCGCCTCAAGTTCACACCGTGGCGCCGGGAGAGACGGTCATCAGCATCGCCCAGCGTTACGGCATCGGATGGGGCGATCTGCTGCGCGCCAACGGCCTGAGCGAAAATTCAATTATCAGCATCGGGCAGGAGCTGAAACTGCCGTAATGCGTATTTTCTCATCCGACGTTGGCGGCGGCAAAGGCCGCCTGCACAATCGCCTGGGCCTCCTCCTGAATCCGCTCCAGGTGCTCCTCACCCCGGAAACTCTCAGCGTAAATCTTGTAAATATCCTCGGTGCCTGACGGCCGCGCGGCAAACCAGCCGTTCTCGGTGACGACCTTGAGGCCGCCGATGGGCGCGTCGTTGCCCGGCGCCCTGGTCAGCTTGGCCAGGATGGGCTCGCCGGCCAGTTCCCTGGCCGCCACCATATCGGGCGAAAGTTGGGCCAGGACGGCCTTTTGCTGTCGATTGGCCGGCGCGTCCCGCCGCCGATAGACAGGATCGCCATATCGGCTGACCAGATCGGCATAATGCTCGCCCGGATCCCGCCCGGTGCGCGCGGTGATCTCGGCGGCCAGCAGTGCGAGAATGATGCCGTCCTTGTCCGTCGTCCAGACCGTACCGTCCCGGCGCAGGAAGGACGCGCCGGCGCTCTCCTCACCGCCGAACCCATACGCGCCCGAAAGCAGACCGTCCACGAACCACTTAAAGCCCACGGGCACTTCCACCAGCCGGCGGCCAATGCCCGCGGCCACCCGATCGATCATGGAGCTGGAAACCAGGGTCTTGCCCACGCCCGCGTCAGCAGGCCAGCCGGCCCGATTTTGAAACAGATAGTTGACGGCCACGGCCAGATAGTGATTGGGATTCATGAGGCCCGCACTGGGCGCGACGATCCCATGGCGATCAAAGTCAGGGTCGTTGCCAAAGGCGATATCAAAGCGATCCTTCAGGCTGATGAGGCTGGCCATGGCATAGGGCGATGAGCAATCCATGCGGATTTTGCCGTCCTTATCCACGGTCATGAAGGAGAAGGTGGGATCGACCGCAGGGTTGACGACATCCAGATTGAGGCCGTAGCGCTCAGCAATCGGCGCCCAATAATGAACGCCCGCGCCGCCCATGGGGTCTGCGCCGATATGCAGTCCCGCGTCGGCAATGGCCTCCATATCGATGACGCCGCCCAGATCATCGATGTAGGGCGTCATAAAATCGATTGCCTGCGTTGTATCCGCCTGGAGCGCCTGCTTGAAGGGCATGCGCTTGACGTCCGCCAGGTCAGTCGCCAGCAGCTCGTTGGCCCGGGCCTGAATCAGCGCGGTAATGCCGGTATCGGCCGGGCCGCCGCTGGGCGGGTTGTACTTGAAGCCGCCGTCGCTGGGCGGATTGTGGGACGGCGTGATGACCACACCGTCTCCCCGCGGGCCGGCATGGTCCCGGTTGTAGACCAGAATCGCGCGGGAGATAACGGGCGTGGGCGTGTATTCCATCCCTTGGGCCACCCTGAGCTCAACGCCATTGGCGGCAAAGACCTCAATCGCGCTGATATGCGCCGCTTCAGAGAGGGCGTGGGTGTCCATGCCCATGAAAAGGGGGCCGGTATAGCCCTGGCTTTGCCGATAGTCGCAGATGGCCTGGGCAGTGGCCAGGATATGGGCCTCGTTGAAGCTGCCGTCGGTGGACGTACCCCGATGACCGGAGGTGCCGAAGGCAACCCGCTGGTTGGGATCGGACGGGTCGGGCGTCACCGCATAATAACTCGCGACCAGACGCGGAATATTTTCCAGCAGTTCATGGGGAGCGGGTTGGCCGGCCAGTTCGTGAAGCGCCATAAGGTTTCTCCTGAGTGGTGATTGATTGAGCAGCTGGGTAATTCTGATTGCTTTGTTGCGTAAGACGGGCGGATTGCCGGTTAAAATCGGGCCGGCGCTCAGTACGGAAAGAAAATCGGGATAGTCAGTAGGGCGACGACGAGCACGAGCACCTGCAGGGGAATGCCGACTTTGGCGTAGTCCATAAAACGATAGCCGCCCGGAACCATGACCAATGTGTTGACCGGCGACGAGATGGGCGTCGCAAAAGCCGTGGACGCGGCAATGGCCACCATCATAAGCAGCGGATAGGGCGACAGGCCCAGGGTAACGGCGGCCGCGGCGGCAATGGGCGCGAGCAGAACGGTCGTCGCGGTGTTGGAGATAAACTGGCTGAAAAAGGCCGTAATAACGAAGAGACCCGCCATAATGGCCGCCGGGCCATACTGACCTAACAGGTTAACCAGCAGATCGGCGACAGCCTCTACGCCGCCCGAATTCTCCAGCGCCGTAGCCATGGGCAACATGGCCGCGATCAGAATCACGCTCTCCCAGTTGATGCTGCGATAGACGTCCTCCACCCGGATACAGCCCAGAAGCACCATGGCCACCGCGGCCAGCAAAACGGCGATGACGGTGGGCACAATTTTGAGGGTCATCAACAGCAGCATGGCCACAACAATGGCAATGGCCACAAAGGCATTGCGCCGGGTGTGGTAGTGGGTCTCCAGTTCCTGGGGCACGTCCAGCACAATGACAAAGCTGCGATCCTGCTGCAGAGCCTCAATATCGGACCAGGCGCCTTCCACCAGGAGCGTATCGCCGAAACGCAAGGGCGTAGCGCTCACAAGCTCGTGGACGGGCTCGCCCCGGCGCATGATGGCCGACACGTTGAGATTGTAGCGATTGCGAAAGCGCAGTTGCTCCAGGGTTTTGCCGATCATGGGCGAGCGGTTGCGCACAATCACCTCGGCCATGCCCAATTCCCGGGAAATGGGGGGTCCCTCGTCGCCGTTGCCGGAACGAATGCCCAGGTTTTGCTCGCGGCAGAGGCGGGCGACGGCCGCGGCCGTGCCCCGCACGTGGAGAATATCATGACCCCGAATCACCGTGTCGGGCGTAACAGGCTCCATAGCCAGCGGTTGCGTCATATCGTCGGGCCAGGATTGGCGCTCCAGCACCTCCACGTTGTAATCATGCCCGATGTTGGAATTTGCCAATGTCTGATTAACAAAAGGGGAAGCCCGACGCACGCGCAGGCGAAAAGAATTTTGATCCAGTTGGTATTCGGCAGCCAGCTCGGCCAGTGTAGGACCGTCACTAGTCGCCGGGGCCTGACTCGCGCCGCTCTTTTTTTGCGCGCGCCGACCCAGCAAGCCGCGCCCCACAACGGCCATGTAAGCGATGCCAACGATGAGCACGATCAGGCCAATGGGCGTAAAACTGAAAAAGGAGAAGGGCCGCATCCCCAGAGAGGCAAGCTGGTTGGAGACAACCAGATTGGGCGGCGTACCGATGAGGGTCAACATGCCGCCGATGAGCGCGCCGAAGGCCAGGGGCATCAGCAACTTGCCGGGCGCAATCCTGGCGTCCTTGGCCAGACTCATGACCACGGGCAGCAGCACGGCAACCGCACCGGTGGAACTCATAAAGGCGGAAAGGAGCGCGACCAGCAGCATGACGTATATGAGGATGCGCACTTCGCTGCTGCCGCCCAGACGGGCCAGGATGCGCCCCATTTCGTTGGCGACGCCGGTATAATAGATGCCCGCGCCGACGACGAAGAGGCCAGCAATGATGATGACAATCGAATCGGAAAAGCCGGCCAGCGCTTCTTCGACGGTGACAAGGCCGGTGAGGGAAAGAGCCAGCAAGGAGATCAAGGCCACAATGTCCAATCGCAGCCGGTCCAGAACAAAGAGGAGAATCGTAACGCCCAGAATAATGAACGTAAGAACCATATCACTCATTCAAACACATTTCGCTTCCACTGTTTGTTTGATAAGATACGCCACTCCATAGCATACTGCACCTGCTTTATTGATCCAAACAGTAGGGATAAAAATCCGCGTGTCCAAAAATACCGTCAGCCTGTTTGCTCTGCTCCTGCTGGTCGATAGCCTTCACTTCGTTTTCGCCCGGGCCCTGCTCCCCTACATGGCCCCCACCGCCTCCGCCATGTACGTTATCGGCATGGGCACGGCCCAGGTCGCCGTCTACGCCCTCATCCGCGGCCGCATCGACTGGCGCGCGCTGCGCACGTACCGGCTCTTCTTCCTCAGCATCGGCTTTTTTATTGCGGCCAGCACCGTGCTCAACTACATGGCCGTCGCCTATATCGACGCCGGCACAGCTTCCATGCTGGGTAAAATGACGACCCTTTGGTCCATGCTACTGGGCTTGATATGGCTACGCGAAGAGCTGACCCGGAAGCAAGCAACGGGCGCGCTCGTTGCTCTGCTGGGCGTCTTCATCGTCTCCTTCCAGCCGGGCGACTATCTGCGCCTGGGCGCGCTCATGATCGTTGTCGCCACGCTCCTGTACGCGCTGCATGCCGCGCTGGTCAAGCGCTACGGCGGCGAGATGGATTTCCTGACCTTCTTTCTCTTCCGCCTCCTTTTCAGCACCTTCTGGCTCGTCATCATCGCCGCGGCCGCCCGCGCGCTGGTCTGGCCTGAACCCCGCGTCTGGGCCATCCTGCTCCTGGCCGGAACAGTGGACGTGACCATCAGCCGGGCCCTCTATTACAGCGCGCTGCGGCGTCTCCCCATCACCCTTTTCGCCGCCATTCTTACGCTGAGCCCGGTCATCGCAGTGGGCTGGTCGTTTCTGCTCTTTGGCGATTTTCCTCGTCCTCAGCAGCTCCTGGGCGGCCTTGCCGTCCTGGTCGGCGTGCTTCTGACAACGCGGAAGTAGGCGGTCGCCGGAGACAGATACGGCCATCAATTCGCCAACCCGTGCAGAAAGGCCCGGCGAGCTTGCACAGATCGGCAAGATAAGCGAAACTGCTTGCTATGATGAGTCAGCAATTCGACTGGCAGCCGCGCGTGCCCGCCATGCGCGCCCTTGTCACCGCCCTGCTGCAGGAAACCCCCGTCGTCTACGCGGCGGGCGGCGTGGTGCGTGATGCTCTGCTGGGGATAGATAAAAAAGTAACCGACCTGGATCTGGTCGTCGCGGAAGCAGCTCTGCCTTTGGCCCGCCGCGTGGCGGATCGCCAGGGTTGGGCTTATTACCCATTGGACGAGGCCCGGGATGTGGCGCGTCTGGTCTTTACGGCCAATCAAGGCGAACCCTACGTCTGCGACATTGCTCGCATCCGCGGCGAAGACATCGGAGAAGATCTCCGGACGCGCGATTTCACCGTCAACGCCATGGCCTTCGAGTTGAGGTCCGGCGCGCCGACGCGTCTGATCGATGTAAGCGGCGGACAGGAAGATTTGGCGGCAAAGCGCCTGCGCCGGGTTACGGCCGCGGCCTTTGCCGACGATCCGGCCCGCCTCCTGCGCGCCGTCCGCCTGGCCGTCCAATTTGGTTTCGAGCTTGACGCCCAAACGGATGAGCAGATTCGCCGCATGGCCACGACCGTCAAGCTGGTTTCGCCCGAACGACAGCGGGACGAAATCTGGAAAATGTTAGTCGGGCCCCGGCCTGAGCAGGCCATCGCGTTGCTCCACAATCTGGGCCTGCTGGCGCTCGTCCTGCCCGAAGTGGCGAAGCTGGACGGCGTGGCCCAATCCTTCCCCCACTACACCGACGTCTTCACCCATACGCTGCGGGTCATGGCCCACGCCGACGCCATTCGAGCCTGGCTCCGGGCCGAGCGGGTTGACGATCCGCCCCGAACCATGTGGCAGGCCACGCTTCTGCCCTGGCGGGATGAGCTCCGTCGCCACTTTATGCAGCCGACCGTGGGCGGACGCCGGCGCGTTGACTGGCTGATCGGATACGCCCTCTTCCATGACGTGGGCAAGAGCGTTACCCGGACGGTCGAATCGGACAGCGAGGGCGGCGTGCGCTATCGCTTTTTCACCCACGATCAAATCGGGGCGGAGATGACGGCCGCGCGCCTGGACGCCCTGCGCTTCAGCCGCTACGAGATCACGCTGGCGGCGGCGGTGGTCCGCGCCCATATGCGCCCCCATCTGCTGGACGCCGATTTTACCCACGCGCCCATCAGCCGCCGCGCGATCTATCGCTTCTTTCAGGACGCAGGCGAAGCTCGCTTTGACGCGACCCCCGGCGTGGATACGCTGCTCCTGGCCATGGCCGACTATCAGGCCATTCACGAAGCCGCGGTGCCTGCACGCTGGGATGAATATCTGGAGCATATTAGCCAGATGCTGGAATACGCGTTTGCGCCTGACGGGCTGCGCAAGACCGAGCAGGAACCGCTGCTGGACGGTCACGCCCTCATTGCCGAATTGGGCATGGAACCGGGACCGGGCATCGGCGCGCTGCTGCGTTATGTAGCCGAAGCGCAGGCAGCGGGCGAAGTTTCCACGCGCACGGAAGCGCTTAGCCTGGCCGAAGCAAGACTGGCCCTTGTAGCCGAAGCGAACGGCAACTAATGGGAAATGAAACGTCCTTGAGTCAACACTATTGCCCCCACCTGGGCGCAGTTGATGCCGATCAGGTGCGCACGGACGCCATCGCCCATCCAAGTTTCGAGAATCGGTGCTGGGCGCCCGGTCAGCGGGAATTTGATGAGTACGAGATGCTCATGCTCACGGATCAAGCGACCTATTGCCTGGGCAAGAGTCATGTCTTCTGTCCGCGCTATGCTGCGGCCATGGCCACGCAGCCGGGCAGGAGAGGAGCGACCGCCCCCGTTACGCCCCTTACGCCGGAAGAGGCGGCACGCAATGCAGAGTGGGTTGCGACCGATATCCAGGATCTGGAGCGCGAGCTGACCTTTATGGACGAAGAGGAAGCCGAACGGCGTCGGGTTTGGGGCTGGCTGGCCGCGGCCGCGATCTTCTTGCTGGTGGTGGGCGGCGGCAGCATCGCAGCCCTTTACGCGGGCTGGAACGCCATGCGCAACGCCCAGATGGCCACGGATGCCGTCGAAATTCTGGCCGCGGCCCAACTTCCGCAAGAGCCGGTCTATCTCGTCATGACCGCAACGGTCCCGCCCCAACCGACCCAAACGGCCACCATGCTGGGCGTCCTCATTGCGCCGCCGCCCACGATAGACAACAGCGCGCCCGGCTTTCCGCCCGCGGTGACGGCCACGCCGGGCGGCGATCCCGGGGCCGGCGAACCGCCCGTCATCATAGTGGATCCCAACGTACCGCCGGCAACGCCCATGCCCCTGCCGCCCACGCCCACGCCCATCTTCGACCTGGGCCAGCCCGTAGCCGATCCGCCGACCCGTCGCCCCACGCCCACGTTTGAGATTCCCACCAGCACGCCGGCCGACGCAGTGCAACCCACGGTCATCATCCAATATGTGGCCCCGCCCATTATCTCCTTTAAGCCCGATCAGCGCTCTCTGGAGCGGAAACAATGCACGACGGTGCGCTGGGCCGTGCAGAACGTCAGCGAAGTCTACTATGAAGGCATCGGCGTGAACGGCGAAGGGTCTCAGGAAGAGTGCATCGATGAGGAGGATGAGGTCTACTCCCTGGCCGTGGTGCTGACGACGGGCGTCACCGAAATTTACACGACGACCATCAAATACATTGCGCCGACGCCCACGCCCACGGCGTCGCCCAGCGTGACGCCTACGCCGTATCATACGCCCACCTGGACGCCCGAAGCGCCCACCGCTACGCCTACGCCCAACCTCACATTCGGCGTCAATCTGGGCGTGGAAGGTTCGGTGACGCGGGGGTGTGCAGCAGGCGGCGCCTGTTCGGCCACCGTGGTCGTTTCCAATCAGGGCAACGGCAACGATGATCTGATCCTTGTTCTGCAAGCAGGCGCAGATTGGGCGCCCCAACTCTGTCGCGGCGACGGCGTCTGCGCTGACCACACCCTGGTCATCAACAATGTGGGACCGGGCAACCAGGCCCGTGTAGAATTCCGGGTCAACATTCCGGCAGACGCCCAGGGTCAAAGCGCCCAGTACACCCTGGTTGCCGGCAGCGGTGCAACCAACAATGCCGTCCGCTCTCAACCTGTTACCATCACCATGCAAGCGGAATAGATTCATGTTTATGAATATCTTCGTCATCATCGCCGTCATCCTGCTGTTGGTTTTTATCAACGGCTTCTATGTTGCCGCCGAGTTCTCCGCCGTGAGTGCACGGCGTCCCCGCCTGGCCCAGATGGCCGCGGAGGGTAACGGCGCGGCCCAGAAAATGCTTGCCGTCCTGATCGACCCCGTCAAGCTGGACCGTTACGTGGCCGCATGCCAATTGGGCATTACCGTTTCCAGCCTCGTGGTGGGCTACTACGGCCAATCCCAAATCATGACCCTGCTTCAGCCGTGGCTTAACGAGATGGACCCGACTACCCGGGTGGCGGCCCAGTCGATTCTGGCGCTGATCATTCTGGCTGTGCTCACCACATTTCAAGTAGTGCTGGGAGAGCTGGCGCCCAAAAACATAGGCGTCCAGTATCCGGAAAAGCTGAGCACTATGACCGCCGCCCCCATGAACTGGTCGATCCTGCTCTTCCGGCCCCTGATCGCCATCTTCAACGGCAGCGCACAAATCCTGCTGCGCCTCTTCGGCATGATGACCATGGGCGGCCATGCCCACGTCCATTCGCCCGAGGAAATTATGATGCTGGTGGAAGAAAGTTCCGCCGGCGGACGGCTGGACGCGGAAGAGCGACGCCTGCTAGTCAATACGCTCCAGTTGCGGGATCTCACCGCGGAGCAGGTCATGCTGCCCCGCAGCCGCATGCTGGCGGCTTCAGTAGATAAAAGCTGCCAAGAATTGTTGATGATCCTGGCCCAATCGCCCTATTCGCGTCTGCCCATCTACGACGGAAGCATCGACAACATTATCGGCGTAATCCATCTCAAGGACCTGCTTACCGCTGCCGCCGGCCGACCCGTCGCGCCGAAACAGGACGGCGCGGGGCAGGAGGGTGCGCCCTGCGTCGTCCGCGAGCTCCTGCGACCGGTCGCGTATCTTCCCGACTCCCTGCCCGTGGATCAGGCGCTGGCCGTCATGCAGCGGGAGCACCGCAATATGGGAATCGTGCTGGACGAATACGGCGGCACATCGGGGCTACTCACCTTCGAGGACCTAGTCGAAGAGATCATCGGCGAGTTCGAAGATGAATTTGACGAAGAAAATCCGCCCGTCGCCCTCCGGGGCCAGGGGCGCCTCATGGTGCGCGGCGACGTCCTCATCGCGGACCTGAACGAGGCCCTTAACCTGACGCTGCCGGCGGAGGCCGCCCACACAATCGGCGGCTTTGTACTGCGGGAATTGGGGCGACCGCCCCAGCCCGGCGATACCGTCCCCGTAGATGACCTCATCCTGCGGGTGGATGCCGTTAAAGGCAACGGCGCACAGACCATCAGCTTCCGGGTTACGCCGGATCAAGCCGAGCGCCTGGAGCAGCTGGGCGGGGAAATTTAAGCTATGGAATACGCAATTCCCATCCTCATCATCACTATTCTGATTATCATCAACGGCTTTTTTGTAGCCGCAGAGTTCGCCCTGGCTGGCGTCCCCCAAACGCGCATCGCGCAAATGGCAGAGGCCGGCTCAGCACAGGCCCGCCACATTCTGGATATTTTGCGCGACCGGGACGCCATCAACCGCTATCTTTCCACGGCGCAGGTGGGGATCACCCTGGCCAGCCTGGGCTTGGGCATGTACGGCGAGCACGCGGTGGCCGAATGGTTCGTCCATCCTCTGGAGAGCCTGGGTTGGATAGGCGTGGCCCTGGCCCACACCCTGGCCACCATCATCTCCGTGGCCGTCCTCACTTATCTTCACGTGGTGCTGGGTGAAATGATTCCCAAGACGCTGGCCCTCCAGTCTGCGACCCGCACGGTGGTGGCCCTCGCCCCGGCTATGACGTTTACCGAGCGCATCTTCCGCCCCCTGACTTTTGTGCTCAACGGTTTGGGGAATGCGGTTTTGCGCCTGATGCGCGTGCCGCCGGCCGACGCTGAGGCGCACCTCATTTCCACGGAAGAGTTGGCCTACATCGTGGAAGACAGTTCCGAAGGCGGCATGCTGGATCCCACGGAGCAGCTCTATCTGGAAAATGCGCTTGACTTTCAAGAACGGGTCGTCAACCAGGTAATGACGCCGCGCACGCGCATGATCACGATTGACGTCAATGAGGCGCTGACCGACGCCCTGCGGACGGTGATTACCATGCCTCACTCCCGCTATCCCGTCTACGAAGAGGACGTGGACCACATTACGGGCATCCTCCACGCCAAGGATTTGGCGCGCCTGCTGGTGAGTGAGGCGGATGTGGAGCAGGGCACGGTGCGGGATATCATGCGGGAGCCGGTCTTTGTGCCCGAATCCCTGGCTTTGGACGATATGCTCACCCGCATGCGCGTAGAGCACATTCAGGTGGCGATTGTGGTGGATGAATACGGGGGCACGGCAGGGCTGGTCACGCTGGAAGATCTGGTGGAAGAGCTTATCGGGGAATTTCAGGACGAGTTCGATGTGGAATTGCCCCCCATGGACATCATTGACGCCAACACGATCCGGGTGCGGGGCGACACGATCCTGGAAGAGATCACCCAACACTTTGATATCGACTTTGATCCCGACAGTGAAGCCGACACCATTGGCGGCCTGGCCATGGAAAACCTGGGGCGTATTGCCACGCCCGGCGAATCTTTCCGCCTGGGTGATGTGGAGTTCGAGGTAGAGAGCATGGACGGATTGGCCGTGCGCACCATGATCATCCGCCTGCCCGGAACGTCAGGCGAAGACGCTGCATCAGGTAATTCAGAGAATAATACAGCAGACAATACGCCTGACAGCACGGCAAAGCCCGCAGATGGAGCGGATACGTAAAGACGCGCGGCCGTCACGCATCACGGAGTGCGCATCAGGGGAATTCTAAAAGGTCAGTCTTCTGCAATATGGAGTCGTCTTCTCATGATTTCTTTACGCGCCATGACCCAAACAGAGTTTGATGCCTATCTTGTGTCCGAAATTCCTATCTACGCGCAGGAGAAAGTTCGCGCCGGCAACTGGAAGGCCGAGGAGGCTCTCGCCAAATCCCAGGAAGAGTTCGCCCGGCTGCTGCCCCAGGGGTTTGCCACGCCTTACCAGCATTTCTTTGTGATCGAGGTTGACGGAGAGGCGGCAGGCAGGATCTGGCTCTCCTCAGAGCCAAAGCTTGCTGGGGGAGCCGGCTTTATATGCGACCTGTTTGTCGCCCAGGAGTTTCGCCGCCGCGGGGTCGCGACGACGGCCATGCAACTGCTGGAGGACGTGGCGACCGACCTGGGTTTAACGGCCCTCGCGCTCCACGTCTTCGGGTACAACACCCAGGCCAGGGCCCTCTATGCAAAGCTCGGCTACGAAATCACCAACCTGAATATGACCAAAGCGCTCCGACCCGCGGACGTCTAATCAAGCGGCCCAATTGACAAGCTAAGTCACTTTCCCTACGCCATCTCCACCCAACGCCCGCCGGTCAAAGCGGCCAGGCTATCGGGCGTCAACTCGAACACTGCAAACGGCGTCCCCGCCGCGGCCCAGATGACGTCATATTGCTGCAAGTCCGGGTCCAGAAAGGTTGTCAGGGGCGTGAGGTGGCCGGCAGGCGGCACGCCGCCGATGGCAAAGCCTGTGCGCTCCTTCACGTAGCTGCCGCCGGCCTTGCCCAGCTTCAGCCCGGTCGCGGCCTCAAGCTTCTTTACGTCCACGCGGTTAACGCCCGACGCCACCACCAACACGGGTTGATCATTCGCCTCATCACGGAAGATGAGAGATTTGGCGATCTGGGCCACGGTGCAGCCGATGCTCTCCGCGGCTTCCTGGGCCGTACGCGTGGAGCCGGGCAGCTCTCTCACCGTAAAATCGAACCCCTGCTCCCGCAGGAATTCCTGTACGCGTTGCGCGCTGTTGCTTAAATCTGCTGACATGGATGCGGTCCTTTCAGAGTAGTGAGCAGGCGATTGGGGGATTGAGAGATTAAGAGATTGGTCTGGAGACGCAATCTCCCAATCTCTTAATCTCCAATCGCTTAATCCCTCAACCCATCAGTCCGGCGTGACGACGCGGCCGGGCGTGGCGTCGTTGTGCTTGCCGTCCGCTACTACCCGCACGCCGTTCACCCACACATCGCGCACGCCCGTTGCCAGCTGATGGGGCTCATCGAAGGTTGCGTGGTCGGTGATGGTCGCGGGATCGAATACTACGATGTCGGCAAACTTGCCTGGGGCCAGCAGTCCCCGGCTGCGCATGTTAAGCCGCGCGGCCACGGACCATGTCATCTTGCGGACGGCGTCTTCCAGGGTGATGATCCCCTCCTCGCGCACGTAACGCCCCAGCACCCGGGGATACGTACCATACGCGCGGGGATGATAGGGGCCCAACGGCTCCGCCCACGCGGGATCAAAGCCGCCGGCGTCCGTCGAAATCTTGATCCACGGCTGGCGCAACTGCAAGCGCAGATTCTCCTCATCCATGCTGAAGTAGATGGTGCTGATGCGCTGTTCCTCGCTCGCCAGAAGGTCAAAGACCGTATCCACCCAATCCTGGCCCCGCTGTTCGGCAATTTGGGTCAGGCGCAGGGCAGTATATTGCTTGTTTTCGGCCAGCTCGAAGCCGATGGGCATGACGGCCGACGGATCCCGGGTGCCCATGGGCTCCCAATCGCCCGACGGGTGGAGCATCTCCTCCTTGATACGCGCGCGCATTTCCGGATCCCGCAGGTTTTCATAGAGCTTGCCCTCAGCCATGGCCCACGGCGGCAGCACCGCGCTCAGCCCGGTGCCCGATGCCGCGTAGGGGTACATGTCCGCCGTGATGTCAACGCCCGTGCGCCGGGCCTGAGAAATCTGCTCAATCACCCCGGGCATCTTGTGCCAATTGTGCGCGCCTGACGCCTTGAGATGATAAACCTCCACGGCCACGCCCGTGCGCCGTCCCAATTCGATAGCCTCGTCCATGGCCTCCTCCAGACGATCGCCTTCATCCCGAATGTGGGTAATGTAGACGCCGCGGTGCGCAGCCACGACTTCGCAGATGGCGGCCAGCTCATCGGTATCGGTGTAGACGTCCGGCGGATAGATAAGGGCGTAGGAGACGCCGAACGCGCCTTCCTGCATGGCGGCGGCCATGGTCTGCTGCATGAGGGCCAGCTCAGCATCATTGGGCCGCCCCATCTCCAGCCCCTTGCCTATGGTGCGCAGGGTGCCGCCGCCCAAAAATGACCCAACATTGGGCGAAACGCCATGCTCGACCATCGCGTCCAGCCAATCCCGAAAGCGGTACCAGGCATAGATGCGCGAACGCCACGCATCGCCGATATCAAGGGAGAAGTAGACGTCGTCCAACGGATCGGTGTTGCGGCCGATCACCGGCGCGGGCGTCCAGCCCTCCCCCATGATCTCCGTGGTGACACCCTGAAGCAATTTGGAAACCGAGCGCCCGTCCACCATAAGGGGCAGGATGGAATGGCTCTGAATGTCGATAAAGCCGGGCGCGATCACGTGGTCCGTGGCGTCAACGACTGTTTTGGCCGCGCTTGAGGGCTCCTGCCCCACAGGCGTCACCGCGGCGATGCGATCGCCCTGTACCAGCACATCGCCATAGAACCAGAGATTGCCGCTGCCGTCCACAACCTTGCCGTTGCGAATGAGGAGGTCATATTCGCTCATAATGAATTCCTTTGATGAAAATCTGACTCGATAGTTGTGTTTTGAGAGCTGGATAGATTTGGCAGGTCGAGAATTAGGTAGTAGGGCGAAGCTCCTGTTTGGTAAAAAGGGTGCCAAAGACTTGGGAAACATGTTGGCCGGAATTCAGGGCGTCATGTGCGAAAAGGATGGGAGTTTTTGAAAGGCTTGGGCTGTTCGCATACGATATTCGTCGAGACCAAGAAGTTGTTTTCTATCCTGATAAAAAGTCTCAATCGGCCAACGAAGCAGATAAGTTGAGAGAATGCGCTTGGCATTACAGTCAGTACGATTGGTGACCAAGACGACATAATGCTGATCCAATCCTTTTCCAGGTCGTTGAGCACAGCAAGAAAGTCAGGAGCCAGATACCAGCCATCGAAGAGAACCCAGCCAAATCAGAGAGCTCGGTCAACGGCCTGTTTGGCAAGTTCGCCGGCGAGAGTGATCTTTGTCTTGAACGCTTCGTCAAACGCCTGAAACTCCGGGTCTTGCAGCAATACAGGAGCCACCCGTTTTTGAAATGCCGTCCGCGCTTTCTTTTTTCTCGGAATCTCTTCACCCGGAAAATGCTTCTTGACAAACGCTTCCCAGTTGGTGAATTCTTCATAGCGTCGGTAGATTTTTGCATCCACGGGAAAGCGTACAGCTCTGCTCACATAGTGGCTGGTTACCAGATTGTGTGCCAGCGGATACTGGCAATTACCATGATTGTAATGATGATCTACATACTCAAACAGGCTTCAGCACGTTTCCCGTAACAGGAGCCGGATTCATTCGGCGGCTTGACTCCACGAAACCGCAGAGAGCCATATTTTGCAGCAGCGATATTCTGCAACGACTTATGAAACGTTTGCGGTCAACTCCGAACGGGATTGGGAGCGCAGGGTCGGGAGCCCGACGTGGCGCGCCTGGTGTTCCCGGCCGTGGCACTGCTTGAATTTGCGCCCGCTATTGCACGGACAGGGGTCGTTGCGGCCGACATCGGCGAAGGCGCGTCGGTAGATGGGCATCACCTCCCGGATCTCCCGTCGGCGGCGGTAGAGCTCCGACATGATCTTCATGCCGAAATCGGCGTGGCGGAAGAAATACTGGAAGCCGGCGCAGAGGTAGTTCAGCCCCGGTTCGCCGTCGGGCGTGAGAATGAAACGGTTCTTGGGGCATTCGCCCTGGCAAGCGAAACGCACATCGCAGTCCAGACAATATTGGGGCAGGCGGTCATATTTATCCTGACCGAACTGAAGCTGCTCGGGTGAGGCCACCAACTCGATCATGTGCTTATTATGGATGTTCCCCAAGAGATAAGCGGGCTCCACAAAGTGATCGCAGGAATAGACATCGCCGTTGTGCTCAATCGCCAGCCCCGTGCCGCAGGTCTGGTTAAAGACGCACATACCCGAAGAACTCATCCCCAGCCAGTTGCGCAAGGCCGCCTCAATGGTCTGCACGTAGACCCGGCCCACGTCATGGGTGATCCACTCGTCAAAAATAGTGCTGAGAAAGCGTCCGAACTGTTCCGGTCGGACCGACCGGTCTGACACGTGATCGCCTTCCTGGCGCAGCGTCAGGCCGTCCTCGTTGATCCGCTCGACCACAGGAATAAACTGCATCCACGTGGTGCCGACCTCATCGCGCAGGAAGCGATAGACTTCCAGCGGGTAATCGGCGTTGACGCTGTTGACCGTGGTCAGCACGTTGTATTCGATGTCGTTCTCCTGCAACAGCCGAATGCCGCGCAGAACCTTATCAAAGGTGGGGCCGCCGCCCTTGTCAACCCGGTAGACATCGTGCAGTTCCCGCGGGCCGTCCATGCTGATGCCCATGAGAAAATCGTGTTCTTTCAAAAACGCCGCCCACTCCTGATTCAACAGAGTGCCGTTGGTCTGCATGGTGTGAAGAAAGCGCATGCCCGGCCGCCGGTATTTTTCCACCAGCGCCATGGCCCGGCGATAGAAGTCCAGCCCCATGATGGTGGGCTCGCCGCCCTGCCAGGCAATGGTCACATCGTCCACCTGATGGGCTTCAATGAGTTGCCGGATATACTCTTCCAGCGTGTCGTCGGACATGCGAAACTTGCTGCCCTCGTAAAAGACCTCTTTGTCCAGAAAGAAGCAGTAGGCGCAGTCCAGGTTGCAGATCGCGCCCGTGGGCTTGGCCAGCATATGAAAGGAAGGAGGCGCGTTGTCCGGTAGTGTGAGAATTGGCGTTTTCATAGTGGCTATGTGGAATCCTGATAGAGGCAGGCCGCTGCAGGTCCTCGGCCTTAACGAAAGAGAGCAGCTACATTTCGGCTATTTTACCACAGGTTTGCTCTCGCACACGGCCGGATCAGGCTTCGTGGTTGATAAACGGGTTAGGCGATTAGGCAAAGCATGCAAATAAAAAAGGCGACCGGGCAATCCGGTCGCCTTTTTTATTTGTGAGAGACGAAATATTACCGTGCAACGATAGGGAGCCAGACGGCGGGCGTCATGGAAGCGCCATCCACATTACCGGAGCTGCCGTACTCCTGGCCGATTTCAAAGGGGCCGTGATCTTCTGTTCCCCCGTCAACCGTAATTTCCTGCAGATAAAAGGTGGTGGCTGTCGTTGCAAGTGAAACCTGATATTCCGTCGGCGCAATTGAGTCGATGGCAACGGAAGGAATCAGCGTACCGTTCAACGGAACGAGACCGGTTTCCGTGACGGCCAGCAGGTTAAAGCCGGCCACTCCCGATTCCGTCTCCATGCGCCAGGAGAAGGTCACTACGCCGTCATGGGACTCAGCAAGGAACCAACCCAACGTAACGGCCAAATTCAAATCGGGATTTTCATTCGCAAAGGTGCAGATAACATCCTCACCCGACTCCAATGTCACTTCAACGCTGGGGGCGATAACCGCAACAGGATTGCTGTTGCCCGTGCACGTAATTGTATTGAGCTGCCAACCATCGGGGAGCAATTCGCCCACCGTGTAAGCGCCGAGCGCCAGATTGGCAAATTGCTTGCTCTCACCGTGGGCAAGAGAAAAATTCCCAGAGGCGTCCATGTCCTGCGTGAACTCAAATGAGGTCCCAGTGTCGGCAGGTTGAGCGCTTTTTACGATGGTAAGAGAAGCCGGCGTATAGAGGGCCGCCTGATAATCCTCCACCTCGCCGTCAGGCGCGGGGCCGATGGGCGATTCAACCGCGCTTTGATCGGTGCTTAGGCGGAAGCGGGCGAAGGTCGCGCTGGGGATGGAGTAGGCGGGCACGTTCCATTGCACGCTGTACGTACCGTTGGCGTTCGCCGTTACCGTCCCGGATTGCTCATTGGCGTCGCCGAAGTCACCGTCGCCGTTCCAGTCGATATAGCCGACCAGGTAAGCCGGGCTGCCGCTGTTGGCAACATCAATCTGGACGCTGTAGGTCGTCGCGCTCGCAGTCAGTGACGGAAATCCGCCGTTCAGCCCATCCTCATCATCCTGCTCGGAACCGTCATCACCCAACGCATCTGCGCTCACCCATGCGTTATCTTCCGTGTCGATCAGCGACCCCAGGAAAAGGGAGGCATAGGCGATATGGCGTGCGCCATTCTCATTCAAGCTCGTGCCATAGGAATCGGGTGCATCGCCGAAATCCAACGCACTGACATCGGCCAGGGCGCAGCGGGCGCCGTCGTTCTGGTTTGACTTAGGGCCTTGGGTAAAGAAGGTAGCCGTCGGATCGAGGTTATTGGGATCGCGCAGATCGATACGGTAGATATCTCCCCAATCGTTATTGGGATCCACGTCGCTATTGCTGGCAGCATAAAAATAACCGTCCGCATCAAAATAGACGGCGCCGAACGCAACGCCTGCTTCCGGCATGCCGGTCGGTCCCAGGTCCGTCACGACGCCCGTTGTGGGATTAACCTGGATAAGACGAGGGTCTGTCGCGCTCGTCTGAATGCCGTAGAGCATGCCGTCTGCGGGATTGAAAGCCCAATCCGCCAGGCCTGTGGTTGAGGACAGGGTAAGCATGGTCAGCTGCAAGTAGGTGGCGCGCTGGGGGTTGACGTCGATCACCCAGGCGTAATCAGTATTGGCTCGCCCCAGGTAAAGATAACCGTCCAGAGAAACATCGCCTACGGTAGCGCTGGCGGCCGCTCCGCCAGGCTTAACCAATCCGCTTACGGGCAGCACTGTTATATTGCCGCTCCCATCGGTTCGGGTGATGTAGCCGACGCCGCTGACCGGGTTGATATAGGCGTAACCGTAAATGTAGTTGTCCAACACGTTATAGCCGACGCCGTTCGAGTAGACGGCCGGCGCGCCCGTCATCAGAGAGTAATCGCCCGTCACCAGATCCACCGTGTAAATATCAGAGGGGTTGTTCTGGTAGAGAAATGCACTGTCGGTGCAGCCGGAGAAAGGCGGCGCAACATAGTCGCCAAAGTTCTGATTGGTGAGATTGGCGCCGGAAATCGTCACCTGGCGCACATTGGCGGTCGATGATGCATAGCCTGTCGGGTCGGCGATGGTTCCAAGCGTGACCGTGCTGCCCGAGGCATCCGCGGTTGTTGCGGTCGGCGGGCAGGTTGCCGGCGTGGGCGTCGTCTCGCCGGCGGCTTCATAAATGGTGTAAGCGCCGTCAGGCAGGCCGGCGAACGTATATGTCCCATCCGCCGCGGTCTGCACGCTTTGACACGTGCTGCCATTATAAAGAACCACCGTCACACCGCCGATACCACTCTCACCCGTGTCAATTGTTCTGTTCTGATTCGCATCGTTCCATACCCGCCCCGTAATTGAAGAGGCATTAGGTGCACTCCACAAATTGGGGGCAAAAAAAATCACTGCACTCCAGCAGATAATCAAACTTACCAAAAATCTCAAGGAATGGGCCCTATGCATACCTGAAATCTCCTCTTTGCGCTCTGTTACCTAAATTCACGTTGTGCAGCACACGTCCAAAGGACGGTCAGTACGACTTACTAAAATCAACGATACAAAATACAACCCTAAATCAAACATACTGCGAATCCGCTATCTATTAATTAAAACCAACCAATCAGGCTACATTAATATAAATCTGATGACGAGTATGGCAGGGATACGTTACGGGGAAGATTACAATCAGGTGGAAAGTTTGGCAGAAGCCACATTGCGAAGAAATTACAAATAAGCGACAATCACGGTAGAAAATACGTTACGAAAAAATTTCACTCCGGTCAGAGAGTGAGAAAAAATAAATTATTCTGGTTTACAATAACATCAGAGATCTATTTATAACATCCCCCTCAAACAACCCATTTATAACAAAATACAAATCAAAATATGTCAAAACGTATTGAGCAATCAAGGCCTGAACGCTGCCCTCTATATTGCTTTAAGCAAATGGGTTTTCTGGGCAATTACGGGGTGGCGGCAGCGAATGAATTCGCTGCCTATTAGCCCGTTAGAGGAAGTGCGCTGAAGCACGTTATCCAAGTCATCCATGTTGGGGTTTATTTGGGCCGGCCTCTGGAACATCCGACTCCAGCCCGGCACCAAGATCCGCTGCATCAGCTTGATGCGTAAACGCCGCGTCGCTTAGGGGGGAGCAAAGCAGCAATTCCGCGCATGGTGCGATCGGTGACGAGTTGGATGTCCGCGGGGTTGGCCGGATCGCCCGTTACAGGAAAAGGTTTTCCGTACTCGATCGTCACCAGGGGACGGTTCCAGGGCAACCAGCGCCGGGGCAGCACCTTTTCCGAGTTGAGCACGACTACGGGCAGGATGGGAGCCTGGGCAGCCAACGCAATGCGGGCCACGCCGGAACGCCCGGCTTGAAGATTACCGTCCCGACTGCGCGTTCCCTCGGGAAACATGCCCAGCGCCTTGCCCTGTTTCACGATTTTAACTGAAGCAGTCACGGCTCCTCTTCCGCCGCGCCCCCGCTCAACCGGGAAGGTCCCAACCTGATGGAGGAACCAGGTTAGCCAGCCGGAATAATAGAAAATGTCGCTCTTAGCCATAAAGTAAACCTGACGGGGACTCGTCCAGCCCAAAATAACGTAGTCCGGCCCCATGTTGTGGTTGCAGGCAAAAATCAGGCCGCCCTCCAGCGGAACATTTTCACGTCCCTTGACTTCAATCCGACAGAAAAAAAGTTGTAAGAAATAGCCCGACAGGTGAAGCAGACGCCAAAACCAGGTAGCGTCGACAGGAGCGTTCATGCTTCAACCGTCCCCTTCTCCTCAGTCACAATAGTTCGCAGGCGTTCCGCTTCATTCTTCAAAATGCGATTCAGGATCGCAACGGAGGTAGCATAGGTAGCATCCACGCCGAAGTAGCTCAGGCTCTTGCTGAGCAAGGACTGACGCTTGCTGATGGGCGTGTCACTGGCGTAGTGAATGAGGCCAATATCATAGGGCGCGTTGATGAAGAGGTTAACGATTTCATTGACAGGGTAGCGCTTGGGGTAGATATCCTCATAAAGACTGCTGAGATAGGGCCCCGCCTCCATCTCGATGTCGGTATAGCCCTCCTCGTAGAAGACGTGCATAAAATCCCGATTCTGGAGCATGGTGCCCCGCACGGTGACCGCCTTCTGGTTATCAAAGACGGTGCCGTATTTGAGATACGGAGCGACATCCTGCGCAGTGAAGCAGTTGCGAAAGAGGTACGAATTGAGGGAATGCTCGTCATAGATCACGTTGGGAATCATAACGTCGCCCACGCGTCCGTTGAGGGTAGCCGCCTTGCCCAGGATATAGACGCCGTGGATCGCGCCCACCGCGGTGGAGAGTTGGCTGAAAATATGGTAAGCCGCCATGCCCAGGGGGTAATCAATGTTGATGATCAACGCATCGCTCTTGCGCAGTAGCGCCCATTCCTCATCTGAAAGGCGGCTGAGGCGGGGATCGACTCGCTTGGCCCGCAGGCGATTTATCTCGATGATTTGGGCTTCTACATCCAGACAGTGGGGCTCGGTAATCCGCGTGACGCCGGCCTTGCGCTCCCGACGCAGCACCCGCTCATGGTCTTCGGGCAGACTGTTTGCGTGATTGATATAGGGACGGAGGACGTAATAAAGCAAGTTGCCGAATGCGCCCGTATCATCCGCGGACAGCTGCAGCAATTCGTCCCGCAGGTCCTCAGGGTTCTCTTCCTCCACAAAGCGGCGCAGCTCTTCCTCCAGTTCCCAGGCCGAGCCGGAAAGGAGATTGACCATGCTGTGAATGTTGCTGCTGACAAAATAGATGGGGCGCTGGGCCAGGCCAATCCCTTTATCCTGCGTCACCTCCTCAATGCGTCGCCACCACTGCTGGACGCTGCGACGATAATCGCTCAGGCCGCTGCCCAAGACGGTGATGCGAATATCCAGTTGCTTGACTGCCGCAGCCGATAAATTGTGCAAGAACATCTCCCGGGGCCAGAGTTGATTGAGCCGGGCAAAGTCATCCGCGCTCAGGCCCAGAACCGTGCGAATTTCATCCAGCATCTCCAGCGGAATATATCCGTTGTTAGTCCGGGAAAGGGCCAAACGGCGACCAATATCAGCGCTGTTGAGCTTCTGGTGCAGCTTGTTCCATTCGATCTGATAGGCGGTCAGGCAAGGAATAAGATCGTCGATATCGCTGACGCTGGAGACAAATGCAGCCAGATAAGACTGCTCAGGTTCATAATAAAATTTGCGACGTCTGGCCCGAGCCCGCACCGGCTGCCAGGTCGTCACGTCGCCATAGCCTTCGCGCAGAAAGACATCCTCCATCTGCCCCATGATCATCAGTTGCGTATCGTGAATGCAATCCGGCAAGCGCAGGGCCGCATAGACGAGCGCGGTGATGTCCAGCTCCGGGCTATCGGCGTGATAGTGAAGGCTGGATTTCATGGCCATGTGGGTGTCTTCCAGACTTCGCACCCGCACCGGCGCGCTGCTACGCAGGAGAGAATAATAAGTGCGGATGTATAGTTCAATTTCTTCGTTTTGGGCGGTAGGGGTCGTTCGGTCCATGGTCTCCCTCGATAAGTAAACAGAATCATGCGCAAGGCGTGGATTACGAGAACAGCGACAATTGCCCGGGAGGCGCATCCTCCGGCTCCAGAGGCGGCTGCCAGGCGGGCAGATCGACGTATCGGGCCAGTTCGGCCTGCAGGCGGCGCACGCTGGCAGGGGAATGGCCTTCATACGGATTATGCATGTAGCCGAATACGTCGATCCCCGCACGATGAAGCGTGGCCAGCCGTTCCGCCCATTGCGCCAGCTCTGCGTCGCGGGGAGCCGTAATCTCTCGATCGCCGGTGGGGCCATTGGCGTCATCGCCGATCCAGCGAATGACCAAATACCGAGGCCCCTTGCCCGCTTCCAGCAGGGCCAGATATGCAGGATAGAGATCGGGCGTATTGACCCGATCCACCAGGACCGGAGCCAATCCCAGATCCAGCAAATAGGCGACAAAAGCAGGCGTCATGAGATCAGCGGCCCGCACCTCCACGGCCAGGCGCAGATCCCTGCCGGCTTCAGCCAGCCAGGCCAGATAATCGGCCAGCGTCCGCCCCGCGCCGGCCCGGGTAAAACCAGGCGGCAGTTGCAAAAATGCGGGCGCAGCCGCGTCCCCCAAAAGGCGGAGCAAGTCTAAAAAGGAGCGGGTCTCCGCCTGGCAATCAACCAGTTGCTTCTCATGGCTGATCGCCCGAGGAAACTTCAGGCAAAACTGAAAGCCGTCCGGCGTGGCCGCCAGCCACTTGGCCACTGTCGATTGGCGAGGCCGGCCGTAAAAGCTGGTATTTACTTCCACGGTGGCGAAATAACGGCTGTAGTAGGCCAGATAATCGCCGCGCGCCAGACTATCTGGATAGAAAACGCCGCGCCAGGCGTCAAAGAGCCAGGAAGAAACGCCCAGGACAATCATGGGAAGCACACAGCTTGCCGGACCAATAAGCACAGTAACATGGCCGCTAGTCTATCACATATCCGCTGGGCAAGGCTACAGCGCAGAGCCCGAATTTTGGCCGGGAGTCGATCCCGGCGTACACTGAGAAAGTCAAAATCCGGGAACGCGTACGCGTTATTTTACGTTTTTGGAAAGTAAAAAATGCAAGATTTCGGACGTAGTGAACGCTATTGCAGCGCAGCGAACATTGTGGGACGGCTAGTTTAAAGGGCTCTGTCTCGACTGAGAACGGCCAAGCCGACGCCGCTTTATTGTCGCCGAAATGTGTACGGCCCTGTTTGGTTGCCCAAACGCGGGCGGCAGTTCAATAGCGAGCCAATTTTTACAGGAGCACACTTCGCATCATGCGAACGAATCATACAGCGCTTTATGTAACCATTGCCGTTGCTCTTTTTGGAGCCCTTCTGTTGGGGACAGGATTCAACGCCACCCCGGCATCAGCATCGTCCGGACCGCTTATCCAGGCGGCAGAGCAGGTGGAAGCGAGGACGACCCTCCCGCGGCAAACCATTACGGCAACTACCGGCGTAACGGGCGTTGCTGTAATCACAGACGTTACCACCATCACGGATGTCGCCGGTCTAACCGAAACGACGGCCGTCACCACGGGCAACGCCGTGTCTGATACAGCGCCGGCTCTGGCAGCGGATAGCGCCTATACCGCCGTCGTAGAAGGCACCATCATCGCCAATCGGACAGACGCGGCCGTGCGCTTCTTTGTTGAGGGCGAAACCACCCGGCTGGACGCCCAACGCGCGCTGGGGCTGGACCTGACCCGGATAACGGCTGTACTCAACCTCTATAATTGTGACGCCGACACGCCGGAAGGCGACGAAACCTGTTATTGGGACCCCTATCTCCTCAATCGAGACGGCTTTTATGAAATCGTGGCCGGAGCCGAAGAAGATCTGGCGGCCGGCCTGGTTCTGCGCGAAGCGGGTTCGCCTCCTTCTAACCAGATATGGATCCAGAATCGCACCGGTAAACGCGAAACCGTCGTTTATCGCAATGAAACATATGAACTGCTCCCCGCTACCGTCCAGGAGTTTACCGTCACCGATGATGCGCTGCCCATCTTCTTCCTCCGTTCCTGCATCAACGCCAACGGAGAATCGGCCTGCGAGTGGGCCCCGGCCACGGCGCAAGCGGGATTTTACTATAGCCTGGAAGAGCAAAGCGCCGCGGGCGGTCTGCCCGGCAGCAGCTTTACTGAACTAATTATCAAGCCCGTCATGGGCAAGGCCGCGGGCGTGGCAATGCCGGAGGCGGAAGATGGAGACGCGCCCGCGGCTGATGCCGCAAACGACACGACAAATGACGCGGCGGCAGATAGCGCTGCTACGCAGGAAAACGCGGGGCAAACGGAGAGCGCTGCGCAAGCGGATGAGATCGCCTGCACGTTGCTCGTTCCCGCGCTCAACGTGCGGAGCGGGCCGGGCTTGCAGTATGAAATCGTGAACAAAGTGCGCGGGGACGGAGCTGAACCCGCCACGGTCATCATCGTAGGACGCAGCGAGGACAACAGCTGGCTGGCCGTAGACGAGCGCATTGCAGACGGCGGGTGGATTACCGGCAGCGCCGGCTACCTGGAGTGCAATAACGACGTCACGGCTTTGGGCATTGCGGCCATTACCGACGGCCGGCTGGCCCCCACGCCGGAACCGGTCGAGCCGGTGGCGGACAGCGCAGCAGCGCCTGATTCCGGGACAGAGGGCGGAGAAAGCAGCGAAGTCACGGCGACTGAACCGACCACGGGCACGGCGCAGGCCAGCCCCGCCGTGCCCGCGGGACTGGCTGTGCTCCAGGTGCGCAATGACTTTGAGCAGGTTATCCGCTTCACCATCGATCAAAAATTCCGGGTCGAACAGGGCCCCAGCGAAGCGGACCTCCAGCCGGGCGATTCCGCCGCGTACGTCATCTATCCCGGCATGGTCGCCTTTAGCGCCAGCACCCCCTGGCGCGGGCTTTCAGGCAATTCAGACATGCTCGTTGAAAGCGATCAGCTACGAAATCTTAAGCTTACCTTCGTGCCCGACCCCGACGAATCCGACAAGTGGAACTTGTTAGTCTGGGAGTAACCATACGAGTTCCTCCCAGAGGTTTCTTTCTGGGAACAGCGTATTTCCCGCGAATCATCCCGCAGGTTAGACAGTAACGTCTGGGAGTAAGATCACTGATGGTGATAAGTCTCCCAGCCCAGATACGTGTTAAACGCCTCGTCCAGGATGTCGCTCACGTGGCCAAGGGTCATGGCGCAGTGATGGGCGAAACCGTTCTTGCAGATGTAGCGCAGCAGCGCCTGTAGCTCCTGAACCTCTACGACCGCCTTTGTGCCGGACATAAGGCTCAACGGATCGTCGGTGAATTGGCCCTGGCCGATATAGGTCTTGATTACGCCGCGGCGGTCATCAGTATCGATGCGTGCGTAGGTCATGGGCCCGCTGAGGGAGCGGGCATTGAGGGCGCCCCAGGTGTTCTCCTCGCCCAGCGTCGTTCCCAGCACCTCGGCGGGCACAATCTCAATCTCAGAGACGAGGCTCTTGGCCCAGTTGCCGCAGTGGAAATAGAGGCATTTGTCCAGCTCATCATCATAGTTATTGTTCCAATCAACGAGGCCGGCCGGCGCATTGGAAGCCAGCTGCAGGGCCGCCATGGAAAGCGTGCCCGCGATGTCCACCTCACACGCGCTGGGCATAAAGCGGTCGCTCATCATGCTCATGATGGTGCAGGCATTGATGCCGTAATTGTGCTGCAGCGTCTCCCAGCACTGGATAGCCGTCGCGTCAAGCTCGAACTCGTCCATCCAGTCGCCGATGACGACGCCGAGCTTGGCCATCTTGACCAGCGAAGGCGGCGGTGCGGCATCGGCTCTGGCATAGCCGCGGATGTCGGCCAGTTTCTCAACCACGCGCCGGTCATCATCGCCCAGCTTCTCCGCCCAGCCGAAAACTTCCGACAGGTCCAGAGTCACCACGCTGATGCCGTTGGCTTCCAGTAATTTCTCCGAATAGCGCACAGTGTTGAACGCTTGCGGGCGTGCGCCAATCGCCCCCAGGCGCAAGCTGCGCATCCCCTTGACCACCCTGCAGAGCCGCACAAACTTATCCAGCTCTCGGGCGAACGCATCCGAATCCGGATCGAGCACATGGTTCTGCGTTATGCTGAAATCAATCCCGTATTGATAAAGATTGTTAGTCAATGAAAGCTTGCCGCAAAAAGCGTCGCGCCGACCGGCCACGGTCAGTTGTTGGGTCGTGTCCGGGAAGGCGTGGACCAACACCGGCACGTTGAGGCCGGAAAGGCGGATAGCGTCGGCTATGCCCTTCTCGTTGCCGAAATTGGGCAAGGAGACCAGAATGCCCATAATCTCGTCCTGATGCCGCTTAAAGAGCGCGCCGCACTGCTTGGCGTCCTCCCACGTCTCCACCACGCCCAGCCGCGTCTCCTCCGGGGATACAATTACCGCATCAATGCCCAACTTCTCCAGCGCGTCCAGAATCTGCGTACGCCCTTCCTGGACCAAACTATCGGCGAAAAAGTTGCGATTGGTGACGATCACGCCCAACTTGGGTCTTTCACTCATGATCTTTCTCCTTATGGATTTGATGTCTCAACAAGCATCTTCTTAACGGTTTCTCTGGATTGGTCTACAATTAAAATAGGCCGCAGAGTGAGCGATCAGACGGATCAATACGGATTTTTCTATCCGGTATTGATCCGTCCGATCCGCCCAATCCACAGCCTATCGTTCAGCCATACGCGAGCGATTTCCTGGCTATTGTCCCTCTTCAAGGTACGGCCTGTTGTTTTGGTCGCCCTCTGGGAGCGCTGGGCTCCAGTCCGGCGCTAATGCCAGGCTGGAGATTGACGCTCCCAGACAACAGCTCCCAATCGCTATGTTAATTCGCGGACAACTCCCTACTGCTTGGGTGCAAAACGCTCATAATTTCCGGCGTTGTCAGGCGTAAGCAGAACCATGTCGATGGACTGCTTCTCGGGCAGGTCCGTGCTGCCGTTCCGGATGTATGCGTCAGCCTGAATCACGGCCTGAT